>NZ_BLPG01000001.1:3244444-3893333 GCF_011764445.1 Phytohabitans rumicis
TCGACGTGGATCACGCCGCTCTTCGCCGTGCTGCGGGTCGTAAAGGTGTTACCGCAGGAGCAGGTGACCTCGGTCACAACGTACTGCGGGTGGATGTCGGGCTTCATTCGCCTCGGTCCTCTCGTAATTGGTCGCCGGGTCGCCGTCGGATCGTGGCGTGAACCGGAACCTTGGCCGATTGACCAGTGTGCCATGCCTGGCCAGTCGGTGGAACGCGGGGCACCATCGGCGCATTCCCGCGTGATCTTTCAATGCAATGTCGCGGTGAAGGTGCGCCCGTAAGCGTGCCGAGTCGCGACCTCGATCCGGGTGCCGCCGGCGCATGGCCGGACCCGAACCGCCGGGTCCGCCGACATGACCCGCATGGTACGGCCGCGGACGGTCAGCACGACGGTGTCGCGCTGCATGGTCGGATCGGACACGGCGACCGATGTCACACCGCCGGACGTGGTCCGCACGATCACCGAGGCGGGCCCCTCGATGGCCAGTTGTCCGGCGTGGTGGAGCCCGGCGGCGAAGGCGTTGGCTCCGGTGAGGCCCAGCCCGCGGTGCTTGACCGCCTGGACGCGGGTGGTATTGACCAGTACGTCCACCGGTCCGCCGGCGTAGGCTCTCAACTGCTGACCTGAGGCGTTGGGGACGATGGCGTACGCCATGGCGGTGGGCGCCGCCCCGGCCGGCTGCTCGTACCCGACCGAGAACACGCGCTTCGACACCTGAACGTCTGGATTGGACAGTCGCACCACGCGCCGGCTGGCCGTCACCTCGTCGAGGGAGACCGTCGCCCGCTGGTGGTCGAGGAACACGTACCCCACCGACGTACCCAGCGTCGCGTTCGCGTAACGGAGCCACGCCAGCCGCGCGGTACCCGTGCCGGCCCACGCCGCACCGTCCCGCCGTGCCCCGCCCAGCACGACCTCGTCGGAGACCGCGGCGATCCGGCTGTCGACGGTCGTCGTCACCGCCCGGCCCGCGCCATCGCCCACGCCCGCGGCCAGCACGACGACCTCGTTGTCGAACATGAACCACGACTTGGTGGCCCCGGCGTTGCGATAGGCCACGAAGTCGTCCGGCAGGTCGCCGGCCTGCTTGGCCGCGTAGGCGAAGTCGTCGGACTGCACCAGGCCCGCCACGCCGTACGCACCGAGCACGGCGCCGCCGGAGAACGCATTGGTGCCGCGCGGGAAGTAGACGTACCTGTTCTGCGACTCGGACGACGAGGTGAACCCGAGCGCCGGGTTCTCGTACCACATGGTGCCGTAGAGCTGCGGGATGGTGCGCCGGCTCTCCACCGGGGCGGTCACGCCGGCCAGGCGGTAGGGCGAGACCGTGGTGTAGTGGTCGACGCCGTACGCCAGCGTCTGATCCTGTCCGGACAGGTACAGGTAATGCGCGCCGTCGCCCTGGAACCAGGGCATCAGGTTCTCGCCGTTCATGTACTCGTACTTGCTGATCCGGCTGGAACTGCGGGCGAGCGCGAAGGCGTACCCCGGGCGCCGGTGGACGTGCTTGTCCATGGCGTTGAACGCGACGCTGCGCTCGGCGGCGCTCAGGTCCTTGGCCACGGTCGAAGCGTCGGCGAGGACATCGGCGTACCGGACGATGCTGACCGGCGACACGAACGTCGTGGGGTTGATGGATGCCCGGGAGGACTGCCGCAGGTACTTGACGTATCCCCGCAGCGCCGTGGCGTCGGTGCCGCGGGCGTAGCCGGACAGGTCCACGACGGCCTCGATGACCTGCGCCACGTCGGCGTACCCGGTGCCGGTCCGCGACACCGCGCGGCCCTTGACGATCTCCATCAGATAGCCCTCGAAGATGAGCGGCGCGAAGCCGTTGGCCACCCAGCCCTGCACCACCCCCATCAGGTCGTCACCGTGCGCCACGCTCGTCCCGTCGAGGGTCTTGATGGTCTGCACCACGCGGGTCAGCAGTGCCTTGCCGTAGGACCCGGTGTACGCCACGGATGAATGTTGGATAAAGGATCCGTCGGCGTAGTACCCGTCCGTGACACCGTGTTGAAGGTTGTACGGGTCGACGGTGGCGAACACGGTCAACTGGTCGGCGACCGCCTTGGCGACCCGGGCACCGTCGCCGAGGACCGCGCCCTGCAGGATCCGGTTGGCGGTGATGTCGGCGAGGTTCGCGCCGGTGTGGAAGCGCGAATTCAGGTCCACGTCCCCGTTGCTGCCGTTGCGCAGGTAGGCGTCCATCGAGGCGACATAGGTCGCCGCCAGGTCGGGCCGGTACGCGCCAAGCTCCGCGGCCAGCAGCACCAGCGTCCGGCTGACGTCGGTCGAGATGCCGATCTCCCAGTTGAACCAGTTGCCGTAGTACCCCTTCGCCTGGTCGCCGTAGTAGTTCCCGTGCATCCGGGCCAGGCCGTCGACGACCCGCCGTTGCACCACGGCATCGCCGTGCAGGGCCGAGCCCGGTACCCGGGTGGCCAGCGCGATCTCGTAAAGGCTCTGCGACGTCCGTTTGAGGTTGGTGTCGCTGGTGCCCAGCGGCCAACCCGCGAACAGCTCGCCCGGACCGGCCTGGTCCATGGCGGTCAGCCAGGTCCGGGCCGTCGAGTCGATGGTGGCCAGCTTCGCGGCGACGTCGGGGTGGGCGCTGGACTCCGCCGTGCCGGCGAACATCGCCACCATGTTGTCCATCAGCGTGGCGAAATCCGCACTCACCGCGGCGGTCGCCGGCCGCGCCCCTACCGCTGCCAGCAACGCGGCCGCGGGAACGGTGGACAACACGGCACGACGCGAAACCTGCATGACGTGAAAATACTTTGCAGTCGCCTCCGTGGCTAGGCACAAATTCTTCAGCCGGGGCACCCTCTGGCATCCTGGAGGTGAGATGCCACGACTGATCATCACGCGCGGGCTGCCCGCGTCCGGCAAGACCACGTTCGCCCGCAAGCTGCAACCGGGCGTGGTCCGGGTCAACCGCGACGACCTGCGCCGGATGCTGCACGGCGACCGGCTCTACACCCAGTGGGCGGAGGGGCAGGTGACGGCCGTCCAGCGGGCCCAGGTCGAGACCCTGCTGCGGGCCCGCGCCGACGTGATCGTCGACGACACCAACCTGCGCACCAAGACGGTACGGGAGTGGGCCGAAATGGCCGCCCGCCTCGGCGCGACCTTCGAGGTGCACGACTTCACCGACGTACCTGTGGACGAGTGTGTCCGGCGCGACGCCGACCGCCCGGAGAACGAGCGGGTCGGCGAGGCCGCGATCCGCCGGATGCACGACCACTTCCTGGCCGGGCGCACCCTCCCCCTGCCGGTGCCGCACGTCGAGCCCGCCGTCCAGGGCGCGGAGTACGTCCCGCCGCCCGGCGCCCCCAAGATCGTCCTGGTGGACATCGACGGCACCGTGGCGCTGATGGGCAAGCGCAGCCCGTACGACATGCGCCGGGTCGGCCAGGACGAGCCGCACCACGCGGTGATCGCCGCGGTGCGGGCGATGCACGCCGCCGGCCACGCCATCGTGTACTGCACCGGGCGCGACGAGTCGGCGCGGGCGGCTACCAAGGTGTGGCTCGACCGCCACGTCGGAGTGCCGTACGAGGCGCTCTACATGCGCGACCTCGACGACACCCGCCGGGACGCGGTGGTCAAGCACGACATCTTCGAACGCGAGATCCGCGATCGCTACCACGTGGTCGGCGTCTTCGACGACCGGATGCAGGTGGTACGCATGTGGCGCGAGCTGGGCCTGACCGTCTTCCAGGTCGCCGAGGGCGACTTCTAGCGCTCCCGCGGGCACCCCGCCCCGCCGCGCCCCGCCCCACCGCGCCGCCGCCGCGCCCCGCCGCGCCTCCGGCCCCGCGTCGATCAAGGACTTCTGCGTCGATCAAGGGCATATGGTCGCGCTTTGATCTCCGATCCACGACCGTTTGCCCTTGATCGACGAGGAAGCCCTTGATCGACGCGCGGCCCGACCACGCCGCAGGCGCGGCCCGACCACGCCACACGCGCGGCCCGACCACGCCGCGGGCGCGGCGCTCGCGGGTTCAGGCAGCCAGGTTGACCACGTCCCGGGCTGTCACGCCGTTCACCGTCACGGCCAGTTCCACTGCGCCGCTCGACCGCAACCCGACCAACTGCCCCGTCGACGGGTCGAACCACGCCACGTGCCACGGCCGCACGCCGGCCCGCGATCCGATGTGGACACCCGGCGACGCGGTCCAGTCGGCGCTGACCGGCGCGGCCACCGGCACCTCGCGACCGGCCTGCACCACGACAGCCGACACCTCGACCGCGGAACCGCGCGGCGCGGTCGCGGGTGCGTCCAAGGCCAGCGAGTCCACGTGCGCCTGCGTCTCCGCCACGATGTCGCCGCGGGAGTCGACGCCGAAGTGCGTCCAGCCGGTGAACCCGCCCAGGTGCGGCGCGGTCGACGGGCCCTTGCCCGAGTTGCCGTTGATGACGTACGGCACACCGTCCACCCGGTCGGCGTTGAACGTGCCGACGTGGGCACCCACGAACATGGCGCCCTTGCCGCACTCCTGCTCGAAGTCGGCCAGCCACTGCTCCACCATGGCGGCCTCCTTGCGGTCGCCGAGTTGGCTGCCCTTGGCCGGCGTGGGGTCGCGCGGTGGGTGGTGTTCCAGCACGACGACGGTGTGGATCCGCCGGTCCGCGCGGGCCGAGTCCAGCGCCGAACGCAGCAGCTTCACCTGGTCGAACCCGCCACCGCGCAGCGTGCCGGTGGACGAGTTGAGGGTGACGAACCGGACTCCCTTGTGGTCGAACGTTCTAAAAGCCTCACCAAAGACGGCCTGGAAGTTCGACAGCGGTGCGCCCATGATCTCGTGGTTGCCGGGCACGTAGTAGTAGGGCAGTTCGCCGGCCAGTTCCTCGTCGAGGATCCGCTTCGCCAGCGCGAAGTCGGCCGTCGTCGCGGTGTCCACGAAGTCGCCGTTGATGACGAGGAAGTCCGGCTTGGCCGCCTTGACCTCGCGCAGCGTACGCCGGGCCTGGGCGACCAGGTCGCTGTCCGGGGCCGCGGCCACGAACTGCGCGTCGGACATCACCGCGAAGCGCCACTTAGCACCGTCCACTGTGCCGTCCCGCAGCACGATCCGATCGGTCCGCGGCGAGGAAGGCGGCTGGGAAACCGTCGGCGGCACCTTCGCCACGATGTCGTCGATCACCACCGCGCTCTTGTACTGGACGCTGGCGCGCGTCTCGGCGACGTAGAAGCGACGGATGCGCACCGGGTACTGGACGCCGGCCGGGACGGCCATCTCGACGTACCGCCAGCCGGTCCAGGTGATCAGCGGGCCGCTCAGCACGTGCTGCTGGTTGAGCGCGTCGTGCAGGTGCAGGCGGGCCCATTCGCCGGTGCCGTTGCCGTAGATCCACATGCCGAACGCCTGCGGCTGCCCGGCCACCTCGATCCAGGCCGGCGGGTCGGCGTACGCGGCCCGGGTGCCGGTGGAGAGGCTGAAGTCGTACGACATCGAAAGGCCCGTGCCGGTGTGGCCGGGCGCGGGCGCCACCGACCCCGCCGCCCGGGCGTGGCTGAACTTCCAGCTCGCCGCGTCGTCGAACGTCGCCACCGGCACGTCCTCCAGGCCCACGGTCACCGGCAAAGCCACCGTGGACTGTCCGACCTGGACCGTGACGAGCCCGCCACCGACGTCCTTCTTGGCGCGTACGGCGAAGAATCCGTTGTCCGCCGGGGTGATCTCCAGCAGCGACGTGTCGTACGACAGGCGCACGTCGGCCGGCTCGATCGGCGCGCTGTTGCCGTCGCTGTCGTAGCCGACGACGCCAAACGAGCCCGCACCACCGGTGCCGTACCCGAGACGCTCCACTGTGGTGCCGATACGGTCGAGCGGGCCGAGGACGTCGAGGCGGATGCTGCCGGAGGCGCGTCCCCGGGAGGCGGTCACCGTGGCCGTGCCGGGCAGCAGCGCCCGGAAGACGCCGGCGCCGTCGACGTACCCGTGGGTGGCCCGCCAGGTGGGTGAGCCGGACGCCGGGCCGTACGTCTCGTCGTAGCCGGCCGCGGTGAGGCGGCGGGTGAGGCCCGGGAAGACGCGGTCCGGGTGGCCGCCGCGGACCGGATCGGTGCCGGGCGCGACCGCCGGGTCGGCGGCGGTCTCCACCCAGTAGCCGGCGAGCCGGCCGGAACCCGGGGCGGCGTAGAGCGCGAGACCGTTGGGCACCGGGCGCTCGGAGCCGTCGGACGGGCTGTTCTCGACCTGCACCTCGGCCTGGCCGGGCTCGCGGGCGAGCAGTGTGGACGATCCGCCGCCGTCGAGGTTGAGCGCGTTGTGCGCACCGAGTTCGGCCATGAGCCGGCCCAGCTCGGTGAGCGTGACCCCGCGGCTGTCGGCCTGGCGACCGTCCACAGTGAGCAGGTACATCCGCCGCCCGTCGGCGGAGAAGCCCACGGCCGTACGGGGTTCGGGCGTGGCGTCGCCGATGTCCTGCGGTACGCCGTCCTTGACGAGCACCTGCCGGCCGCCGACGGCCGCGTTCAGGGTGCTCCCGTCCGACGCCTTCGGCGCGTACGCCACGTCGACCGGGTCGCCGGGCTGGAGCGTGGCCAGCGCGTCGGCGCCCTCCTCGCGGCCCAGCAGGACGGTGGTGCCGGCCGGAATGGGGCCGGTACCGGGCGCCGGGCCGACGGAGGTCACCACCCCGCCGGCGAGCACGACCTCGGTCACCCTGGCCGCACCCTCGACGGCGCGCTTGCGGTCGTAGGAGCCCCACAGCGCCGTGAACACCCCCACTCCCGAGGGCTGCACCATGTTGTTGAACTGGGTCAGCGCCAGCCGGTTTCCGCCCGGCAGCGCCGCCGCGCCGTCGAAGTGCACCTCCACCACGCGGCCCACGCCCGAGGCGGTGATGCCGACGGCGTTGTTGCGGCCCTGGATCGGCGACTGGACGAGCCGTCCACTCTGGATGCCGATGCCCTGCGCCGCGCCGGAGTTGTTGATGTCGAAGAAGTCGCCGTTGACCGCGGCCACCGCGCGGGCACGGTTGGCGGCGGCACGGAGCGGCTCGGTCTTGGCCACCTCGCCCGAGTTGACGTAGTCGACGCTCAGCTTGCCGGACAGGTCCGCGGTGAGCGCGTCGGCGCGCAGCCACCCGTCGGCGTGGTACCGGTCGAACGACGTCAGCTCCAGCCCCGGCGCGACCGGCCGGGTGCGCCGGTAGGTCTCGATGTCGTCAAAAGCATCAACCGCCGGAGCAGCCGCCGCCGGGGCAGCCACTGCCGGAGCAGGACCGACGAACGCCAGCAGCAACGCGAGAACGAGCACACGACGCATGCCGCGTAGTCAACCCGATGACGCATAGAACTTTCAATAGCTTCCGCATGACTTGAAGGAAAATTTCAAGCGACGCACTGCGCCGGACCGTGCAGCAGGCACACCGCGCCGCTGGCCAGCGCGCTCGCCTGCGGATCCAGGTAGAAGTTCGGGCGCTGGTCGGCCTCGTGGTAGTACCGGTGGAAGACCCCGGTCGCCCCGCCCGACATCGGCGGCACGATCCAGCTCCAGTCCGCCGGCACCTCGCGCCCGGCCCGGGCCTCGTTGCGCAGATGGGCGAGGAACCGGTCGGATTCGGTGTGGTGGTCGGTGATCTTCACGCCGACGCGCTCGAACGACCACAGCACCGCCCTGTTCAGCTCCACCAGCGCGCGGTCCCGCCAGAGCGTCGACTCCCGGGACGTGTCCAGGCCGAGCCGCCGGGCCACCACCGGCAGCATGTCGTAGCGGTCCGGATCCGCGAAGTTGCGCGCGCCGATCTCGGTGCCCATGTACCAGCCGTTGAACGGCGCCAGCGGGTAGTTCATCCCGCCCACCCGCAGCCGCATGTTGGAGATCGCCGGTACGGCGTGCCAGCGCAGCCCCAGCTCCGCGAACCACCCGAGCTCCGGGTGCAGGATCGGCACCTCCAGCACCGCCCGCTCGGGCAGCTCGAAGAGGCGGACCCCCTCCATGGGCGTCTCGATGGCCAGGGGCAGTACGTCGAACGCCTCCCCCTTGCCCCGCCAGCCCAGCGCCTGCATGGCGGCGGTGAAGCCGGCGTACCGGGGGTCGCCGACCACCTCACCGGTCGCCGTGCGGTAGCCGGCGTACCGGATGAGCTGCTCGTTCCACACCCGGGCGTAGGGGCGGCCCGGCACCGCCGGCGCGAAGACCGAGATCACCGGCCGCACCGTGCTGCTGTCGCCGGCGGTACACAGGTGCCGTACCAGCAGCGCGTAGATCTCCTCGGCGGTGCGCGCCCGGCGGCGGTCCAGCACGACGAGGCTGCGCCAGTAGAGCCGGCCGATGCACCGGCTGGCGTTGCGCCAGGCCACCTTGGCGCCCCAGGTCAGCTCCTCGGTCGTGTGCACGTACGACCCGGTCGCGGCGACCTGCGCACGGATCACGGCGAGCCGCGGCTCTACCGGGCCCAGCCTGGGCTGCTCGGCGTAGCAGAGCCGGAGGAACTCCTCGGCTTCCGCGAGATCGGCCGGTTCGTTCGGATCCCAGGCTGGCACGGGCGCGTTGCGATAGCCCGGCACCGTCATCTGCGCCTCCTCAGCTGACGTTCCCCCGTGCCGCACAGTGTGAGCACAATTTCACACGGCGTTACAGGGAGACCGGACAGACTGTGCGATCACAGACGATCAGGGCGCCCCTCAATGAGGGACGCCCTGGTCAGCGGGTGAGTGCTTACTCCCCCGGTGTCGACTTCGCGATCTGCATGAGGAACTCGATGTTGGTCCGGGTCTGCTTGAGCCGGTCCAACAGGAGGTCCAGCGCGGCCTGCGACTCCAGCGAGTGCAGCACCTTGCGGAGCTTGTGCGCGATCGCCAACTCCTCCGGCGCGAGCAGAATCTCTTCCTTACGCGTACCGGACGGGTTGATGTCGATCGCCGGGAAGACGCGCTTGTCGGCGATCTTCCGGTCGAGCTTGAGCTCGGCGTTGCCGGTGCCCTTGAACTCCTCGAAGATGACCGTGTCCATCATGGACCCGGTCTCCACCAGGGCGGTGGCGAGGATGGTCAGCGAGCCGCCGTTCTCGATGTTGCGGGCCGCACCCAGGAACCGCTTCGGCGGGTACAGCGCGGTCGAGTCGATACCACCCGACATGATCCGGCCGCTGGCCGGCGCCGCCAGGTTGTACGACCGCCCGAGCCGGGTCACCGAGTCGAGCAGGACGACCACGTCGTGACCCAACTCGACCAGGCGCTTGGCCCGCTCGATCGCCAGCTCCGCGACCGTGGTGTGGTCCTGCGGCGGGCGGTCGAACGTGGCCGCGATGACCTCGCCCTTGACCGACCGCTGCATGTCGGTGACCTCTTCCGGCCGCTCGTCGACGAGGACGACCATGAGGTGGCACTCGGGGTTGTTGCGGGTGATCGCGTTCGCGATCGCCTGCAGCACCATCGTCTTACCCGCCTTCGGCGGCGAGACGATCAGCGCGCGCTGGCCCTTGCCCAGCGGCATGACCAGGTCGATGACCCGCGTCGTCAGGATGTGCGGCTCGGTCTCCAACCGCAGCCGCTCCTGCGGGTACAGCGGGGTGAGCTTATAGAACTCCGGCCGCCGCCGTGCCTCGTCCGGGTCCATGCCGTTGATGGTGTCCAGCCGGACCAGCGGGTTGTACTTGTCGCGGCGCTGCTCGCCCTCGCGGTTCGTACGCACCGCACCGGTCACCGCGTCGCCGCGCCGCAGGCCGTACTTCTTGACCTGGGACATCGAGACGTACACGTCGTTGGGACCGGACAGGTAGCCCGTCGTGCGCACGAACGCGTAGTTGTCCAGGACGTCGACGATGCCGGCGACCGGCACGAGCACGTCGTCCTCGGTCACCTGCGGCTCGTTGCCGCCACCGCCGCTGGTGCCGCTGCCGCTCTCGGTGCGCTCGCCACGGCCCCGCCGGCGGTCGCGGAAGCGGCTGCGCCGGCTGCGCCGGCCACTGCCGTCGTCGCCGTCGTCGTCACCGTCGCGGTCCCGGTCGTTGCGGTCCCGGTCATTGCGGTCATTGCGCTCGTTGCGGTCGCCACGGTCGTTGCGTGAGTCGCGCTGCCCCCGCTCACCACGGTCGCGGCTGTTGCGTGAGTCGCGCTCGTTGCGGTCGCCACGGTCACCGCGCTCGGGCCGCTCACCGCGCTCCGCCTCGTCGCCGCCGGCCTCCGTGCGGGACTCCTGCCGGGACTCCGGCGGACCCGCGGGCCGGCTGGACCGGCGCCGGGTGCGCTCCTCGCCGCCCTCGGCAGCTGGCTCCTGAGACTGGACGGGCGCGTCGCCGCCACGACGCTCGCTGTCGGTGGTGTCGCGCACCTCGGCGCGTACCTCTTCGCGAGCCGGCGCTGCGGCGGCCGCGACCTCGGCCCGCTGCCGCGGCGCGCTGCCGCCGTCCGAGCCGCCGCTCTGGCGCTCAGAAATGGCGGCGATCAGCTCGCCCTTGCGCATCCGGGCCGTACCGGAGATGCCGAGCGACGCGGCCAGGCTCTGCAGCTCCGGCAACAGCATCGCCGTCAGCCCGGTGCCGCTGCGCCGGCGGCGCGTGCTGCCGGTGGCGGCCTGTTCAGCGACGTTGGAGACATCCGACGTCACGTCGGTAGTGTCGCTCAATGGATTCCTTCCCTCGATAGGCCGGGGCTGCCCGGATCGAAGATCCTGTTGGTGGCCGGGCGGCCTCGGTGCACCCGCCTCGCGAACAGGGCGGGAGTTTGTAACACAGCAGCGGTGGGCCTAAGCAGCGGGTAAGACGAACTGACCGCCGAATGCTTCGGGGTGCGCCGCCACGCAGAGATCTATTGCCTCGCGGCTGTGCTTGGCCTAGAGCGTAATCAACTCATCCGACCTGCGGCAACAGGGTCCCGCTCGGCGTGTCCCAGTGTACCCCTTCAACCCAGGCACCGGTGACATCTACTCCCAACGGATACCCGACCCAGCCCATTCCCGCCTCGAACCCCTCCGGCACCGCCGAAAGCGCCAGCACGGTCGGCCCCGCACCACTGACCACAGCCGCCACGCCGGCCGCCCGCAGCGCCGTGACCAGGGAAAATGTCTCCGGCATCCCCGGGGCTCGATACGCCTGGTGCAGCCGGTCCTCGGTCGCCGCGAAAAGCAGCGCCGGCTCCGCGGTCAGCGCGTGGACCAGCAGCGCGGCCCGGCCCGCCGCATGCGCGGCGTCCGCGTGGGGCACGCTCGCCGGCAACGCCGCCCGGGCCTCCGCGGTCAACCCGCGCTCCGCAGGCACAAAAACTGTCGGGTGTACGCCGGCCGCCGGTCGCAGCGATACGGCGATCGATCCCGTCTCCTCGGTCCAGGCGACGGTGAACCCACCAAGCAGACAAGGGGCAACGTTGTCCGGATGGCCCTCGATGCGGGCCGCGAGGCGCAGGGCGGCCGCGCCGTCGAGCCGCCGCCCGGCATCGGCGACGAGCCCGCGGGCCAGCTGGATCCCCGCCACGATGGCGGCCGACGACGACCCGAGGCCGCGCGCCTGTGGGATCCGGTTGACGCACTCCACGGCCAACCCGGCCGGCCGCCCACCCATCTCGTCGAACGCCGCCAGCATCGCCCGTACCACCAGGTGGGACGCGTCGGTGGGCAACTCGCCGGCGCCCTCCCCGGTCACCGCGACGGTGCAGCCCGTGGGGGTCACCCGGGCGGAGACATCGTCGTACAGCGCCAGCGCCAGACCGAGCGCGTCAAACCCGGGGCCCAGGTTCGCACTCGTCGCCGGCACGCGTACGCGCACCACCCCGTCCTCAAACCTCAACCCCACCGCCCCATGCTAAATCAAGGACTTCCGCGTCGATCAAGGGCATATGGTCGTACTTTGATCTCCAATCCACGACCGTTTGCCCTTGATCGACGCGGAAGTCCTTGATCGACGCGGGGCGGAAGAATTCCCGCCCGCCCCGTGCAACCCGCCCGGTGGCGCCGGAGCACCTAGGGGGTGAAGGGAGCGGGATGCGCAGCGACGAGCATGAGGATCGACGCCAGTTCACCGAGTACTTCGCGGCCCGGCGGGACGTGGTGCGGCGGACGGCGTACCTGATCTGCGGCGACTGGCACTGGGCGGACGACCTCACGCAGGCCGCCTTCATCCGGCTGGCCGCGGCGTGGCACAAGGTCCGCGATCCGCAGGCGCTCGACGCCTTCGTGCGCACCTGCCTGGTGCGGGCGTACCTGGCGGAGACGCGCCGGGTGTGGCGGCGCCGCGAGCGCACGGTCGCCGAGCCGCCGGAGGTGGCCGGCGCGGACGACGACGCCGAGGGGGTGGCCCGGCGGCTGCTCTTCGAGCGGGCGCTGAGCCAGGTGCCGCCGCGCCAGCGGGTGACCCTGGTGTGCCGGTTCTACCAGGGGCTCGACGTGGCCGAGACGGCAGCGGTCCTGGGGTGCTCCCAGGGGACCGTGAAGAGCCAGACCGCCCGCGGGCTGGAGGCGCTGCGCCGGATCCTGGGCGACTCGATAGAGCCGCCCGCCGAACTAGTGGGTGGACGTAAGGGGCATGGTGACCGGGCTGCGGGAGATGTTCGACGAAGTCGCGGAGGCGCCGTCGCCGCCGAGCTACCTCGTCGCCGACGACGTGTACACGGCCGGCCGCCGCCGGCGTACCCGGAATGGGATCGTGAAGAGCGTGGTGGCCGCGGTGGCCCTGGTGGCCGCGGTGGGCGTGGGCAGTGCGATCACGACGACCCGGGATGGCGCGGCGCCCGCGCCGGCCGATTCCACCGTGCCGGCGCCGGACGTGAGCGGGCCGGTGCAGTGGGTGGGCGCGGCCGACGCCGAGCACATTTACGCGGCGTATCCGGCGTGCCCCGACGGGTCGTGCAACAAGACCTGGGTCCGGCTGGTCGCCTCCGACGACGGCGGGGACACGTGGCAGGCACGCGGCCCCAAGATCGAAATCGTCGACCTCGTTCTTGTCGACCGGCAGACGCTGGTCGTGGTCGGGCCCAAGGCGGCGCTCACCGTCAGCGTCGATGGCGGCCGCACCTGGTCGGCGGCCACGCGGGCACCCAAGGCGCTGGACGCGGTGCCAGCGGGTGGGGCGGCGATCTGCGCGACGCCCGACGAGGGCGCCTGCCAGGTGTACGCCGTGGATCCAAAATCCAAGATGTACGCGCCACTATCCATGCAGCCCGATGGCACGCTCCTCGCCGGTCCGGTAGGGAACACCGCGGGCGTGCTGTGGATAGCCGGTACGACCGGCAAGCCCTGCCGGCCCACCGTCTCGATGAGCGCGGACGGCGGCCACACCTGGGCCACCCGCGGAATTCCGGACCCGCCCGGCGGCGCCCTGCGCTGCGACCCGGTGCGGATCTCCACCACCGCCGACGGGCGGACGGCGTACGCCGTCACCCGCGGCACCGGGGCGGCGAGCCGCTCCGCATACCGCGTCCAGGCCAGTGGCGCGCCGGAATTGCTCGCCACCATCGACACCGTCAACGGCGGCGACGGGTCGTTCGTGGCCGCGGACGGCACGCACATGCTGTCCCAGAACGTAAGCGGGGAACCGCTGGACGAGGTGCGCTGGCTCGCCGCCGGCGCCGACGGCTACCGGCCAATCACCCTCGACGGCCTGCCCGGCGCGGTCTCCCCGGTACGGCGTGCCGCGGACGGCTGGTTCTACACCCACAGTTACGGACCGGATCGGAGCATCTACGGCTCCACCGACGGCCGGCATTGGTCGCCGGTCCCCACTCCAGGAAGGTAACCAATGACCCGCACACGCGCCGCCATAGTGGCGGCGGGGATCACGCTGTCCTTTTTGCTGGCCGGCTGCGGCGGCGACGAGGCACCGGCGGTGGCCACGGCCGCTACCGGCGGTCCCACCGCGTCCGCCTCGCCCGGAAACGGCAGCGGCAGCGTCGCCGAGTACGTCGAGGCGCAGCGCAAGTGGGTGGCGTGCATGCGCGAGCAGGGCTTCGACTTTCCGGACCCGGACGCCAAGGGCCAGATCCACTTCAGCGACGACGACAACCGGAAGAACAAGGCCAACCCCCAGAACATCGCGGCGCAGGAAGCGTGCGAGCAGTTCCAGATGGAGGTCCCCGCCGCGCTGGAGCCGGAGGAGGAGCCGGCCACGCCGGAGCAGATCGCCAACCGGCGCGAGTACGCGAAGTGCATGCGCGAGAACGGCCAGCCGGACTACCCCGACCCCGACGCCAACGGCAATTTCCCGCAGAACTGGGGCAGCGGCGAGGCGAGCCCGCAGGAGCAGGCGGTAACCATCCGGGCCATGCAGATCTGTGACCCGGTCCTACAAGGGCGTCCCGAGGGGACCCCCAACCCCAACGCGACGTACCAGGGATGAGAGGCAAGGTGCTGGCGGCGGTCCTCGGGGCCGCCGCCCTCGCGGTGGCCGGCGCGGCGACGCTCGGCCTCGGCGGCCGGGGTACGCAGGAGCCGGCGACGGACCGTACGGGGCCGGCGACGACGGTCACGGTGACCCGGCAGACGCTGGTGGAGTCCGCCTCGCTGGCCGGTGAGCTGAGCTACGGCACGGCCATTCCGCTCGCCTCGACCGCCGCCGGCACGGTGACCTGGCTGCCCGAGCCGGGCGCGACGGTGCGCCGCGGCGAGGCCCTGCTGCGCGCCGACGAGCTGCCGGTGGTGCTCCTGTACGGTGCGCTGCCGATGTACCGACCGCTGGCCGAGAACGTCACCGGTTCGGACGTGATCCAGTTCGAGCAGAACCTGTCCGCGCTCGGCTATGAAGGCTTCAATGTGGACGATGTCTTCACGGCGTCCACCACCGCCGCCGTCAAGCGCTGGCAAAAGGAGCTGGGCCGGCCGGAGACCGGCACCGTCGACAAGGACCAGGTCGTCTACTCCCCCGGCGCGGTACGCGTCGCGGAGCGGCTGGTCCGGGTAGGCGCCAGCGCGACCGGCGACGTCGTGTCGTACACCGGCAGCACCCGGGTCGTCATCGTGCCCACGGGTGCCGGCGAGGCGGCCTGGGCCGCCAAGGGCACGCCGTTGACCGTGACGCTGCCGGACGGAAAGACCGTGGCCGGCAAGGTGGGCGCCGTGGCCAACGAAACGGCGGCACCGGCGGCCGAGGGACAAGGCCAACCCACCATCAACGTCACCGTGTCCATCGCCGACCAGAAGGCGCTCGGCAAGCTGGAACGCGGCCCGGTCACCGTGAAATACACCGCCCGCCAGCGCAAGGACGTGCTCACCGTGCCGGTCGCCGCGCTGCTGGCGCTCGCCGAGGGCGGGTACGGCCTGGAGGTCGTCTCCGGCGGCACGTCCCGGATCGTGGCGGTGGAGGCGGGCCTGTTCGCCGATGGCCGTGTCGAGGTGAGCGGCGACGGCCTCGCCGAGGGCATGACCGTGGGGGTCCCGGAGTGAGCGGGGTCATCGAGCTGAGCCGGGTGTCGAAGAGCTATCCGGGCGGCGTGCACGCGCTGCGCGAGGTCGACCTGAGCATCGGGTACGGCGAGCTGGCCGGCATCGTGGGCCCGTCCGGCTCGGGCAAGTCCACGATGCTGCATCTGGCCGGCACGCTCGACCGCCCGTCGTCCGGCACCGTCCACATTGATGGGTACGACGTGGCGGCGCTCTCCGACCGGGAGGTGTCCGCGCTGCGGGCGCGCCGGATCGGGTTCGTCTTCCAGCAGTTCCACCTGGCGTCCGGCGTGCCGGCCCTGGATAACGTCGCCGACGGCCTGCTGTACGCCGGCGTACCGCGCCGGAAGCGACGCCAGCAGGCGGCCGTGGCGCTGGAACGGGTCGGCCTCGGCCACCGGCTGCGCCACCGTCCACATGAGATGTCGGGCGGCGAGCGCCAGCGGGTCGCCATCGCCCGCGCGGTGGTCGGCGAACCCGCGTTGCTGCTCGCCGACGAGCCCACCGGCAACCTCGACTCGGCATCCGGCGCCGGCGTGATGGCCCTGCTGCGGGACCTGCACGCGGCCGGCACCACGGTCGTCGTCATCACCCACGACCGGCAGATCGCCGCTTCGCTCCCCCGCCAGGTCGAGATGCGCGACGGGAGGGTCGTGTGAAGGCCGCCCGGCTCGGCCCGGCCGACCTGCTCCGGCTGGGGGCCGCGGGCCTGCATTCCCGGCCGCTGCGGGTCATCCTCTCCGCGCTGGGCATCGCGATCGGCATCGCCGCGATGCTCGCCGTGGTCGGCATCTCCACGTCCAGCCGGGCCGAACTGGAACGCACGCTGGAGCGCCTCGGCACCAACCTGCTCACCGTCGCGCCGGGCGAGACCGCGAGCGGGCAGGACGCGAAGCTGCCCGCGGAGTCGGTCGCGATGGTCGGCCGGATCGCGCCGGTCGAGGCGGTCAGCGCGACGGCAGAGCTCGCCGCGTCGGTGTACCGCAACGACCACATCCCGCGCGGGCAGACCGGCAGCGTCGCCGTGCTGGCCGCCGAGCCGGGGTTGCTCGGCACCGTCGGCGGCGCCGTCCACAGCGGAGCGTGGCTGAACAACGCCACGGCGACGTACCCGGGGGTGGTGCTCGGCGCGACCGCCGCGCGCCGGCTCGACGTACCCGGGGTGGGCATGCGGGTGTGGCTGGGCGACGAGTGGTACTCCGTAGTCGGGATATTGGATCCAGTACCTTTGGCGCCGGAGCTGGACTCCGCGGCCCTCGTGGGATGGGCCTCCGCCACGTCCTATCTGGGCTTCGACGGGCACCCGACCACCGTCTACGTGCGGGTGCTGGAGAGCCAGGTGACGGCCGTACGGGACGTGCTCGGGCGTACCGCCAACCCGGGTGCGCCCAACGAGGTCCGCGTCTCCCGCCCCTCCGACGCGCTCGCCGCCAAGCAGGCCACCGACACCACGCTGCGCGGCCTGCTCCTCGGGCTGGGCGCGGTGGCCCTCCTCGTCGGCGGGGTCGGCGTCGCCAACACCATGGTCATCTCGGTGCTGGAACGGCGTGGCGAGATCGGCCTACGCCGCTCCCTCGGCGCCACCCGGGGGCAGATCCGCGGGCAGTTCCTGGCCGAGGCGCTGCTGCTGTCCGCGCTGGGCGGTGCCGGCGGTACCGTGCTGGGCAGCGGCGTCACCAGCGCGTACGCCGCCTTCCAGGGCTGGCCCACGGTCGTACCCCCACTGGCGATGGCCGCCGGCCTCGGCGTGACGCTGGCGGTGGGCGTGGTGGCCGGCCTGTACCCCGCGATACGCGCCGCCCGACTCTCCCCGACGGAGGCCCTGTCGGCCAGTTGATCAGGGACGCTCCTCGACGGCGGGCACGGGAGCACGGCGCAGACCGCGGGTGGCCAGCGCCCAGCCGACGGCGTAGACCAGGGTTATCGCGCCGCAGCCCACGAGCAGGATCCGCTCGTCGACGTGGTCCACCAGAGTCGCCACGACGAGCTGGCTGACCGAGATCGTGAGGGTCGCCAGCATGAGGTCGGCGGCGAAGACGCGGCCGCGCAACCGGTCGGGCACCTCGCCCTGGAGCGCGAAGTTGGACAGGATCCAGTTGGTGCCGCCGGCGAAGTGCGCGGCGAAGACGAGCGCCAGCACCAGCGGAAACCACGGTGCGACGGCCACGCCCATATAGGCCAGCCCGTACGCGGACATGGACAGCGCCAGGCCGGGCAGCAGCCAGGAGCGGTGGTTCAGCACGCGGCGCATCGTGAGCGGCCCGACCAGCGCCCCCGCGCCCCGTACGCCGAAGAGCAGCCCGGCACCCACCGCGCCCACCCCGAAGCGCCCCGCGAGCAAGGGAAAGACGGTGAGCACGCCGTTGCCCAGGCCGACCGCGGACTTGACCGTGACCAGCGCGAGCACGCGCGGCCGGTGCCCGATGTAGGCCAGCGACTCGCGGATCGCCGTCCAGGTCCGCGGCGCCGCCTCGGTGTGCTCCCGCGGGGCCTGCAGCGGGCGGCGGATCCGCCACTCCAGGCCCGCCGCCACCGCCAGCCCCACCGCGGCCACCCAGAAGCAGGTGTACGGGCTGAAGGCGGAGCTCAGCACGCCGCCGAGCGAGGCGCCGACCACCGCCATCGTGCCCCACGCCGAGCCGGAGGCCGCGTTGGCGGCGGGCAGGTCCACGGCGTCCACCACGTTGGGTAGCGCCGCCGTCGCGGCCGGCGAGTAGAACGACTTGGCCACGGCCAGCGCCCCGATCGCGCCCAACGCGATCCAGCCGGCGCCGGCACCCCGTACCCCTTGCAGGAGCAGCACCGCGAGCAGCGCGCCGATGTTGGCCCCGACCAGGATCTTCTTGCGGTCGATCCGGTCCGCGACCGTACCGGTGAGCGGGAGCAGCAGCGCGATCAGGCCGGTGTCGACGGCGAGCACCAGCCCGCCCCAGAGGCCGCTGCCGGTCAGCTCGGGGAGCAGGACCAGCAGCGGCACCATCACGAACCAGTCCGAGCCGAACACCACCAGCTCGGCCACGAAGAGGTTGCGGAAGTCCCGGTTATGAGTAAGGACCGAGAGGGGAGACGCCACGTACGCGTACGTTACCTTGATCGCTAGGAAGAGGGCTTCTTGATCTTTGGTAGGCGGAGCACCTCGAACTGATCGGTGCCCTCGATCAACGCCGCCGACGGCCTCGACGGCGGCGGGGCGACGAGCGTCCCGTTGCCGTTCGGGACGCGCTGCGCCGACGCCGCGGTCGCCGGCATGGTGCGGCGGCCGTAGACCAGCATGTAGAGCGCCGGCACCAGCACGAGCGTCAACAGCGTGGAGCTGATCAGGCCGCCGATGACCACGATCGCGAGCGGCTGCGAGATGAACCCGCCCTCGCCGGTCAGCCCGAGCGCCATCGGCAGCAACGCGAAGATCGTCGCGATCGCCGTCATGAGGATCGGCCGCAGGCGACGCCGGCCACCCTCGACCACCGCCTCCTGCACCGGCATGCCCTGCGCGCGGTACTGGTTGATCAGGTCCAGCAGCACGATCGCGTTGGTGACCACGATCCCGACCAGCATCAGGATGCCGATCAGTGCCGGTACGCCCATCGGCGTGCCCGTGATCAGCAGCAGGCTGATCGCCCCCGTCGCGGCGAACGGGATCGACACCAGCAGGATCGCCGGCTGCACGATGCTCCGGAAGGCCGCCACCATGATCAGGAAGACGATCGCGATCGCGGCGAGCACCGCCAGCCCGAGGTCGGCGAACGCCTCTCGCTGGTCCGCGCTGACGCCACCGATCTCGTAAGTCGCGCCGTCCGGCATGTCGAGCGCCGCCAGCTTCGCGGTCAGCGCCTCGGTCGCCGCGCCCACGTCCGACCCGGTCGCGGTGCCGGTGACCGTGGCGCTGCGCGCGCCGTCGATCCGGGTCACCTCTGCCGGGCCAGCCACCTCGGTCACGTCCGCGATGTCGTCGAGCTTGATCGCGCCGATCCGGAACGCCCTTAGCTCGTCCACCGTGGCCGGTGCACCGCTGGAGCGCAGGAGCACGTCGTGCTCGGCTCCGTCGAGGGCGACCTGGCCCATCGGCTGGCCGCGGAACGCCTGCCCCACGAGCTGGCCGACCCCGGCGTCGGACAGCCGGTACTTGGCCGCCGCCGCCCGGTCCACCACGACGTCGATCCGCGGCACGTCCGTGGCCAGGCTGCTGCTGACCTGGTCGACGTCCGGCGTGCCGCTCATGGCCTGCTGCACCTGGTTGGTGGCCTGGGCGAGCGCGGCCGGGTCGCTGGCTTGCACCACGACCGCCAGCTCGTCGGACGTCGAGCCGGCGCCCACGGTGAGCTGACCGATGCCGCTGAAGCCGTCCAGCTTCCGCCGCAGCGTGTCCTGCACCGCGCCGGCGTCCACGCCGTCCTTGACGGTGACCGAGAAGCTGGCGGTGGTTACCCCGCCACCCTCCCACGGCGCCCGGCCGCCCCCGGCCGTCACCTGATACGACTCGACCTCGCCGGTGTCGCCCAGCAGCCCCTCGACCGCGCGCGCCGCCTGGTCGGTGGCCGCCAGGCTGGTGCCGGCCGGCATCTCCTGGGTGATCGTGAAGGTGTCCTGGCCGGAGTCGTCGAGGAAGTTCGTGTCCAGCGCCCGGGACAGCCCGAACGTGCCGAAAAGCACCACCAGCCCGATGCCCACGGTGGCCCACCGCCGGCGCATGGCGAACCCGATCACCGGCAGGTAGGCGAGCTGCAGGAAGCTGGTCCGCTCCCGCTCGTCGGCCGCCTGCCGCAGGGACGCCTCGTCGCCCGCGCTGGTCGCCGACGACAGGAACCAGTACGCCAGCACCGGGATCACGGTCAGCGAGACGAGCAGCGACGCGAGCAGCGCCACCGTCACCGTGATCGCGAACGGCGCGAAGAGCTGCCCCACGAACCCGCCGACCAGCGCGATCGGGGCGAACACCGCCACCGTGGTCAGCGTCGACGCGGTCACCGCGCCGGCCACCTCCCGTACACCGTCGAGGATCGCCCGGCGCTTGTCACCGCCGTACCCCAGATGTCTTTTGATGTTTTCCAAAACGACGATGGAATCGTCGACCACCCGGCCCACGGCGATGGTGAGTGCGCCGAGTGTGAGCAGGTTGAGCGAGTAGTCGCCGACCCACAGCGCGATCAGCGCCACCAGAACCGACAGCGGGATCGACACCGCGGTGACCAATGTGGAGCGCACCGAAAGCAGGAAGACCAGGATCACCAGCACGGCCATCAGCAGGCCCAGCAGGCCCTCGGTGGTCAGGCTGTCGATGGACTTTTCCACGAACGGCCCCTGGTCGAAGACCACGGTCAGGTCCGCGCCCGACTTCTTGCCGAGGTCGGCCAGCCTGTCGCGGATCTCGCGGGAAATCTCCACCGCGTTGCCGTCCGGCGCAGCGGTGACCGCGATGCCGAGGCTGTCGCTGCCGTTCGTGCGGGTGAATCCGGTCGGCGCGGCCAACTCTTCATCCACTGTGGCCACCGCGCCGAGCTTGACCGGCGCGACACCCGGCGTGGTCGACGTCAACCACAGCTCGCGAATGTCCTCGATGGACCCGATCGGCGTACCCACCTGGATGGTGCGGGTCCGGCCGTCAGCGGTCAACCCGCCGGCGGGGAGCGCGACGCCGTTCGCCTCCAGGGCCGTGGCGATGGCGCGCGTGTCCATCCGTGCGGCCGCGAGCTTCGCCGGGTCCGGCGAAATCACCACGACCTGATCGCGGGTCCCGGTCACCTCGACAGTGCGGACTCCGTCGATCGCTTCAAGCTCGGGTACGACGGTACGGGTCAACTGGTCGGCGAGATCCGTCTCCTCACCACCGTCGGTGCTGGCGGCGGCCAGGACGACGGCGGGCAGGTCATCGGTGCTGCCGGCGAAGACCTGCGGCTCCACGCCGGTGGGCAGCTGCGCCTCGACCCGGTTGAGCGACGTCTGCAACCGGTTGACGGCCGCGTCCAGGTCGGTGCCGAACTCGAACTCGACCTGCAGCGTCGCGGAGCCCTCCCGGGACGTGGAGGTCACCGTGGACAGACCCGGGATGCCCTGGATGCCGTTCTCGATCGGCTCGGTGACGCGCTGCTCGACGATCTCCGGTGCCGCGCCGGCGTACGGCACGACGACGAATGCCGCCGGAAACTCCAGCGACGGAAGGAGTTGCTGCTTCAAAGAGGGGATGGCGAACGCCCCGAACACGGTGACGATCACCGCGGCGAGTGCGACCAGACCGCGGTTGGCAAGGCTGAGTCTGGCGAACAAAGACATGTTCGAGCTCACTCCTGGGGGTGGGTGCGCGGGAGGATGCGGCGACTCACGATAGCGGTCCCCGGCTCGCCACGGGCTAGGACGTCCGTCCCGGTAGTTGGGTATGACCGGGTGGGGATCACACCTAACCGGGAGAGTGGGGCATCCTGGACGTGACTATCGCGGGTAAGACGGGAGAGCGCCATGTGGCGGGGCCTTATCGAGCAGTACCGGGAGCGGTTGCCGGTCACGCAAGCCACCCCGGTGATCACCTTGCACGAGGGCAACACGCCGCTCGTACCGGCTCCGGTGCTGTCGTCCCGGCTGGGCTGCGACGTCTACCTGAAGGTGGAGGGGGCCAACCCGACCGGCTCGTTCAAGGACCGCGGCATGACGGTGGCCGTGTCCAAGGCGGCCGAGACGGGTGCCAAGGCGATCATCTGCGCCTCCACGGGCAACACGTCCGCGTCCGCGGCGGCGTACGCGGCCCGCGCCGGGCTCACCTGCGCGGTGCTGGTGCCCCAGGGCAAGATCGCGCTCGGCAAGCTCGCCCAGGCGCTCGTGCACGGCGCCCGGCTCCTGCAGGTCAGCGGCAACTTCGACGACTGCCTCGCGCTCGCCTCCAAGCTCTCGCTCGACTACCCGGTCGCGCTGGTCAACTCGGTCAACATCGACCGCATCCACGGCCAGAAGACCGCCTCGTTCGAGATCGTCGAGGCGCTCGGCGACGCCCCCGACATCCACTGCCTGCCGGTCGGCAACGCCGGCAACATCACCGCGTACTGGCTGGGCTACCAGGAGGACTTCGCCGCCGGCAACGCCACCCGCAAGCCCAAGATGTACGGCTTCCAGGCGTCCGGCGCCGCCCCGATCGTCAACGGCGAGGCGGTCCGCGAGCCGTCCACGATCGCCACCGCCATCCGGATCGGCAACCCGGCGAGCTGGACCAAGGCGATCGACGCCCGCGACGCGTCCGGCGGACTGATCGCCGCCGTGACCGACCGGCAGATCCTCGCCGCGTACCGGCTGCTGGCCCGCGAGGTGGGCGTCTTCGTCGAGCTGGCGAGCGCGGCGAGCGTGGCCGGCCTGCTCCAGGAGGCCGAGGCCGGGCGGGTGCCGCGCGGCTCCACGATCGTCTGCACGGTTACCGGGCATGGGCTTAAAGACCCTGAGTGGGCTATCTCCACCGCCCCGTCGCCCACCACCATCCAGCTCGACGTGCTAGCCGCCGCCCGCGCGCTAGACCTCGCCTAAGTGCAAGGAAGGGCCCCTTGTTATCGCTTTTTGCATAACAAGGGGCCCTTCCTTGCACTTGTAGCGCTAAACGGCACCCTCCACGCGGAGCACGCTCGCGATCGCGCGGACCACGTCGAGCGCTTGCAGCTCGCGCACCGTCGCCGCGAGCGCCGCGTCCGGGGCGCCGTGCGTGACGATCACCAGCACCGCCTCGTCGCCGCGCCCGGACTGGCGCACCGTCGCGATCGACACGTCGTGCTTGGCGAAGACGCCCGCCACCGCGGCCAGTACGCCGGCGCGGTCGGCCACGTCGAGGCTGATGTGGTAGCGGGTGACCGCCTCGCCCATGGGCCGGATCGGCAGGTCGGCGTACGCGGACTCGCTCGCGGCGCGTACCCCGGCTAGGCGGTTGCGCCCGACGGCGACGATGTCGCCGAGGACGGCGCTGGCGGTGGGTGCGCCGCCCGCGCCCCGGCCGTAGAACATGAGCTGCCCCGCGGCCTCGGCCTCGACGAAGACCGCGTTGAACGCGTCGCCCACGCTGGCCAGCGGGTGCGACCGCGGGATCATGGCCGGGTGCACCCGCACGCTCACCGAGCCGGCGATCTGGGAGGCGATGCACAGCAGCTTGATCGTGCAGCCCATCTCCTTGGCGCTCGCCACGTCGGCGGCGGTGACCTCGGTGATGCCCTCGCGGTAGACGTCGGCGGCGCTCACCCGGCTGTGGAACGCCAGCGACGCGAGGATCGCCGCCTTGGCCGCCGCGTCGAAGCCCTCGACGTCGGCGGTGGGGTCGGCCTCGGCGTACCCGAGCGCGGTGGCCTCCTCCAGCGCCTCGGTGAACCCGGCGCCGGTCGCGTCCATGGCCGACAGGATGAAGTTGGTGGTGCCGTTGACGATGCCCGTGACCCGTGTGATCCGGTCTCCGTGCAGCGACTCGCGCAGCGGGCGCAGCAGCGGGATCGCGCCGGCGACCGACGCCTCGTAGTAGAGGTCGGCGCCGCCCTCGGTGGCCGCGTCGTGCAGCGTGCCGCCGTCCTCGGCGAGCAGCGCCTTGTTGGCGGTCACCACGCTCTTGCCGCGCTTGAGCGCCTCGACCAGCCACGTACGCGCCGGCTCGATGCCGCCGACCACCTCGACCACCACGTCGACGTCGTCGCGCTTGACCAGGCCGAGCGCGTCGGTCGTGAAGAGCGCGGGGTCGACGGGCAGGTCGCCGCGGTCGCGCCCGGACCGCCGTACGGCGATGCCGGCCAACTCCACCGGTGCGCCGATCCGGGCGGTGAGGTCGCTGGCCTGCTCGTGCAGCAGGCGCACTACCTCGGAGCCCACTGTGCCGCAGCCGAGCAGCGCCAGGCGAAGAGACTTCATCCCACATCCAATGCCAAGAGGTCGTCCTCGGTTTCCCGCCGGACGATCACCCGCGCCCGTCCGTCACGGACCGCGACCACCGGTGGTCGAGGCACGTGGTTGTAGTTGCTCGCCATGCTCCGGCAGTACGCGCCCGTGCCGGGCACGGCAAGAAGATCTCCGGGCTGCACGTCGGCGGGCAGGAATTCATCCTTCACGACCACGTCCCCAGACTCGCAATGTTTTCCCACCACCCGGGCGAGAATCGGTGGCGCGGACGAGGCGCGGGAGGCCACCGTGGCGGAGTACGACGCGTCGTAGAGCGCGGTCCGGATGTTGTCGCTCATGCCGCCGTCGACGCTCACGTACGTCCGGATGCCGTCGACGTCCTTGACCGTGCCCACCTCGTACAGGGTGAAGACGGCCGGCCCGACGATCGCCCGGCCCGGCTCGATGGACAGCCGGGGCACCTCCAGCCGCTGCGTCTCGCACTCGTCAGAAACGATCTTGTCGATCCGCTTGGCCAGGTCGGACGGCGCCGACGGGTCGTCCTGCGTCGTGTACGCGATGCCGAAGCCGCCGCCGAGGTCCAGCTCGGGCAGCTCGACCCCGCGCGCGTCGCGGATCTGCGCCTGGAGCCCCAGTACGCGCCGCGCCGACACCTCGAAGCCGCTCGTGTCGAAGATCTGCGAACCGATGTGCGAGTGCAGCCCGCGCAGATCCAGCACGTCCTCGTCGATGATCTTCAGGGCGGCGTCCAGGGCCGCCCCGCCCGCCAGCGAGAACCCGAACTTCTGGTCCTCGTGCGCGGTCGCGATGAACTCGTGGGTGTGCGCCTCGACGCCGACCGTCACCCTTATGAGGACTTTTTGAGAAACCCCCAGGGAGCGCACGATCGCGGACAGCCGGTCGATCTCCTGGAACGAGTCGACGATGATCCGCCCCACCCCGGCCTCGACCGCCCGGGTCAGCTCGTCGACGGACTTGTTGTTGCCGTGGAAGCCGATCCGCTCCGCCGGCATCCCCGCCGACAGCGCCACCCGCAGCTCGCCGCCGGAGCACACATCGAGGTGCAGCCCCTCCTCGGCGATGATCCGCACGACCGCCTTGGACAGGAACGCCTTGCCCGCGTAGTACACGTCGCATCCGGCGAAGGCGGACAGGAAGTCGCGGCACCGGGCGCGCATGTCGCCCTCGTCGAGCACGTACGCCGGCGTACCAAACTCTGCCGCCACGGCGGTGACGCTGAGGTCGCCGACGGCGAGCGCGCCGTCGGCGGCTCGCGCGACGCCCTCCGGCCACAGGTGCGGCACGAGCGCGTTGACGTCTTCGGGGGTACGCAGCCAGCCCGGCCCCCGGCTACCCAGTTCGCCGTGCAGCGCGCCCGCTTCATGAGCACGCACGCCTACATCCTCTCCGGCGCCGAGACGCCCAGCAGATCCAACCCGTTAGCGATCACGGTACGGGTGGCGTCGTTCAGCCACAGCCGGGCCCGGTGCAGATCGCCGACCGGCTCGTCCCCCATCGGCAGGATCCGGCAGTTGTCATAGAAGCGGTGGTACGAGCCGGCCAGCTCCTCCAGGTAGCGGGCCACCCGGTGCGGCTCCCGCAGCTCGGCCGCCGCGCTCACCACGGCCGGGAACTCGCCGAGCGCCTTGAGCAGGTCGTTTTCCTTCTCGTAGCTCAGCAGCTCGGGCCGGAACGCCTCGGCGTCGCCCCGGGTCAGCCCCACGTCGGCCGCGTTCCGGGCGACGCTGGCGGTACGCGCGGCGACGTACTGGACGTAGTAGACCGGGTTGTCGCGCGTGGTCCGGGTCCACAGCTCCACGTCGATGTCGATCGGCGAGTCGCTGGAGTAGCGGGCCAGCGCGTACCGGGCGGCGTCCACGCCGATCGCGTCGACCAGGTCTTCGAGGGTCACCACCGTGCCGGCCCGCTTGCTCATCCGCAGCGGCTCACCATCCCGCAGCAGGCTCACGAACTGCCCGATCAGGATCTCCAGGTGGCTGTTGGGGTCGTCGCCGAAGCAGGCCACCATCGCCCGCATCCGCCCGATGTAGCCGTGGTGGTCGGCGCCCAACATGATCACTACCCGGTCGAAGCCCCGCTCGCGCTTGTCCAGGTAGTACGCGCAGTCGGCGGCGAAGTAGGTCCACTCGCCGTCCGACTTCTTGATCACGCGGTCCTTGTCGTCGCCGAAGTCGGTCGTACGCAGCCAGGTGGCCCCGTCCGCCTCGAAGACGTGGCCCTGCTCACGCAGCCGGGTGAGGGCGAGGTCGAGCTCGCCGCGGTCGTGCAGGTCCTTCTCGTTGAAGTACAGGTCGAAGTGCACCCCGAACGCCACCAGCGACGCCTTGATCTCGGCGAACATCAGCTCGACGCCCTCGACCCGGAACGTCTCCTCGTCGTCCGCGTCGGGCTGCTTCTTCTTGATCGCCTCGGCGATCTCGTGGATGTACGCGCCGCCGTACCCGTCCTCGGGCACCGGCTCGCCCCGCGCGGCGGCCAGCAGCGACCGCGCGAACCGGTCGATCTGCGAGCCGGCGTCGTTGAAGTAGTACTCCGTGCCGACCTCGGCGCCGGACACGCGCAGCAGCCGGCTCAGCGCGTCGCCCACCGCGGCCCACCGCACGCCGCCGATGTGCACCGGGCCGGTCGGGTTGGCCGACACGAACTCCAGATTGATCTTCTGGCCGGCGAGCCGGTCGCTGTGGCCGTACTCCCGACCGGACTGCACCACGACGCGCGCCAGCTGTCCGGCGGCGGCCGCGTCGAGGCGGATGTTGAGGAATCCGGGCCCGGCGATCTCCACCGATTTGACGCCCGGCGTCCGGCTCAGCTCCTCGGCCAGGCCGGAGGCCAGGTCACGCGGCTGGACGCCCACCTTCTTGGCCAGCTGAAGCGCGATCGTCGATGCGTAGTCGCCATGCTCGGGGTTGCGCGGTCGCTCCACCGTCGTCGATGCTGGCAGCACGGCAGGATCGAGTCCACGCTGCGCAAAGAGCGCGTGGGCGGCGGCGAGTACGGCCTCGGCAAGCTTGGCGGGAGTCACCGAGTCATGTTACCGGGGGTAGAGTGGTGGACTCGGCGGCGACCCTGCTCGATCGACTGTGCCCACGGTCGATCCGCCACCCCCGTGACCGACCGACCAGACGAGGCACCATGAGCGAGCGAAGCGAGCGAATAATTAGGCACAGCGCACCTGGAGCCTCATGGCCGCCCGCAGCGAAGCGAGGACGGCCATGAGCGTCAGTACCCCAGCCGGCGACCAGCGCCGTCCGTCCGTGGTCAGCACTGGTAAGAAGGCTGCCCCCGCCGCGAAGAAGGCGACTTCGTCGCCGGCGAAGAAGCCGTCCGGCACCGGTCCGAAGAAGGCCGGCGCCTCGTCGGGTGGCAAGGGCCCGCGCAAGCCAATCGCGCCGATCAAGGTCAGCCAGGGCCGCAGCTGGGGCCCGATCGCCCTGATGGTCGCGGTGGGCGTCCTCGCCGCCAGCATCATCGGGTACGGCGCGTATGCCGCGTTCCAGGGCTCCCGCTCCTGGGAGGACCGGGCGAACAGCATCAGTGGCATCGTGAACTACCGCGAGAAGGACCCGAAGCTCACCGAGCCCGCGCAGCACCAGCAGGGCAAGATCCAGTACACGGTCAGCCCGCCGGTCGCCGGCCCGCACAACCAGGACTGGCAAAACTGCATGGGCGACGTCTACGACGCCCAGATCGCCAACGAGCACGCGGTGCACAGCCTGGAGCACGGTGCGGTGTGGATCACGTACCAGCCGAACCTGCCCGCGGCCCAGGTGGAGGAGCTCGCCGCCAAGGTGCGCGGCCAGGAGAAGATGCTCATGAGCCCGTACGAGGGGCTGGACAAGCCGATCTCGTTGCAGGCGTGGGGCTACCAGCTCAAGGTCGACAACGCCAACGACGGCCGGATCGACGAGTTCATCAAGGCGCTGCGCGTCAACGCCTCGGTCGAGGGCCCGACCATCTCGTGCGCCCAGGGCATCACCGCCACCGGCACCGAGCCGCGCAACCTCACCCAGCAGGGCTCCTGAGCATGGTCACGACCGAGACGCCGCCGGAGGCAACCGCCTCCCCCGACGGCCCGACCCGGGCCGTCGGGCGGCGTTTCGGCACCGTCGCCCTAGCCCTCGCCATCGCGGTCGGCCTCCTCCTCGGGTACGCCGCCGGCTGGCTCACGCCCACCCTCACGCGCCCCGGTGACTCCTCGCCCGAGGCCGGCTTCGCCCGCGACATGACGACCCACCACGCGCAGGCCGTACAGATGGCCATGCTCGAATGGCGCCTGGGCAGCGACCGCGAAGCCACCCAGATCGCCGCCGACATCGCCACCGGACAGCAGGGCGAGATCGGCGTCATGCAGACCTGGCTCAAGAATTGGGGCCTCGACCCGACCGGCTCCGAACCGGTGATGGCCTGGATGCCCGACGGTGCGGAGTCGGTGAAGGACGGGCTCATGCCGGGCATGGCCACCACCGCCGAGCTGCGGCAGCTGGAGGCTTCGACCGGCCGCGCCGCCGACATCCTCTTCCTCACCCTGATGATCAAGCACCACCTCGGCGGCATCCACATGGTCGACGCGATCCTCAAGCTGTCCGACAACTCGGACGTCACCGAGGCCGCCCAGCGCATGAAGAACCTCCAGCAGAGCGAGGTCGGCAACATGCGAGCCGCACTCGATCGCTTACAGTAGTTTTCTGCTCACATAGCGCTACCTGTCCGGATCGACGATCGTTGTCCGGTCATGGGGGCTGTTCTTGACGTACGCCGGCAGACCGCCAACTGGTGCCGGCGCTATTCAATCGGCGGCGACGGCGCGGTCGTCCCCCGCCGGCCACACGGGGCACTGCGACTGGTCGAGACGCTGCGCGACCGCTTCCCCGACGACCTCGACCTGGACGACCGCCTGTGGAGCCGCCGCACCGTGGCCGCATTGGTCGAGCGCTCGTACGGCATCCCGCTGAGCGCCGCGGCCGCCACCCGCTACCTACGCGCCTGGGGCATCACCCCCGCGAACCCATCGACCGAGCCTGCGCCCTCTGCGCCGAAGCCGTCGTCCGCTGGCAAGCAACGGTGTACCCCTCGATCGCCCGGACCGCGCAGTCCGAGCCCTACTGGGCCGGCCGCACCCGCCTGCACGGCGTCACGCCCGCCACCGACGTGGTCTCGGCGGTCTCGACGCGCGGCTGGGTCCGCTTCATGCTCACCACCGAGGCAGGCTTGCCGCCGGAGTTCCTCACCCGGCTGGTGCCCCCGTCCGGCCGGACAGTGCACGTCGTGGTGGACGCCTCCTGGGCCACCGTCGACTGGCCGCGGCGCGTACCGGACGGGGTGGTGCTGCACCCGCTGCCAAGCTGTGAGCGGGGACGGTGAGTGGGGGACGGTGTCGGTTCGGCCCTGGGCGGGGGTTCCTGCTACTCTTCGTTGGTCGCTGAGCCCCCGTAGCTCAGGGGATAGAGCACCGCCCTCCGGAGGCGGGGGCGCAGGTTCGAATCCTGCCGGGGGCACACCGAACAAGGGCACGGTCGTCTGAATCACCACGCCAGTTGGTGATCGAGGCGACCGTTTCGCTTTTCTGTATCGGCCGCTGGCCGCAGAGCAGTCGGTCACGTGCGGGGTCGGCTGGTGATGCCGTCCAAGACGGTGGTCAGGTTGTGGTTGAAGGTCTCCTCGGCGTTGAGGTGGGCGCCGTCGATGACGAGCCGGGCGACGGTGGGGTACCTGCCGGTTTTCAACATTCGTGTGAGGTAGGGGCCGAGGCTTGCCTGCCAGGCGGCCTCATCGGTGCCGGTGGAACGGGCGGTGCGTCGCTCGGTGACCTCTCTGCGGATCGCTCCGATGATGAAGGCGTTGAGGGCGCCCAAGGCCCGCTGGAGATCGTCGATGCCGCGCACGGCAGGGGCCTGGCTCAACGCCGCCGCGGTCGCTTCGCCCACGGCGAGCGCGTGCGGTCCCAAGTGTGGCCTTCCGCCGAGCAGGTCGGAGAACCACTCATGCTCAAGGGCGGCGTCGCGGGTCGCGTGGGCGATGGCCAGTACCGTGGCGCGCCACGCGGTGTGCTGGCCGACCTCGGCGATCCGGGCATAGACGACGTCGACCATCAGATCGAGCAGTTCGGATCTGTTGATCACGTAGTCGTAGAGCCGCATCGGACCGACGCCGAGCTCTTTGGCGATCTTGCGGACCGACAGGCTGTCGAGGCCGTGCGCGTCGGCGAGCCGGATCGCCGTGGCGGCGATCTTCGCGCGGCTCAACGGCACCGGCGCCGCCCGCGGCTGAGGTTCGGGCCGTTCCCAAACGGGCAATGCCGCACTACCGTACGGTGTATCCACAAGTACAGTGTACGGTAACGAGGTGAGAATGCGAATCGCGATCGCTGGTGGCGGTCTTGGCGGGCTGACGCTGGCACGGATCCTGCACCGGCACGGCATCGATGCGGTGGTGTACGAGCGCGAGGAAAGCCGATCCGCGCGGCCGCAGGGCGGCATGCTCGACCTGCACCCGGAGTCCGGCCAGCAGGCCCTGGCCGAAGCGGGTCTCGCCGGCCAGTTCCGGTCGCAGGCGCGGCCCGAGGGCGAGGAACATCGCATCCTCGACCCGGCCGGACGGACCCTGGTACACCATGTGCCGCAACCCGGCTCATTCTCCGGACGTCCCGAAATAGACCGGACCGCACTGCGTGATCTTCTGCTCGATTCCCTCCCCGGCGACACGGTTGTCTGGCGGCACCGGCTCGTCGCGGCGACCCCGCGACCCGACGAGGGCTGGGAACTGACGTTCGACGGCGGCCACCGCACCGGCTGCGACATCCTCATCGGCGCGGACGGCGCGCGCTCGGCCGTCCGGTCGCTGTTGACCGACGTCCAACTGTCCTATGTGGCCACCCTTGTGGAGCTGAACATCAGCGACGTCGACCGGCGCCATCCCGATCTCGCCGACCTGGTCGGCCCCGGAAACCTGTGGTGCGTCGGCGTGAACCAGATCCTGGCAGCGCAACGCCTCGGCGACGGCCGCCTACGTGTCGGGATCTCGCTGCGCGCAGACGACCGCCCCATCGACACATACCGCAGTAAGCGCGCTCTGCTGGACATGTTCGGTGGCTGGGACCCACGCCTCACCGCACTCATCGAGGCCGGCGACGGCGCGCCGGCACCACGCCTGATCGAGGCGATGCCCACCGGTACGCGCTGGGCCAGCCGGCCGGGCATCACCCTCATCGGCGACGCCGCGCACCTCATGCCGCCGGTCGGCGAGGGCGCCAACCAGGCCATGCTCGACGCCGCCGAACTCGCCAGCCAACTCGCCGCCAACCCCGCCGACCCGGACTCGGCAATCCGGACGTACGAGGGGGCGATGTTCACCAGGGCTCACCTGATCGCCGAAATGTCCGAACGAGTCCAGGCGATGATGCTGTCCCCAACCGCGGCGGAAGACATCGTCCGCTTCTTCACGGCCCGGCCCGCCGAACCGGCACCCGCGGACTGAGAACGGACGCTCACGGTGCAGGCTCATCGGTGGACGGTTCGCCGTCCTTGCGCTTGCGACGCCGCATCCTCACGCCGAGTGCGCTCAACAAGCCTCCGACTGCGATCACCAGACCGGTCGCGGCTACGACGGCGCCTTCTGCGACTTGAAACATAGCGGCGAGCCGCGACAGCGTTTCCTGCGGCCGTTCCGTCCAGGGCACAGCCACGTCGACCTTGGTCTCGAACTCCGCAATGCTCGCCTCGGCTGGATCCGCCCTGCTGACGGTCCCGGTGAGATCGTCTCTGATCTTCACCACCGGCCGTACCTGAAGCACGATCGTTTGGGTACCGCCCATCTTCGGTGTGAGCTGCCATGACCAGCGGGCGGTGTCCATGGTGAGCAGTGACCGATCCACCCAGTCGGCCTGGTCGACCTCGAACTCGTATGGCGAGACCCTGAGCCGCGCCTCGACATGGCATGACACGAGAAACCCTGGCTCCGCAGTAGCGCCCGCACGACGCAGAACCTGCTCAGGTGGTGTGGCCTCGTCAAGCGTGACGGCCGCGGCAACAACAGCCGGGTCGCCGCGTTTCATGCTCGCTTGTGCCTCATAGACCACCCGAGCGCGCTGGAGTGTGCTGTCCAGCCTTTCACACCGACGTTGGTAGTCAGCAAGATCAGCTAGAGGAGGATTCGGGCGGTCCGCGTCCGGCAGACCGCAGGCCGCGAGCAGCAACGTCGCGAAGAGAGAACCCATGGCTCCCCAGCGATGGCAGGCGCCCACGGAGTCATGCTAAGCCGCAACGGACGGCATCGTCTGTCGGATCTTGGCCTGCGCACAAGCATAGAAAGCAAGCCCACCGGCAATGTATGCGAGATCAATCCACCAAGGAAACAGCCGCGAGAAACCCACCGACGAACGCGTCGCCGAGCCCGATGGTCGTCGGGTCGGCGACGTCGAGGCGGAACCCCGGCACGCACCGAACCACCCCGCCTATCCGGCCCTCCAAGGCGGCCGCGAACTCCACCGCCTCCGTACGCCGCGGCCGCATCCGCATGCCCTCGTAATCCTCATCGGTGTACGCGTCGCCGTGCACGTACCGGGTGCTAGCGACCACGATCCCCCCGTCCAGCGGCCCCTGGTACGCGCCGGCCCCTTCCCCGACCGCTGCCGCCCAGTACTTGGTGTGCACCACCAGCGCCGGTACGGGAATGAGGGCCCGCAACGACTCCAGCGCCTGCGCCACCTCCGCCACGGAGAGCAGGTCGACGGCGTAGCCCAGGTACGACTGCATCTCGTCTTCGTTGAGCCCGTAGACGGTGATGGTCTCAAGGAGTGCGTCGCGGACACGTCGACTGAGTCCCGGCTCGTGGAAGCCGGCGTCCTCGTAGTACACGACCGCATCAGCCGGCAGTTGTCGCATGTGGCTTCTCAATGTGGACAGACGCTGGTCAAGTAGCTGGCGATCCCGGATCGCGTTGAATCCGGAGATCAGGAAGACCCGCGCGGTACGCAGCAACCCGCCAAGAGAGGGACTCAGCAGCATGGACCCGTTCGCCGGGTCGTTCACGTAGATGAGCCGGTTGGGAAACGGCGCACGGATGTCGATGTCGCCGGCCCGGATGCGCAGGTCCTGGTCGTACTGGACGATCAGGTGCGGGTAGAGCGTGTCCTGGTCGTCGCTGCAGATGTAGTCGCAGTCCGCCGGCAGCAGCCGGCGGACGACGTCGTTGATGCTCACCAGGTGCAGAGTGGACGGTACGCCGAGCCGGCTCATCTCCTTCGCCGCCCGCACGGAGGTGCCCCCAGGGTGGTACGCGTGGAAAAGCGCGAAGCGAACGCGCCCAGGCAGGCGGAGGAGGCGACGAAGTGCTCGCCACCTCCGCCCTTCTTGAGGTACGCGAGGATCGAGATGACCAACTCGCGCTCTTTGGTGACCGTGGTCGATGACGTCAGCTCGGCGTCGCGGATCTGGTACTCGCCGACGAGTTGCTCCATGATCGGCGCAGACAGCTTGAGCTCATAGTCGACGCCTCCCCGAGGCCCAGGACGACGTGGCTGGTCATGTCAGTACAGATCGGCCTTTCCGGTCGCCTCGAAGAGGTCGATCTTATGCGCGGCCACCACCTTCATGGCGTCGATGCACGGCGGCTGGATGTTGAGCGGTTCACGCAGGCCGGTGTCGGCCAGGACTTCGCGCATCTTCAGGTGGTAGGCGACCTTGATGTCGCTCGAGATGTTGATCTTGTTGATGCCGAGCCGGACCGCCTGCGCGATCTCGTCGTCCGGGTTGCCCGAGCCGCCGTGCAGCACGAGGGGGATCTGGACCCGGTCCTTGATCTCCTTGAGCAGGTCGAGCTTGAGCTCGGGCTTCAGGGTCTTCGGGTACAGGCCGTGGTAGGTGCCGATGGCCACGGCGAGGCTGTCCACGCCCGTCTCCTTGATGAAGGTCACGGCGTCCACCGGGTCGGTGTAGATGATGGCGTCGGCGCCGGCCTCGCCCTCGCTGTCGGCCTTGCCGATCGTCCCCAACTCCGCCTCGACCGACAGGCCGACCGCGTGCGCGGTCTCGGTGACCTTCCGGGAGATCGCGACGTTGTCCGCGAAGGACTGCAACGACGCGTCGATCATCACCGAGGTAAAGCCGATCTTGATCGCGGTCAGCATCTCCTCGTACGTCGCGCCGTGGTCCCAGTGGATCGCGATCGGCACGGACGAGCGGTGGGCCCGCAGCGTCATCGCGGCGATCACGTCGTGCCCGATGTGCTTTACCTCGTCGGGATGGATACCGATGAACAGCGGCGCGTTCTTCTCCTCGCTGATGTCCACGATGCCGTTGAACATGGCGTAGTCGCTAATGTTGAAGGCGGGCACGGCGAAGTTTTTCTCATTCGCTACGTCCAGGATCGCCTTGCCGGTCGTCAGCATTGCTGCTTTCTCCTTCTAGGTAGGTTACCGCTCATGCCTTGACGGCGCCGGAAGTGAGGCCGCCAATGAATCGCCGCTGGAAGAGGAGGAACAATACGAGCACCGGGATCGATCCCAGGATGCTCATGGCCATCATCTGGTTCCACTCGTAGGAGTGCTGACCCATCAGGAGCTGGATACCGATGGGCACGGTTCGCATGTCGTCGGTACGGGTGAGCGTCAGCGCGAACAGGTATTCGTTCCACGAGATCATGAACGTGTAGACGCCGACAGCGACCATCCCCGGAACCGAGATGGGCACCAGGACCCGCCAGAGCGCCGTCCAACTAGAGGCCCCGTCCACCTTGACGGATTCGTCCAGTTCCTTGGGCAGCGTGTTGAAGTACGCGGTCATCATGATGATCGCGTACGGCAAGGTGAACACCATGTGCGTGAGGATCAGCCCGGGATAGGTGTTGTACAGACCGAGCGCCACGACAAGGCCGAAATAGGGAATGACGAGCGTGATCGGCGGCACCGCTTGGACGCTGACGATCACGGCGTTGATGGACTTCTTCAGCGGAAACTCGTAGCGACTGAATCCGTAGGCCGCGAGGATCGCCACGAACAGCGTCAGCGCCGTGACCGAGAGCGCGACGATGTAGCTGTTGAGGAAGAACCTGAGCTGGGCACCATCGCTGAGGATGGCGGTGTACGCGTCGAACGAGAAGTTCTTGGTGAACAGCTTCGGCGGTACCGCGAAGACCTCTCCGTTGGTCTTGAACGACGTCGACAGCATCCACACGACCGGCAGGCCGGCGAAGGCCGCGCCGAGGCACAGGCCGGTGAACACGGCGATCTTCGCGCCGAGGCGCCGTCTCTTGCGGGTGAGCACGCGCGATCACCTCTCCCTTTGCAGGCGTACGTAGAAGAAGGCCAGGATCATCGTGAGGAGCAAAACTATGACGGCACTCGCGGACGCGGTGGCGAACTCGTAACTGCTGAAGGCTTGCTTGTAGGTGTACGTGCTGAGCATCTCCGTGACGTTCAGCGGACCGCCACCCGTCGTCATCCAGATGAGGGCGAACTGCTGCGAGGTCCAGATGAGGTCGAGCACGGCCATGCTGATCAGCACCGGCCGCAATTGCGGCAACGTCACATTCCAGAACTGCCGGAACGGGCTGGCACCGTCCACGGAGGCCGCCTCGTACAGATCGCCCGAGATCCCCTGCAATCCGGCGAGGATACTGATCATGAAGAAGGGGAATCCGGCCCATATGTTGATGAATGTCAACGCCCAGAGCGCCGTTCCCGGGTCGGAGAGCCAGTTCACTCCCTCTTGCATCCCGCCGGCCGTGGTCAGGAGGTAGTTGACCACCCCGGCCGGGTCCAGCATGAGTCGCCAGATGACCGCGATCACCGCGACCGTGAAGAGCCACGGCAGGATGTAGATGATGCGGAAGATGGTCTTCGTCACGCCGCTCAGCAACGAGGTGTTGAGCATCATCGCGAAGCCCAGCCCGAGGACGAGGTGAGCGACGGTGCTCGCGGTGATGAAGACGAACGTGTTCTTCAGCGCCGCGAGAAAGTCCGGATCGGTGAGCACCTTCGTGTAGTTGGCGAGACCCACGGAGACTGGGTTCTGCTGCACGATGACGTTGTCTTTGAACGAATAGCTCACCACCATCGCGATGGGTATGAGCATCAGCACGGAGACCAATATCAGCGTCGGCGAGATATAGCCGAACGGGGCGGCGCTCTTCGCCAAGAAACGCCGCGCCCTACCCCACAGGGTGGCGCGGGCTTCCGATGCCACCGCCGCGACTCGCGGAAGGGCCGCGTGATCCAGTTTCGCTGGTTCCATCGACGTCTCCTTGTTTCGGGGCCGCGCCGCAGCGCCGGCGCGGCCCCGATGTGTGGAAGGTCAGAGCACCGATGCCCAGGACTCTTGCGACTTGGTGAGCGTCTCGTCGACGCTCTGCTTGCCGGTGAGCGTCAGCTGGAGCTGCTCATCGAAGCTGCGCATGAGGTCCTCGGACTTCGGCAGACCCACGAACTCGTTGGCCGGATACCCTGCCTGGTAGATGTCGAAGGCCGTCTTGAACAGCGGGTCGCTCTTGCTGAAGTCCGGCTCGGCGGTCTTGTTGCCCGGGAAGCCGTTCGCCAGCGTGCTCAGCTCCGCGTTCTTCTCCTTGCTCATCAGGAACTCGACCAGCTTGAACGCCTCGGCCTTGTGCTTGGAGGAGTCGGCGACGCCGATGCCCCATGAGGCGTACGGGATGCCACGCTTGCCGGTGTAGCCGTCCTCTGCCGGGATCGGCGTCACCGTGAACTTCAGGTCCGGGTTGTTCTTCTTGATCAGCGTGATGTGCGCCAAGGAGTCGATCACCATGCCCACCTGGCCGGTGGTGAACTTCTCGACCTTGTCCTGTTCCTTCATGGTGAGCGCGCCGGGCGCGATGACGCCGGCGTCGTTCAGGCTCTTGACGTACTCGGTGGCGCTCTTGACCGACTGGCCGGTCAGATCGGGCTTCCCGTCCTTGGTCAGCATGCTGCCCCCGACGCCCACACCCACGACATCACGTCGTTCTGGACGCCGTTGGGCACGGCGGTGTCGAGCGGAAGGGCCCAGCCCTTGACGTTGCCCCCGAGCGCGCTGACCTTCTTGGCCGCGTCCAGGAACTCCGTACGGGTGCTCGGCGGTGTCGTGATCCCGGCCTTGGCGAGCAGGTCGTTGTTCACGAACAGCGGGTACACAAAGTTCACCACGGGGATCATGTAGGTCTTCCCCTGGATCTGAATCTGGCTCGCGAGCTGGCTCGAGTCGTACTTCGCGTCCGCCATGAGCGCGGTCAGGTCAGCGATCGCCCCCTGCTTGGCGAAGTCGCTCACCCATGCGCCGTCGAGGCCCACGACGTCGGGCAGCGTCTTCGACGCCGCTCCGGACACCAACTGCTGCTTGGTGGACGCGTACGGCCCACTCAACAACTTGACCTTGATATTCGGGTTCTGTGCCGTGAACTCCGTCATGAGCTTGTCAAAAGATCCCGCCGGGAGCTCCGGCGCCCACCACTGCGCAAACTCCAGCGTGACGGTCCCATCCCCGCTTGATTCCTCGTCGGAACCACCACACCCCACCGCGGTGGTACCGACCATCGCCGCCACCGCCACAACCCCGAGTAGCTGCCGCAGTCGGCCGCGCACCCCGGTGCCGCCTCCGATCATTGCGAACTCCTTCAATGTAAAGGTGTTACCGCTCTTTGCAGGTTTGCGCCACGTTAACAGCACGTTACAGCGCCCACAAGACCCAGTACCGCAAAATCTGGCTAGGGACTGCATAGTTCGGCAGAACAAACCGGAAACTAAGGTCGAATGCGGCAGTCGGAGCCCATCTAGGCGCCCATTTGGCGCCCGATGCCGCACGAAACAGGCCGTACGATGCTGTAGCCTGCCGTTCTAAGCTTTCTCCAAGCCCTCGCCGCGCATGATCGTGGGCCCTACTACCGCAGAGATAGGAAGATCGGTGGCTCTGGACAAAGAAGACCGGCAGCGTCGCCTACCCGCGGGACGCAAAGCCCAGTTGGCGACATACGTCGCGGAGACCGGAGAGGTCACGGTCAGCGCGCTCGCCGAGCGCTTCGGAGTCTCCATCGACACCATCCGGCGGGATCTGGACCAGCTCAGCGCCGACGGCGTCCTGGTCCGCACCTACGGCGGGGCGGTCAGCCAATCGACCTTCTCCCGGGTGGACCGCACCGTGGACGTGCGGCTCAACATGGAGAAGCGGGAGAAGGAGAAGATCGCGACACTCGCCGCGTCATTGGTGGAGAACGGCTCGGTCATCATGATCAATGGCGGGACGACCACCCTCGCCGTCGCCAAGAGCCTGCGCGGCCATCGCGACCTCACCGTGGCGACGAACAGCCTGCTCGTCCCCGGGGCGCTGTCCCCCTCGGCCGTCCGCGACGTGTACGTCTTCGGCGGCGCGGTCCGCACCCTCACGCTAGCCACCGCGGGCCCCGTCAGCTTCCGGGCGGCCAGCGGGAGCGAACTGGACATCAGCTGCGACCTGGCGTTGATCGGGGTCGGCGCCGTTTCCGCGGCCGCCGGGTACACGACGAGCAACCTCGCCGAGGCGGCGATGATGCGGGAGATGATCTCTCGGGCGGCGCGCGTGGCGATCCTGGCCGACTCGTCCAAGTTCGGCCGCCGGCTCTTCGCCCAGGTGTGCGAGCTGGGCGGCGCCGACTACCTCGTCACCGACTCCACCCCGCCGGCCGACCTCCTGGAGGCCCTGCGGGACAACGAGGTGGAGTTGGTGACACCGGAGACCGCCGGCTAAAGGGTGCCGAGGTCCGTCATCGTGCCGCCGGACCAGAGGAACGCGTGGTCCTCGCCGGACGCGATGGAGGAGGTCCCGACGACCTCGGAACGGTCGTTGGTCCCGTACCCCTCGCTGTACGCGCCGCCCAGGTGGCCGAGGTCCTGCGCGGCGCCGTCGGAGTTCCACAGCACGGCCCGGGAGCCCACGCTGCTGTAGCTCCAGCCGGCCGACTCGCCGCTCGCGTTGATGTCGTAGACCCGGCTGTCGGTGCCACCGGGCAGCAGGGCGAGGTCGAACCGCTCGTAGTAGCCCGTGGGATCACCCGGGTAGTAGCCCTTCCAGAGCCGCGCTCGGGTGTCGAAGCCGGATGCCATGGCGTTGGCGACGATCTCGGCCCGGACGTTGATGGCGCCGAACCGGTCCGTGGCGTAGATGTTCGTGCCACCGATCTGGCTCCTTACGCCACCGGCGTAGACGAACAGGTAGATGGACTGCCGGCCGAAGATCTCGCCGCGGTCGTTGATGCTGTAGGCGGCACCCTCCATGTCGGCGTTGCCGATCGTCGACGGATCCACATCGGTCACCGATCCGCCCGACCACAGCACCGGCCGCGCCGAGCTGCCGACGATGCAGTACCCCACAACCTGGCCCAGGATGTTGACGTCGTTGGCGTAGCAGTTGTTGGCGCCGGACAGCACGTCGAGCTCGGTCATGCCGGCCGCCTCGGTCCAGCGGAAGGCCCGCCACACGCCGGTGGCGGTCTGGCTGGACCCGACGACCTCGCCGCGGTCGTTGATGGCGGTCGCCTTGCTCTCCGCCCCGCCCAGCGTGCCGAGGTCGCTGACGCCGCCGCGCCGCCAGACGGCCGCGTGTACGGCTCCGGAATCCACTGTGGACCAGCCGGCCGCCTCGGTGAGGTTGTTCACCGCGAGCGCCGCGCTGCGCTTCACCACCGTCGCGGAGGCCGTTTCGGGCGCCACGACAAGAGCTCCCGCGACGATGACGACGGGCAGCATTAGTGAAGAAAGTTTTCTCATTGTCCCTCCCTGTCGGAGGAAGCTTACCTATCACGATCAATGGCGACGGCGTCGAGGAGGCGCTCCAGTGTGGACCTCGTCGGCAGGTGCGTCAGCAGGTGGCGCACGCTGCGCGCGGCGTACCGCCGGTCCTCGTCCTCCTTCGCGTCCAGGGCGTGGTTGACCTGCCCGGACACGTAGTTCGCCAGCGACGTCACCGCGCCCCGGAACATCCCCAGGTCCAGCGCCGGGACCGCACCCGCCGTCTCGCGGTACCCCTCGACCAGCGCGCGGGCGCCCACGGCGTTCACCCCACCGCTCGGGTCGACGGTCCAGTGCATGAGCGCGTCGCCCAGTTCCCACTGCGGCGGCTGGCCCCCGGCGTGCTCCCATCCGAAGACGACGAGGCGGCCGTTCGGCCCGCGGCGTACCCGGCCAGGGCCCAGCGTGTTGTGCGACAGCACCGGCGCGGCAGGCGTGGCGCCCTCTCCCACGGTGTCCAACTCCATCAGCGTGGGCACCACCTCGGCCAGTACGGGCGCCCAGTCCGCGCCGTCGGCCCGCGCCGCCAGCTCCGGCCAGCTCGCGCCCGACAGCCGCAACTGATGCCACGGGCTGATGCGGTCCACCGGCAGCGCCAGCCCGTGGAGCGTGGCGAGGATCCCGCCGACCGCGCGGGTGACGGACGCGCTCGCCGGTGCGGTCATCGGCGGCCCGGAGTGCAGCCACTCGTACGCCCGCCAGGTGTGCCCGCCGACCGACGCCGTGATGGCGCCCGCCCGGCTGCGCACCGGAGCCGGGAGCAGTACGCCGGCAGCGGCGGCGGCCCGCTGCAAGGCGACCTCGGTCTCGACGTCGACGATGGGCCACCAGGTGTCCATTGTGCACACTGCCCAGCGGCCGCGGTCGGTCTCCAGCGACCAGTGCCGGCCCGACTCGTCCGGGCGGGCCAGCGACCGCATCTCGCCGGTCACCTCGCCCAGGCCGTACGCGTCGGCGACCGCACGCGCGAGCGCCGGGTCGGCGACGTCGGCCAGTCCCCGCCGGCGGTCGACCTCGGCCTTGAGCTCCGCCCAACCACGGAAGCCGTACTGCCCGGCCAGCGATGCCTGCGCGTGGGCCAGGGAGCATCCGGGACTCTGGTCGCGCAGGCCGGCCAAGTGCTCCTTGGCCTGCTGCTTCAGGTGGTCGAGGTTGGGGTTGTCGGGAAGCGTCTTCACAGCACTGCACCTCGCTCTTCGATCGGACGAAGAATCGGGGTGGCTTCAAGCCTTTCGGCGGGACGCGGCGCGATCCCCAACGCGCTCCGCCCGAGCGTAACCGGACACTTAGGTCGCGTCTACCACGTACGCTACGTGTCGTTACCGACGCTATGAGGTGATCTTGTGGAGTGGTTGGGCTTGGCGGACGCCGTACAGGCGCTTCGTGAGGAGTTGACGATCGCTCGGCAGGCGGGTGAGGACAACGACGACAACGACTACGTCTTCGAGGTCGGCCCGGTCGAGGTGGAGTTCACGGTCGTCGCGAAGAAGGGCGGAAAGGGTCGCCTGGGGGTGACGTTCGGCGTGGTGACGGTCGGCGGCGAAGCCGGCCTCGGGCGGGACGAGACCCACCGCTTGAAGGTGACCTTGACCCCGAAGGACCGCGTGACGGGTGTCGCACCAGAGATCAACGACCGCGTGCCGGCCCTGCCCGACCGGTGATCGACCGTGGCGGATCCGCAGCGCGCGTGTGAGGTCTACGCCCTGGCGCCGGGCGAGACCGAGTGGCGCTGCGGATCCGGCACGCTGATGTCCGACGGGTTGGTCCTGACCGCCGCGCATGTGGTGAGAGGCGCCGATGCCACGATCCGCGTGCGATTCGCGCACTCACACAAGCGCTGGTGGCACGCGGAGATCGCCTGGCCGTCCCATGACCACGCGGTCGACGCTGCCCTCCTCCGCGTGACGGAGGCCGACTTCGAGGCCCCACCGCAGCTGCGCCCACTCCGGTGGGGCCGGCTGGTGTGTGACCGGCCCGGCGCGGCGGTGGACGCCGTCGGGTTTCCGCGCGTCCGGGTTGACCCGGACGGCGACGTCCGCGACACCGAGCATCTGTCTGGCACGGTGCGACCGCTGGGCCTGCGAAAGTCGGGCTGGCTCGACGTCGCAGTCGAGTCCGCGCCAAGGCCGAGTCCGTCCTCAACGGACTCGCCCTGGGGCGGCATGTCCGGCGCGGGCCTGTTCTGCAACGACGTGCTCGTCGGCCTGATCGCGCGTGACGACAAGCGTTTCGAGAGCGGCCGCGTACGCGCGGTGCACCTGTCGGACGCTGTCCAGGACGCCGGATTCCAGGCACTGGTCTGGCCCGGCGGCGCGGAGGCGGCGCCCGGCCTCGAGCCGGCGGAACTGGCCGGGCTCCAGCACGTCACCGCGCCCCCGGCGTCGCCGGCATCGCTCCTGCGCGCCGACGCCGCGGTGGTCGCCTTCCACGGCCGCGACGACATCATCGAACGCCTCGAACACTGGTGCGCGCAGCCGGACGAGTTGTCGGCCTGGCTGCTCACCGGGCCGGGTGGGCAGGGCAAGACCCGCCTCGCGAGGGAGCTCGCCGGTCGGATGCGCCGGCGCGGGTGGGCCACGGTCCTGCTGTCCACCGTGCACGGTGCGGCAGCCGCATGGCTTTCCTCGGTCAGCGTCCCGCTCCTGCTGGTGATCGACTACGCGGAACGCCGGGAGCACCTGGAGAAGCTCGCCCCGTTGCTCCAAGAAAGGCAATCCAGGCTTCCGCTACGTGTGCTCCTGCTGGCCCGTGGCGCCGAGGGCGGGTGGCTGAAGGGCCTTCCCCCGTACTGGGATTTCCTGGCGATCGCCAAGGTCGAGAGGCTCCCGGCCCTCGACGCCACGCCAGCGGAGAGCCGGAGCGCGTTCGACGAGGCCGTGGCGGCGTTCGCGAGCCGCCTCGACGACCTGTCCGGCTTTCCGGGCGATTGGCTCGGCCGCGCGACCACGGTTGCCGCCCCGCGGTACCGGGAACCGATGACGGCCTTGGGCCTGCAACTTGCGGCCCTGGTCGCGCTGCTATCGGACCAGCCGGCGCCCGCTGGTGCCCCGGACGGCGAGGAACCGTCTGTCGCCAAGGCCGCGACCGACCTCCTCGACCAACACGAGGCCCGGTACTGGGACCGCCTCGCCAGCCAGCGCGGTCTGCGGCTGGCCATGGAGACCCTGCAGATCGCGGTCGCGGCATCCTGCCTCGTACCGGTCGCCGACCTGCACGCGGCGGTCGCACTCCTGGCCCGAGTGCCGGTACTGGACGGTCTGGATCCCGATCGCCGGATAGCCGTCGCGACCTGGCTGCGGGACCTGTACCCGGGCGGCGAGTGGTGGTGGGGAAGCCTTCAGCCGGACCTGCTCGCCGAACACCTGGTGGCCAAGGTCGTGCTGGACCACCCCGGCCTGCTGCCGGCCCTACTCGCAAGCGCCGACGAAGACCAGGCCAAGAGGGCCCTGACCGTGCTCGCCGCGGCCGCCGTCCACGATCGACGGCTGCACGACCAGATCGTCGGCGCCATCACCACGCACCCGGCGACGCTGGCTCCGGCCGCCGCACGGGTCGCCGTGGAGACCGCCGCGCCGCGACCGCTGGTGGACGCGCTCAGCCGGGTCGCGGTGGACCGATCGGTTGACGTCGAGACGGTGCGCCGGATCCACCATCAGATCCCGCAGGCGACCCAGGTGCACGCGGGCCTGGCGGTGGAGCTCGCCGAGACACTCGTCGCGGAGGCGCGCCGGGCGGCGCCGCGGCGGCTCTTCCGGCCGAGCGGCGATCAGCGCCGGGCGGCCAACGCCTACGCCGAAGCGCTGACGAGGCTCGGAATACGGCTGCGCGGCGCCGACCGCACCCGGGAGGCACTGGGCCCGATCGAAGAGGCGGCCAAGATCCGACAGCGACTCGCCGACCTGGACAACGCATTCCGGCCCGATCTCGCCGCCACCCACAATGAGCTGTCGAACTGCCTGAGCGCGCTGGAACACCACGAGCGCTCTCTCGTCGAGAGCCGGGCCGCGACGGATATCTACCGTGGCCTGGCGGCGCGGGACGGCACCTACGACCGCGAGCTCGCCGCGTCCCTTGCCAACCTCTCCGACTGCCTGGCCAAGACCGGCGATCCCCAAGGGGCCTTGTCCGCCATCGAGCAATCCGTCGCGATCCAGCGCCAACTGGGCGACCCGGCTGGCCTGGCCCTTTCATTGCACAACCTCGCGCACAGCCTCCGCGACGTCGGTCGGGAGGACGAAGCGCTCACCGCCATTCACGAAGCGGTCGAGCGCTACCGTCGCCTGGCCACCGAGCATCCGGACGCGCACCTCCCCGGGCTCGCCGCCTCGCTGGACGTCATGGTGAGGCTCCTGGTCAGCGGCGGCGCACACGAAGACGCCGCGGTGGTTCTCGACGAGTCGGTCCTGGCTTACGGCCGGCTGGCCCGCACCCGGGGGGAGGCGTTTCGTCCCAAGCTGGCAGCGGCGTACGAGGCGCGCTCCGAATGCCACACCGAGTTGGGCCGGCAGCAGGAGGCGCTGTACGACATCGAGGGCGCGGTCATGATCTACGAACAGCTCGCCGGCGTCCAGCCGGAGGAGTACGGAGCCAAGCTGACGCGGTCATTGACCAACAAGGCGAGCCGTCTGCGCGAGATGGGCAAGGACGCCGAGGCGGAATCGGTCCTCCGGAAGCTCCAGATGATAAGCGATCGTATGGCCCGCCAACCAAAAAGCACGATACGAGCGCAGTGAACGGCGTGGAAGTATGCGATCTGTCTATTTCAGCGCGGGCAGGAGGCCCTCATGGTAGGCGGCGCCGAGGCACGTCGTGTGGACGTACTCTCCGGAGCGCTGCGGCTATGGGCGGCCGTGCTCGACGGCAGGACGGGAAATCTGATCCGCCGCGGGGCCGACGACGTCGCAATGAATGCGATTGGCGGATATCTGCTCGATGGCGAATCCCGCCTATGCCGGGCGCCCGAACTGCGCGAAAGGATCAACGAATGGCTGCGACCCCGGGAGCGGCCACGGTCTACGCCCTACTCGGCGGATTCCGACCTGAGAGTCTTTCTCGTTTCCTGGGGGCTGGCCACCGATCCAGAGGCGGTTGAACGCTGGCGTTCCGCGGGCTCGCCTCGGCGTATCGAGCCGCGGCCACACCTGGCCGGCGCCACGGGGTGGCACACAGACCGGTCCGCGGCGCCCTCGTCGGTCAGCTACGCATACCTCGAGGCCGCCGACCTACGCCCGGACGGGGCCGCAGGCGGTCTTGTCAACCGGGGCGTCGACGTGCTCCTCAACGCGGGTGTCCCCTGGGGTCAGCCCAAACGCAGCCACCTGGAGCACGACATGCGCCGGTTGCTGACCCCCGACATCGCCCGGGAAGCCCAGCTCTTCGACGGACACGCCACCGGTTCGGAGCCGACGCCGACCGTCGAGGTGACCAGGCTGGCCTTCGTGCTCGCGGTCGGCGCCGTGGTTGGCCACTACGTCGGCCTCCACCTGGACCCCGTCGACGAAGCCGACGAGTCCGTGCGCGCCCTGGCAGCGGTGGTTTGCCGCCAGTGGTCGGAACCACCCGAAATGCACGAGCTGCGGCGCCTGTCCGTCGACCATGGCGTGCACCACGCTCCGGCTGCGGACGGTCAAGTGGAGCCAGACCTCCAGCACGCCGACCTGCAGACCGCGTTTCGCGTGTTCGTCGAGAACGCGCGGGCCCTGCGCCTCGGCGTGGCAGCCACACCGCCGGATTCGCATGGGGACGGACCGGCGGCCCGGCGCCTCTCGATCCTGTTCGAACTGGCGATCGCGGATCTCAGCGACGATGTACAGCCACCGGTGCGCGTCGTTGACAAGATCATCGACATCGTGTGGACGGTCGCCCAAGCCATGGAACGGCACGCGGCCGGTCGATGGATGCAGGAATTCCAGCGCCGGCTTCGACAGGACCTTCCACCCCGAGCGAAAAGGGCGGTAGACCCGGGGACCTCCGCCACCTACCTGCACGAGGTGCTGACCAAGCTGGCGGCCGCCAATCGGATCGGCACGCCCGCCTCGGGCCGGGCCGACTCCGCAGCCAGTTGGGACGACATCGGCCGGCTGGTTGCCCAAGCCCAGAGCTACCTCAGTGGAGACCACCGCAGCGCGGACCGGATCCTCACCGAACTCGCGGACGAGCTACCCGCCGCCGTCACCGCCCTGACCACAGGTGACGGCGGCGCGCAGGACCCCGATCTGACCCCGGCCGACGCCCGGTGGGAGCTCTTCCGCGCCAGCGGCCGGGCGCTGGCCAGAAGTCCCGAGGCGGCCGCGAGCGTGACGGTGGCGGGCTCGTTCGCCGAGCTCGGCTGGGTCGTGGCGAATGAACAGAAGCCGCACGCCATCCGCGACGTGAACGAGGCGGTGCAGCAGGAACTTCGGCGGGTGGGGCCGAGCAAGCAGGCGGCGGCCTTGGCGGGTGCGGTCAGCCGCATCCTCCGGGCCCGACCGCTCGCGGACAGCAAGCACGCGAACTTCGCCGTCGCCCAGCGCGCCGCACATGAGGCGGTGATCTATGGAAACCAGGCGTACGACAACGCGCTGCACGACGGAGTCGGTGACGTCAGCCGTGTCGTCGCGGCGCTGACCGGACTTCAGCTCTCGCTGCTCCAGGCCGGTGGCGTCTTCATCCGGAGCACCGAGACCGAGCTCATCATGCCGCTCGGCGACGCCACGAAGGCAGAGCGCGAACGCCACGCGGGATACATACGTGGTCTGGCCACGACGTCCTACGAGTACGTCAACCTCGCGGTGGCCCGACTGCACGACATCCGCGACGTGAAGCGCACCGGGCTCATCAAGGACAAAGACATAAACTTCCCGGCGACGTCAGAGGCGCAGACCGTGGCGATGGGCATGCGTACGCTCCTGCTGTGGGCCACGATGCACCTGGCCTGCCCGGACAGCAGCACCTCGCCCGCAGACGTTCGGGCGCTGATACCCAGTGTCCCGGCCCAGTTCCGGGAGATGTTGACGCTCAGGCGCCTCAGCGCGCTGAACTTCGCGGACCTGACCCGGATCGCCCTGCACTACGCGTTTCTCCAGGACGACCTCGACCACCCGGCCAAGGGAGCCGAGGGGATCCACCCGGCCACCCCCGAGCACCTGCGGCCCGCTGGCACCCTTGATCTCGACGCGTGCGGCCGCTTTCTGACCGAGAACGGATACGACACCGGGATACTCGATGTCATCCAGGTCGATGTGGTCCGCCGGAGGCTCGAGGAGGAAAGCAACGGCCGCTACCGCGCATGGCTAGCCGACTATGCCAACCCCCGCAAGCGGAGGCCGGCCCGGATCTCGCTGAGCGACATCGTGTCGCCCAGCACGCGCATCCGCGCGACGGTCCCCTGGTGACGGCCCCACCGCCTAGAAGGAGCAGTTGACCAGGTCGCACTCCGGCCCCAGCCGGATGTCGAAGCACGCCTCGACGCCTTCCCGGATGTGCGCGGCGAACTTCATGATGTCGGCCGTCGTCGCCCCGCCCCGGTTGGTCACCGCGAGGGCGTGGCGGCTGGAAAGCGCCACCGCGCCGTTGCCCCACTGTGTGCCGTACCCGGGCGGGAACCCCGCGCGGTGGATGAGCCACCCAGCCGACAGCTTCGTGCCCTTGATGTCGAAGTACTGAGGGCACTCGCTGGCCCGGACCGGGACCTCGGCAAGCACCGGGTTGATGAAGAACGATCCCACGCTCCAGGTGTCGTGATCGTCGGGATCAAGCACCATGCGCTTGTTTCGGCGAAGCGCCATGACGGCCTCGCGTACGTCCGTGACCGGAGCGGTACCGGCGACTTCGATGCCGAGCTTGTGCGCCAGTTCCGCGTACTCGATGGGTTTTGACTGGCTGCCACGCCGCAGGCGGAACGTCACCTCCAGGACCAGCCACCGGTCGCTGTGCTTGAAGACCGACTGCCGGTGGCTGCCGAACCCGCAGCGGTCCGGGGTCCAGCGGTCGACGGTGCGCGTCTCCCGGTCGTACACGGAAATGGACTCGAGCAGATCAGAGGTGAGCGTGCCGAACGCACCCACGTTCTGAACGGGGGTGCCGCCGACCGACCCAGGGATGCCGGACAAGGCTTCCAGCCCAGCGAGCCCTGCCTCGATGCTGGCGCGGACAAGCCGATCCCAGTCGACGCCAGCGGCGGCCACGACCCGATCCCCGGCGACGTCGAACTCCCCCGACGCCATCCTGATGACCGTGCCCTCCCACCCGGTGTCGCCCACGACGAGGTTGGAGCCGCCGCCCATGACCAGCAGCGGATCACCAGCGGCGTCCGCCTCGCGCGCGGCCTCGACCGCCTGCGCACTCGTCTCGGCGACCATGAGCCGGCCGATCGGTCCGCCCACGCGCATCGTGGTCAGGTCAGCAAATGTGACGGTCACGAGAAACTAGCTTACTGACGAGACGCACCTCGCCCACGCGGATGCCGACCCCGGGTCAGCTCCTCGCTCATCCCCATGCGAGCGGTGACGAGGACCGGACGTACTGTAGAGCGGCTTCGAGCGCCCGGTCGCGGATATCCCGCCGCGCGTCGGCAGGGATCTGGCGGCCAAGATCGGCAAGAATCTCTGCCGGCCAGACGTCGACGTCAGTCGGCTCGTGGCCGTGCACCTCGAAAAAAAGCTCGACATCCTCTGGGCTGGAATTGCCCTCCAAGTACTCCTGAACCACCACGACAAGAGCATTGCCCAGCGCCCGCGCCACGACCCGCTGATGGATGGCATCATTTTCCAGATTAACCGCCCCCAGTATTCGGGTCTGCAATGTCTGGGCGTCGCCGGTCGACTGTCCGCGCAACTCATCATCGGCCATATCGGCTGATCACCTTTTTCGCTCCGAGCATTCCGGGGGCATTTAGAATGCGAGGCTTCGTGATGCATTATCGCAGCAAAGACCACGGATCCCATCATGCTTTCCGGTCGATGTTCCGGCTGGGTAGTTCCAGAGACGGGTGCGGTGGGCCGGTACTTGCGGTATAGGTGGGCCTAGTTGAGCCGCGTAGCCCGGGACTCCAGGTAGCGCTGCTCCGGCAGGCTCGTGGTCCGGCGCGCGGCCAGCTCGTACGCGGCGCGGGCCTGCACGCGGGCGCCGGCGAGTTCCAGCAGGTGGGCGCGGACGGCGTCCAGGCGGTGGTGCTCGGCCATCCGGTCGTCGGCGTCGAGGACCGCCAGCGCGTCGAGGCCGGCGCGCGGGCCGTGCACCATCGCCACCGCGACCGCCTTGTTCAGCGTCACCACCGGGTTGGCGGCGACGCGTTCGAGCAGGTCGTACAGGGCGAGGATCTGCGGCCAGTCGGTGGCCTCGGTGCTCGGCGCCTCGTCGTGCACGGCGGCGATGGCGGCCTGCAGCTGGTACGGCCCGAGCGGCGACCGGGCCAGCGTACGCGTGACCAGGGCGACGCCCTCCTTGATGAACTCGGCGGTCCAGCGGCCGCGGTCCTGCTCTTCGAGCGGGATCAGCTCGCCGCTCGGGCCGGTACGGGCGGGCCGGCGGGCGTCGGTGAGCAGCATCAGCGCGAGCAGGCCGGCGACCTCGCCGTCCTCGGGGAGCAGCCGGTGGACCGCGCGGGCCAGCCGGATCGCCTCGCTGGACAGCTCGACCCGGTGCAGCGAGGCGCCGGACGTGGCGGTGTAGCCCTCGTTGAAGATCAGATAGAGCACGTGCAGCACCACGCGCAGCCGCTCCTCGCGTTCCCCGGCGGCGGCATCTGGAAGCCGGAGCCGGCGGCCTTGATCCGCTGCTTGGCCCGGCTGACCCGCTGGGCCATGGTGGCCTCAGGCACCAGGAAGGCACGGGCGATCTCGGCCGTGCTGAGGCCGCCGACCGCACGGAGCGTGAGCGCGACCTGCGAGGGCCCGGTCAGGGCCGGGTGGCAGCACAGGAAGAGCAGGGTGAGCGTGTCGTCGCGGTCCGGGTCACGGTCGTCGTCCGCGCCCGGCGCGACCAGCTCGTCCGCCGGCGCCATGGTGGCGGCCGACTCCTCGCGGCGGCGGCGCGCGTGTTCGCTGCGGAACTGGTCGGTCAGCCGGCGCGCGGCGACCGTGACCAGCCAGGCCCGCGGGTTGTCCGGCATGCCGTCGGCCGGCCACTGGACCGCCGCGGCCAGCAGCGCCTCCTGCACCGCGTCCTCGCACGCGTCGAACTGCCCGTAGCGGCGGACCAGGATCGCCAGCACCTGCGGCGCCAGCTCGCGGATGAGGGCGTCGAAGTTCACGCTCGTACCAACCCCGTCTGGAATGCGATGACGACCAGCTGGGCCCGGTCCCGGGCCCCCAGCTTCACCATGGCACGGCTGACGTGGGTGCGGGCCGTGGCGGGGCTGAGCGTCAGCTCCGTGGCGATCTCCTCGTTGCTCAGCCCCTGGCCGACCAGGGCGAGCACCTCGCGCTCACGCTGGGTGAGCACGGCCAGCCGGTCGTCGGCCACGTGCTGGGCCGTACGCGCGGCGGTGAACTGCCCGATCAGCCGCCGGGTGATCCGCGGCGCCAGCAGTGCCTCCCCAGCCGCCACCACCCGCACGGCGTGCAGCAGCTCGGCCGGCCCGCTGTCCTTGAGCAGGAACCCGCTCGCCCCCGAATCGAGCGCCTCGAAGACGTACTCGTCGGTGTCGTAAGTGGTCAGGATGAGCACCCGGACCCGCTCCAGCCCCGGCGTGCGGGCGATCTCGCGGGTGGCCTTGATGCCGTCCAGCACCGGCATGCGGATGTCCATCAGCACCACGTCGGGACGGTGGGCGCGGGCGAGCGTCACCGCCTCGGCGCCGTTGGCCGCCTCCCCCACGACCTCGATGTCGTCTTCGAGGTCGAGCAGCATCGTGAAGCCGCTGCGCACGAGCACCTGGTCGTCGGCGACCAGCACCCTGATCCCGCTCACGGCTCACCCGCCGCGGCGGGGAGCGGCAGCCGCGCGTACACCTCGAAGCCGCCACCGGACCGCGGACCGGCCGCCAGCTCCCCGCCGAGGAGGGCGCAGCGCTCCCGCATGCCGGCGATGCCGCGGCCGGCGGCGCCCGCGCAGTCGCCGCCGCGGCCGGTGTCGGTGACCCGGATCCGCAGGTCATCCGGCTGGTAGGCGACCGCGACGGTGACCCGCGCCGGCCCGGCGTGCCGGATCACGTTCGTGATCGACTCCTGGACGATCCGGTACGCCGCCCGGTCGACCGCGCCGGGCACTTCCCGGGGCGGCGCCGGCACGTCGACCTTGACGTCCAAGCCGGCCTCGCGCGCGACGCTCGCCAGCTCCTCGACCCGGTCCAGGCCCGGGATCGGCGCGCGGCCGTCGTCGGATTCCCGGAGTACGCCCAGCGTGGCGCGCAGTTCGCGAAGCGCCCGCGCGCTGGTCTGCTCGATCGTGAGCAGCGTCTCCTTCACCTGTTGCGGGCGCCGGTCCAGGACGTGGGCGGTGACCCCGGCCTGGACATTGATCACCGAGATGGCGTGCGCGACCGTGTCGTGCACCTCACGGGCGATGTGCAGCCGTTCCGCGTCCACCCGGCGGCGCGCCTCCTCGTCCTTGGTGCGCTCGGCGCGCTCGGCCCGCTCCAGGGCCTCCGCGGCGATCACCCGGCGCATCCGCACCGACTCCCCCAGCACCGCCGCCATGATGGCCGTGCCGATCCGGAACGCCAGCCAGCCCACGTCGTTCGGCGGGTGAATCCCGGCCGCGACCAGCCAGCCGGCGATCAGCACGCCGATCCCGCCCAGCGCGATGTACGACGATCGGCGCCCGTCGCCGTACGCGGTGACCGTGTAGAGGGCGACGAAGACGCCGATCCAGTTCGGCCCGTCCGGGTAGCCGGACCCGTAGTACACGATGCTGGCCAGCGCCTCCAGCGCGAACACCGGCACCGGCCAGCGCCGCCGCACCGTGAGGCTCAGGCCGCCGACAACCAACAGCACGGCGTGCGTGTAGACGCCCACCTGGCTCAGCTGGGCGAGGTCCTCGTCGGTGGTGATCGACCGGGTGCCCTGCACCTGCATCGCCGCGACGAAAACACCGATCAGCAGATCCTGCGCCCACACCGGCAGGCGCAGCCGGAAAGGAAGGGCGGCCATGGCGCGATCGTATCCGCTGGTCCGGGCCGCCGACTCCGTCCAGCGACGTAGGCGCGTACGTCAGCCTGCGTACGCGCCTGTCGCTTTTCAACGGACGACTCGGCCCTCCCCGGAGCGAAGGATCGATCCATCCTTTGAAGGGGTTTCCATGCGCAGGATCTACGTTGGCCTGTCCGGTCTCGTGCTCCTCGCCATCCTGGCGCAGTTCTACTTCGCCGCCGTTGGCGCGTTCGACCGGCCGCAGGACGACGACTCGTTCGCGCTCCACAGCATCACCGGCACGCTCGTCATTCCGGTCCTGTCCGTGCTGGCGACCATCGCCGCCGCGATCGCCCGCGCGCCGGGCAAGCTGATCGGCCTCACCCTGGCCCCGCTCGGCCTCGTCGTCGTCCAAATAATCATCGTCGTCGTCGGGGACGCGCTCACCGGCGGCGCCGAGGAAAGCACCAATGCGGCGTCGCTCGTCATCTTCGGCCTGCACGCCGTCAACGCGCTTCTGGTGATGGGCGCCGCGGCGACCGTGCTGCGCCGGGCCATGGCGTTCGCCGCACCCCGGCCGTCATGACCACTGCCCAGCTCATCGCCCTCGACCTGCTGGTCACCCTGCTCGCGGCGGCCGCGTGGCTGGGCGCGGGCGTGGCGGCGGCCGCTCGCCGCGCGCGGCTCGCCCTCGCCCTCCTGGCCGCCGCCGTCGTGGTCACTCTCGCGCGGATCGGCACGGCCGTCGCGCTCGCCACCGGCGGATGGTGGTTCGCGCAGGACAAGCTCGTGCTGACCGTGCCGCTCCTGGCCGCCGCCGGGCTGCTCGCCGCCGCGATCGCCGGCCCCCGTCTGCGGCGCGGAAAAGCATCGCCCGCCGTCGTGGTCCCGCTGCTCACCACCGGGTACGCCGCCGCGGCCGGCCTGCTCTTCCCCCTCTTCATCGGGTACGCGGCGACGTGGAGCGACGCCCTCGTGACCGTGGCCCTGGTGGGCGCGGCGGCCTTGGTGACGTGGCGGGTGGCCGGTTCTGGGCCTCCGTTGTGGACGTTCGCACCGGTGCTCGCCATGGGACTGGCCGGCGTCGGGGTCGGAATAGTATCGGGGGCCGATCCCGACGCCGGCACGGTCTCCACGCACGCCGTCGCCCTGCCCCGCGGCCCGGATACTCCCGCACGCGGCGGGCAGGTACGGCGGTTCACGCTCACCGCGCGGAAAACCACCATCACGCTCGCGTCCGGAAAGACGGTCGAAGCATGGGGATACAACGGCCAGGTCCCCGGACCGCCCATCACGGCGGCGAAGGGCGATCTGATCGAGGTGACCCTGCACAACGCCGACATCGAACGCGGCGTGACCATCCACTGGCACGGATACGACGTCCCGAACGGCGAGGACGGCGCGCCGGGCGTCACCCAGGAGGCGGTGCCACCCGGCGGGACGTTCGTGTACCGCTTCCGCGCCGACCCGGTCGGCACGTACTGGTACCACACCCACCAGGCGTCCGACGTGGGCGTCAAGATGGGCCTGTACGGGATGCTGGTCGTTGGCGGCTCCGCCGACTTTGACGTGACCCTCCCGGTGCACACTTTCGGCGGCACCACCGTGATCGGCACCGACGACCAGCCACCGACACGCCCGGTGCCCGCCGGTACGCCGGTGCGCCTCCGCCTCGTCAACACCGACAGCACGCCACATCGGTTCACGCTCGCCGGCACGCCGTACCGCCTGGTGGCCATCGACGGCAACGACCTCAACGGCCCCGGCGAGTTGACCTCGGTCGGTCTACGACTACCCGCGGGTGGCCGGTACGACCTGTCGTTCACCATGCCGTCGACGCCGGTGGCGCTGCGGGTCGACGGGGCCGACGGACTGTTTCTCGGTGGCGTGTCGACTGTGGACACCGCGGACTGGCCCGAACTCGACATCACCCGGTACGGCACGCCGGCACCGACCCCGTTCGGCCCGGACAGCCGGTTCGACCGCCGGTTCACGCTCGTACTGGACCGCGGCATCGCGATGGTCGACGGCCGGCCCCGGTACGCCCACACCGTCAACGGGCGCGCCTTCCCCTCGGTGCCGACCCAGGTCGTACGCGAAAACGACCTCGTCGAGATGACAGTGGTCAACCGCGCGTTCGCCACCCATCCGTGGCACCTGCACGGGCACCGGGTGCTCGTCCTGTCCCGCGACGGTGAGCCGGTGACCGGCAGTCCACTGTGGCTGGACACCTTCGACGTACGGCCGGGCGAGGTGTGGCGGGTCGCCTTCCGCGCCACCAACCCGGGCGAGTGGATGAACCACTGCCACAACCTCAACCACGCCGACCTGGGGATGGCACTGCACCTGCGCTACGAGGGCATCCAACCGCATCACCACGGCGGGTAACCTGCCCGGTGTGAATCCGTTACGGCACCGGCAGGCGGCCCTCCAGACCGAGGCGGACGAGCTGCTCGCCGGCCTGGACCTCACCACGCTGGTCGCGGACATCGGCGCGCCACTGCTGACGGGCAGCTACGTGTCCGGCCTGATGTGCTGGCGCGACCTCGACGTCATGCTGCTCGTCGGCCCCGGCTTCACCCCGGGCGACGCGCTGGGCCTGCTCCGGCGCTTCGTCGACCACCCGGGCGTCGTCGGGTTCGACTACCGCGACGAGCGCGGGACCCGGTCGCCCACCGGCACGGCCCGGGACGAGCGCTACCACCTGGTCATCTCGGTCGACCACGCCGGCGAGACGTGGCGGCTCGACCTGACGCTGTGGCTCAACGACCCGCACACCAACGTCACCGAATGGCACGAGGCGCTCCGCGACCGCATCACCGACGAGGAGACCGACGCCGTACTGGCGATCAAGGACGTATGGCACCGGCTGCCGACCTACCCGGACGAGGTCGGCGGCCTGGACATCTACACCGCCGTACTCGACGCCGGCGTCCGCACCCCGACCAATTCGCCACCTGGCTCAACACCCGCCCCTAGCCCACCCACCGCGCCTGGTTCTCTCCGCGCCTGGGGCTCGGCGCCTGGGGCTCCGCGCCTGGGGCTCTCGGCGTCGATCAAGGGCAAACGGTCGTGCTTCGATCTCCAATCCACGGCCGTTTGCCCTTGATCGACGGCAAAGCCCTTGATCGGCGAGGCGGGTGCCCCGGGGGGCGCGGATCCAACCTCCGGTTTTCGACATCGTCAGTAGGGTGAGATCAGCTCCCGGCCGCCCGGCCGGGTACCGAACTATGTGGAGGAACCGTGGCGGTATCAGCCGACCTGGCCAAGCTGCTCGACAAGGCGTACGAGGACAAGTCCGTCGCGGAGCTCATCGACGCTCCGGTGGCCGCGCTGTCCGGCGTCAGCGAGGGCGACGCCAAGCTCCTCAAGGAGGCGTTCAACATCGACACCATCGGCGACCTCGGTCGCAGCAAGTACTTCCGCACCGCCAAGGCGCTGGTCGACCTCGCAGACGGCGCCAAGTAGCGATCGGCTATTCGGCTCGACCCGCCCGTCGGAGCGCGTAGTTAGGAAGCCCGCTCCATGATCACCGCAGGCTGAGGGATCGCCGACCCAGCCCGCCTGGTGATCATGAAGTTAGCTGCACGGAGAGCGCTTCCTCCCGCCGATAACTCCATGATCACCACGAGCGGGCGAACCAACCCCGTTGCGCGGGACATGCCGATCAAGGACTTTCGCGTCGATCAAGGGCAAACGGTCGTGGAAGAGAGATCAAACAACGACCGTTTGCCCTTGATCGACGGGGAGATCGGGGAGATCGGGGAGCGGGGGGTGGCGAGTGCGGCGGCTATTCGACGCCGGTGTACTCGTCTCGGGCTAGCGTGGCCAGCACCGTCAGCGCCGCGGCCAGGGTGTCGACGGGCGGGGCGGCGAGGGCCAGGCGCACCGCGTTCGGCGCGTGTCCCGGGCCCACGGTGAACGCCGCCGCCGGAGTGACCGCGATGCCGTGACGGGCCGCGGCCGCGACGAATGTCTCCGCCCGCCACGGCTCCGGCAGCTCCCACCAGCAGTGATACGCGTGCGGGTCGGCGCGTACGGCGTACCCGTGCAGGGCCTTTCGGGCCAACTCCTGCCGCGCGGCCGCGTCGCGGCGCTTGGCCTCGACGAGGGTCGCGGTCGTGCCGTCCGACATCCAGCGCGTGGCCGTGGTGAGCGCGAAGCGCGGGGCGGTCCAGCCGCCGGACCGCAGCGCCGCCCCCACCCGGTCCGCGACGGGGCCCGCGGGTGGTACGACGAAGCCGAGCGTGAGGCCGGGCGAGAGGCGCTTGGAGAGGCTGTCCGCGACCAGGGTGCGGTCCGGGGCGAGCGCGGCGAGGGGTGCCGGCAGCTCGCGGAGGAACGCGTAGACGGCGTCCTCGACGGCGAAGAGGTCGAGCGCGCGGAGGGTGTCGGCGAGCTCTTCGCGGCGCTGGGCCGGCATGGTGACGCCGAGCGGGTTGTGCAGTGTCGGCTGCAGGTAGACGGCGCGGAGCGGGGTGGCGCGGTGCGCGGCCCGCAGCGCGTCGGGGATCAGGCCCGCCCCGTCCATGGCGATCGGTACGAGCGTGATGCCCAACCGGGCCGCGATGCCTTTGACCACGGGGTAGGTCAGCGCCTCGACGCCCAGCCGCTCGCCCACCGGCACGAGCGCGGCGATGGCGGCGGCGACCGCTTGGCGGCCGTTGCCAGCAAAGAGGATGTGTCTTGGATCCGGTATCCAGTCTCCTCGGGCCAATATCGTGGAGGCCGCCTCGCGCGCACCGGGCGGACCGGTGATGCCCACCGGGCTCAGGGCGGCGCCGAGCGCCTCGGGCCGCACGATCGCCTCCAGGGCCGGGGCGAGCAGGGCCGGCTGCTCGGGCAGCACCGAGAAGTTCAGCTCCAGGTCGACCCGGGCGGCACCGCTCGGCTCGGTGAGCGCCGGGTCGGGTGGGGCGCGGCCGCGCGGACGAACGTGCCCCGCCCGACCTCGCCGACGGCCAGGCCGCGGCGCACCAGCTCGCCGTAGACGCGGGCGGCGGTGGAGCTGGCGATGCCGCGCGCGCGGGCGAACTCGCGCTGCGGCGGCAGCCGGTCGCCGGGGCGCAGCCGGCCAGCCGTGACGTCATCCGCCAGGGCGTCGGCGATCAGGCGGTAGTCCTCCTTCATTGCCATCAGTGCAATATAGCCATTGCACTCGAATATTGCACCACATAACATCGGGGCATGTACGACGATGAGGGCATCGGAGAAACGCTCGTGCTCGTGCACGGCCATCCCTTCAACCGCTCGATGTGGCGGCCCCAGGTCGAGCGCCTCAGCCGGTCGGGCTGGCGGGTGATCGCCCCGGACCTGCGCGGATACGGCGAGAGTCCGGTCAGGCTCGGCAGGACCACATTGGACGTCTTCGCCAAGGACATCGCCGCGCTCCTGGACCGGCTGGGCGTCGAGCGGTTCGTCCTCGGTGGACTGTCCATGGGCGGCCAGATCGTGCTGGAGTGCCATCGGCTCTTCGCCCATCGCCTGCGCGGCCTGATCCTCGCCGACACTTCGGCCCAGGCGGACACCGACGAGGGCCGTCAGGTGCGGCTGGCCACCGCAAAGCGCCTGCTCCGCGAGGGCATGGGACCGTACGCGGACGAGGTCCTGCCCAAAATGGTCGCGCCCGCCACCATCCGGGAGCGGCCCGAGGTCGCCCAGCACGTGCTGGAGATGATGCGGAGCACCAGCCCCGAGGGTGCCGCCGCCGCGCTGAGCGGTCGGGCCGAGCGCCCGGACTACGTGGACATGCTGCCGGCCGTGGCCGTGCCGGCGCTGGTCGTCGTGGGCTCGGACGACGAGTTCACGCCGGTGTCCGACGCTCGCCTGATGAGCGACCGGATCCCCGGCGCGAAGCTCGTCATCGTCGACGGCGCCGGCCACATGCCCAACCTGGAACGGCCGGCGGAGTTCAACGCCGCGCTGGAGGAGTTTCTCAAGCCCTTGTGACGAAAGCCCTTGTGACGAAGAACGCGCGCACGTCCGCCGCGAAGGTGTCGGGCGCTTCGAGAGCGGCGAAGTGGCCGCCGCGCTCGTACTCGGTCCAGCGCGTGATGGTGTTGGTCTGCTCGGCGAAGCGGCGGATGGCCACGTCGGTGGTGAAGACGGCGACGCCGGTGGGCACGGTGGACGGTGCCTTCGGCGCCCACATGCTGGCGTCGTGGAACCGCTCGTAGTACGAGTTCGCGGACGACCGAGCGGTGTTGGTCAGCCAGTAGAGCATCACGTTGGTGAGCAGGCGGTCCCGGTCGACCGCGTCCTCGGGCAGCTTGGCGGCCGGGTCGGTCCACTCGTAGAACTTCTCCACGATCCAGGCGAGCTGCCCGATGGGCGAGTCGGTGAGCCCGTACGCGAGGGTCTGCGGCCGGGTGCCCTGGATCTGCATGTACCCCATCAGGTCGTCCTGGAAGTGCTTGAACAGCGCCAGGCGTTCCTGCTCCCGTTCCGTGAAGGGGGCCGGGTCGTCGGTGGGAAACGTGACGAGCGCGTTGACGTGTACGCCAACGACGTTGTCCGGCGCGATCCGGCCCATCTCCGGGGCGATGAACGCGCCGATGTCGCCGCCCTGCACGCCGTACCGGTCGTAGCCGAGGCGCGCCATCAGCTCGGTGAACGCCCGCGCCACCCGGCCGTCGGTCCAGCCGGCCTCGCGCAGCGGTCCGCTGAACCCGTGTCCGGGCACCGACGGGATCACCAGGTGGAAGTCCTGGGACAGCGGCCCGATCACATCGAGAAACTCCACAATGGAGCCGGGCCAGCCGTGGATCAGCATGAGCGGGGTGGCGTCCGCGGCGGCGGAGCGTACGTGGGCGAAGTGGATCCGCGCCCCGTCGATATCGGTGACGAACTGGGGCAGCTCGTTCAGCCGCGCCTCCTGCGCCCGCCAGTCGTACCCGGAACGCCAGTACTCGGCCAGCTCCTTGAGGTAGCCGAGCGGGACGCCGCGCTCCCAGCCCAGGCCGGGCAGCTCGTCCGGCCAGCGGGTCTGGTCGAGGCGGCGGTGCAGGTCGTCGAGGTCTGCCTGCGGGATGTCGATGCGAAAAATCTCCATGGGTACGACCGTAGGAGCCAGCTAGGACAGCTTTGGTCCTAACCGTGTGGCAATCTGGAACGCATGCTGGAAACCTCGGCTCGCCTGCTCAAGCTGCTGTCGCTGCTGCAGAACCGGCGCGACTGGTCCGGCGCGGAACTGGCCGAGCGGCTCGGCGTGACGCCGCGCACCGTGCGCCGCGACGTTGACCGCCTGCGCGGCCTCGGCTACCCGGTGCACGCCGCCGCGGGCGTGGCCGGCTACCGGCTCGGCGCCGGCGCCGCGCTCCCGCCGCTGCTGCTGGACGACGAGGAGGCGGTGGCCGTGGCGGTGGGGCTCCGCACGGCGGCCGGCGGCTCGGTCGCCGGGATCGAGGAGACCTCGGTACGCGCGCTCGCCAAGCTGGAACAGGTGCTGCCCTCCCGGCTCCGGCACCGGATCAACGCGCTGCAGAGCGTGACGGTGCCGTTGATGCCCGGCGGCGTCACGGTGGACCCCGCGACGCTCACCGCGATCGCCGCGGCCTGCCGCGACAACCACCGCCTCCGGTTCGACTACCGCCAGCCGGACGGCACCGAGAGCGTGCGCGACGCCGAGCCGTACCGGCTGGTGCACACGGGTCGCCGCTGGTACCTGGTCGCGTGGGACACCGGCCGGCAGGACTGGCGCACGTTCCGGGTCGACCGGCTCACGCCCCGTACGCCCACCGGGCCCCGGTTCACCCCGCGCCCGCTGCCGGCCGACGCCGCCGCGTACGTGTCGCAGAGCGTGGCGTCGGCGCCGTACCGGTATCAGGCCCGGATCCTCATGCACGCGCCCGTCGAGGTGGTGGCCGAGGAGGCGTCACCGACCGCCGGGCGGCTGGAGGCGGTCGATCAACGATCCTGCATCCTGCACACCGGATCCAATTCACTGGATGAACTCGCCCTCTACGTCGCGCTCAAGGGCATCGACTTCGAGGTGCTGGATCCACCTGAGCTGGTCGAGCACGTCCAGACGCTGGCGAAACGGCTGGGGAGAGCCGCGTCGTAGCCGGTTCAACACTCCTCGTGTTATTGGTGTCCTTCATCCGCGAAAGGCGCCAATTAGCCGCCTTTCGATCTCCCCCGGTGCACGCCTAGCGTGGCGTGTGGCGCACTAGGCCCCGGGGGTGAGGAGCGTGTGGCGTAACGCAGCCCGTATGGGTGCGGTGATCGGGTGTCTCGTGGTGGGCACCGCGGTGACCGCTTCACCAGCTGTCGCCGCTCAAGGCGTCACCGTGGAGATCACGGAGTTGTCCGACAGCTTCGAGGCCGGCGCGGCGCGGCCGGCCCAGATGACCGTGGTCGCGACCAAGCGGGAGGGGCGCGACTGCCTCAAGGTCCGCTGGTCACTCGTGCTGCGGGTGCAGGACATGAGCCTGGACCAGCTCCGCGTCGACCGGATCGAGGAGGACGGCTCCTTCCCCGTGGACGTCCAGACGGCGGGCGCGGAGGTCCGCCTCACCGACGAGCAACTCGACCCCGGCACGCTGTGCCGCGACAGCACGGTGACCGCGCGTTACGTGCTTGCCTTCGCCGAGGACGCGGCGGCCGGACGGGTCACCCTCCGCGCCGAGGCCCGCGACGCCCGCAATGACTTCCTGGAGAGCGCCACGGCGACCCGCAACGTCGAGGGCGATGCCGTGACGGCCCCGACACCGTCCGAGGAGCCCTCGGAGGAGCCGAGCGAGGAGGCGAGCGATGAGCCCGCCGAGGAGCAGGCCCCCGTCGCGGGCGGCGGCGTCGGGCAGCCGATCCAGCCCACCTCGGCCAACGGCGGCTCCGGGCTGCTCCCGGTCGGCTTGGCGGTCGGTGGCATGATGGTCTTCCTCGGCCTGACGCTGTTGCTGCGGGCCCGGCGCAAGCTGCTGCGCGCCCAACCCGTGGGACGCACCGGCGCCACGGGCGTGTGGCGCGGCGGGAACGCCCGAACGATGCGGGAACGCCGCTGAACTTGCGGCAGCCCTCCGCCCGTATCCCTACATATGGGTATGAAGGTCGCACCGAAACCCCGTACCGCAATCATCTGGACCGCGATGGGGGCCGCCTTGGCGGCGGCGCTGGCGCTGGCGACCGGCCTGGCCACGGCCGGCGACGAGCCGGCGCTGGTCGACGAGATCGCACTGCCGAACGGCTTCCAGCCGGAAGGCGTCGCGATCGGCGCCGAGCCGGTCGCGTTCTTCGGATCGCTCGCGGACGGCGCGATATTCCGGGCCGACCTGACGACCGGCCAGGGCGCGGTGATCGGCGCGGCGCCCGGCACCCCGTCCGTGGGGCTCAAGCTGGACGACCGGGGACGCCTGTTCGTGTCCGGCGGGCGCGCCGGCGACGCCCGCGTGGTCGACTCGCGCACCGGCGACGTGCTCGCCAGCTACCGGCTGGCGGCGGAAGGCTTCGTGAACGACGTGGTCCTGACGCCCGCCGGGGCGTTCTTCACCGACTCGACGAACCCGGTGCTCTACCACCTGCCGATCGGCGCGGACGGCGCGTTGCCGCCGCCGGACGGCGTGGTCCGGATCCCGCTGGTGGGCGAGATCGAGTACGGCGAGGGCATCAACGCGAACGGGATCGCGCTCGCGCCGGACGGGCAGACGCTGCTGATCGTGCAGACCAACACCGGCCTGCTCTTCACCGTCGACCCGGCCACCGGGCAGACCGCGCGCACCGGCGTGGTGGACCTCGCAGGCGACGGCCTGCTACCAAACGGAGACGGCCTCCTCGTTCTGGGGCAGACTCTGGTCGTGGTGCAGAATCGAGCCAACACGCTGGCGGTGCTGCAGATCAACCGCACCGGTAGCCAAGCGGACCTGATCGACCGGCTCACCGACGAGCGGTTCGACGTGCCCACCACCGTGGCCGCCTTTGACGACCTGCTCTACCTGCCCAACGCCCGGTTCGGCACCGAGGCGACACCGGACACCGAGTACAACGCCGTGGCGATCGCCCGGCCGTAAGGAGGAAGACCAATGACGGAGTTGGCGCGCATCGGGGTCACCGGGCTGGCGGTCATGGGCCGCAACCTGGCCCGCAACCTGGCGCGGCACGGGCACCCGGTGGCCGTTCACAACCGGTCGTACGGCCGGACCAAGGAGCTGGTCGAGGAGTTCGGCCACGAGGGCACGTTCCTTCCGGCCGAGACGGCGGAGCAGTTCGTGGCGAGCCTGGAACGTCCCCGGCGCCTCGTCATCATGGTGAAGGCGGGCGGGCCGACCGACGCCGTGATCGACGAGTTCGCGCCGCTGCTGGAGCCCGGCGACATGATCGTCGACGGCGGCAACGCGCACTTCGCCGACACCCGCCGCCGCGAGCAGGCGCTGCGCGAGCGCGGCCTGCACTTCGTCGGTGCCGGCATCTCCGGTGGCGAGGAGGGCGCGCTGCACGGACCGAGCATCATGCCGGGCGGCTCCGCCGAGTCGTACGAGGCGCTGGGCCCGCTGCTGGAGGACATCTCGGCCAAGGTCGACGGCACCCCGTGCTGCGTCCACGTCGGCCCGGACGGCGCCGGCCACTTCGTGAAAATGGTGCACAACGGCATCGAGTACGCGGACATGCAGCTCATCGCCGAGGCGTACGACCTGCTGCGGCGCGGCTCGGGCATGCAGCCGGCCGAGATCGCCGAGGTCTTCAGGGGCTGGAACGAGGGCCGGCTCGACTCGTACCTGATCGAGATCACGGCCGAGGTGCTGGGCCACGTCGACGCGACCAGCGGCAAGCCGTTCGTGGACGTGGTGCAGGACCAGGCCGAGCAGAAGGGCACCGGCCGCTGGACCGTGCAGATCGCGCTCGACCTGGGCGTACCGGTCAGCGGCATCGCCGAGGCGGTCTTCGCCCGGTCGCTGTCCGGCAGCGGGGAGCTGCGCCAGGCCGCCGCCAACCTGCCCGGCCCGGTCCCGTCCGGGGCCGCCGGCCTGCTCGTGCAGGACGTCGAGGAGGCCCTGTACGCCTCGAAGATCGTCGCGTACGCCCAGGGCTTCAACCAGATCCAAGCCGGCAGCGCCGAGTACGGCTGGGACATCGACCCGGGCGCGATGGCCACGATCTGGCGGGGCGGTTGCATCATCCGGGCGAAGTTCCTGGACCGGATCAAGGCCGCGTACGACGCCGCACCTGGGCTGCCGTCGCTGCTGGTGGACGACTACTTCCAGGACGCCGTACGCGGGGCGCAGGACGCCTGGCGTCGGGTGGTGGTCACGGCGACGCAGTTGGGCATCCCGGTGCCCGGGTTCTCGGCGGCGCTGGCGTACTACGACGGGCTGCGGGCCGAGCGCCTGCCGGCCGCGCTGATCCAGGGCCAGCGCGACTTCTTCGGCGCCCACACGTACCGCCGGGTGGACCGCGACGGGTCGTACCACGTGCTGTGGGGCGGCAACCGCAGCGAGGTATCCGGCTAGAGACGTCTCGCGGTGAGGGTGAGGAAATTCAAAAGATGTTGAGCTGCCGCGATGTCCGTCGCGGTCCAAGCCGTCGCTCCCGCGGCCTCACCCTCCGCGTCTCACGACCCACCCGGGCCCGCTGGGCCGGCAATCAAGCTTGCTCTGCTTCCGTATCGGAAACGGTCCGGCGTCCACCGCCGCCGCGAACCCACAGGCATCGCCCGCCGGGGCCGATTGTGGACCGCGCAGGGCGAGGCCGCGGGAGCGACGGCCCGGACCGCGATAGATCCCCGCCGTCGATCTTGGACTTGTCAGGCGCCATATCCGACATTTGGACCTGATAAGTCCAAGATCGCCAGCTTTACGATTCGTCTACGGCGGTCTGGGCTTTCTCGCACGCCGTGGTGGCCTGGCGGAGCGCGGTCGAGAGGGCGGCGTCGTTGTCGGCGCCGGCCGCGTCCAGCGCCTCGATGAAGCGGCGCATGCATGGGAGCAGGGCGTCGCGCTCCTTCGTGACGTCGGTGAGCGTCTCCTTGTTCTTGGTCAGCTCGTCGTTCGCCGCCTTGGCGTCGGCCTCCAGCTTGGTGATCTTTTCCTGGTCGGCCTTGATCGTGTCGTCCCGGTCGGAGACCTGGGTGCCCAGCGTCTCCCGGGTGTCACCGAGCTGGCTGCTCTTGGCCACGTACAGGCCGGTCATCGTGCCGGCGAGCAGGAAGAGGGCCACCGCCACCACGACCAGGACGAGCATCGGCGCCCGGTTGGGCTGGGCCGGCACGGGTCCGTACGGGCCGGCGGCGGCCGGCGGGGCGCCCGACACCGCGTACGGGGGCGTGCTGGCCGGCCAGCTCGGCACGACCGGAGGTGGATAGACGGGGTAGGCCGGTGACTGCGGCGGGACCTGCTGCGGGTCTTCCGGCTGGTACCCGGGGTGGGCCATTGCTCTTCCTCCTGGGGGTGTTTGCAGATCTAACAGACCCGGAACTTCGTGCACGCGGTCTGGATGGGGGTGGCCAGGCCGATCCCTCGGCGTCCTTGGCCTTCGCGGTCGCGATGCCCACCACCTGCTTCGAGGTGTTGACCACGGGCCCGCCGGAGTTGCCGGGGTTGATCGACGCGTCGAACTGGATGTGCTCGCCGGCACCGCCCTCGCCCTTGCGCAGCGCACTGACCACGCCGACGGTGACGCTGTCGGTCAGGCCCAGGGGCGAGCCCACCACAACGATCTGCTGGCCCGACTGGACCGCGGTCGTCGAGGTGGCCAGCCCGGCGAGCTCGAACGGCGCCGTGAGCAGGGCGATGTCGTTGGCCTGGTCGACGTCCGCGACCGTGGCCGGGTACGACTCGCCGTCGCGCTCCAGCGTCACGGTGGTGCCGCCGCGGCCCCAGATCTCCGCCACCACGTGGTACGCCGTGAGCAGCCGGGTGTTGCCGCCGGCGTCCGGGCTGCCGACCGCGAAGGCGCTACCGGACAGGCTCCCCGCGGTGACCCGGAAGACGCTGGGCAGCACCGCGGCGGCCACCGCTTGCGGGTCGAAGACCTGGCCGGCCCGCTCGCCGAGCTGGTTCACCTCCGTCTCCAGGCTGTCCAGCCGCTGGTCCTCACTGGCCTGCACCTGGCCGGCGTCCCGGCGCGCATCGCGCAGGTCGCCGCGCAGGTCGCTGATCTGGATGGCCTGCACCACCGCGACGGCACCGAGCGCGAGGCCCAGCAGGAGCGCCAACCCGCCGACGACGATCCCCGTACGGCGGGGGCGCGGTGGCACCGGCGGCGGAAGCTGCATGGGACCCAACACTCCACCGTGGACCTGTGCCGGGATCGGGATCCGGCCGGTCGGCTCCTCAGGGCCGGGGGCGCCCTGCGGTCCGTGTGCAGTGGTCACCGGTTCAGGATCTCATCAGGACGCAAGACCCATTCAGGTAGCTTCAGATGGTGATTCGCGTACTTCTCGCCGACGACGAGGCCATGATCAGGGCCGGCGTGAAGGCGATCCTGGCCTCCGACGCCGGGATCGAGGTGGTGGCCGAGGCGGGCGACGGCCGCGAAGCCGTGGAGCTGGCCCGCGCCCACCGCCCCGACGTGGCCCTGCTGGACATCCGGATGCCGCGGCTGGACGGGCTGGCCGCGGCCGCCGAGATCCGCCGCGCGGTGCCGGACACCGCCGTGATCATGCTCACCACGTTCGGCGAGGACGACTACATCGCGCAGGCGCTGGGCGAGGGCGCCAGCGGCTTCCTGCTCAAGTCCGGCGACCCCCGCGAGCTACTCACCGGCGTACGGGCGGTCGCCGACGGCGGGGCGTTCCTCTCGCCGCGGGTGGCCGAACGGGTCATCGCCGAACTGCGCGGCGGGCGGATGTCCAAGGGCGCCGCGGCGCGTACCCGGACAGGGGCCCTCACCGAACGCGAGCGCGACGTGCTCGCGCTCGTCGGCGCCGGACTGTCCAATGCGGAGATTGCCAAGCGCCTGCACCTGGTGGAGGGCACGGTGAAGAGCTACGTCAGCACCATCCTGACCCGGCTGGGCGTGCGCAACCGGGTGCAGGCGGCCATCATCGCGTACGAGGCCGGGCTCGTGTGACCAGCTCCAGCAGGAGTCCGGCGGCCACGGCGAGCGCCACCGCCTGACCGGGCGCGCGCAGGCCCACCAGTTCGAGCTGGAAGAAGTCCTGCAGGAACGGCACGACCAGGGTGACCGCGAACGCCGTACCCATCGCGAGCACGAGCAGAAGGCGCCACCACGTGTACGGCCGCGCGATGATCGCCAGGGCCCACAGCGCGACGAGGAAGAGGGTGAGCGTCGCGGCCGACGTCTCGGCCGCCAGGTTGCCGTCGTAGACGCGCCGGGCCAGCAGGTACGACGTGATGGTCGCGCCGGCGCCGAGCACGCCCGCCGGTACGGCGAACCGCAGCACCCGCCCCACGAAGCCCTCCCGCGCCCGCTCGGCGTTGGGCGCGAGGGCCAGGAAGAACGCGGGGATGCCGATGGTCAGCGACCCGACGAGCGTCAGGTGCCGGGGCAGGAACGGGTACGGCACCCGGCTCAGCACCACGACGACGGCCAGCAGCACGGAGTACACCGTCTTGGTGAGGAAGAGGTTGGCGACCCGCTCGATGTTGCCGATGACCCGGCGCCCCTCGGCCACCACGGCCGGCAGCGCGGCGAACGTGTTGTCCAGCAACACGATCTGCGCCACCGCGCGGGTGGCCGGGCTGCCGGAGCCCATCGCCACGCCGATGTCGGCGTCCTTGAGCGCGAGTACGTCGTTGACGCCGTCGCCGGTCATCGCCACGGTGTGACCGCGCGCCTGGAGCGCCGCCACGATGTCGCGCTTCTCCCGCGGCCCGACCCGGCCAAAGATGGAGGCGTCCAGATCAATCGGATCCGTGCGGACGTCAACAGAAGCCCCCTCCAGCCCGAGCTTGCGCGCCACCGCCCCCACGGACAGCGCGTTGTCGCCGGAGAGCACCTTGACGGCGACTCCCTGCGCGGCGAAGTACCGCAGCGTGTCGGCCGCGTCGGCGCGCAGCCGCTGAGACATCACCACCAGCGCGGCGGGACTGTCTTCTTTGGCCAGTAGTAGGACGCGCAAGCCCTGCGCCCCGTACGCGTCGACCTGCGCCAGCACGGGGTGACCGGGAGGCAGCAGCACGTCGGGGGCGCCCAGCCGCCAGGTCGCCGTCACCCCGGATGGGTCGCAGAGCGTGGCCCCACTCCACTTGCGCGCCGACGAGAACGGCGTCCGGTCCCGCACCGTCCACTGTGGTGGTCGAGGGTACGCCGCCGCGATGGCGTCGAGCCGGCCGTCCATGGCGCCCAGCACGCCCAGCACGGCCTCGATCGGAGCGCTCTGCTGAAGAAGGTCCACGCGCACAACCTCCATCCGCGAGTCGGTCAGCGTGCCGGTCTTGTCCAGGCACACCACGTCGACCCGGGCCAGGCCCTCGATGGCCGGCAGCTCCCGCGCCAGCGTGTTGCGCCGGCCGAGCCGGATCACGCCCACCGCGAACGCGACCGAGGTCAGCAGCACCAGGCCCTCCGGCACCATCGGGACCAGGCCACCGACCATCCGTCGCACGGCCTCGGGCAGGTCGTCGCGGTTGACCAGGAGCTGGCTGGCGACCAGCGCGAGCCCGGTCGGGATGATCATCCAGGTCACGACCCGCAGGATCGTGTCGATGCCGGCGCGCAGCCGCGAGTCGACCAGCGTGAAGCGGCTGGCCTCCTCGGCGAGCCGGACCGCGTACGCCTCCCGCCCGACCCGGGTCGCGGTGAACGCCCCGCCGCCCGCCACCACGAAGCTGCCGGACAGGACCTGGTCGCCGGGCTCCTTGACCACCGGGTCGGCCTCGCCGGTGAGCAGGGACTCGTCGACCTCCAGGTGGTCCGCCTCGGCGACCACGCCGTCCACCACGATCTGGTCGCCGGCGCCCAGCTCGATCAGGTCGTCGAGCACGATCTCGGACGCGTCGACGGTCACCGGCCGCCCGTCCCGCCGTACCACCGGGCGGGCGGCGCCGACGATCGCGAGCCGGTCCAGCGTCCGCTTGGCGCGCAACTCCTGGACGACGCCGATCAGGGTGTTTGCGATGATCACGCCGCCGAAGAGCGCGTCCTGGACCGGCCCGACCGACAAGATCATGATCAGGAGTACGCCGATGATCGCGTTGATCCGGGTGAAGAGGTTGGCCCGGATGATCTCCCCGACGCTCCGGCTCGACCGGGCCGGTACGTCGTTCACCTTGCCGGCGGCGATCCGCTCGGCCACCTCCGGGGCGCTCAGGCCCGCTTCCACGCGCAGCATGGCGGCGACGGTACGTACGCCCACCGGGCCCCGACCCCCGCCGATCGTCACCTGCCGTACCCCTCTTTCGGCAGGCTACGGTCTTTTCTGTGCGGCGGTTGGCGACGGATTTCGCGCTCTGGGTGGTGCTCGGGGCACCCGTCGCGGTCTCCTGGCCGGGGCACAACGCGTACCCCCTCGCTCTGCTGGTGGCCAGCCTGGCCGCGCTCGGCGCGGCGATCGCGCTGAGCCGGGCCCATCCGCTGGTGTCCCTCTTCGTCGTGGTGGCGCTCACCGCGGCGGACGGCAACTACTCGTTCGCGCTGCCGGTGGTCAGCTACCTGGTCGGCCGGCGGATGGCCAGCGTCCGCCCGGCGGCGATCGGGTTCGTCGTGATCGTCGTCGTGGGGTCGCCCTTCGTGCTGCTCCGCACCGGCTTCATCACCTGGGCCTCGATGGCCGGCGTGCTGCTCTACGCGGGCCTGTTCCCGTGGCTCGTCGGCCGCTACCGCCGGCAGCAGCAGGACCTCGTCGCGGCCGGCTGGGAGCACGCCGAGCAGCTCGAACGCGAGCAGCGCATGCTCGCCGACCAGGTCCGGCTGCGCGAGCGCACCCGGATCGCCGAGGACATGCACGACTCGCTCGGCCACGAGCTGAGCCTCATCGCGCTCCGCGCCGGCGCCCTCGAACTGGCCCCCGACCTCGACGAACGCCACCGCATAGCCGCCACCGAGCTGCGCGCCAGCGCCGGCGCCGCCACCGACCGCCTCCGCGAGATCATCGGCGTGCTCCGCGACGGCACCGACCCCGCGCCCACCCAACCGGTCGACGACACCATCGCCGAACTGGTGCGCCGCGCCAAAGACTCCGGCATGGCCGTCGCCCTCGACACCGAGGGCGACCTCAAACCGCTGCCGCCGATGGTGGACCGGGCCGCCTACCGGGTGGTCCAGGAGGCGCTCACGAACGCCACCAAGCACGCGCCCGGCGCCGCCGTCGCCGTCCGGCTCCGGCACGGCGACACCGAGGCGACGGTCACCGTCCGTAACGCCCCACCCCCCGCCGGTCCGCTGCCGGCCCGCTCGCAGGGGCGGCGCGGCCTGGTCGGGCTTCGTGAGCGGGTACGCCTTGCGGGCGGGACGCTCAGCGCGGCGCGGCTGCCCGAGGGCGGATTCGAGGTGGTGGCCCGCCTGCCGTACGCCGCCGGACCGGTCGCGTCGCCCGACTCCCCATCCACCGAACGCCGCCGCATCGTGCAGCGCCAGGCCCGACGCGGCCTGATCACCGCCATCGCCGTACCGGCCGCGCTCGGGGCTGCGCTGGGTGCGACGGCCATCGGCTACTACGTCTACGCCACCACGGGATCGGTGCTGACCCCGCGCGAGTACGCCACGCTGAGCGTCGGAACGGACCGAGCCGCCGCCGAGCGGGTCCTGCCCCGCCGCCAGATGCTCGACCCGCCCAGCCGCGCCGAGCCGCCCGGATCTGACTGCCACTACTACCGGTCACACGGCGACATCCTGCGCGCCGCCGACGCGTACCGCCTCTGCTTCGCCGGCGACCGCCTGGTGGCCAAGGACGTCATCCCGATCCGTCGATCTTGAAGTTGTCAGGTTCCATATCGGGCATCTGGGCATGACAACTTCAAGATCGGCCCATTGCGCGCGCAGCGTCGCTAGGCGTCGCGGCGGAGGAGGGTCGCGTAGCCGGTTCCTAGGACGGCGGCTGCCCAATCCCGCGACCACCAAGCCGTCCGCCACGCCGCCGTCCCGCATGAACTCGCTTCCCGCCACGCCGGGTAGGTAGTCCGCGACCGGGCCGCTGATCACCACGGACAGACGAAGTCGTTGCCCACCAGGAACGCGCAGCCACCCATCAGGAGGAGGCCGCTGGCCAGGCACCACCACGTCGACCGCACCGACCACAGCTTGATCCACTCAGCGCGCGCCGTCATCGGTCGGCCGTCCCGGTGGCGTACTCGACGCTGCCCGCGGTCAGTTCGAGGTACGCCTCCTCCAGCGACGCGTCCTGCCGGCTCAGCTCGTGCAGGCGTACGCCGGCCTCGTACGCGAGGTCGCCGATCCGCTCGATGGTCGCGCCGGTGACGGCAAGCTCGTCGGGGCCGGTGCGCCGGGCGGCGATGGACGCGGCCGCCAGCCGGTCCGCGAGCGCCTCGGCGAAGGGCGTACGCACCCGGATGGCGGTCGTCGAGCTGCCGGCGGGCAGTGCACGATCGGCAGGCACTACCCCTGACGAAGGTGGGGTTTCCGCGTTGCCCTGCATGGTCCGATAGGTGCGGATACGGTGAGCCTTGAGACGCTCCACGTCCCGTTCGGCCGCGACGACGCGGCTGGAGGAAGGAGGGCACGATGAGCACCGCTCGTGAAATCATGCACCAGGGTGCCGAGTGCATCGGCGAAAACGACACGCTTGACAAGGCCGCCCGCATGATGCGGGATCTGCAGGTCGGAGCGCTGCCCATCTGCGGTAAAGACGACCGCCTGCACGGCATCATTACGGACCGCGACATCGTCGTGAAGTGCATCGCCGCGGGCGGCGACCCCCGCTCGATGACCGCCCGGGAGATGGCGCAGGGCACGCCGATCTGGGTCGACGTGAAGGCCGACGAGGACGAGGTGCTGCGGCTGATGACGGAGAACAAGATCCGTCGGCTCCCGGTCATGGACGGCCACCGGCTCGTCGGCATGATCAGCGAGGCGGACCTGGCCGTGCACCTGGACGAGCACCGCCTGCACGCGTTCGCCGAGAGCATCTACAGCGCTCAGCCGACCAACTAGACCACCGCGATCAGCGCGTCCCCGAGTCCGCGTCGGCGGCTGCGGGGACGCGCTCGTGCATGAGGACCAGGGTGTGCCCGTCGGGGTCGGTGAAGGAGCTCATCCACAGCTCCGTCGTCGCGTCGCGGTGCACCAGATGCGGCTCACCGTGCGCCGGAACCCCCGCCGCCACCAGGCGGGCGTGCTCGGCCTCGATGTCGTCGACCCGGAAGTAGAGCACGCATTTGCTGGCGAACTCCGCGCCCTCCGGCACGCCGAGGTAGAGCCGCACGTCGCCGCTGGCGAAAAACGCCATCGGCTGGCCCTGCACCTGGAAGAGCAGCGGGATGCCGAGCACGTCGCGATAGAACGCCACCGCGCGGTCAATGTCGCGGACGCTGATGTGTATCTGTGCCACCGGTCCGAGTACCACGTAACCATGGTAGGGAAGAACGTCACGCACCCAAGGCCACTCCGTCGAACGGGTTGGCCCACTGCCGCCAGTGCTCCTCGCCGGCGGACAGTTCGGCGTCGGTGAGCAGGCAGGCGGACAGCAACCGGTGCAGTTCCGCCGCTTCCAGGTCGAGGCCGATGAAGACCAGGTGGCTGTGCCGGTCGCCGTAGTACGGATCCCACTCCATCGCGGCGGCCAGCTTGCGCAGGTCGCTCGCCTCGTCCCAGCGGGCGTCCGGGAGGGCGGCCAGCCACGGCCCGAGCGTGCCGACGGACAGGCCGGCGCCGGACGACTCCCACGCGACCACGGTCTCGGGTTCGGTGGCGAGCCAGAGGTGGCCGCGGGAGCGCAGCACGCCGGCGGTGATCCGGCCAAGCGCCCGGTGCAGCCGTACGGCGTGGAACGGCCGGCGGGCCCGGAAGACCGCCGACACCACGCCGGAGTCCGCGGCGGGCTCGTGGACGCCGACGGCGTACCCCTCGATGCCGCGGGCCAGCACGGCCGGCGTGTCCGGGCGGTGCCGGCCGGTGTGCCGCAGCCGCTCGGCCAGGTCGGTGCCGTCCACGATGGACCCGCCGACCGCGAGGTGGGCCGCCCACGGCGCCATCCGGTCCAGCAGGACGGCGAGGCATTGGTCGTCCTCGGTGGACTGTCCCCAGCGGACGACCGTGTCGGCGTACTCGATCTGCCGGGCGATGACATCCGCCACCGCGCGACGGTCGTCGTCGGCGGCGTGCAGGCCCCGGTGCGCCAGCTCCTCGGAGCAGGAGAGCCCGTCCAGCACGCGGGCCGCGTCGACCACCGTGACGTACGAGTCGAAGCGCACCGCCGCGGTCACCGGCGCGCCGTCGACCAGGCAGTACGCGCAGGCCGCTGCCAGCGACTGCGGCTCCACGGCCTCGGGCAGGACCAGGAGGAGGTCCCGGTCCGGGTGTGCCCGCGCGAGTCGCACCAGGGTGGGCAGCACGTCCTCGCGGAGCGTGCACGAGACGCAGCCGTGGACGAGGTCGACCCGCTCGTCCTCCAGCACGCCCGAGCCGGTGCGGACGACCCGGTGCACCACGCCGTCGCGTACCCCGGCGAGGTCGTGCCGGACGAGCAGCAGCGACGGGTCGGCGGCGAGCAGCGCGCGGGCCGCCGCGAACGTGATGTCCGGCCAGAACCCTGACAGGACGGTGACGGCGGGCTGGGACATAAACCGACCCTCCTCCTTGTTGAAAACGATTGTCATCGTAGACTAACGTCTCCGACTGAGGAGGTCGAGGGCATGGCACGCCGCAACGACGTACGACCAGTGATCAAGCTGCGCAGCACGGCCGGCACCGGCTACACGTACGTGACCAGGAAGAACCGGCGCAACGACCCGGACCGGCTGGTCGTGCGCAAGTACGACCCGGCGGTCCGCCGGCACGTGGAGTTCCGCGAGGAGCGCTAGCCGTTAGGTCACCGTGACGGCGGCGACCATGTCGGTGGTCGGCAGGTCGGATCCTGCGGGCGAGGGCTCGACGGTGACGCCCAGGGTCTGCATGCCCCGTACGCCGTCGATGAGTTTGGTGCCGCCCGTCGCGCCGGCCGCGAGGACGCCCTTCGGCGTCGGCGTCGTGCCGGTGATTCCCCACAACTGGTACAGCTTGTCCGAACCCGGCGACGGCGCCCCGGACAGCAGCACGACGCCCTCGTCGCGGCTCTCCGAGAGCACCAGGGTCACCTGGCCGCCGCCGGTCACCGGCACCGAGCGCAGGCGCGCGTCGGACGCGCCGAGCACCGCCTCCACCTGCGCCTGCTCGGCGCGCGCGGCGTCCGCGACCGCGCGCTCATCGCGTACCCGCTGCTCCTGAACCACGAAGCTGGCCGAGCCCGCCGCCGCGGCCACGATGCCCGCGGCGACCGCGAGCGCCGTCCGGCGGCGCCAGATGCGCTGGGTGGGTGCCGCGTCCCGGTCCGGACGGCCCGGTCCCACCTGCCGGGTACGACGGATCTCCGCCAGCACGTTCTCGCGCAGCCGAGGTGGCGGCACCGACCAGGTGCCGTCGGCGAGGCGGGCGGCGGTCTCCTGCAGCTCGGCGACCTCCTGCGCGCAGGACTCGCACTCGGCGAGGTGGCGGGCGAAGGCCGCCCGCTCGATGTCGGTCAGGGCGTGCAGCGCGTACGCCCCGGCCAGCGCGTGCACATCGGTCATGCCGCGCCTCCTGATTCACTCATGCCGGCACCTCCACGCCGAGACAGTCACGGAGGCGGATGAGCCCGTCCCGCATGCGGGTCTTGATGGTCGGCAGCGCGGTGCCCAGCATCTCGGCCACTTCCCGATAGGTGTAGCCCCCGTAGTAGGCCAGCGTGATCGCCTCGCGCTGCAGCCCGGTCAGGGTCTGGATGCAGCGGCGCACCTGCTGCTGCTCCAGGTGGGCGGTGGCCGCCTCGTCCACCTCGTCGTACGGCGTCTGTCCCGAGCTCGCGGCGAGCTTGCGTACCCGCTCGGCGCCGGCCTGCTCGGACCGCACCCGGTCGACGGCCCGGCGGTGCGCGATCGTGAAGATCCACGCCGTCGCCGACCCACGAGCCGAGTCGAAGCGGCCGGCCGTCCGCCACACCTCGACCAGGACCTCCTGCGCCACCTCCTCGGCCTGGGCCGGGTCGCGCAGGACGCGCCGGGCCAGCCCGAACACCCGGGGCGCGACGAGGTCGTAGAGCCGGGTGAACGCGGCCTCGTCGCCACGCGCGACCGCGCGCAGCAGCTCGTCGGCCTCCGCCGACGGGTCCGGCGGCGGCGAGGGTACGGCCGACAGGTGCTCGGTCATGTATGCCAGCCTCTCAAGCACATAGGTACTTCGGAGCCCCCACTCGGCCGGATTGGTCAATCGATTGTTACCGACCCGTTTCCGGCCCTCCGGAGGGTGGACGCGACCGGGAGACTCGCGGAGACTATGCCGGAACTCCCCGCGTACGTCACCTCAACCCCCCGTCGCCCGAAGCAAGGGACCGCGTATGGCCGAACCGATCCTGGTGGTCGATGTCGGCACGTCGGGCACCCGTGTGGCGCTGGTCGTCGGCGACCAGTCCGGGCTCCTGCGCGAGCCCGGCAGCGGGGCCCTGATCTGGCCTTCCTCTCTCTGTGTAGACGACGCCGGCTACCTCGTCGGCACCGCCGCCGAGCGGCGCAAGCGGGCCATCCCGCGCCGGTACATCGACGGTCCGCGGCGGGCGGTCGACGCGCAGGCGTCCATGTGGCTGGAGGGGCGGGAGATCACCGGCGGCGAGGCGCTCGCCGCATATCTCCAGGCCGTCTGCATGGAGGCGAGGCAGCAGTACGGCGCGGAAATCCACCGGGTGACACTCACCACACCCGCGGACTACCTGAACGGCGACCCGCGCCGGGACGTCCTCGTCGCGGCGGGCGAGGCGGTCGGCTTCGCCGACGTGGAGCTGCTGTCCAGCTCGGTCGCGGCCGCGCTCGACCCGGAGACCGGCGGTGGCCTGCCGGCCGGCGCCCTGGTCCTGGTCTGCGACCTCGGCGCCACCTGGACCGTGGCCCTGGTGCAGGTGCGCGGCAACCACACCGCCCAGCTCGTCCAGCAAACCACCACGGCCGGCCGCGACCTCGACGCGCTGCTCATCAACGACCTGCGCGCCGAGGGCCGGGCCTGGCTGGAGCCGCTGCTCGCCGCGCCGGGCGACGCCGGGTTGCGGGCGTACTACGACGCGATCGACTTCGTACGCCGGCTGAAGCACCAGCTCACCGACGCGGAAGAGGTGGCCGACCACCTCACCCCGATCACCCCGCCGTACCGGCTGACCCGGGAGTGGCTGACCGCGTTCGCCGACCCGGCCGTACGCGGGCTGGTGGCGAGCTGCCACGCCGTCGTGGCCGAGGCCGGTGCGACGCTCGCCGACCTGGCCACCGTGGTGCTCACCGGCGGCTCGGCCCGGCTCCCGATGATCGAGCCGGCGCTGCGCGGCGCGCTCGGTCACCACGTACGCCGCGCCACCGACCCCGAGCTGGCCGTCGCCCGGGGCGCCGCCCGCTGGTCGGTCGGGGCGCTCAGCCGTGCGGTCCCCGCCGAGCGGCCGAGCTGGCGCGTCGAGCCGGTCTCGTGGGACGTCCCGGGTGGCCGAGGCGAGTTGGTGCGCTGGCTGGTCGCGGAGGGCCAGCCGTACCCGGCGGGCGCGGTCGTGGCCCGGGTCCGGGCGCCGGACGAGCGGGTCTTCGACCTGGTCGCGCCGCAGGCCGGCACGCTGCTCGCGCACCGGGCCGCCGCCGGCCAGCCGGTGGGGCCGGTGCTCGTGGCCGCGGCCGCCAAGAGCCCCAAGGCGCTCGCCGAGCACCCGCCGCCGCACCTGCACCGGTTGGAGGTGGCCGGGTCCTGGCTGCTCACACCCGACCGGCTCCGGCTGGTGGAGTGCGACGGCACCGGGCGGTACGTCCGGGTCCGCGGCATCGCCGACGGCGCGCTCACCGCCGAGTTCGTCCCCGAGCAGAGCACCGCGGCGCCGCTGGGCGGCCGGGTCTTCGTCGGCCCCGAGGGGCGGCTCTGCCTGGTGGCGTGGGACGCCGAGGGCTGGTTCTCGGTATGGGAGGTGGAGACGGGCAAGCTGGTGACCCGGTTCCGCGACCCGAGCGGACCAGGCAAGGTGCGGATCAACGAGGCCGAATGGCGGCTGGCCGCGGAGGCCGAGGGAAAGGTGGCGGTGGGCCGCTACCGCCGATCGACGATCACGATCTGGGACCTGCGCACCGGCGGCCGCATCGACAAGATCAGCGACGACGCGTGGACCCGGCGGCATCCCGACTACTCCGGGCGCAGCAAGGCGCAGGGCTTCGGCACGACGATCGCCAGCCCGGACGGCCAGCTGCGCGCCGCGATGCTGGAGTCGTCCGACGGGTCGGCGGTGCTGCTCCTGCACGACATCGCCACCGAGCAGGAGGTCTTCCGCGCCGGGGAACGCCCCAACCTGCGCGCCCTGGCCGGCTTCAGCGCCGACGGCCGGCACCTGCTGGCCACCTGGGAGTCCGAGGATCGGAGCCTGGTGGATGTCTGGCACATCTGAGCCCGTGTTGGTGGTCGACTTCGGCACCACCTCGTCGTCCGCCGCCGTGGTCGTCGGGGCCGCCGAGGGCCGGACCGTGCCCGAGCCCGTCACCGGCGCGGCCACCTGGCCCTCGGCGGTCTTCTGGGACGGCCAGCAGATGCTCGTGGGCACGCTGGCCGAGCGGCGCAAGCGGTCCGAGCCGGAGTCGTTCGCCGCGGAGTTCAAGCGCGGCCTGGCCGCGGACGCATCGGTCGTGCTCGGCAACCGGCGGTTCCGGCCGATCGAGCAGGTCGTCGCCATGCTGGCCGCGCTGCGGGTGGAAGGCGAGCGGCTGCACGGCGGCCCCATCGCCCGCGCGGTGGTCACCGTGCCGGCCAGCTACGGCTCGCACGATCCGCGGCGGGCCCGCATGATCGCGGCGGCCGAGGCCGCCGGCTTCGACACCGTCGAGCTGCTGCCCGAACCGGTCGCCGCCGCGTTCGCGCCGATCGTCGGTGCGCCCTTCGAGCCCGGCGATCTCGTGCTGGTGTACGACCTGGGCGGCGGCACGTTCGACACGGCGCTCGTGCGGATCGGGGAACGGTGGCACGAGGTGCTCGGCCACGCCGCGCTCGACGACTGCGGTGGCCGGGACATCGACGCGCTGCTGGCCGGCCGGATCCACATCGACGGCCAGGAGTGGCTCGCGCCCCTGCTCTCGTCGGCCGCCGCCACGCCCACCGCGCCGGCCACGCTGCGGCTCGGCATGGCGGTGACCGACTTCGCCCAGCGGCTCAAGCACCAGCTCAGCGACGCCCCGGCCGTCGAGGACTTCTTCCTGCCCAACGCGCCGCCGTACCGGCTGTCCCGGACCGACCTGGGGACGCTGGCCGCGCCGCTGCTCGGCCGGACCCTGGCGTGCTGCACCGACCTGGTGACCCGGCTGGGCGTACCGCCGTCGGAGGTCACCGCCGTGCTCGCGGTCGGCGGGGGCGCCCGCATGCCGGCCGTGACCGAGCTCCTGCAACGGGCGCTCCGGCTGCCCCTGCGTACGGTCGAGGACCCCGCGCTGGCCACCGTACGCGGCGCGGCCCGCTGGCTGCCCAGCAGCGGTCCACGCCGGGTCTCCGCGCAGACGTCACCGGAGCCCACGCTGCCGCTGGCGTTTCCCATCCCGGGCGGCAGCGCGCGACTCCTGCGCTGGCTGGTCGTACCCGGTCAGGCGTACCTGGCGGGCGTGCCCCTGGCCCGGGTACGCCTCCCGAGCGGCGCCCTGTGGGACCTGACGGCGACCGCCCCCGGCACCCTGGACCGCCTCCTGATACCGCCCGGCGCCGAGGTCGCACCCGGCACCTGGGTAGCCCTAGCCCGCCCCTAGCCCCTCCCCGCGCCTCGCCAGACATCAACGTGAAGGATCCGAGTCGCCCCAGCGACCCACATCCTTCACGCTCACGCAGGAGCGAACGGGTCTTGGCGCTGTATCGGTCGGCATCGCGCAGAGACTCGGCGACTGTGTCGACCAATTGCCCGCCCAGGGGCAACCATTCGCCACGATCACGGCGCCGGCCCGTTCCCTGACCGCTCGGACAGTGGCCCCGCGCGGAGCGCCGTCGCTCACTCCGCGCGGGTGCCCACGTGCACCGTGCGGGCGTCCAGCCAGTAGAGGTCTTCGCGGCGGCCGAGCCACGCCTCGTCGTCGGGGTCGAGGAGGCGGGCCCAGGCCGCCAGATCCGCCTCCGCCAGCAGACCGGCCGGGCGGAGCCGGTCCACCCGGTGCGCCAGACGATCCAGTAACCGGGCCAGCGACGCCTCCGAGAGCGGCACCGGGCGCTCCATCAACGTCGTACGCGAAGTGACCGCACTCAGGCCGGCACGGCGCAGGGCCTCGGTCCAGCCGTACGGCATCGGCACCGAGCCGGGCAGCCCGGCGCGCATGCCCGCGAACCACCGGTCCTGGGCGGCGTCGAGGCGGATCTCCAGGCCGGGCTCGCCGACACCCACGTCCCAGGGCAGGTGCCGGGGCGGCAGCCCGCCCTCGGCCAACGCCAGTCGCCCGCCCTGGGCGAGCAGGGTGGCCAGTGTGGCGACCGCGGCCTGCTGGTCGCCGGCGTGGTGGACGGACGCGGACGCCCACACCACGTCGGCCGGCGCGCCGAGGGCGGCCCGCAGGTCGGCGAGGTCGCCGTCGAGGTCCGCCTGGAGGAAGTCGAGCCGCGGCGCCCGCTCCTTCGCCGCGGCCAGGATCGCCGGCTCCATGTCGACCCCGACCGCCCGCCCGTCCGGGCCGAGCGCCGCCGCGAGCGCCACGGTCATGCCGGCGCCGCCGCAGCCGACGTCGACGGCCAGCCGGTCTCCCGGCCGGACCAGCTCGGTCGCCACGGTGGCGTACCACCCGGCCTCCTCGCCCGCGACCGCGCCCAGATGCCCAGTGTGCTCCGCCCAAACCACGGCGTACGGATCTTCGCTAGTCACCGGACCATTGTCGCCCTCACCCGGCGAGGAGGCGGAACAACAGCAGCCATTGCTCGGGCCAGACATAGCCGACCACAGTGGACACGTCCAGCCTTGCGGCACGGAAGGCGGCGTCCACCCGGCGCGCCGGGTAGTGCCGGCGCAGGCTCGCGTGCAGCGAACCGCCCGCGCCGCCGAAGCCCACGTCGACCAAACGCCGGTACGCCGGCAGCCGCTCCGGTGGCAGCAGCGGCACGGCGCGCCGCTCCAGCCGCAGGATGCCCGAGTCCACCCGCGGCACCGGGCGGAACTTGTGCCGCGGAATCCGCCCCGCCAGTCCCCAGTGGAACGCCGGCCACGTCTCGACGGTCACTCGGCTCCACCGGCCGTAGTCGCCGGTGCGCTTGCGGGCGTACTCCAGCTGGGTGACCAGTGTCGCGGAGGTCAGCGCCGGCGCGCCCAGGCACCATCGCACGATCGGGGCGGTCAGCGCGTACGGGATGTTGCCGACCACCGCGAACGGCTCCCGGGGCGGCCGGGCGGTCAGGAAGTCCTGGTGCCGGCGGACAACGTTGTCCGGCGCCACCAGCGCGGCCACGAGCTCCGGATCGACCTCGTACGCCACCACCCGCCCGGCGGCCGCGGCCAGCGCCCGGGTGAGCCGGCCGTCCCCGGCGCCCACCTCCAGGAGCAGATCGGTACGGGACAGCCGGGCCACGCGGACCACCTGGTCCAGTGCGCCCGGGTCATGCAGAAACGTCTGTGAGAACACGCGCCGCGTACGGTCGCGTTCGGTTTTGCGCGCCACGAGCCGGCGTCTCCCGCCTATCCGAGATGAGCAAGGACTCGGAAGGCCCTGGACGAGAACGCGAAGAGAAGAGTGGCTGCGAGCCAGCTCAGACCAGGGCCGGAAGCCCCAGCCGCGGCCTGACAACGAAGTCAGCACCCCACGCGCCCGTCCGGGCGGGGGTGCAGTTGATCAGGGCCTGTGTCATGCGGGCCAAGCTACCGGAATCGCGACGGAGCATGTATCGGATATCCGCCTGCGCGCTCCTGTAAGGCATGAGAGACAGTCACCAGCCGGCGCCGAAGCACACGAGCGGTGCCAGGTCCTCCTCGGTCTTCGCGGCCTTCTCGATCGCGGTGGCGAGCGCGGCGGCGGGCGAGCTGCCGTCCCGCAACGCCGCGTGGTGGGCCGGTCCGACCTGGTAAGCGACAGCGTCGGCGATCCGGGCGACGCCGGCCACGACACTCCCGGCACCGCCGTGCAGCAGGGCGGCGGTCATCCCCAGCGTCTCCTCGCCCGGCCTGGCCCGGGCCAGGCCCAGCTCACACGCCGACAGGACGATGTGCGCGGGCAGCCGGGAAAGCTGGTGCAGCTCATGGCCGAAGAGCGGGCCATCGGCGAGCTCCAGGTGGGAGAAGAGCGGGTTATCCGGCTCGTGCACGCCATGTGCGGCGACGTGCAGCACATCGGCGGTGCGCGCGGCCTCGCGTACCCCCGCGGTGGTTGACTCGGCCGGCGCCGCCGCCGTTGACCACGCCTCGGCGACGAGCCGCACCTCCTCCGCGGCGCGCAACACCCGCGGACCGGCGGCGAGGGCCACCGCGGGCCGCGCGGGCAGCGCGGCCCGGTCGCGCGCGGCCAGCCACGCGGTCGCGGACGGCACGACGGCCACTGGACGCCCGCGCAGCACCGGCAAAAGCGTCCACGGTACGGCGACCAGCCCGGCCGCCGGAGCCAGGAGCACCGGGCCGTCGGTGAGCAGGCGGCGCAGCGGATGCCAGAGCCGCTCGTCGAGGCCCTGCAGCGAACGGCGGCTGGCCGCGCGGACGCTGACCCGCACCGGTTCGGGCAGGTTGATCGTGGCAAGCGCGTCGAGGTCGGCGCGGAGCCGCCGGTGCAGCTCGATCACCGGGGCGGCGGGACCGAGGTCGAGCAGCGTACGGCGGCGCGGGCCGGCCACGAGAGCGTGCAGGCGCCCGCCGGTGAGCAGGTGCGCGACGTAGGTGGCGTCGGCGACGGCGAGCTGATCCTGCAACTGCCCGAGCGGGGCGGGCGCGAGCGTCTGGCCCGGCCCGGGCGTGTACCAGGACCGCTGCCGGATGAGCCGTTCGAGGTGGGCGCAGCGGGCGCGGAGCGCCGGTGCGGGGTGGCCGGCGAGCACGTGGGCGCGCAGCTCGACGCGGGTGTGCCGCAGGTCCTCCAGCATCTGCGCCGCTTCGGCGTCGGCGGGCGGTACCACCGGCGGCAGCCGGGTGGACAGCGCGCGGGCCCGCTCGGCCCAGCCGAACACGGTGGCGGGACGGCCGCCGGCGAGCGCCCGGGCCAGCCCTTGCTCGGCGAGGCGCCGGCCGTGGCCGCTCACCGCGGTCTGCAGGTCGAGGCTCCCGAACGACGCCTGGTAGCGGTGCAGGTCGGCGAGGGCCGCCCGCAGCTCCGCGTCGGCACGGCGGGGCTGGCCAGCCACGTCGGCGAGACCAGCCCGTACGGCGCGGGCCTGCAGGCGCGTCCCGATCGGATCGTCCCGGCGCAACCGGATCGCCGCCCCCGCCCGCTCGGCGACCCCACCGGCGCCCGCCGCCAGCAGCGCGGCCACGCCGGTCAGCGTGGCCCGGCGCGCCTCGTCGTCCAGGCCCGCCGCCGCCAGCGCGGTGGCCAGCCGGGCCGCGTCCGGCGCGGCCTGCGCCACGCCCCGCCCGTCGGCCACCGAGGCGGCGACCGCGACGTGCTCGGCGAGCAACCCCCAGGCGTCCGCGCCCCGGGCCGCGAACCGCTTCCGGGCCCGCCCGGCCAACCGCCGCGCGTCGGCGTACCGCTCCTCCAGCAGGGCCACCTGGGCGCGGGCCAGCTCCGCCTCGGCCTGGTCCTGCGGGGCCTTCGCACCGCGGAAGAGGTCGACGGCGAGCGCGAGGTCTTCGTCGGCCTCCCGCCACAGGCCGGCCGCGAGCAGCACCTGGGCCCGGTCGATGTGGTAGATCGCCGCGTGGATGGGCGACTGGTCACTGAGCGTGGCGCGGACGGTGTCCATCTCGCGCAGCGCCCGCGGCAGCGCGCCGGACAGCAGCGACAGGTAGCCGAGGTTGTGCGACGCCTTGGCGGCCAGCATGTCCAGACCGTGCCGGCCGGCGATGTCGGTGCAGCGGCTGAAGTCGGCCCGTGCGGCGGCCAACGCACCGCGCTGCATGTGCATGATGCCCCGGTTGAGCAGCGGCCGGCAGATGTACTCCGGCTCGGACTCGTCCAGCAGCCGTACCGCGGCGTCGAGCGCGGCCAGCGCCTCGGCCGGCCGCCGCGCGCGCATGTAGAGCAGCCCGCGCTGTGCGGCGATCATCCCCGCGGCGCGGCCGGCAGGTCGGCGACCGCGTCGGCCTCGGCCAGCAGCGCGAGCCCGTCGTCGAGGCGGCGGCGCTCCGCCTCGTGGTAGGCGAGGCTGATCAGGATGCGGGCCCGCAACTCCGGGTCGGGGCCGCTGTTCAGCGCGGCGCGTAGCAGCCGCCGAGCCGCTGCGTGCCGTCCGTGCTCGGTCTCCCGGACGGCCTGGGCATGCAGCTCGGCGGCGCTCGCGACGGACACGCCCCATCATGGCATGGGGTTTTGTGGATCCGGCTCGGCCGGTTAGCTCGCCTGTAGTGCCTCCAACGCGAACTGCATCCGCTTGACCGGGTCCTCTTCGCTCTGCATCAACGACGCGCTGCCGTTCGACGCGATCAGCGCCTTGGCGATCCGGCCGGCGAAGACCGGGGCCGCGAAAGACGTACCGCTGGAGATGCCGAACCCGCCGGCGAAGTCATCGATGTCGATGCTTTCCCGGATCATCGGGTGGTGCGGGTCGAGGATGGCGGCGCCGGGGCTCAGCGCGTGGTCGAACTTGGGCATCGTGCTCACCACGGCCGAGCCGGGCGCCCAGTGGTGCACCCACGTGCCCGTGTTGCTGAAGAGCGCGATGGTCCCGTTCGGGTTGAGCGCGCCCACACTGGACACTGGGATCGCGGGCGTTTCGGAGCCCGACGGCGGCTCGGCGTAGGCCGCGGGGAACATGGGCCGGGCGGTGGCGTCGTTGCCGGCCGCGCCCACCACGGCGATGCCGAGCTCGGCGAGGTTGCGCACCTCCTCGTACAGCAGCGAGCTGTACGCGTCGTCCGCCGGCGACTCGTGGTAGAAGCCCAGCGACAGGGACACCACGTCGATCGCCTGGCCGCCCGGCTCGCCCGCGGCGAATTTGCGGGCCAGTTCGTGCACCGTCTGCAGTGCCTGCAACAGCTCGGATTCGACGATCACGCCGTCGGAGTGGATGACCCGTACGGGGAGGATGTCGGCGTCCGGGCACGCCTGGCGGACCAGTCCACAGATGAACGTGCCGTGCCCGGCCAGCGGGTCGCGCATGCCGTCGAGCGGGCCGATGACGTCGCCGGTCGTGTCGAGCGCGGTGCCCGCGTCGCCGGTCAGCGCGTTGATGGCCGGCAGCACGCCCTGCTCCGGGGTGAGCCATTCGTGCGTACCGCAGCCGGTGTCGAGCACCGCCACCACCGGGCGCCGCGGGGTCACGCTCGCCTGCCGGACCGGGGGCGGCAGGACCAGGTGGACCGGCTGGGTGGCGCCGAACCCGAGCATCCCGTACTGGGCGACCGGGCTGAACGGGAACGCGGAGTGGTACGGGAAGGCCGAGTGATAGGGAAACGCCGAGTGGTACGGGAAGGCGGAGTGGTACGGGTTGCCGGTGATCGGCGACGTGGCGGCGAACATGAGGTGGTCGAGCCCGGCGCCGAGGCTGCGCAGCCGGCCCGCGTCGCGCGCCCGCAGCGCCTGGAGCATCCGCCAGGCGTCGGGGACGGCCGGGCCGGCGTTGGTCGGCGCGAGGCGCATGCACCGGCGGCGCGGCTCGCCGTCGTCGTCGAGGCGCAGCGACAGGCCCGCGGCGACCTCGTTGAAGACGCGGCGGTGCTCGGCGGCGGGACGGCGCATCAGGAGTCGGTTGGCGACGTACACAGTGGACTGAAGGGACTGGTCCGGTAGAACCTGGGCGGTGATGGGGTCGAGGGATCGGGCGCCGTGCGCCGCCATGAGGGCGGCCGGCGGCGCGGGGACGTGCTTATCTGCTGTGCCCACGTTGGACTCCCCACGAAGAGTTCGGCTAGAGCTGCACCGGCGGCGTGACCACCGGGCGGTGGAGGGGCACCGTCGCCCCGTTCGTCGGATGGATCATGATCTGCACCAGACCGGACGGCACTTCGGCGAACGCGAAGCGGCCGTCGGCGTCGGCGTGGGTCTCGTGTACGCCCCGCGGAGTGCGTAGCTCGACCCGAAGCGCGCCGCCTGGTGCGATCCAACCGTCGATCCGCCTGTGATGCGGTCCCGAATCCGACACCGTCACCATCACGGTGAGGCTTTCCGCCGAAAAGGTGACGGTGGAGGCCGTCTCCGCCCCGCGGGCACCCATCGGTGCGAGCGCCTCCTGTAACCGCATCAGCTCGAACTCAAGGTCTTCGAGCTGGAGCGTGAAAAGCACGCGGTCGGCGAGGTCGACCGGCACCGGGTCGAGTGACTCCCACATGTCGTGAACCGCACGCAACACCATCTGGTCGTCAGTCACGCCGGTCACTCCACTCCGGATCGGCGGCCAGCAGGCCGCGCAGCTTGTCCAGGCAGCGCCCGCGGGTCGGCCCGATGCTGCCCACCGCGATCCCCAGCTCGGTGGAGAGCGAGGCGTAGTCCGGCCGGTCCTCGAACGCGATCACCCGCAGCAACCGGCGGCACCGCTCGGGCAGCTCGGCCACGTGCCGCCACAGCGTGCGCGCGGTGCCCTCGGCCAGCACGGTCGCGTCCGGTCCACCCACCGGCGGCAGCGCCGCGTCGAGGGTCTGCGGCTCGGCGACGTCCTCGCGCCGCCCCGCCTTGGCCGTACGCCACGCCTCCCGGCGCGCGGTGGTCGTGGTCCAGCGCAGCACCGCCTGCGGGTCGCGCACCGAGTCGACGTTGCGCACCAGCGCCAGCCAGGTCGACTGCACCACGTCCTCGGCCGCCTCCCGATCCAGGCCGTACGCCCGGACCAGGTGCCACAGCATCGGCGTCAACAGCCGGACGAGGCGATCCAGCCCCGCCGGATCGCCGGCGCGCCAGGCGGCGAACTCACGAGCGGCCCGCTCCCAGGAAGCGGCACCGACCCCGGTGTCATCGGAGGTCACCGACGTCATCGCCCCTCCCCTCACCTGCACCCCCACACACTGCGTCATGGTAGGTCCACGCGATATCGCCAAGGCGACAGTGCGCGGCGCACAACTGAGGAGAAGGCCCGTGCCGGTCTGATACATCCCGGGCCGAAGAAAGTTTTTGTGTATCACGAACGCCGCGTGTGCGCTCCTCTAGCCGGATCTTCACTGCGGCCGTGACGCGCATGGGGGTGTGCGCGCGGCGGCTCCCCCTCGGGGGCTGGGGGGAGGAACGGCGGGGGTGCTTCCCGGGGGATGCACCCCCGCCTCATTCCATATTCAGGGCGTCGGGGCGATCCGGCGGATCGGGATGACCCGGTTGACCCGGGTCGCCCGCAGCGTGCGCCGTACGACCGGGTTGGGATTGCACAGGACGAGCTGCCCGCCCCGGGCGCGGGTACGCAGGTGCACCGCGACCAGCGCCCGGACCCCCGCGGCGGACAGGAAGTCGACTCCCCCAAGGTCGACTCGCAGTGGCGCCGGTGCGGGCGGCAGAGCCCACAACAGCGCGCGGAACTCGTCCACGTTGGCTATGTCGATCTCACCGGTGACGCGTACGTCGATTCCCCGTGTGCCGACGGTGACCTCGGCACGTAACTGATGTTGCACTTCCCCCATAGCCCCGACACTAGGCAGCGATCCGGGCGGCGACGACCTACCAGAGGGGAATCTTGTCCAGGCCGCGTACGACCAAAGTAGTAGGGGTTTACTCAGTCCCCGGCCGGACGATCCCCGCCTCGTACGCGAACACCACCACCTGCACGCGGTCGCGGAGTGCGAGCTTTGTGAGAATCCTCCCGACGTGCGTCTTCACCGTCGCCTCCGACACGGTGAGCGCCCGCGCGATCTCGCCGTTGGAGCCGCCGCGGGCCACCTCCACGAGCACCTCCCGCTCACGCTCGGTGAGCTGGTCGAGCCGCGCGTCGGTGGGTGACCGGCCGCTCGCCGGGTCGGGCAGGTGCGGCGCGAACGCGTCGATCAGCCGCCGGGTGACGCTCGGGCCACCACGGCGTCCCCCGCCGCCACGGCCCGGATGCCGCTGATCAGGTCGGCCGGCGGCACGTCCTTGAGCAGGAAGCCGCTGGCCCCGGCGCGGAGCGCGGCGTACACGTACTCGTCGAGGTTGAACGTCGTCAGCACCAAGACGCGCGCCGCGGACCCGGACTCGACGATGCGCCGCGTCGCCTCGATGCCGTCGGTCACCGGCATGCGCACGTCCATCAGCACGACGTCCGGTGCCAGCGCCCGGGTCATCGCGACGGCCTGGGTGCCGTCCCCGGCCTCGCCGACCACCTCCAGGTCGGGCTGGGTCTCCAGGACCATGCGGAAGCCGAGACGCAGCAGCGCCTGGTCGTCCACCAGCAGCACTCGCGTGGTCATGGCCCACCCCCGTCGAAGCGCAACCGCGCGCGGACCCGCCAGCCGGGACCGCCGGTCCGCGGCCCGGCCTCGACGCCGCCGCCGTACGCCGCGGCCCGTTCGATCATCCCTGGTACGCCGTGCCCGCCGCCCGCGGGCGCGGCGGCCGGACGGTGCGCGCCGTCGTCGGTGACCTCCACCTCCGCGCCCCCGTCCCGGAAACGCAGGAGTACGTGGGCGCTGGCGTCCGGCCCGGCGTGCTTGAGCGTGTTGGTGAGCGCCTCCTGCACGATGCGGTAGACGGCCACGCCCGCGCCCGGACCCCAGTCTCCGGGCACGCCCTCGACCGTGACCGCGACCCGAACGCCGGCGGCGCGCACCTGCTCCACCAAGGCGTCGACGTCGGCCAGGCCGGGCTGCGGCGCCCGGCCGTCCGCGCCGTCGCGCAGCAGGCCGAGGACGCGCCGCATCTCGCCGAGCGCCTGCCGGCCGGTCGCCGACACCTTCCCCATCGCGTCGGCGGCCCGCTCGGGCGACGCCGTCGCGGTGAGCGCCGCCCCGTCGGCGAGCGCCACCATGACGGCCAGGCTGTGGGCGACGATGTCGTGCATGTCCCGGGCGATGCGGGCCCGCTCGGCGGCGGCCGCGAGCTGGGCCTGCTGGTCGCGCTCGCGCTCCAGGCGGCGGGCCCGCTCCTCCAGCTCGGCCAGGTACGCCTGCCGGGTGCTGACCACGATGCCGAGCAGCACCGTCGTCGCGAGCACCGCCGACACGAAGCCCAACGCCGTCCAGTGTGGACCGTCCAAGAGGAACACCGCGAGCGCCGGGACCTCGATGGCCACCACGATCGGCACGAGCTGGCGGCGCCGGCCGTAGCGGGCGGCCGTATAAACCGCCACGGCCACGGGCAGCTCGGGGTAGAGCCCCTCGACCCGGACGCCGACGACCAGCGCGGACAGGATCGCGAGCGCGTACACCGCCCAGAAGACCGCGACCGGCCACCGCCGCCGCCACACGAGCGGCAGGTGGACGGCGGCGAACCACAGCCCGGCGGCCACCCCGGCGCCAGCCAGCGTCGCCGGCCCCGTGAAGGCGGCCAGCAGCGCGGCGAGGCCGGCATCGGCCCACCGGGGATGCCGCCGGAGCGTGTCCACTACTAGAAGGTTAGGCATCGCGGCGGCGGAGCAGGGCCACCCCGCCGGCGAGGGCGAGGGCGGACCACCCCACCAGTACCGCCGCGGAGGCGCCCGGCGACAGCGTCTCGAACGGGCCGCCGCCACCGTCCACGCTGTACATGGCCTGCCCGGCCACGGTCGGCACGTACTTCATGATGGCGTCCTCCCGGTCGCCGGGCAGGGCCGGTCCGAGCAGCAAGGGTACGACGAACAGCGCCGCCACCAGCGTCGTGATGGCACCGGCGGTGTTGCGCAGCACCGCGCCCAGCCCGAGCCCGAGCAGCCCGAAGAGCACCGGACACGCGGCGGCGCCGGCGATCGCGGCGGGCATGCCCGGGTCGCCCAGCGCGGCTCCCCCGTCGCCGATGAACGCCTGGCAGGCGACGAACGAGGCCAGGCACGTCACCGCCATCAGCGGGAGCGTCAAGGCGACCAGGACGGCGGCCTTCGCGCACACCACCGGCCAGCGGCGGGGCACCGCGGTGAGTGTGGCCCGGATCAGGCCGGAGCCGTACTCGCCGGACATCTGCAAGATGCCGAACACGCCGAAGACCAGCACGAAGAAGTCGATCGGCAGGAACGCCGCGCCCACCGCCTCGGACAGGGCCGGGGCCGGCTCGCCGCCGTCGATCGACCGGCTCACGCCGTACCCGATGGCGCCGGACAGGACGACGGCGAGCACCGCGGCGGTGCCCAGCGTCAGCCAAGTGGAGCGGAGCGAGACCAGCTTGGTCCACTCGGAGCGCACGACCCGCGGGAACGTGATCATCGGTATTCCACCGCCTCCCGGGTGAGGTCCATGTATGCCTCTTCCAGCGAGGCGCGGCGCGGGGTCAGTTCGTACAGCGGGATGCCGTGTGCCAGCGCCAGGTCGCCGATCCGCTCGGCGCCCAGACCACCGACCGCGAGTACGCCCGGCTCGGCGCTCGTCACGGTGGCCCGGTGCGCGACGAGCGCGTCCCGCAGGGCGGTGGCCTGCGGCGACCGGACCAGGACGCTGCCCACCGCGACCCGGGCGATCAGCTCGTCGACGGTGGTGTCCGCCAGCAGCCGGCCGCGGCCGATGATGACGAGATGCTCGGCGGTCACCGCCATCTCGCTCATCAGGTGGCTGGAGACCAGGACGGTGCGCCCCTCGGCGGCCAGGCCCTTGAGCATGTTGCGCACCCACAGCACGCCGTCCGGGTCGAGCCCGTTGACCGGCTCGTCCAGGATCACCACCGCCGGGTCGCCGAGCAGCGCGGCCGCGATGCCCAGGCGCTGGCCCATGCCGAGCGAGAAGCCACCCGCCCTCCGTCCGGCCACCTCCTGGAGGCCGACCATGGCCAGCACCTCGTCCACTCTGGATGCCGGGAAGCCGTGCGTCTGGGCGAGCGCGAGCAGGTGGCTGCGCGCCGTACGTCCCTTGTGGATGGACTTGGCCTCCAGGAGCGCACCGGCCTGGCGGAGCGGGTCGGCGTGGTCCCGGTACGGCCGGCCGTTGACGGTGGCCACGCCCGCCGTCGGGTGGTCCAGCCCGACGATCATCCGCATGGTGGTGGACTTGCCGGCGCCGTTGGGCCCGAGGAAGCCGGTGACCTGTCCCGGCTTGACCGTGAACGACAGCCCGTCCACGGCCAGCTTGTCGCCGAAGCGTTTGGAGAGTGCCTGCGCCTCAATCATGGCTTCGACACTAGGGACGGGCCAGCCCCGGGCCGACCGCCCGCGGGCTGGTCCTGAGTGCGCCGCCAGTCAGCCCGAAGTCGTACGCCGTCCTACTTGGTGCCGATGATCTCGTCGACCAAGCCGTAGTCCAGCGCCTCCTCGGCGGTGAGCACCCGGCCGGCGGACAGGTCGTCCTCGATCCGGCTGCGCGGCTGGCCGGTGGCCGCCGCGATACGCAGCGCCAACTCCTCCAGCTCGCGCAGGTACTGCCCGGCCGCGGCGGCCACCTCATCGGCCGTGCCGTTCACGGCCGCCGCGCGCGGCTCGCTGAGCCGGATGCGCGCGTGCCGGTACGCCAACCGGCGCGCGGACGCGGCGAGCACCCCGACCGCGGCCCCGCCGGTGAGCGCGGTGACCACCGCGTGGACCGGCGCCCCCATCGAGTCCAGCACGTCGATCAGCCCGTACGCGGCGGCCAGGTCGCCGTCGGGCGTGGCGAGCTGCAGCCGTACCGGCTCGGGGCCGAGCGCGTCGAGGGTCATCAGGGCCGCGGCGGCCCGGGTGGCCGACGGGCCGGTCAGCGGGCCGGTGAGCACCACCATCCGCTGGTCGAAGAGCCGCTCCTGGAGCCACGGCGGCATGGCGTCGGTGGGCTCCTCAAGCGGCGGACCGGGCGGTTCGAAGCGCAGTCTCATGGCTGCCTCTCCTCGTACGGCGCGACCCGCAGCTCCAACCGGCGACCGATCGCCGCAGCGTAGCGCTCCACTGTAGACATGCGGACGTCCACCTCGCCGGCCTCCAACCGCGCGATCGCCGGCTGTGAGGTGCCCATCCGCCCGGCCACCTCGGCCTGGGACAGCCCCGCGGCCCGGCGCTGCGCGGCCAGCTCGGCGAGCAGCTCGCGCCGGCGCTGCGCCAGCTCCCGGAACCCCGGGAACACGGGCAGGTCGTCGTCCATATCAAGAACGATATACCCGTGACGTCGCCGCCGTCATAGCGTTGTCCCACGCGTGGAGCCCCCTCGCGCCGAGACCGTCTTCGTGCGGCACTACGACCGGCTGGCCCGCATCGCGTACCTGGTCGCGCCGGCGGTGCCCGGCCGCCAGTCCCGGCTGGTGCGCGCACACCGCCTCGTCCACCGGGCACTGCCGTGGCGGGGGCGCATCGCGCTGACGTACCCGCAGATGGTGGCCCGGGTCCTGCGCCGCGCGGCCCGATCGCGGCGGGTGGGCCTGCCGGTGCTGGTGACCTGGGCCTGGCACACGCCGGTGGACGGCGGGCCCGACCACCACCGGCTGGAGGCGGCGCTCGCCGCCGCCGAGCCGGGCACCCGGGCGGCGTACGTCCTGACCATGGTCGAGCACCTCGCCGCCCGCGACGCGGTGGTACTCCTGCAGCAGGCCGGGTGGGCGGACGCGGTCGCGCAGGTCGCCACGGCGTCCGCGCTGCGCCAGCGCATCCACAACGAGCACGGCATCCACCCGGACCACCAGCGCCACCTGCTGGCCGCGCCACCCGCGGACCCCACCCTGTCCCGCCTGAGGGCCCCCGACCCCCTGATGGTCCGCGCCGCCCGAGTGACCCGCGCGGCAGCCCTCCCCGTCGCCCTGGCCGCCGTCGCCGCCGGCGCCCTCCTCGTCCGTTGATCAGGGAGTACGTCTGGCGTGTCGCGGCGTGTCGAGGGAGCTAGTCCCTGATCACCGCGATCTTGCGGCCGTCCCGGGCGGAGACCTCGGCGGCCGCCAGCACGGCGACCACGTCGGCGCCGAAGCGGGCGTCGCACGGGTGCGGAACGCCGGCGACCAAGCGATCCACCGCGGCCGCGAACGCCTCCTCGGCGGTCCCCGCCCCATCCGGCAGGGTGGCCAGGCCGCTCTCGCCGTAGAACACGCAGTCCCGTAGCCCGGCCGCGGGCGGGGCGTCCAACGTCAGCGACGCCGTGCTCACCGCGCCGCCGGTGTGCCGCAGGGTGAGGTGCACCGTGGCGTCCGGCCCGTCGACGGCGGTCACCTCGGCGACCGGCCCGAGCACCGGCCACAGGATCGACAGCGCATGCGGGCCGATGTCCCACAGCCCGCCCTTCTCCCGCCGCCACTGCGACGCCCCGTACGGGTTGCCGGGCTGGAAAATGGACGCGAACTGGGTCATCCGCGCGCCGTGCCAGCCACCCACCGCCGCCGTCTCGTCGAGGAAGGCGGTGATGTCCGGGCGGAAGCGGTTGGTGAAGAAGACCACCGAGCCGAGCCCACGCTCCTCGACCGCCGCGGCGACCCGGTCGGCGGCGGCCGTGTCCAGCGCCAGCGGCTTGTCCAGCAGCAGGTGCCTGCCGGCGCGCGCGGCCCGCAGCGCGAGGTCGGCCTGCACGTCCGGCGGCAGCGCCACCGCCACCGCGTCCACCTCCGACAGCAAGGCGTCGACGTCCTCGTACGCGGTCGCGCCGTACCGCTTCGCGAGCGCCTCGGCCTTCGCCCCGTCGCGCCCCCAGACGGCGACGAGGTCGGCGCCCGGGTGGGCCGCCAACCCCGCGCCATGCATCTCCGCCGCCCAGTAGCCGGTGCCGAGCAGGCCAAACCTCAGTGTCATGGTCAACAGCCTAACGACGCCGCGACCTGCGCTTCCGGTCGTACCGCTGGGTGGCCAGCAGCGCCTCGTGCGCCTCAGTGGCCGCCGCGACCGCCTCGTCCGTCATCGCCCGGGCCGCCACGTCCGCGACCCGCGCCGCCTCCGCGGCCTGCCGCGCGACCAGCGCCGCCCGCTCGTACCCCCGCCGCGCCACCCGCTCCTCCACCCGGCTCCGGAACGCCAGCCGCTCGCGCTCCTCCTGCTCCGGATCCCAGTCGCCGGCCCGCCGCCACACCTCCCGCAGCTCGTCGACCGAGATGTCGCCACGCTTGTAGGCGGCCAGCGCCGCCCGGGAGACGTCCCGCTGCCGCTCGCCGTCCGGCCCCTCCAGATCCGGCCCGGCACCGCTCCGTTCGGCCGCCGCGGTGCGCCCGGCCTCCACCTCCTGCCAGGCGATCTGGTACGCCGTGCCAGCCGCCTCCTGCGCCGCCCAGGCAACTTCCCGGGCACGCTCGGCCTCGGCCAACCGCTCGTGCGCCTCGATGGCCGCCGCGACCGCCCGACCGGCCTGTGCGTGGGCGGCCCCGGCGTGCGCGGCCAACACCTCGGCGGCGGCCCGTAGCTTGCGCGGGTCGGGGCGGCGCGAACGGGGTCGCTCGGCCACGGCCGCGAGACCCACGAGCCCGAGCACGACGCAGCCGGCGACCAGGAGAAGAGCCCACACGGCGCTGACATCCACTCGGCGCCTCCCCAGGCGACCATCGAGCACCGTCAACTATATGCACTTCTGCCCCTACTACGGGCATTAGTAGAGTGTCCGCGTGAACGACACCCTCGGGGCCATCGTCATCGTCGCCTCGCTCGTACTCGCGGCTTGGTGCCTGGTCGCCGCCGTGCGCAACCGGCCGCCGGACCTCAGCCACCTCGTGGGCGCCGGCATCGTGGAACTGGCCGCGGTCGTCTTGACGGTCGCCGCGATCGTGACCATGATCGGCGGCGAGCGGCCGGGTGAGGTGGGCACGTTCGTCGGCTACCTGCTCACGTTCCTGGGCATGCTGCCGGTCGCCGCGGTGCTCGCCCGGATGGAGCCGACCCGGTGGGGATCGGTGATCCTGACCGTGGCCGCTCTCGTCATGCCGGTGCTCGTCGTCCGGCTACAGCAGATCTGGGAGGCCACCGGTGCGTGACCGGGTCAACACGGGCTTCGGCCGGGTGCTCATCGTCGTGTACGGCATCTTCGCCCTCTCCGCGGGAGCGCGCGCCGGGGTACAGATCGCCACGAAGTTCAGCGAGGCGCCCGCGGCGTACCTGCTGTCGGCGCTCGCGGCGGTGATCTACCTGGTGGCCGTGATCGGCCTGGCCCGCGGCGGCGTGGGCGGGCGGCGGTTGGCGCTGGTCTGCTGCACGGTGGAGCTCATCGGGGTGGTCGCCGTGGGCACGGCCAGCCTGGTGGCCGACTCGGCGTTCCCCGATGACACGGTCTGGTCGGGTTATGGCCGCGGGTACGGCTTTGTCCCGCTCGTGCTCCCCATCGTGGGCCTGTGGTGGCTCCGCCGTACCCGCGTCAGCCCGGCCTAGTCGCGGGGGCCGCCGGCCACGTAGATGACCTGGCCGGTGACGAAGGAGGCGCCCTCGCTCGCCAGGAACGAGATCGTGTGCGCGACGTCCTCCGGGTAGCCGGGCCGGCGCACCGGGGTCTCCGCGGCGCGCTGCTTCTTGAACTCCTCGAAGTCGACGCCCACGCGGGCGGCCGTCGCGGCGGTCATCTCGGTGACGATGAAGCCCGGCGCGACCGCGTTGGCGGTCACCCCGAAGGGGCCCAGCTCGATCGCGAGCGTCTTGGTGAAGCCCTGCATGCCGGCCTTGGCCGCGGCGTAGTTCGCCTGGCCGCGGTTGCCCAGCGCGGACGTGCTGGACAGGTTGACGATGCGGCCCCACTTCCGCTCGACCATGTGCTTCTGCGTGGCCCGGCTGAAGAGGAACGCCCCGCGCAGGTGCACGGACATCACCGTGTCCCAGTCGTCGTCGCTCATCTTGAAGAGCAGGTTGTCGCGCAGGACCCCGGCGTTGTTGACCAGGACGAGCGGCGGGCCCAGCTCGGCGACCACCCGCTCGACGGCCGCGTCGACCTGGGCCCGGTCGGCGACGTCGGCGCCGACGGCGAGGGCCCGGCCGCCGGCCGCCACGATGCTGTCGACCGTCGCCTTGCCGGCCGCCTCGTCGAGGTCGACCACGGCGACCGCCATGCCGTCCGCGGCCAGCCGCGTCGCGACGGCCGCGCCGATTCCGCGGGCCGCACCGGTGACAATCGCGATTCGTTGCTCCGTCATGCCGCAGAGCCTATCGAGTGGTTGCGCCGCTCCTTATGGTGGTCGCACAGGGACGTCGCAACAGGGGGGACACCATGGCGACCATCTATGACGTCGCGCGACGGGCCGAGGTCTCGCCGGCCACGGTTTCCCGGGTGGTGAACGGACACGCCAATGTGGACCCGACGCTGGCCGAACGGGTCCGGCGGGCCATGCGTGAGCTGGAGTACCGGCCGAACGCGGTGGCGCGCAACCTGCGCCGGAGTCGCACCACGCTGTGGGCAGTGATCATTTCCGATATCGGCAACCCGTTCTTCACATCGCTGGTCCGCGGCGTGGAAGACGTGGCCCAGCGCGCCGGCTTCTCCGTGGTGTTGTGCAATACCGACGAGGATCCGACCAAGGAGAGTCAATACCTCGACGCCGCCCTCACCGAGCAGATGGCCGGTGTGATCATTTCGCCCTCGGGCCGGGCAAATCACGTCAACCGGCTGGTCGACGCCCGCGTGCCGGTGGTCGTGATCGACCGGCAGGTGAGCGGCGCCCACGTCGACACCGTCCTCGTCGACAACGAGCACGGCGCCAGCCTGGCCACCACCCACCTGATCGAGTCCGGGTACGAGCGGATCGCCTGCATCACCGGGCCGGAGGGCGTCTTCACGGCCATGCGGCGGCTGCGCGGCTACCGCCGCGCGCTGGAGGATCACGACCGGGAGTACGACCCCGATCTGGTACGGCACGGCGACTTCCGCTCCGACGGCGGGTACCGGGCGATGGCCTCGCTGCTGGCGCTCCGCCCTCGCCCGGACGCGATCTTCGCGGGCAACAACCTGATGACCGTCGGCGCCGTCGAGTGCCTGGTGGACAGCCGGATCGAGGTGCCGGCGGAGATGGGCGTGGTGGGCTTCGACGACGTCCCGTGGGCCCACCTGGTACGCCCGAGCCTCACCACGGTCGCCCAGCCCACGTACGAGCTGGGTCGGGAGGCGGCCCAGTTGCTGACGCAACGCATCGCAACACCGGACCGCCCCCCGACCGTGATCACGTTGGAGACGAAGCTACAGATCCGCGACAGCTCCCTGCCTAGAAGCCAGCCGTGATCCGGGTGAACTCCCACTCGGTCTGAGCGATGCCGCTGCAGTTGGACACCACGCCGCCGCCCGGGCAGGGACGGTCGCGGTTCACCGCCCAGAACGCCAGCCGGGCCAGGCCCCGGGCCTTCGCCCAGTCACGGATCTGGGTCCAGGTCGCCGGGCTGGTCAGCTCCTGCTGGTCGGACAGACCGTTCATGCCGGAGATGCCCATGTGGGCGTACGCGGTCGCGTCGGACCACCCGAAGGCGGTCTTCAGCGCGTTCTTCAGGCCCTCCGAGGCGTTCACCGTGTTCTGGTACATGTTCGCGCCGCCGCCGAAGTCGAACGGCATGATCGTGAACACGTCGATGTTGGCCTGGAGCGCCGCTGCCTGATTGATCAGTCGGGTGCCCCACCAGGACGGGCCGGACGTGCTGGTGCCGAACGTGATGATCGTCGTGATACCCGGGTTGTTCTGCTTGACGATCTTCATGGCGTTCAGGATCCGGTCCTGCACGGCCTCGTTCTCGAACTCGTCCGTGTTCTCGATGTCCACGTCGATCGCCTTGAGCCCGAACGCGTTGATCACCTGCTGGTACGCGTTGGCGAGCGCCTGCGGCGTCGAGCAGTTCGGTCCGAGCTTGTTGCCGCTCCACCCGCCGATGGACGGCAGCACGTCGCCGCCGGCCGCCCGGATCGCGCTGATCGTGCTGGCGTGCACGCCGCCGGTCAGCGGGGCGTTGCCGTCCCAGCCCGGCGCGCAGCCGCCCGCAGACAGGATGAACGCCATCGTGAACCACCGGATCCCGGTCGCATTGATCACAGTGGACGGTGCCGGTGGATTGCCCCAACCCGGGTACAGGTACGGCGCGGCTCGCATCGTGCCGCCCCCGCCGGTGCAGCCGGTCGTCGTCCCGGACACCGCGCCGGAACGCGCCGACTCGCCCGAGGAGTTGTACGCCGCGACCGTGTAGCTGTGCGTCGTACAGGCGCCGAGGCCGGAGATGGTCGCGGAGGTGCCGGTCACGGTGGCGCGCACGGTGGAGCCCTCGTAAACGCGGTAGCCGGTCACGGTGCCGGACGACGCGTTCCAGGCGAGCGAGATGGTCGACGCCGCCGTGCCGGTGACCCGGAAGTTGCCCGGCGTGCCCGGGGCGCCCGGGTTGGTGGGCCCGCCACCGCTGCACGAGCCGCCATTGACCGTGCAGTTGGTCGGATCACCGTTGCCGGTGACGATGAAGCCGAAGGTGGTGCTGGCGCCGGCCGTCAGCGTGCCGTTCCACGACCGGTTGGTGAACGTCTGGTGCTGCCCCGACGTGGTGAGCAGCGCGTCCCAGTAGGTGCCCATCGTGCTGCCCGACGGCAGGTCGAACTGGACGTTCCAACTGGTGATTGTGGACGACGTGTTGTTGGTGACGGTGAACTTACCCTCGTACCCGGTGCCCCAACTGGAGGTCCGGACGAAGGTCGCGGTCGCCGCCGACGCGGGCGAGGCGATCACGAGGACGGCGGCGCTGGCGACGGCCGCCAGCACCGCGAGGGTACGGAGTCTTCGGAGCTTCACGGCAACCTCCCATTGATGGTTGCCCAATTATTAGGACTGTTAACGGTTAATGTAAAGACTCCTGACAGAACATGGAGGTCTACACCTAGGACCCAAAGACGGTTACCGTGCGACACGTGAATCGAGATGCCGCCCGACGCCCCACGATGGTGGACGTCGCCCGGCATGCCGGCGTGAGCATCAAGACCGTGTCCCGGGTGATCAACAACGAGCCCAACGTGCAGCGACAGCTCGCCGAGCGGGTGCTGGCCAGCGTCGCCGAGCTGGGCTTCCGGCGCAACCACCTGGCCCGTACGCTGCGGTCCGGCCAGTCCACGGCCACCATCGGCCTGATCATCGAAGACCTCGCCAACCCGTTCTACTCAACGATCGCGGCGGTCGCGGCCGAGGTCGCGAGGCAGCACGAGACCCTGCTGATCACCGCGTCCTCGGAGGAGGACCCGCAGCGGGAGCAGCAACTCCTGCGCGACCTGTGCTCCCGCCGGGTCGACGGGCTGCTGATCGTCCCGGCCGGCTACGACCACGCGTTCCTGCGGCCGGAGGTGGAGATGGGCACCCCGGTCGTCTTCCTCGACCGCCCGGCCGGCGGCCTGCTCGCCGACACCGTGCTGCTGGACAACCGGGGCGGCGCCCAGGCCGGCGTGCGGGCCCTGCTCGAGCGCGGCCACCAGCGGATCGGCATCCTGCTCGACTCGGTGAGCGTCTACACGATGCGCGAGCGGGTCGGCGGTGCCCAGGAGGCCCTGGCATCGGCCGGCATCGCGTACGACGAACGGCTGGTCGCCGACGGCGTACACGATCCGGAGGGCGCGGCCGCCGCGGTGGCCCGCATGCTGACAGCGCCGACGCCGCCCACCGCGTTCTTCAGCCTCAACAACCGGATCACCGTGGGCGTGCTGCAGGAGCTGTGGCGGCGCAAGAGCCGGGTCGAGGTGGTCGGCTTCGACGACTTCGAGCTGTCCCACCTGATGCCGCAGCGGTTCACGGTGGTCGCCTACGACACCCGCCAGATGGCCCGCACCGCGGCGGACCTGCTCTTCCAGCGCATCGCCGGCGAGCGCTCCTGGCCCCGCACGGTCACCCTCCCCACGGCGCTCGTCGAGCGCGGCCTCTCGTGATCAAGGCGTCCTTCAAGTCGTTAGAACGACTTGAAGGACGCCTTGATCACGAGGGTAGGAGCGGTCAGTGGCGGAAGCGGAACCAGTTGACGTTGACGAAGTCGGCCGGCTGGCCGCTGGCGAACGTCAGGTACACCGTTCTCGTGCCGGTCACGGCGGACACGTTGCCGGGGATGCTCTGCCAGGTCTGCCAGCCGCCGGTGTTCGCCAGGGCGAAGCTGCCCAGCACGGTGCCGGTGGGGCTGTCGAGGCGTACCTGGATCAGGCCGCTCACACCGCTCGCGGCGCCGGACGCGACCCGCGCGACGAAGTCGATCGGCGTACTGGAACCGAAGTTGACGTTGTCGTAGCGCACCCAGTCGCCGTTCGCGAGCCAGCCGATGTTCTGACCGCCCTCGCTGCACGCCTCGGTGCCCACCCCGCTCTGGGCGTTGAACGACTCGGCCTCGATCGTCGCGTACGCGTCCCGCGTGCCGGTGGGTGGTGCCGTGGTGGGCGGCGCCGTGGTCGGCGTGGTGCCGCCGCCGGACTGGTAGACCGCGACGTAGTCGACGAGCATCGGCACGCCGGACGTGGTGCTGGCGGTCGGCGTCGTGCCGCCCGCGACGCCATTGGGGAAGGCGCCGCCCATCGCCACGTTCAGCAGCAGGAAGTAGCCGGCGTGGCTGGTCATGTTGGCCCAGTGCGGCTCGCCCACCTGCGACTGCGTCACGGTGTGGTACTGCTGGCCGTCGACGTACCAGCGCAGCTGCTGAGGGCTGACGCCGGCGTCCCACTCGAAGCGGTACGTGTGGAAGGCCGACTGGCACGTGCTGCTCGGGCAGGCGCGGCTGGCGCCGAGGCCGTTGGTCTCGTTGCACGGGCCGCCCGGGTTGACTCCACAGTGGAGCACACCCCAGACGGAGTTGATCCCGTTGACGTTCTCCATGATGTCGAACTCGCCGATGCTCGGCCAGTTCTGGTAGTTGCCCCGGTACGGCGCGCCGAGCGCCCAGAAGGCCGGCCAGTACCCGGATGCGGCGGCGCCGGTGACGTTGGGCATCTGGATCCGGCCCTCGATGCGCAGCACGCCGCCGGTCGGGGGCTTGAAGTTGGTGCGCACGGTCTCGATCCGGGACGACGTCCAGGCGCCCGACGAGTTGCGGATCGGCGTGATCACCAGGTTGCCGGCACCGTCGTGGCGGACGTTGCTGGTGCTGTTGGTGTACGTCTGGATCTCGCCGGTGCCCCAGTTGGCCGGGCCGCCCGGGTAGGACGTGCCGGTGTCGATGATCCAGTTGGCCGACGACGGCAGCGTGTTGGCCGCGCCGGTGAAGTCGTCGCTCCACACCAGACTCCACCCGGACGGGGTGGGCGGGATCGCGGCGCGGGCGTTCATGGTGACCGTGAGCATGGCGGCGACGACGCTGAGGACAGCCGCGGCCGCGAGCAGGAGGCGGCCGCGCCCGGGTCTGGACAAACCCGGGTGTGCATAGGGCTTCATGAATGGCCTCTCGGGTGACGTGGGTTTGAGAGAGCGCTCTCACGAAGTTTTACGTAGGCGACAACAAAATGTCAACACTGTCAATATTGACGGGTACGCGCGCCGCGGACGAGCGGGAACGGCATGGTCTCCCGGATCGGCCGGCCGGTGAGCAGGGCAACCACCCGATCGGCGCCGAGGGCGAGCCCACCGGTGGGCGGCATGGCGTACTCCAGCGCTCGCACGAAGTCCACGTCCGGCTCCGCGCCCTCCGGGTCCCCGGCCGCGCCCGCGAACCGCCGGCGCTGCTCGACCGGGTCGGTCACCTCCGAACGCCCGGTGCCGATCCCCGTGCCGAACGCCACCAGGTCCCAGTGCTCCGCCAGCCGCGGGTCGGTCCGATGGGCCCGGGCCACCGGCGCCAGCTCGATCGGAAAGTCCGTGTAGAAGGTCGGCGTGGTGGTCCGCGCCTCCACCAGCCGCCCGTACATCTCCGCGAGGAGCGCGCCGCGCCCCCACCGCGGATCATGGAGTACGCCGTTCGCGTCGCACATCCGCCGCAGCGTGTGCAGTTCGGTGTCGGCCGACAGGTACTCGCCCACGCCGTCGGACAGCGCGTGGTAGAAGGGCACCGCAGGCCACTGCATGGACAGGTCGTGCTCGATCAGGGTGCCGTTCGCGCCCGGCTGGTAGGCGACCGTCGACCCGTACGCGGCCAGCGCCGCCCGCTGCACGAGCGCCTGCGCCAGGCCGCGCATCGTCCGGTGGTCGGCGTACGCCTGGTACGCCTCCAGGAGCGTGAACTCGGGGTTGTGCCGCACGTCCACGCCCTCGTTGCGAAACGCGCGGCCGAGCTCGAACACCCGCTCGACGCCGGCCACCACCAGCCGCTTGAGGTACGGACCGGGCGTCACCCGCAGGTACAGGCGCAGGTCGTACGCGCCGAGCCGGGTGGTGAGCGGCCGCGCGCCGGTGCCCGGGAAGCGGTGCAGGACCGGCGTCTCCACCTCCAGGTAACCGCGGTCGAGCAGGGACTCGCGCAGGCTGTGCACCGCCGCGCTCCGGCCGCGCAACAGGTCCCGCGCTTCCGGGCTGGTGACCAGGTCGAGGTAGCGGTCGCGGGGCCGGATGTCCGGGGCGGCCGGCCCGCGCCGCCGGTCCGGCAACGGCCGCAGGCACTTGGCGGTCAGCTGCCAGGACTCGGCGCGTACGGACAGCTCGCCGCGCCGGCTGGTGACCACCTCGCCGCGTACGCCCACGTGGTCGCCGACGTCCACCGTGGAACGCCAGGCGTCGATGTCGTCATCGACCAGCACCTGCAGGTCGCCGGTCCAGTCCCGGATCGTCGCGAAGCACACCCCGCCGTGGTCGCGCAGCTGCACGATCCGGCCGGCCACCGCGACCATGTCCCCGGTACGCGCGTCCGGCCCCAGCCCTTCGTGCCGGATCGCCACCGCGACGGTGTTGTCGGTCCGGTGGAAGCCGGCCGGATAGGGGTCCACGCCGGAGTTCCGCAGCCGGTCCCGCTTCGCCATGCGCGCCGGCGACTGGTCGGCGGGCTCGGGCGCGGGCCCCTCCTCGTCCAGCGCGGCGGGGCCGAAGGCGGGCGCGGCGGGCGCGGGCATCGCGGCGGCCCGCCACACCCGGGGCAGGTCCCGGCGGTCCGCGGCGCAGACGTACCGCGGGATCCACTGTGGCTGGTAGCGGGCGCTGGCGCGGTAGATGGCGTTGGTGTCGTCCGCGACGCCGAGCGACACCCGGTCGACGCCCAGCCGGGGCGCCTCCCGCATGAGGGCGGCGACCAGGAAGTCCACCACGCCGTCGTCCGCGCCCGGGGCGCGCCGCACCACGTCCAGGTACAGCCCGTGCGGCCCCCACGGGGCGAGCGACAGCAGGGCGGCGCGCTCGCCGTCGCCGTCGTACGCCTCGGCGAGGACGCACCGCCCGTCGCCGTTGTGCAGGGAGGCCGCCCGCATCTCCTCGTCCGGTACGTCGGCGTGCCGGCGCACCCGCGCGGTGTAGCCGGCCCGTTCGAGCCGGTTGACCGCCTGCCGCACCGGACGCATGGTCCGGCCGTCCAGAGTGAACTCTCCACTGTGTAGCACCGCCTCGTCGCCCGCCTGGGTGGCCGCCAACCCGGCACGGGCGTACGCGACGGCACCGTCCTCGCTGGCACCGGCCACGGCGGGCGTCCACGAGTAGGCGCGCGCCTGTTCCAGCCACGCCTCGACGGCCGGCCCCCACGCGGTCGGGTCACCGATCGGGTCGCCGGTCGCCAGCCCGATCCCGTGCACCACCCGGTACGACACGGCCGCCCGCCCGGTCGGCGAGAACGCGGCCACCCGGTCCCGCCGGGTCGCCAGGTAACCGAGCGAGTCCCGGTCGCCGTACCGGGTCAGCAGCGTGCGGATGCGTTGCTCGTCGTCGGGCGGCAGGACGGCCGCGGCCCGCTGGGAGCGCCGCAGCGTCCAGAGCGCGGCCAGCAGCGCCACGCCGCCGAGCAGCCCGAGCACCAGGTCGACCCAGCCGGGCGCGCGCCCGTCCCGGTCGAGGTCGGTGACGACGGCGCCGCCGAACACCTTCTCCGCCGCGTACGCCAGCCGCTCGGCCGTACCGCCGAGCGTGCCCGGGTACGCCGTGACCAGGGCGTACCCGAGCCCGACGAAGAGCCCCATGAGCACGACGAAGACCGCGACCGCGGGACCCTGGGCGCCCCGCCGCACCCGGGCGACGAAGTCCCGGCGCACCACGGTGAGCACCAGCACCGCCAGCACCGCCACCCCGCCGTGCACCGCGGCGACCAGCTTGTCCTCGTCGTCGACCCGGCTCGCCGGCATCCCGAGCAGTACGGTGCTCACCACCACCGCGACGGCGAAGTAGCCCAACAGCAGCCACCACGCGATCCGCTTACGCCGGACGGTCGCGGCGGCCAGCACGGCGACGCACACGGCGTACCCGAGATTGGGCGGGATCGGGACGAGCGGGGCGCCGGCCTCCCGACGTACCTCGTCGGTGAAGACACCGGCGACGGCAGCGAGGGCGGCGACCAGCGCGACCACCCACAGGATGGCCGCCAAGACCTTGGGCACGCGACCCGGCCGCCGGGCGGGTGCCGGGGGCGGCGCGATGGTCTCGGAACGGAGCACGGGTGGGCCCAGAGTGGCGGTCACATGAGCCTCCTACCAGCGGCGGCGGGCGGTTCTACTTCCGACGATAGGCAGAAGATGGGAAGCTAACTCACAAATGGGGGAAACGTGGGTAATTGGTTCGACCAGCCGCTCTTCTACTTCTTCGCGGGAGTAGTGGTCGGGTTCGCGGTCATCCGCTTCTCGGTGCGGATGATCCGGGCCCAGGTGCGCTGGTGGCCAGGAAATGTGACGCCCGGTGGCCTGCACATCCACCACATGGTCTTCGGCGTGGTGCTCATGGTGGTGGGCGGCGTGGCCGGGCTGGCCGTCCCAGACACCGACGGCGTGTGGGTCAAGGCCGCGGCGACCCTCTTCGGCCTGGGGACCGCGCTGGTGCTCGACGAGTTCGCGCTGATCCTGCACCTGTCCGACGTCTACTGGACCGAGCAGGGGCGCACGTCCGTCGACGCGGTGTTCGTGGCGATCGCGCTGACCGGCCTGATCCTGCTCGGCGTCCAGCCCATCGGGGTGGGCGACTTCAAGACGGCGTCCGAGGAGGGCGGCAACGCGGCCTGGGCGCTGGCGGTCGCGGCGCTGGCCCTCAACCTGGGGCTGGCCGCGATCACGCTGATCAAGGGCAAGATCTGGACCGGCCTGCTGGGCGTATTCCTCCCGATCCTCATCCTCGTCGGCGCGATCCGGCTGGCCCGGCCGCACTCGCCGTGGGCCCGCTGGCGCTACTCCGCGCACAAGCTGGCGCGGGCCACCCGGCGGGAGCAGCGGCTGCGCCGCCCCGTGGTCAACGCGGTGCTCCACGTCCAGGACACGATCGCCGGCCGGCCCAGCGACGTTTCCGGTGACCGCCATGCCGGGTAAATCCTTGGATGTGCGGTTGACCGTAGGTGTCGAGGAAGAGTTCCTGCTCCTCGACGCGGAGAAGAGCCAGGCGGCCCCGGCGGTCGACGCGGTCCTCGCCGGGCTGCCCGAAGGGCTGCGCGACCAGGTCGCGCACGAGTACCTGACCAGCCAGATCGAGATCAACAGCCCGCCCGCGCAGGACCTCGCCGCCCTGCGGGACTCCATGGCCGTGCTCCGCGGCGGCGTGGCGCACGCCGCCGCCCGGGCCGGCGTACGGGTCGTCCCGATCGGCACCTGCCCGGTCGCCGGACCGGAGCCGCCGGTCGTCGACCAGCCGCGGTTCCGCCGGATGGTCGAACGCTTCGGCGCGCTCTCCCCCGGCCCCGGGCTCAACGGGCTCCACGTCCACGTGGGCGTCCCGGACCCGGAAACCGGCGTCCAGGTCCTCAACCACCTGCGGCCATGGCTGCCGCTGCTGCACGCGGCCACCACCAACTCGCCGTTCGCCGACGGCCACGACACGGGGTACGCCAGCTGGCGCTCCATCATGTGGGCCCGGTGGCCCTCGGTGGGCCCGACCCCGTACCTGGAGTCGTACGAGCACTATCAGAGCCTGGTGGCGGACCTGATCGCCACCGGCGCCATGCTGGACGAGGCGATGCTCTACTGGTACGCCCGGCTGAGCGCCCGATTCCCCACAGTGGAGATCCGGATCGGCGACGTCTGCCCCACCCTCGACGACACGATCCTGATCGCCGCCCTGATACGCGCCCTCGTCGGCACCGTCCTCGGCGACGTGGCCGCCGGCCGGCCCGCGCCGCACGTCGCCCACCACGTGCTGGCGGCCGCGCACTGGCGGGCGGCGCACGACGGCCTAGCCGGGCTGGCGGTCGACCCGGCGACCCGGCACACCCGGCCGGCCTGGCACCTGCTGACGCGCCTGTTCGACACGGTACGGCCCGAGCTGGAGCGAAACGGCGACCGCGAGCTGGCGACCATCCTCATGGGACGGTTGCGGAGCCGGGGCACCGGCGCCAACCGCCAGCGCGCCGTATACGCCCGTACGGGTGACATGTCCGCCGTCCTGGACTATTTGGCCCTGAGGGGTGTCGGATAGTCGGGTGCTGATGCCCGGCGACGACGCTGACGCCTTCGAGTGGCTCGTCTTCGAACAGTCGGGGGTGGTGACCGCCCGGCAGGCGGAGGCACACCTGGGCCCGTCCCGGGTACGCCATCTGATCGCCACCGGACGGTGGCGCCGGGTGTGCCGGGGCGTACTCGTGACACAGAACGGTGAATTCACCGTCGAGCAGCAACGGTGGATCGCGACGCTGGCCGCGGGCGAGGGCGCCGTACTGGCCGGGCTGGCGGCGGCTCGGGCCGGAGGGCTGCGCGGGCGCTGGCGCCGCGAGGTCGTCGACGTGCTGGTGCCGTACTCCCGGCGAGCGGCGGACCTGATCAAACGGCTGCCGCTGGGCCTACCCGCCGTCCGGGTACGGCGGACGCGCTCGCTGCCGGACGCCGACGTACAGCGCGGGCGCCCGGACCGCACGACGATGGCCCGGTCGGTGGTGGACGCGGCGCAGTGGGCGCAGACCGCCGAGGAGGCCCAGTCCGTGCTCGCCGCGGCGTGCCAGCAGGGCCGCGCCAACCCGGCGGAGATCCGCGAGGTGCTGATTCGCCTGCCCAAGGCCCGCCGGCGCGAACTCGTCCGAACCACGGTCGGTGACATCGAGGGCGGCGCCACGGCACTTTCCGAGATCGACCTGGTGAAGCTGTGCCGGGCGCACCGGCTACCCCTGCCCGACCTGCAGGAACGGCGTACCGACGCGAGCGGCCGGGTGCGCTACCTCGACGCGTACTGGAAGCAGTGGCGGCTACATGTGGAGGTGGACGGTGCACACCACATGGACGTACGGCACTGGGCCGCCGACATGCGCAGACAGAACGACGTCTGGATCGCCGGTGACCGGATCCTCCGGTTCGCGGCCTTCGACATCCGACACCGACCGACGGTGGTCGTCGCGCAGATCCGCGCCGCCCTGGAGGCGTCGGGCTGGCGCCCGGATTTGTGAACGTTTCCTGTCGTCAGGGCGACGGGAAACGTTCACAAACGAGCGCTGGGTCGCCAAAAAGACAAGGCGTGGGTGCCCAATGTCACGGGGGCTGGGGCTATATTTTGCCGTGCCCATCGTTCTGTCCGACCGTGAGGATCTACCCGCCGAGGAGCTAGCCGCTCGGCGCAAAGATCCGACCGCTCGGCGCGACACGCCGGGCGAATCCCGACTCTCCCGAAACATCCTCCTTGTATAAACTTCGCGCAACCGACAAAGGCGGATAAATGACTGACATCGTCCAAGGCCAGCTAAAGGATCTTTCCGGCCTGCGGTTCGACGCGCTTACGGAGAGCCACGACGACCCGGCGCTGGCGCCGATGCTGGACCGTGTCATGCGCCGTGTCGAGCAGCCAGGTACGAGCATCAGCGGCTACAACGGCGCGGGCGGGCTTTCCGGTGATGTTGAAGTGGACGTTAACTCCACCCACTAACCACCAACCTCCTCCGCAGACCCCGTGGATCTCCGCGTACATCAGCCGACCGAGCCCAACGCACCGGGCTCGGTGTTCGGCACCTCCGGCGACCCTTCGCCCGACTCGTGGCTCGGTCTCCCGTCCGAACAGTTCGACGCGCTCGCCGCCGGGATTGGCGGTACCGCCGAGAGCCACAGCCTGCGCCGTGTCGAACACAGTTGGCGCCTGCTCAACCTCGTGGCGCTTGGAAACCTCGCCGACGCCCGCGCCGATGCCGTCCCGTTGGAGCCCTTGGCGGAAGCATGGGCACTCCTCGCCCGGGCGCAGCAGGCGGCCCCCGACATGGTCGACGCCATCGTCATGTGGCCCCAGGTGGGCATTTGGGCCGCGTACACCATGCGCCGCCTGCGCAACCTGGTTCACCATCACGCTCCACTGTGGGCCGACTACGGATACCTGCACGCGCTTGCCGCTGTCGCTGGGATCCAGGCCGGCCTCAGCTTCACAATCCGCGTCCCGATCCGCTACGGCTCGGTCGTGCTGCCGTCCCTCGGCTACGTCAAGCTCGACACCGACGCCGAGTGCGCGGACGCCGAACTGTCCGTAGTGGACGGTGTCGTGCGATTGACGCACGGGGTATCCACTGTGGAGCTGCGAGGATTGGCCGACGACGGTGACCGGCCCCAGGAGGCGTGGCACCCGCTGCCCCGCATCACGGCCCGCGCACATGGCGCCACGATCAGCCTGATCCTCAACGATTCCGACACCTACCGAGACCTGCGCGAGCCCGCCGCTCCGAACGCGTTGCCAGCCGAGATCCTGAGCCGCTGGGAAGCGTTGCTCGACGAGGCTTGGCGGCTCCTCACCGAGCACCACCCGCACTACGCCTGGGCCATCGGCGCGGGTCTGGTCTCCATCACGCCGCTGCAGGCGGCGCAGCGGTTCCGCCCACTCTCCGCGTCCGCGGACCAGGGATTCGGCGCGATCCTCTCGTCCGAGCCCGAAGACGCCGCCCAGATGGCAGTGACGCTCATCCATGAATTCCAGCACAACAAGTTGGGCGCCCTCCTGCACCTGCTGGACCTCTACACGGACCGCCCCGGCCTGCCACGGATCTACGCCCCGTGGCGCGACGACCCACGCCCGTTCCAGGGCGTATTGCAGGGCGTCTATGCGTTTGTGGGCATCTGTGACTTCTGGAGGGTCCATCGCACGCTGCCCGATCAGGACAGTGACGAGGCGCGCCTGGCGCAGTTCGAGTTCGCGCTATGGCGCGACCGGGTCGCGGACACGCTGCGGCGACTCAGCCAGATCGAGGCGCTGACCCCACGCGGCAAGGCGTTCGTGGGCAGCCTGCTGGCGCGGGCCCAGGCGTGGCAGCAGGACAGCGTGCCGCCGGGGATCGCCGCCGACGCGAGCATGGCCGCCGATGACCACTATTCGCTGTGGCTGGCGTACCACCGCCAGCCCGACCCGTACCTGGTCGAGCAGATCGTCAAGGCTTGGCAGGCCCGTCAACCGCGCCCGGAAAGGATCGTCGCGGAGGACGCGATCGTCGAGGACGACCAGGATGGCCGTTACATCGACGCCCGCTCCGCGCTCATCCGGTTTCGGCTCGCCGACCCGGCGACCCTGGCCGCCCTTGCCGAGCAGGGCGAGAAACATCCGAACTGGGTCAGCGGCGCCGATCCCGCCGACGTCGTGCTGGTGTCGGGCGACATCGACCGCGCGCGGACGATGTATCTGGCCCGGCTGGCCGAGGACGGTGGGGACGCCAAGGCATGGACCGGCCTCGCACTGGCCCTCCGTACGACGGACCCATCCGCGGCAGAGACCATCCGTAGCGCACCCGATGTGCTGCGCGCGGTCTACTCGCGGATTCCGCCGGCCGATCGGCCGGATCCGCTGCGACTAGTCGCCTGGATGGGTGAAAGATCGCACGCGGGTCACTAGTCGCTGACATCATGCGTTCTTCGTCGTGTCGGTAATCGATCAGGTTCTACTCGGAATCGCAGTGGTCCGCGACAGGTAGAGTCGGAGTAAAGGTCACGCGGTTAGTGATCGGCTCCGACAATGCGATCGCCACAGACCGATCATGGCCGCGCTCCGCGCAGAGTCGGACGGTGGTGAATGCAGGGCGAAGAGCAGTGGTTCTCGCGAACGCCCGGAGTCGAGGCCCGGCAGAAAATTGAGCTGGACATGGTCAACTCGCTGTTGACCTCGGTCGCCTTCGCCTCGGACCCAAGTCGACAACTAGCTTTGGAGATCATCGCCGAACAATTCGAACAGCCGGCCACGATACGTACCCATCCCACGCCGCGGGCACAATTGATCGAGATCGTCCGCACATACGCGCGAAATCCCGACGGCCTGCGGGTCCTAGTCGACGTGGTCGCCAGCTTCGACCCACAGTCATTCGGCACGGTCCGGCTCCGCCAGCTATTCGACGAGTGGCAGGCGGCGCCGTCGTTCACCGACGACGACTGGAGCGCCTTTCGCTCGGCGCTCGGCGATGTGGTGCTCCCACAACTGACCGAACTCTTTCACCTCGCGACGCGGAACCGGCGACACCGTCCCCCGGCGCACTGCAAGACGGCTTGGCACTACTTCGTCCATCTCACCGACCTCAACGCCGGCGCGGATTCCGTACCGCCCTACATGATCTTCCTCGAACGGGTCGCCCCGCTCCTGCCGTCCAGCACCGGGCAGGAGCTTCGCATGCGCAACCACCGGCTGGCCAGCGAGCTCGGCCTGATCACCGCCGTGAACGAGATCCACCTGCACGAACGCGAATCGCTTCCACCTCAGCACCACACCGCGTACCTGGTGATTCAACTGGAAAGCGATGGCATTGATCCGGAACGCTACACGTTGTCCCATTGGTACCAATGGGACGCGGATGGCTGGCACCCGGAGCGCGGCGAGGATCGAACGGTCAGCATTCTGGAGATCGAAAACGAGGTCGAAAGGTTGGTCTTCGACATGGAGACCAACTGGGTCGAGGCTGTCGAGACAGTGACCTTGGAATTCATCCTTCCGTGGGAGCTGATCAATGCGCCAGTCGACTGGTGGCGCAAAGAATCTCATTCATCCCGTCCCACGCCGCTCACGATGGACTATCCTGTAGTGGTGCGCAGTCTTGAGCGGCTGCGCACTCACCGATGGCATCGCGCGTGGCACGTGCGATGGCAGCGACTGAACACCGATCCCACGTCCGTGCTGCCGTACTGGAGCAAACCCGCCGGCAAGAACTATCACACGCTGCTTGAAACAGATCTTAAATCGGATCTCCGGTACGCCTGCTTGGTACTGAGTGAGCCACCATTACCGGACAGCAGCGGACGCACGGAGATCGAAACTGCGCTGCGCGCCGGACTACCTGTGATCATTTGGCATCGCCGAGACTGCGGCAGCCCGGACTTCCGCGAGGCCGTTCAACAGATGCTGGCAGGCGAGACACTGGCGCAATTGCCTATTCTTGCGCGAAAATTGCGGGGCGAAGCGCTGCGCCTGGATCTAGCGGATCGCGAGAGCCATATTGGCCGTCACCTCACAATGCTGTGGGATGACCCGGAGCGGCAACCCGAGGTTTCCCGCTCGTACGGCACGCCGGAGGAAGGAATCCGCTGATGATTCACACACCGTCCGGTCGCGATGCCGACATCCCCGCCCATTCCGCGTCCGGCGGCGCGCCGGGCGCTCCTCCCGACTGGTGGATCTATCAAGGCACTGGCAATGTCATGGATACCGCCGAACGAGATCGCCGCTGGCCGCCGCCGCCGGAGTGGCGGGACTTCCCGTACGGCCCCGATGTCGAACCTCCGCCCGCTGACGAGCGGGAGTTCCGCCGGCGCCTCGGCGACATCCGCCCGTTCCGGGTCGAGGCCCACGAGGTGCGCATGGTCAACGCGGCCATCTACCTACGCCGCCCCCTCTTGGTCACGGGGCGACCAGGGGTGGGCAAGTCCAGCCTCGCCTACCGGATCGCGCGCGAGTTGCGGCTCGGCCCGGTCCTCCGCTGGCCGATCACGAGCCGAGCCACGCTCCGCTCCGCGCTGTACGAGTACGACGCCATCGGACGAGCACAGGCCATCGGCTGGCGCACAGCGCCCATGGCCCGCGCCAGCGGCGACCCCGAAGGCGGTGACGCCGACCGGGCTGGGCTCAGCATCGGCGACTTTCTTCATCTGGGTCCGCTCGGGACGGCGCTGCTGCCGTACAAGCTGCCCCGGGTGTTGCTGATCGACGAGATGGACAAGAGCGACTTCGATCTGCCCAACGACCTGCTCAACATCTTCGAGGATGGCGACTTCGCGATTCCGGAGCTGGTACGCCTGCGCAACCGCACGCCCGAGGTGGTCGTACACACGGCCGATCGCGGCCACACCGCCACCGTCCGCGACGGGGTCGTCCGCTGCCATGAGTTTCCCATCGTCATCGTCACCAGCAACGGGGAGCGGGACTTCTCCGGCGCCTTCCTCCGTCGCTGCCTCCGGCTGGAGATCCCGGATCCGGACGCCGACCGGCTGGCCGCGATGGTCGCCGCGCACTTCCCGAAGGGCACCAACGGCTACAGCAGCGAACTGATCGCGGCATTCCTCGAGCGCCGCAGGCTTTCCGGCAGCCTGGCTGCCGATCAACTCCTGCACGCCGTCCACCTGGCGACCTCGGGAGCCTTCCAGCCGGACGACCCCGCCGGCTGGAACGCCCTGGTCGAGTCGCTGTGGAGCAGCCTCTCCCCCACGGGGCCATAGTGGATCCGCCGGTACCCCGCCACAGCCCACCGTCGCCGGGCCCACCGCGACCGCGGCGCGGGCCCGACCTGACCTGGAGCGAACTGGCCGACGGCCTGTGGCTGGCCGGCCACGAGGCGTCGGCCAGTGCGTCCAGTGCGGCGGTCGACCCGAAACCGGTGCGGGCACCGCCGGTCACGCCCAGCGAGCCGGCGAGTGCCAGCCCGGACCCGGAGGACGTCGCCGCGCCCGCCCCCGACCACCGATCCGACGCCGCCGGCCCGGACGGCACGCCCCCCGGATTCGACCTCCTGCTGGAAGTGGGCGGCCCAAGCCTGGGCGAGGTCGCTGGCTGGCCGGCCGTGCCCGCGCTGCGAAACCCGACCGTCATCGTCAGGGCGCTGCGGCCGTTGAAGCGGATGGTCCCATCCCGGCGCAACTGGGTGCCGGACGAGGAGGCGACCGCCGAGCGGAGCGCCGACGATCCACTGTGGTTGCCGGTCTTCCGCCCCGCGGCCGAGCACCGCTGGGACCTTGTCCTCGTCGTGGACGACGGGCCGTCGATGGTGGTCTGGCGCCGGACGGTCAAACAATTCACCCAGACGCTCCAGCGCTCCGGCGTCTTCCAGAACGTCCACACCCGACTGTTGACGACCGCGACCACCGATCCGGATGCCCTGTACATCCGCGGCCTGGACCGTGCCTCGCTGGCAGCGGCGCCGTTCGAGCTGCTGGAGCACACCGGTCGGCGGATCATCCTGGTGCTGACCGACGGCGCCGCCCCGGCCTGGTCGAGCCGGGCCGCGCTGACCGTCCTGCGGCGCTGGGGCCGGGTGATGCCGACCGCCGTGATACACCTGCTCCCGCAACAGTTCTGGCACCGCACCGGGGTCGCGCCACGACGAGTACGGCTCCGCGCCCCCGCTCCAGGAGCCGCCAACACCCGGCTGGTTTGCGTGCCGCGCGACATCGCCCTCGACGAACCGGAGTGGGTGCACCCCACCGACCCGCGGCGGTGCCCGATCCCGGTGCTCGAGTTGGAAGAGCGATGGCTCAAGGCGTGGGTGCGGCTCCTCGTCGGCGGCCCTTCCAGCGAGATCGACTTGACCGCGATCACCGCCCCGGCACAGCCGGTGGACGCGCCGCCTGGGCTCGCCGATGCGCCCGCTAGCCGGTCGCCAGACGGCGCACGGGCCCAGGTTTCCCAGTTTCGGGCGACCGCCACGCCGACCGCGTTCGCGCTCGCCACACACCTCGCTGCGGCGCCGCTCAATCTGCCGGTGGTCCACATGATCCAGGCCGTTCTGCTACCGCGTTCCGAGCCCCGGCACCTCGCCGAGATATACGCCAGTGGCCTGCTCCGCCCGACGTCCGCGGCCGAGCGGCTCGACGTTCCTGACAAGGTGACGCTCGACTTCGCCGACGGCGTACGGGAGGAACTGCTGTCCATCGGGCGACGCGGCGACACCATGCGGGTGCTGCGGGCGGTCGACGAGTTCCTCGGGCCCATCGTGGAAGCGGTGAGCGGGCTGGGCGATGCCGTCGAACGGCCCGAGGAGGCCAAGGATCGCTTCGTCACCGCGGAGACCAAGCCGTTCATCGCCGTCGAGCAGGCCGCCCTCCAGGCGCTCTCCGGCCGGCACCTCGCCCGCTCCCGCCGACTGCGGGAAGCGCTGAACCAGGCAACCGACGCCGAGGCCGAGCGGTCGTCGGATTCGCACCCCCCGCCCAACGTTACGGAGGAACCGATGTCGACGTCGTCAGCGCAAGGCGAGCGTTCGGCGCGCCTGCCGTCAATGCCCCCAGCGACCGATGGCTGCGAGGTCGAGCCCAGCGCGCTAGCTGGCCTGACACCCGAGCCCGAGCCCACCCGGCCGATCCGACGGCGTACCGCCATCACGCAGCCGACGGTGTGGGGAAACATTCCTCCACGCAACCCGAACTTCACCGGCCGGGTGCAGCTGTTGACCAGCCTCCACGACCGCCTGATCGCGGGCACCACCGCGGTCCTGCCCGAGGCCCTGCACGGCATGGGCGGCGTGGGCAAGTCTCAACTGGCCATCGAGTACGTCTACCGGCACCAGGACGAGTACGACCTGATCTGGTGGATACCCGCCGAGCGCACGGCGCAGATCCGGCAGGCACTGAGCGAGCTGGCGCAGCGGCTCGACCTGGAGATCGGGACCGAGGCCAACGCGACCGTGCCGGCGGTCCTGGAGGCGTTGCGGATCGGCCGGCCGTACGGAAACTGGCTGCTGGTGTTCGACAACGCCGAGAGCCCGGAGGCGGTCCGGCAGTTCTTCCCCACCGGTGGTCCCGGGTGCATCCTGGTCACGTCGCGCGACCCGCGGTGGGCGTCCCTGGCCTGGACCCTTGAGGTCGACGTCTTCACCCGGGCGGAGAGCATCGACCTGCTCCGCCGCCGCAACGAGGACCTGACCGTCGCCGACGCGGACCGACTCGCGGCCGCCCTGGGCGACCTGCCACTCGCGATCGAGCAGGCCGCCACCTGGCGCCGCGAGACCGGCATGCCGGCGGACGAATACCTGCGGCTGCTCAACCAGAAGCACCCCGAGCTGCTCGACGACGCGCCGCCGCTGGGCTACCCCACCACGGTCGCGGCCGCCTGGAACGTCTCCCTCGACGCGCTGCGCGAGCGCAACCTCGGTGCCCTGCGGCTGCTGCAGCTCTGCGCGTTCCTCGCTCCCGAGCCGGTGTCCCGCAGCCTGTTCAGCGGCGCGCGGGCCACCGAGATCACGCCGGAGCTCGACGAGGCGCTGCGCGACCCGATCAAGTTCGGCCGCGCCGTCCGGGAGATCAACCGGTACGGCCTGGCCCGCCTCGACCACCGCACCAACTCCATCCAGATGCACCGCCTGGTTCAGCGTGTACTGATCGGGCAGATGGACGACGACGAGCAGGAGATGATGAGCCACGGCGCGCACCTCCTGCTGGCGGCGAGCGATCCCAACCAGCCGGACGACGTGGCGCACTGGACCCGGTACGGCGAACTGCACTCCCATCTCATCTCTTCCGGCGCGATCGAATGCGACGACGGCTGGGTCCGGCGGCTGATCCTCAACGAGGCCAAGTACCTGTGGCGCCTCGGCGACCCGGAGGGCAGCCGGGAGATCGCCCAGCGCGCGTACGAGGTCTGGCGCAGCAAGCTGGGCGACGACGACCCGGAAACCCTGGAGGTCGGCCACTGGCTGGGGTTCATGCTCTTCACCGGCGCCCGCTACGGCGAAGCGGAGGAGCTCACCGCCCGCCTCCTGGCCGACTCGCGCCGGGTCCTGGGCGAGGAGCACGAGACGACGCTGACGGCGATGCAACAGGTCGCCGCCATCCGCCGGGCGGTTGGGGACTTCGACACGGCCCTGCAGATCTCGGACAACGTCTACTCCCGGACGGTACGGCTCTTCGGCGCCGACGACCCGCTCACGCTCCGGGCGGCGCACAACCTCGCCGTGAGTCTCCGGCTGGTCGGCGAGTTCGGCCGGGCCAAGGCGCTCGACCAGGACACCGTCCAGCGGTTCGTGCTGGCGTTCGGGGAGGACCACCCCGACACGATGATCACCCAGCTCGGCTTGATCCTCGACCAGCGCGAGCTGGGCGACTACGCCGATGCCCGCACCGCGCTCGAAGACCTCGTCGCCCGGCACCGCATGCTCTTCGGCGACATGAACTTCTTCACCCTCCGGGCGGTGCGGACCCTGTCAGTGACGCTCCGCAAGGCCGGTGACCACGCCGGGGCGCTGGCCTGCTCGGAGGACGCCCGAGCCCGGTTCACCACGCTGTACGGCCCGGATCACGCCGAGACGATGGCCGCCGAGTTGGACCTGTCCACGGACCGCCGGCAGAACGGCGACCTGCGCTCCGCCCGAGAACTGGGACGGGCGGCGCTGGACCGGTACCGGCGGGCGCTCGGCGACGACCACCCGCACACAATCGGCGCGGCCGTGAACCTCGCCACCACCCAACGCCTGCTGGGCGCCGTCGAGCAGGCGTACGCGACCGACACGGACGCGCTCGCACGCCTGCGGGCGAGCCTGGGCGAGGGCCACCTCATGACGTTGTCGTGCGCCATCAACGTCGCCAGCGACATGCACGAGCGCGGCGAGTACCAGGAGGCGCACGACCTCGACGCCGACACGCTCACGCGGCTGCGGGACAGCCTCGACGAGGATCATCCGGTCGCGCTGGCCTGCGCGGCGAACCTCGCCGTCGACCTGCGAGCGCTCGGCCGGATCGACGAGGCGCAGACCCGGCACACGGAGACGATGGCCCGCTTCATCGAGGTGCTCGGGCGCGAACACCCGGCCAGCAGGGAGGCGGCCGAGTGGACCCGGGCCAACTGCGACATGTACCCGATGCCGTTGTGAGCGCACCTGGGCGGTCGCGAGTCCGCTAGGCCGCGGCCGGCCAATGGTGGACGATCGCTGCCCGGGCCGACCGCAGGCCGTCCGAGCTTTCCGCCGCGACCGTCTCCAAGGCTTCGACGAGCGACTCCCTACCGTGCGGGTACCGGGCGCACGTCCGGACGATGTGGAGCAGGTGCACCCAGTCCCGGGAGTCGCTGGGGACGTTGCCGCCGATCTCCCGCGGCAGCAGGCTGAGCAGGAGCAGGCGGCCGGCCGGCTCGTTCATCAGGTCGATCTCCTGCAACGCCCGGGCGATGGCGCGCAGGCCCTGCAGCGGCAGTCGTCCCTGGTGGTCCGGCGGCGACGCGTTCCCGTCGGCGGAAGCGTCCAGTGGATGGCAGGCACCGAGGAGGGCACGCAGGTACGCGGCCGCCACGAAGGAGGCGTACGGATGCCACGCGTCGTTCTTGGTGGCGTTGTCGCAGTAGTCGGCGATACCGCGGACGACGTACCAGCCGATGCCTTGCAGGCCGGCGGCGACCGCCACGCCCGACGCCTCCATCTCGACGGCCCGGATCCCGTAGCGGGCCGCCAACTCGTCGCGGCGGACGGCGTCGCGCAGCAGCCGATCCGCGCTGCCGATCGCGGCGGCGTGTACGCGCGGCAGGTCGGCCGGCCGGGACGCGTCCGGCGGATGCGGGTGCGCGGCGCCGTCCACGTACAAGATGTCGCTTGCCGCGTGTGGACGGGCGAATCGGGTCGTCATCGCGGCCGTCAGCGTCTGCTCCCAGGGCCGCGTACCGGCGATCGCCTGGACTTCGAGCTGTCGCTGCGCGCGCAGCAGGTCGGTGGACAGCCCGCCCACGTAGCGGCGCAGGTGATCGACGCCGTCCACCGTCCGGACGTGGTCGTAGTCGACGATTCCCTTGGCGGCCACCACGACGTCGCCGAGCCGGACATGACGCTCATGATCGGAATAGGCGGGGACGCCACCCGCGATGCCACACATCACCACGACCCGCACGGATCGAAAGCTGCGCAGCATATGGGCGCAGATTGCGGCCGCATTTCGATTGCCGTCTTCCGGAAGAACGGTAATCGTCACCACGTGCGGTCGGGCGGGCTCGGTGCTCGGGATAGTGCCGATCTCATAATGGTTGCCGTCGCCCGGTATTCGCACGGGCGCAGGAGCGTCGATCAGCGCCCGCATCGCCGCGCACTCGATCGGCAGCGGCGTGATGATGCCTATGGTGACTCGCGCCGGGGCGATCATGCCGCCCTGCCGGCGACGTCCACGCTATCGGGATTGGCGCCGCCCGGCGTACGCGTCGGCGCGGGCCGTATCCGTACCCGGACGACCCGCCGTATCCGCGGATGGTGGTCGACGGGTGGTGAGCGGCGTAGGTCGGCGTACCGGACGATCTGGGTGGCGAACACGCCGACCAGAACGAATTCGAGCGCGGCCGGGACGAGGGCGGCGACCGAAGGGCCGACCAGCGCGACGAAGACGACCAGCGCACCGACGCTCGGCGCGACGAAGGTCAGCATGTCGACGGCCAGCTGGCCGACCTTGCGCGACACCCGACCTCGATCCGCCCGGTGCGCGGTCTCCCAGCCGAAGACCGGCTGCCCGACCAGCCGGCGCAGCCGCGGCGCGAGGACGCGGCGCACATAGTGCCCAATGGCCGAGACTTTTTCGTCGTTGACCAGATAGGTCCAGCCCAGTACGACGCACACGGGCGGAACGGCGAGCAAAAAGTGCGGCAGGCCGGTCTGTACGATCGCGGCGATCAACCCCGCGAGGGAAAGCAGCGTGGCGTAGATCAAATTGTCGCGGGTGCCGATGCGTTGAATCTGCTCGTCCTTAAGACGCTCGTACTCCATCAACAGGATCTCGCCCAGCGAGAGAGCACGCCGCACTCTCTCAGTATTCATTGTTGACAGGTAGGGCACCAGTAGGAGTTTCGGCCCGCCAGGCCGGAGCGTTGAATTTCGGTGCCGCAGATCAGGCAGGGCTGGCCGGCACGGCGGTAGACGTACACCTCGCCGCCGTGGCGGTCGACGCGCGGCGCGCGCCCCATCGCCTCCGGCATGTGGTGACTGTGGACGGTGTCGATCCGGCCACGCGCGACGCCTTCCTTCATCAGCTCGCGCAGGTCGGTCCAGATCTCCTGGAAGGCGCCCTCGGCGAGTCCACGACCGGGCCGGGTCGGTGGGATGCCGGCGCGGAAGAGCACCTCGGAGACGTACACGAGGCCGGCGCCGGCCACGATCGACTGGTCGAGCAGGAGCGCGGCGAGCGGGGTGCTGCTGCGCCGGAGGCGGCCGTACGCGGCGTCCGGGTCGGCGTCGTCACGCAAGGGGTCCGCGCCGAGTCGGGCGCGCAGCGCGGAAGGCTCCTCGATCAGTTCGCAGGCGGCCGGCCCGCGCAGGTCGATCCAGTGCCGGTCGGTGGTCAGCCGCAGCCGCACCTGGCCCACCGGCGGCGGGGCGGGCCCGACGCCGTCGCTGAACACCCCGTACAGGCCCAGGTGTACGTGCAGGGTCCGGCCGCCCTCGTAGTGGTGCAGCAGGTGCTTGCCGTACGCCTCGGTGTCGAGCAGCACCGTGCCGGAGAGCAGGGTCGCGCCGGCGGCGAAGCGCCCTTGCGGGCTGGCCGCGGCGACCGGCTGGCCGGCGAGCAGCGAGCGGTGGCGGGCGGCGAGCCGGTGGATGGTGTGACCTTCGGGCACCGCGGGATTCTAGTGCATGGTTTCGCATGCATCTGGGTAACTGCGGAACCATGCGGATCCCGACATTGACCCGACGTGGCGAACCGGCCCCGGTCGCCGACGAGACCCCCACCAAACCGATCACCACGCCGGAGAAGGAGCGGGTCGAGACCCGCCCCGCGCCGCGCGGCCCACGCCCCCGGGCCAGCATCTTCGCGACCCTTACCCTGATCGCCGGCGTCATGGCGGCGCTGGCCGTGCTCACCGGCGTGCTCGCCGGGTACGGCATCGCGCTGGGCGCCGTCACCGTGTTGCTGTCGATCGCCGGCATCGCGGCGACCAGCAAGCGGCACGTGGCCGGCAAGTCGGACGCCATGCTCGGGCTGGTCCTGGGGCTGGCCGCGATCGTGGTTGGCGTGCTCGTCGTCACCGACCAGCTCACCTGGCTCACCACGGCCAGCGACAAGGTCGGCGAGCTGCGCAACTGGCTGGACGCCCAGACCGTGGACCGGTTCTAAGGTCAACACAACGAATCGCCGTCGAGACCACCAAGATACGCAACAAACCACGGCACTAAGCAAGATTCAATGGTGGTTCTCGACGGTGAACGCCCCGTAGCGTAGCGGTATGACGATGCACGCCACCAGCCGCCGCTACCTGATGTGCCGGCCGACGTACTTCGCCGTCGAATATGCGATCAATCCCTGGATGGACCCGACCGCGCCGGTCGACGCCGCCCTGGCCGTACGCCAGTGGGAGGCGCTGCGCCGGGTCTACGTCGACCTCGGGCACACCGTCGACGACATCGAGCCGCTCCCCGGCCTCCCCGACATGGTCTTCGCCGCCAACGGCGCCACCGTCATCGACGGCAAGGTGCTGGCGGTGCAGTTCCGCGACCCGCAGCGGGCCGACGAGGCGCCCGCCTACCGCGACTGGTTCGAGCGGGCCGGCTTCGAGACGTACGAGGCCAAGCACGTCAACGAGGGCGAGGGCGACATGCTCCTCGCCGGCGACCTGCTGCTGGCCGGCACCGGCTTCCGCACCACGCCCGCCGCGCACGACCGGGCGCAGGAGATCTTCGGCCGCCCGGTGATCACGCTCCAGCTCGTCGACCCGCGCTACTACCACCTGGACACCGCGCTGTGCGTACTCGATGAGCGCACCGTGGCGTACCTCCCGGAAGCCTTCTCTCCCGGCAGCCAGGCCGCGCTGCGGCGGCTCTTTCCCGACGCGGTCCTCGCGTCGCCCGCGGACGCCGAGGTGCTCGGCCTGAACGCGGTCAGCGACGGGCGGCACGTCGTGCTCCCGGTCCAGGCCACCGGCCTGGCTGCCGCGCTCAGAGATCGCGGGTACGACACAATGGGCGTTGATTTGTCCGAACTGCGCAAGGCTGGAGGCGGCCCGAAGTGCTGCACGTTGGAGGTCAGGAAGTGATCGTCGACGACCTGGTACGCACGCCGGCCGCGGTGGCCGACGCCGAGCGGTGGACGGCGCACAACTACCACCCGCTGCCGGTCGTGATCTCGTCGGCCGAGGGCGCGTGGGTCACCGACATCGACGGCAAGCGCTACCTGGACTGCCTGGCCGGCTACTCGGCGCTGAACTTCGGGCACCGGCACCCCACGCTCGTCGCCGCCGCGCACGCCCAGCTCGACCGGCTCACGCTGACCAGCCGGGCGTTCGTCCACGACCAGTTCGCGACGTTCTGCCGTGGGCTGGCCGAGCTGTGCGGCAAGGACCTCGTGCTGCCGATGAACACCGGCGCCGAGGCCATCGAGACCGCGATCAAGGTGTCGCGCAAGTGGGGCTACAAGGTCAAGGGCGTCCCGGACGGGGCCGCCACGATCGTCGTGGCCGCGGGCAACTTCCACGGGCGGACCACCACGATCGTCAGCTTCTCCACCGACCCGGACGCGCGAAACGACTACGGACCGTACACGCCGGGCTTCCGGATCGTCCCGTACGGCGACCTCGAGGCGCTCGCCGAGGCCATCGACGACACGACGGTGGCGGTGCTGCTGGAGCCGATCCAGGGCGAGCAGGGCGTGATCGTGCCGCCGCCGGACTACCTACCGGGCGTGCGGGCGCTGTGCACGTCGCAGAACGTCCTCTTCGTGGCCGACGAGATCCAGTCCGGGCTCGGGCGCACCGGCACCACGTTCGCCTGCGACCACGAGGGCGTGGTGCCCGACATGTACGTGCTGGGCAAGGCGCTCGGCGGCGGGATCGTGCCGGTGTCGGCGGTGGCCGCGAATGCGGACGTGCTCGGCGTGCTGCGGCCGGGCGAGCACGGGTCGACGTTCGGCGGCAACCCGCTCGCCTGCGCGGTGGCCGCCGAGGTCGTCGCGCTGCTGAAGACCGGCGAGTACCAGCAGCGCTCCGCGGAGCTGGGCAAGCGCCTGCACGCCGACCTGAGCGCCCTGATCGGCCACGGCGTGGTCGCGGTACGCGGCCGCGGTCTGTGGGCCGGCGTCGACATCGACCCCGCGCTCATGACCGGCCGCGAGGCGTGCGAGCTGCTCGCCGAGCGCGGCGTGCTGGCCAAGGACACGCACGGGTCGACGATCCGGCTGGCACCGCCGCTCGTGGTCGAGCCGGACGAGCTCGACTGGGCCGTGGAGCGCCTCGCCGCGATCTTGTAAGCATGATGCTGGAGGGGCGGCTACTGCCGGTCCACTATCCGCATGGAGAGGGTGGGCGCGTCCGCCATCACGGACACCGGCGTCAAGGGCGCGGACGAGGTCAGGGTCCGCGCCCTTCCTACATGCACCCCCGGGTACAGCTCGATGAGGTCGCCCGGCGCCAGCACCCGGCTCTGCCGCTTGATCGTCATCCGTTCGGCGTCGTCCATCGACCCGCCCGGCCGTACGCCGGTGCCGTTGGTGCTCACGTCCTGCGCCACGACGTCGGTGCCGCGCATCTCGAAGCGCACGTGGCTGCGGCTGATCCAGCGCCGGGCCTCCTCGCTCAGCCACTGGCCGAGCATGATCCCGCCCTGCTCGGGCGCGCGACCGACGGTGACCGGGTCGCCGTCGGCCACCACGAAGCGCTGGCGCACGATCCCGTTGACCCGCACCGCGAGCGCCTCGGCGGGCGGCCGCTCGCCGATGTCGGTCAGCACCGTGCCGTGCCGCGGGCAGGCCGGCGCGCCGGTGTGCAGCGTCGGCGGCGGCTGACCGCCGGCCCGCCGCGCGGGCGCCAGGTCGGAGAACGCACCCCCGCCACCACCGAAGTTGGCGCACCCGGGCTCGGGGCAGCGCCACAGCCGGGCCAGCACCTTCGCGCCGACCGGGTCGGGGTTGGCGGTCGCCGGCACGTTCCCGCCGCCGACCTGCGCGACCAGCGTCGCGCCGGTCTTGCCGGGGACCGGAGCCATCAACCGCCCGGCCTGCCCTGCCAGCCAGCCGTACCGCTCCCGCACGCCCTCGAACCGCAGCCGGCTCAGCACCGGCAGGCCCAGCAGATCGGCCACCTCGAGGACCCGATCGCCCACCGACGGCAACACCTCGACCAGCCCGTCGTCGGCCCAGCGCCGCACGACCATGCGCTCGTTGGACGTCAGGTCGGCGTCGGAGAGCAGCCCGCGGTGCACCACCGCGTAGACCGCCGCGTTGTCCTCGGCGAGCTGGGTCGCGAGCGCGTCGACCACCAGCCCCAGCCGCAGCAGGCTGGCCGGCCGGCCACCGTCGAGGTCGGCGTAGCGCACCACCTCGGCGAGGTCGACCACGCCGCGGGCCAGCGCGGGATCGGTGGTGAGGCGTCGCTCGATGGCGTCGAGCACCTTGCTGACTTCGAACCTCACGGACGCCATCCTGCCTGATCGGAACCACGGCGCGCGATCCGCCGCCGCTACACGCTCAGGTCAGGACTGGTTTGCCACGATTTCATCGATCCGGCGCGCCAGTTCTATGTCACGATCGGTAACCTTGCCCGCGGAATGCGTGCTGCACCGGAATGTCAGCGTCCGCCACCGGATGTCGATGTCCGGGTGGTGGTCCATCTCCTCGGCCACCACCGCGACCCGGTCGACGACGGCGATCGCGTCCATGAAGGTGGGCAGCCGCACGGTCCGGGTGATCTCGGCCTCGTCACCGCTCCAGTCCGGCAAATCGGTCATAGCAACTCCCTCTTGTGATGGGCGACGACCTCGTGGTGGTCGCTGCCCGCGACCGGCTGCGGGTCCGCGTGCACCAGAGCCGATCCCAGCCGGGGTACGCCGTGCAGCAGGCGATGTTCGGCCTCCACGGCGACGGCGTGCGCCTCGACGATGGTCAGTCGCGGGTCGACCACGATCTCGCATTCGGCCCGCATCCGGTGGCCGATCCAGCGCACCTTGACCGCGCCCACGTCCAGCACGCCCTCGGTGTGCCCCAGCACGTGCTCGACCGCGTCGACCAACTCCGGATCGACCGCGTCCATCAGCCGCCGGTAGACCTGGCGGGCCGCCCCGACGAGGACGACCAGGATCGCCGCGGTGATGGCGAGCCCGACCACCGGGTCGGCCCAGCGCCAGCCGAGCGCGAGTCCGCCGGCGCTGACCAGTACGCCCAGCGACGTGAAGCCGTCCGTACGGGCGTGCAGCCCGTCCGCCACCAGCGCGGCCGACCCGATCCGCCGGCCGACCCGGATCCGGTACCGGGCCACGATCTCGTTTCCGGCGAACCCGAGCACGCCGGCCAGCGCCACCGCCGGCAGGTGGCTGACGTCGGTCGGGTCCAGCAGCCGGCGTACCGCCTCGATGCCGGCCACCACCGCGGAGGCCGCGATGAAGACGACGATCACGATGCCGGCCAGGTCTTCGGCCCGGCCGAAGCCGTACGTGTAGCGCCGGGTGGGCGGCCGCCGCCCGACCAGGAACGCGATGGCCAGCGGCACGGCGGTCAGCGCGTCCGCGACGTTGTGCAGCGTGTCGCCGAGCAGCGCCACCGAGCCGGACCAGACCACCACGACGGCCTGCAGGGCGGCCGTGACGCCGAGGACCGCCAGCGAGATCCAGACCGCGCGGATGCCCTCCCGGCTGGCCTCCAGCGCGGCGTCCACCTGCTCGTGCGTGTCGTGGGTATGCGGGCGCACGGCGTGCCGTACGCGATGGAACCACCCATGCCGGTGCATGGCTTCATCCTGCTACACGCGGGTGATCCGCACCGCGTCTGCGATCACGTAGCCTGTGGCCGTCGTCCACCGGCTGACCGCCACGACCGTCTGCGCGCCGGCCGCCAGCGAGAACGTGCCGAGCGACGCCCAGGCCCCGCCGCCGGTGCTCTGGTCCACCCGGACGACCTGGCTGCCGCCCGACGCGTACACGATGAAGGGCGTCGAGGTGTTGTAGCCGGCGATGCCGGGGTACCACGCCTCCACCTGGTACGACCCGGCCGCGGGGATCGTCGCCGCGTACGTGGCCAGGTCGCTGACCTCCTCGGGTTGGCGTACCGGTAGTTCTCGCCGTACCGCTCGGCGGAGTACGACGAGGTGAGCCAGTTGGCGCCGGCCGCGAAGCCGCTGGAGGTGTTGTCGACGATCGTGCTCCAGTCCGGCGTGGTGCCGTTCAGCGCGGCCGCGACGTCGGTACGCAGCTGCGGCAACCGGGCGTACAGCACGTCGCCGGGGCAGGCCGTCGCGTTGTAGTCGCGGTGCCCGAAGATCTGCGTCGCCGCGATGCCGTACTGGTCGCAGATGTACGCGCAGAGCTGCACCAGCTTGTCGTACAGCGCGGCGGGCGGGGTGGCGGTCGTGTAGAGGCCCTGGTTCTCGATGCCGACCGCGGTGGAGTTCTGTCCGCTGGTGTGCGCGCCGACGACCGCGCCGCTGCCCTCCTGGAGCAGCTCCAGGCTGCGGTGCCGGCCCTCCATCGCGTGGCCGCCGCGACTGATCGTGAAGTGCTGCCCGCTGTCGATCCAGCCCCGGTCGAAGTGCCACTGCTGGATCTCGCGCGCGTGGGCGTACGCCGCCGCCAGTGAGTAGTCGGTCACGTTCGCGCTCGCGGTGTGGTGCACGATGATCTTGTTGGGGTTGGCCGCGACCGTGCTGATCGTGCCCTGTGCCGCCGCCGCGCCCCAGGTGGCGCAGCTCGCGATCGTGGGCGCGGCCACGGCCAGCGCCTGCGACGGGATGGCGATGCCTCCCGTTGCGGCGCCGACACCGATAGCCACCGCGCCGCGCATGACGTCCCGCCGAGAGAGGGGGTAGCTCATGGGGTGGTACCTCCAGGGGTTTGAAGGTTTCTTCTACGCATTCACCTCATGTTCGTAAGTTTCCTACCATGCGATCGACGCCCGCCGCTAGAGCCAAAAATGATCTAGGGCAAATCCGGGTGAGCGGATTTGCCCTAGATCGATGAGAGAAGCGACGTTAGTCCCGCGGGGGTTGCCTGCCTCGTGCAGGGCCTTCAGCGCCTCGGTGTAGGACCTGAGGACGCTGGCCTCTTCGTACGTGATGTCGCGCTCGGCGCAGAACGCCCGCACGATGGGCTGGGCCTTGCGGAGATTCGCCCTGGGCATGCTCGGGAAGAGGTGGTGCTCGATCTGGTAGTTCAGCCCGCCGAGCGCGAAGTCGACCACCCGCCCGCCGCGCACGTTGCGCGACGTCAGCACCTGCTTACGGAGGTAGTCCAGGTCGTCGTCGGCGGTGAGCACCGGCATGCCCTTGTGGTTGGGGGCGAACGAGCATCCCATGTAGACGCCCCACAGTCCCTGATGGATCGCGATGAACAGCAGGGCCTTTCCGGGCGACAGCACCGTGAAGACGACCCCCGCGTACGTCACCAGGTGCACCACCAGCAGCACCGCCTCCAGGCGCCGGTGCCGCATCGGGGTGTTGAACAGCGCCCGCACGCTCGCGTAGTGCAGGTTGAGCCCTTCCAGCGTCAGCAACGGGAAGAACATGTACGCCTGCCACCGCGCCATCCACCGGCCGAAACCCCGGCGCGCCAACGCCTGCTCATGTGTCCACACCAGAGCGCCCGCGCCGACGTCCGGGTCCTCGTCCTCGTGGTTCGGGTTCGCGTGGTGCCGGGTGTGCTTGTCGACCCACCAGCCATAGCTCAGACCGACCGCCAGGTTGCCCGCGATCAGGCCGGCCGCCTCGCTGCGCCCCCGGGTGCGAAACATCTGCTTGTGCCCGGCGTCGTGGCCCAGGAAGGAAACCTGGGTGGTGGCCACGGCGACGAACACCGCCACCAGCGCCTGCCACCACGAGTCGCCGACCAGGAAGAACGCGACCCATCCCCCGACGAAGGCCGCGCCGGTGACCGCGATCTTCGCCGCGTACCACCCCGGTCGGCGGGCCAACAGCCCGGCCGCATTGATCTGCTTCGACAACTGTGCATAGTCACTGCCGCGTTTGAGGGCAGGCTCTGCCACCGCGCTGACCGTCATGCCTCTCCTTTGCGCCGTCGGGGGCTCTTCGCCCCGACGAGGTCGGCGAGGCGCTGTCATCAAGTCTGCTGACCATACTGGCGCTGGGTAACCCTGAAAACCCCCGTAAGTGGGGTAGGGCTAGCGCTACCACGCGGTCACGTCATCCGGCCGACCGTGTCACGCAGCCGCACCATGTCGCGCCGCCGCCGCTCATACGTCATGGCGAGGCCGATCAGGACAAAACCGCCAGCCGCCAGAAACACCCAGCGAGGTAACAAATCCCACACCCGGACCAGCTCGTGCAGCGCGACGCCCACCACCGTCACGCCGCCGACGACGACCGGGGCCTGCAACCGCAACACCGAGCCGGCCAGCACGACCGCGACGGCGCCGGCGCCGAGGAGCAGCCGCCGCGCGGGTTCGTCCGCGCCGACGAGGACGGCGGCGAGGCTGGGAAACAGCCCGGCGGCCAGCCCCGGCCCGTACGCCAGCCAGCTCGACCGCTCCGGCCGCGTCCGCACCGCGTACCAGCCCAGCGCCAGCGCGACGCCCGCCGCCGGCAGGGTGTACGCCTCGGTCGTCCCGACATCCCACGCGGCCAGCCGGAACCACCACGCCAGCACCTGGCTACCCGCCGCGACCACGGCCAGGACGAGCCGCCGCTCGGTGCGCCACAGCGCCCGCGCGCCCACGCACAGCCCCCACAGCGTGCACACCCCGGCGGCGTACAGCAGGTGGCCGGTGGTCAGCAGGAGCGCCACGGCGGCGGCGCCGTTCGCCGCGATGTCCAGCGCCCGCGCCTCCCCGGGCGGCGCGCGGCCAGGACGCCGCCGAGCGCAAGCGCCGCGGCCGCCACCGCCAGCACCGCGAACCCACCCGAGCGCCACGGCAGGTCGCCCGCCCGGATCGCGGCCACCGCGAAGGTCACCCCCGCGACGACCGTGACGGGCCACGCCGTGGTCCGAGCGGCAGGAGTACGCCCAGCCACACCGACCGCCGCGGCGGCGATGACCGTGAGTCCCAGCGCGCCGAGCGTGGTGCCCTCGGTGGCCAAGCTCCCCGCGATCCCCGCCAGCGCCAGCACCACCCCTGTCCCTGTTAGCAAGGGACCCTTGCTATGCAAAAAGCGATAAGAAGGTGCCCTTCCTTGCACCAACCCCAGGCCCAGCGCGAGCGTGACCGCCGGAACCGCCGGCCAGGGTGCGTCCGCGGCGGCGAGGGCCACCGGCACCGCCACGGCGGCCAGCGGCACCGCCCACATCGGACGGACGGCGCCCACCGCGACCGCCACCAGGATCAGCGCAACGGCGGCGCTAGCGGTCACCGACCACCCGCCGGAGGGCGCTCCCTCCCAGGTCCGCCCCAGCCACGCGTACGGCTCGCCGAGCGTCTCCCACAGCGCCGGCGCGATCTCGACGAGAACCACCGCGCCCAGCGGCACGAGCAACCAGGCCCACGCGCGGCCCCGAACACGCGGAGATACCCGCTGATCAACTCTGAGTAGCGCGACGGCGGCCACGATGAGCCCAGCCGCGACGGGCGCCGCCACGGATGGGGCTTGCCAGGCGAAGGCCGACACCGTCGACGCGGCTATGGCGCCGCCGTAGGCCACCCAGGCGACCACGCGCAGCGGGCCGGACAGGCGCCACGCCAGCACGAGGTCCACTGTGGCCAGTGCGGCGAAGGTCAGCGCGAAGCCGAAGGCGTCCAGGGACGCGTCGGCGGCCAGCAGCGGCGCCACCGGTTGGATGGCGACCAGCGCGGCGTACCTCGGGCCGGTCAGCCCGGTGAGTCGCGCGTAGCCCGCCGCCACCGCCGCGGTCACCCCGGCGACCAGCGCGGCGTAGCGGTTGCCCGGCCAGGCGCCGAGGCCGAAGAGGTTGACGTACCAGGCGGCGTATCCGTCGAGGACCACCAGCAGCACTCCCACGGCGGCGAACGTCTCCGCGGTGGCCACCAGCTGCCGACGCAGCGCCAGCAGCGGAGCGCTCAGCGCGAACGCGGTCACCACGGCGAGGATGACCGCCCGGCCGCCCACCCCGTACGCGGCCCACGCCACCGCGGTGAACACGATCGCCGCCGTGCCGAGCAGAAGGCCGCCGAGGATGAAGAGCAGGTTCTGCACGGTACGCGTGGACGCCTCCGGCCGGGGCGGCGCGGCGGGCCCGGTGCCGGCGGGCGGCAGGATGATGGGCGCGACCCGGGCGCGTACCCGGGCGGCGAGTTCGTTACGGCGCAACTGGGCCGCGCGCAGGTTGGCGCCGAGCGCGGCGATCTCACTGTCGAGGCGGATCACCTCGGCCGCGTCCGGATCGGCCGCCCGACCGCAGCCGGGACAGCCGGTCTCCAGGCTCGCGGTGGCGCGGCAGGCGGGACACGGGTACGTCACACCTGCATAGTGCCCCGCACCGGCACGTTCGCGGGAGAGTGCGCGTACTCAGTGCCTGGTCTGCTCGAACACCCAGTTCTGGTACGCCGGGTGGCCGCTGCCCACGGTGAAGACGAGGATCTCGGGCACGTCGTACGGATGCGCCACGCGCACGTGGTCCACCAGCGCCTCGACCCGATCGGGCGAGGTCTTGAACTGCACCGACCACTCCTGTGCGGTCTCCACCCGGCCGTCCCACCAATACGTGCTGGCGACCGGGCCGCCAACCTGTGCGGACGCGGCCAAGCGCCCCGCAACCGCCGCTGCGGCGAGCACATCCGCCACCGATCTCGCGTCTACGACAGTCGTCACCAGACAGATCTGCTCCACGGAGCCGACAGTACGCGTTCCGTGTTGCATCCGTTACGTGCGATGGGCTTCGATCCACTCATCGATATGCGCCCACCAGTCATACAGCCAGCTGATGCGCTCTTCGCGATCTTTGGGTACTTCCTCCGGCGGCACCGACCAGAAACGCATGACGAGACGCTTGTCCATTGGAAGTTCCCGCCAGATATCGGAAACGGTCAGCATCCGGTCGAGACCGGTGTGCGCGACGAAGATGACTCCCGCGTCCGGGGCGGCATCGAGCGCGGCGAGCACCCCGCCGGGCTGTGGTGCCAACACGTTTCGCATGCCCTCGGCGCGTACCGCCATCTCCTCGTGGCCGCGGGCGCGCAGCCGCTCGATGGCCCGCACCCGGCGGCGTGGGGTGAAGTTGCCGCCCTCCGGAAAGATGACGAAGGCGTCGTTGTGGTCCAGCCCGGTGACCAGGTTGCCGATCTGCTCCTCAATGGACTCACCGGAGGTGCGGCCGGGCGCGATGAAGCGGCTGGGCAACCGGTTGAGCATCACGTCGATGGCCGGATCCCACTGCAGCGATTCCTTCAGCACGATGCGCGGCTCGCGGTCGTACCAGTTGACGAGCGCGTGGATGAGGATGAACGAGTCGCCCGGACCGGCATGGCGGCACAGCACGAGCTCGGGACGGCCGGGCGCGGCGGTGTCCGGGTCGGTGCCGACCACGTCGATGCGTACCCGCAGCGCCCACTGGCCCTGCCAGAAAAGCGCGCTGAGAAAGCGTCCGGTCAGCACGTAGTGCACGCGCTGGAAGCCGGGCGAGCGCACCTTCCAGCCGAAGCCCGACGCCACCCAGAGCGCGAAGAGCGTGATGAGCGCGGCGGCGTCCCACACCACGTAGACCGCGCCGATCCACAGGAGACGGAGGATGCGCAGGCGCCCGGGCACCAGCCAGGAGGCGACCGCGGACAGCAGCAGCCACACCGGCAGCGTGGCCACGGCGAGCAACGCGAAGGCCACCATCGCCGGTCCGAATAGGACGCGGCGCACCCAGCGGGGCGGCAGCCGCATCACGCTCCGTTCACATAGGACTGTAGGTACCGCCGCGAGGCCGTGTAGGCGCGGCTGATCCGGCGCCCGACGGCGGCCATGTCCCGGTACGCCCAGGGCGTGTCGTCGCGCGGATCGCCGCCGCCGGTCGGCAGCACATGCACGTCCACATCGTCCGGCAGCGCCGCCATCTCCCGGGCGAAGCGGTGCCGCCGGGCGATCTCGAACGCCACCTGAGCCACCTCCCAGGGCCGGCGCGGCGGGCTGAGCGGCCGCTCAATGCGCCCGACCTGGAGCACGAAGATCTGCTTCGCGCCGGCGAACACGGCCTCCCCGACCGGGATCGAGTTGACGATGCCGCCGTCCACGAAGTGCTCGCCGTTGACCTCGGCCGGCGGCAGCAGACCGGGCACCGCGGCCGAGGCCAGCACGGCGTCCACCACCGGGCCGCTGTCGAACCAGTGCTCGGCGGCGCGTTCAATGCTCGCCGCGCAGCACCGGAACGGCACCTTCAGCTCCTCGAACCGGGTCACCTCGCCAAGCTCCCGCTCCAGCAGCCGGCGCAGCGGCCGCGGCGAGTGCAGGTGCGTACGGGCGGCGAAGCGGCGCAACTGCCGGGCCACCGAGTCGCCATACACGTCACTCGCCTCCGGGGAAGCCCACAGACGGACGAGGCGCTCGGTGACCGACTCGGTCGGTTCGGCCGCCACGAGGGCACCGTTGACCGCCCCGATGGAGGTACCGATGACAAGATCGGGGCGAATGCCGGCCCGGAAGAGGGCACGGAGCATGCCGACCTCGACGGCCCCCAGCACACCGCCGCCCCCGAGCACGAATGCCACCGGACCGCTGACCATGAGGTTCATCCTGGCACGGGTCCGTGTCCGTATAAGTGAAGGGAGGTGGACATCGATGTCAGTTACCCGCGATGGCGGTTAGAACACAGAAAGTTCGGTTACGTAACAAGGCGTTGACAGCACGTCCCGATTCACGGAGCCTGATACGACCTTCCCACCCCAGGCAGGTGCCACAACGATGCCAGCGCCACAGGTGACAGCCTCGCTCCAGCCCGGCGGTCTGCTCGCCCGCAGGTACCGGCTGATCGACAACATCGGTGCGGGCGGCATGTCGGTCATCTGGCGCGCCCGTGACGAGGTGTTGGACCGGGTCGTCGCGGTCAAGGTGCTCGCGCCGTCGCTGGCCGCGGACAGCAAGTTCCGCGACATGGTACGGGAAGAGGCGCGCGCCGCCGCCCAGCTCGTGCACCCGCACGTCACGTCGGTGCACGACTACGGCGAGGAGATCGCGCCAGACGGCACGGTCACCGCGTTCGTGGTGATGGAGCTGCTGGCCGGCGAGGAGTTGGAGGCGCGGCTGACCGAGGGTCCGCTGCCCTGGGCCGAGGCCATCGAGGTCTGTGCCCAGGTCGCCGAGGCGCTCGCGGCCGCGCACCGGCTCGGCATCGTCCACCGCGACGTCACCCCCGCCAACATCATGATGACCTCCGTCGGCGCCAAGGTGCTGGACTTCGGCATCGCCACCCACGTCGGGGCGCCGGACGAGGACGAGGAGGGCGACACGTTCGGCACGCCGGCGTACGTGGCCCCGGAGCGGCTCGACGGCAAGACGGCCCAGCCCGCCACCGACACGTACTCCCTCGGCGTGCTCCTCTTCGAGACGCTCACCGGGCGGACGCCGTACCCGGCGGACACCTGGGAAGACCTGACCGTGGCGCTGGAGACGCCGGAGGTGCCGCGCCTGGTCGGGGTGCCCGGGCTGCCGCCCGCGGTCGCCGAGGTCTGCCACCGGTGCCTGGCCCGCAACCCGCGCGACCGGCCCACCGCCCGGCAGGTCGGCGAAACGCTGCGCGACCAGCTCCTGCCGTCCGACCCGCAGGCGCTGACCATGCTGTCGCCCACGGTGACGCTGCCCACCATCGTCCTGCCGCCCGCCCCGGCCCCGGTCAAGGAGCCGGCCGAAGAGCTGCCGGCCGAATGGCGCCCCGCGCACCGGCCGCGGCGCCACATCCTGCGCAACCGCATCGTGGTCGCGGCAGCCGCGTCAGCGGTCGCGGTGCTCGTCGCCGTACTCGTGCGTGGGACGCTCGGCGACCCGACGTCGCCACCGCAGGGCCGGCTGGCGACGGCGCCCGCGGAAGCCACGACGGCGCCGCCGGTGGCCGCGACGCCGACCACCCCCGCCCCGACCCCCTCGCCCGACGCGCGCCCGCTCGCCCCACCGGAGTCCCAGCCGCCACCGACACAGGCCGAGCGGCCGACCGTGCGGGAGGCGATGACAACGATTGACCAGCTCATCACCGAGGGACTCAACAGCGGCGGCATCCGCCGCGACGCCGGCCAGGACCTGCGCAACCTCGTGCACAACCTGGAGTCCCGGCTGGTCAGCGGCCCGACCGACCTGACCGAGCCGGTGCGCGACCTGCGCGAAAAGGTCAGCCGCCGCGTCCTGGAGGGCTCCATCACCCGCGAGTACGGCGACGCGCTCGACGCCGCGCTCGCGCAGCTCTCGACGGCGGACCAGGGTTAGGTTAGGGCAGGGCGTTCAGGAAGGGTTCGTGGCTGTTCTTGAACTCCCAGCCGTAGTACCGGTCCCAGTTGATCGACCAGGTCATCAGGCCACGGAAGTTGGGGTTGGTGCCGCTGCGCGGGGCGTACGAGCCGCAGCTCTGCCCCCGGACCAGGCAGTTGACCGCCTGCTGCACGCCGGCCGGCGCCACGTACCCGTTGCCGGCGCCGACCGCGGCGGGCGTGCCGAACGCCACCTGGTCCTCGCGGAGGGCCGGGAAAACGTTGGCAGCGTTGCCGGCCACCGGGAAGCCGGCGAGCAGCATGTCGGTCATCGCGACGTGGAAGTCGGCGCCACCCATGGTGTGGTATTGGTTGTCCAGCCCCATGATCGGGCCGGAGTTGTAGTCCTGGACGTGCAGGACGGTGATGTCGTTGCGCAGCGCGTAGATCACCGGCAGGTACGACCCGGCGCGCGGGTCCTGCCCGCCGAACGGGCCGGAGCCGTAGAACTGGTAGCCGAGCTGGACGAAGAACGTCTCCGGGGCCATGGTGAGCACGAAGCCGGCGCCGTACCGCTGCTTGAGGGTGCGGATCGCGGAGATGAGGTTGACGATCACCGGCGTGGTCGGGTTCTTGAAGTCGGTGTCGCCGGTGTTGAGCGACAGCGAGTGACCCTCGAAGTCGATGTCCAGCCCGTTGAGGCCGTACCGGTCGATGATCGCGCCGACCGAGCTGACGAAGGCGTCCCGGGCGGCGGTCGTGGTGAGCTGCACCTGGCCGTTCTGGCCGCCGATCGAGATGAGCACCTTCTTGCCCTGCTGCTGCTTGGCCCGGATCGCCGCGATGAACTGCGCCTCGGTCTCCACTCCCGGGCACTCGCTGGCCGGGCACAGCCGGAACCGGATGTCGCCGGACGTCACCGAGGTGGGCTCCCCGAAGGCGAGGTTGACGATGTCCCACTCGGCCGGCACGTCGGCCATCCGCAGGTAGCCGGAGCCGTTGGCGAAGCTGGCGTGCAGGTATCCGATGAGGGCGTGCTTGGGCAGGCCGGTGTTGGGCGGCGGGCTCGTCGGCGGCGGCGTGGTCGGTGGTGGCGTGGTGGGCGGTGCCGTCGTTGTCGGCGGCGCCGTCGTCGGGGTTACCCCGCCGCTACACGGTTGGCCGTTGAGTGTGCAGTTGACCGGCGACCCCGATCCGCTGCCCAGGAACCCGAACGACACCGAGGCACCGGGCGCCACCGTCCCGTTCCAGGACCGGTTCGTGAACGTGTACCGCTGTCCCGACGAGGTCATCAGCGCGTCCCAGTACGTGCCGACCGTGGTGCCCGCGGGCAGGTCGAACACCACCGTCCAGCCGGTGATCGTCGTCGTTCCGCCGTTCGTGACGGTGTACTTGCCCTCCCATCCCGAGCCCCAGTCCGACGTCTTGGTGAACACAGCGGTGGGAGTGGCCGCGGACGCGGCGGGCGCCAGCCAGATCGCGGCGGCGACGGTGATCGCTACGACAACCAGGATCGGGGTACGTCTCATCGATCGATTATTAAGAGTGTTTACAGTAATTGTAAAGACTCTTAGCTAAATCGGATGCGCGCGCCCGAGCGATCGAAGAGGAGCAGCTTGTCGAGCTCGACCGCGACCGTCATCGAGTCGCCGCGCCGGGGCAGCACCGGAGCCGGCACGCGTACGACGACGTCGCTGAGCACCGGCGGCTGGTCGGACGACTCCGGGTCGTACACCGGGTAGAAGCCGTACTCGGTGCGTGCCGTGGCCGGCTGCGACTCCGTACGCCCGTGCGGCATCATCCGGGCCAGCGCCTGCCGGAACGGGTGGCCGGGCGGCGGATCCTCGCCCACCGCGTCGACGAGATGCGTGTCCGGATGTTCGAGCTGCGAGTCGGCCAGCGGCGTGGGCACGATGCCGGTGTCCAGGTGGACGAGGGCCTCGTGGCCCAGGTTCTCCACCAGGCGTACCGAGCCGCGCAGCGCCGGCCCGTCCGCCTCGGCCACCGGGCGCAGGGCATCCGCGCGTACGGCCACGGTCACCCGATCGTTGTGGTGACCGGCGAGGGCACCCGCCGACGGCAGCTCCAGCACCTGCGAGCCCAGGTCGATGACCGCCCGGTCACCGTCCACATAGATGGCTCCCTGCAGCAGGTTGGTGCGCGGCGTACCCAGGAACGCCGCCACGAAGAGGGTGGCCGGATCGCCGTACACCTCGGCAGGCGGACCGATCTGCTGCAGCACGCCGCGGCGCAGGACCGCGACGCGGTCCGCCATCGTCATCGCCTCGGTCTGGTCGTGGGTGACGTAGAGCGTGGTCACCGCGAGGCGCCGGGCCAGCGCGGCCACGTCGGTGCGCAGCTCCGCACGCAGGCCGGCGTCCAGATTGGACAAGGGCTCGTCGAGCAGGAACGCCTGCGGCTCGCGCACGATCGCCCGGGCCATCGCCACCCGCTGCCGCTGCCCGCCGGACAGGTGCCCGGGCAGCCGGTGCAGCAGGTCGGTCACGCCGAGATGCTCGGCGACCTTGGCGACCCGCGCGTCCACCCCGGCCACCGCGTGATGGCCCACCCGCAGCGGGAACCCGATGTTTTGCGCGACGGTCAGGTGCGGGTAGAGCGCGTAGTCCTGGAAGACCATCGCCACCTTGCGGTCGCGCGCGCTCATCTCGTCGACGACCCTTCCGTCGATGAGGACGTGGCCGCTGGTCTCCTGCTCCAGGCCGGCGACCAGGCGCAGGATCGTCGACTTGCCGCACCCGGTCGGGCCGAGCAGCACGAGAAACTCGCCCGACGCGGCCTCGAAGCTCACCCCGTCGACCGCGACGGTGCCGTCGGGAAACACCTTCGTCAGTCGGTCGACGGCGATGGCGACCACGGCGGCTACCTCCCTAGCGCGGGATGGCTCAGCTCACTTTACGACCTCCGTAGGTGGCGGCCAATCTCCTCCTCGGGCGGCGTCCGCTTGACGGTACGGTCCAGCCAGCCGTCCTGGTTGTCGTCGTACCGGACGCGCTCGAAGTAACCGTCGCCGTCCTTGTCGTACTCCGCCGACTCGACGTGCCCGTCGGCGTCGTCGTCGTGGCCGATGATGTCGACGTTGCCGTCCCGGTCGCGGTCGACCAGGATGTCCACGCCGCCGTCGGCCCGCCCGCGCAGGATGTGCTTGTCGTCGTGGCCGTCGCCGTCCATGTCGACCCCGGTGCGGTAACCCTCAGGCACCTCGAAGTCGCCCGCGGCGCCCTGCCCCCGGCCCGCCCCGTCCAGCGCGTCGCCGATCTCGTCGCCGAAGCCGGACAGGCCGCCACCCTGGTAAAGGCCACCCGTGTACACCGTGCCGACCGGTCCGGCGCCACCGTGCGGGGTCGCCGGGCCCAGCTCGCCGTGGCCCACCGGGTACTCGGGCAGTGCCTCGCCGAAGCCGGCCTGGCCCTCGGGGACCACCGGGCCGAACCCGCCGTGGCCCGCCGGCCCGAATACGCCCTGACCCGCCGGCCCGAACTCCGCCTGACCCGCCGGGCCGAAGGCGCTGTGGGCCTGGACCGGGCCGAATCCCTCCGCCGGCTGCGGCGCCCCGGCCTGGCCGATACCGTCGGCGCCATCGGCGAGCCGGTCGCCGATGCCGCCCAGGCTGCCCGCCATGCCGGCGAGCGGCGACAGCATGCCGAACAGGCTCGACTGGTTGGCGCGAACCTCCACGGTGCGCTGCTCAACCGCCTCGCCACCGGCCTGGCTGTGCAGCAGTTGGATCTCGTCCGGGCTGAGCCGGTAGCCGGCGAGCGCGCTGGCGGGATCCGCCGCCAGCGCGGCCGCGAATGCCTGGTCGGTGACCAGGCGCTCGAGTACGGCATCGAAGTCACTCATGCCGCCACGGTAGTACCCTCGGTCGCGCCGTTGAGGATCCACGGCAGGTTGAACTTGCGGAACACGACGGAGAGATGCGAGGTCCCGCCGTCGCCGGAGTGCTCGTCGACCTCGACCAGCGCGCCGACGAAGTAGTCCGCCGTCTTGGCCATGCTGGAGTAGCCGCCCTCGGCCCAGTTACCGCCGCCCAGCCCGGCCCAGTCCGGCAGCGGCGCGTCACTGAGGAATCGGTGGATTGGCCAGGTTTGCCCCTCGTCGTAGCTGATCCGCACATTCATCTTGGTACGGGCCACGGTGCTCGCCGAGTTGAGGAACACGATCCGGGTCGGCGAATCCAGGTTGTACCGCAGGATCGATCCCTGGCAGGCCGGGTCGAGCAGAGTACTGTCCGGCGCCAGCGCGCTGTAGCTCGACGTGATGCTCCCCCGCGCCACCCACCGGCGCTTACCCGTCTCCCACGCATCGGAGACCGCCCGGTCGTTGCGCATGAGCCGGCCGTCCGTCAACTGCAGGACGGTGCCCTCGCTCGTCGCCTCCTGGATCGCGCCGCTCGCGGTGGTGAGGCGCTGCACCTTCCAGGTGGCACCGTGGTCGTCGCTGTAGATGTTGCGGTGCTGCGCCGGGATGACCAACCATCCATTGGTCAGTTGGATGCCCACACCCGGGCCGACCGCGTCCCACGCCCAGACCGCCCCGTTGGCCATCGTCCGCGGCTTGACGGCGGCCGACATGTCCACCGGATCCGACCAGGTGAGACCGTCGTCCACGCTGCTGCTGACGTACACCTTGCGGTGTTCCCAGGCCGTGATCTTGGTGGTCCCGTCCGCGCCACTGATGCTGTAACCCGCCGGATTCCACGACATGAAGAGCCAGATCTTGCCGTTGCTCTGGTCGACCACGGCGGTGGGGTTGCCCCACGTGCCCAGCCCGGCGCCGACCACCTCACGCAGCGACGACCAGGTGGCACCGTTGTCGGTCGAACGCTTGTAGAGCAGATTGATGTTGCCCCAGTCCCGGTTGGACGACGCACGGCCCTCCACGAACGCGAGCAGCGTGTCCGCCTTGGTCCGCACCAGCGAGGGGATGCGGAACGAGTGGTACGTGATCCCGTTGAGCGACTCGCTGCCGCCGCCGTCGAAGAGCAGCCGCTCGCTGTGGGCCGGCGCCGCCGCGGTCGCGGGCCCAGCCACGGCCGTCACAGCCAGCAGGCACCCAACCGCCACAATGGACGTTCTTCGCAGTATGGACATGCATCCATGTTCGCAGCTTTCCGCCACCAGGAGTAGGTCAGCCCGTAACTTTCCTCCAACTCGGAAGTGTCATAGGTGTGCGCCAGCCTGTGCGCATGGACGCGGATCTGCTCAGTCACATCGCGACGGCAGTGACCCGGCTGGATGGGCAGCCCGCGGTCAGCCACCAGACCGCAGCGCACCTGTGGGACATCCCCATCCTGGGGCGCCCCGATCCGGGTACGCATCTCACGCGCCCACGGCGCCACCAGGGCACGACCCGCAACTACCCTGGCCTGGTGGTCCACCACGCGGCCCTGCCCACGGACTACCGGACCATCCGTTGCGAGGTTCCGGTCACCACCGTGGCCAGGACGGTCGCCGACCTGGCCCGCACCGGACCGTTCCGGGCCGGCGTCGTGGTCGCCGACGGGGCGTTACGACAGCGCCTCTGCGACCGGGATTCGCTCTTGGACATCATCGAGGACTGCGAGGGGTGGCCCGGCGTACGGCGAGCACGCGAGGTAGCCGAGTTCGCCGACCCCGCCAGCGCGAGCCCACTCGAGTCGATCTCCCGAGCCGCCTTCGCCGAGCACGGCCTCCCCAGGCCACAGTTGCAAGCGCCGATCACGCCGTACGACTTCGCCGATTTCCTCTGGTCCGCATACCGGGTCGTCGGCGAGGCCGACGGGCTCGGCAAGTACGTCACCCCGGAGGTCCTGCGCAACGAAAAGCTCCGCCAGGAACGCTTCGCCCAAATGGGATACGAGGTCGTCCGCTGGACCTGGCGTGAGGTGTTCCACCGCCCCGACGCCGTCGCACACCGCGTACTGGAGGTCCTCCGCCGGTGCGGTTACCGGCATTGATCTCACTTGGTGGGCGAAAACGAGATCTTGCGCCCAGATAAGTCCAGACATAATCGGGCGCAAGATCGCGCGCTGCCCCACCAAGAGAGATCAGTCGAGCTCGGGCATGGGTACGGGCTGAGGGCGCGGGCGGCAGCTGCCGCACTGGAGGGCGTCCTCCACGACCAGGCCCTCCGCCCGGCGGCGGGACTCGGACCGGTTCACCTCCAGGAGGTACGGGCCGAAGCGCGCATGGTCCTCGCAGATCCCCCGCCCGCAGAAGCGGCAACTCCCACGCGCCGCCTTAGCGCAAAACCAACAAAGCACCCATATCTCCTTTGTGACTACCCGATGCAGAAGCTGAACAGGGTGATCGTGCCCGCGTCACGGCTAGCGTCGTTCCCTGCCGCGTCGGTCGCGGTCACCGTCACGTTGACGGCGATCTCCTGGTAGTCGAGGTTCGAGAAGGATCCGATGGTCGCCTGGTAGGTGCCGGTCGACACCTCCTCCATCGACTTGCTGCCGCTGCCGATCTGCTGTCCGTCGACGGTCAGCGTCCAACTCACCCGCACGCCGGTCGCGTCTTCGATGGCGGCGGTGGCGGTCGAGGTGAACGGGCCGCACTCGCCAGCCTGATAGATCGTCGTGGGTGACACCGTCGCACGCAGAATGTTCGGCGGCGTGGTGTCCGTGGGAGACGGAGCGGTCGTGGTCGGAGCGGGCGTTGTCGCTGGTGGCGTAGTAGCTGGGCCGGTCGTGGGGACGCCCGGGGTGGTTGGCGGGACGCCGGGAGTGGTGGGCGGGACGCCGGGCGTGGTCGGGTCGGTGCCGGGGTCGTCGCCTGGGTCCTGCGGATCCGCCGGCGTCGGTGTCGGGGTCGGGGTGGGCGTGGGAGTCGGCGACGGGACCGCGGAGTCGGACGGTGACGGGCTGTCCGACGGGGTGCCGGCCGGCGGGGTGACCACCACGCCGTCGCCGCAGGTGAGCGGCTGGTTGGTGATCGGCTGCGGGGTGCCGTCGACGCGTACCTGGCCGTCGGAGACCTCGGCGGTGCCGGCGCTCATGGCGTACCAGGCGCGGCCGTCGTTTTCGATGGTGCTGGCGTCGCTGGTGACCGCGAGGTCCAGCGGCTGGAACGCGCCGCTGGTGGATGCCGTGTCGGCGAGGACGCGCCCGTTGCCCAACGACAGCGTGCCGTGCGGCGCGACCTTGCGCTTGCCGGAGCTCCACAGCGGACCGAGGTCGGTACGCGTACCGGCGCACAGGACGAGCGCCGCGCCACCGCGGAACGTCAGCTTGCCCGTGGACCTCGTACGGACGTCGACGGTGCTGCCCTCGGCGACGTACAGCCGGTCGCCGGGGGTCAGGGTGACGACGCGCCCGTCGATGGTGGCGACCACGCGGCCGCGCTCGGCGGTGAGCAGCGCCTTGTCGGTGGGCATCTCGGCCCAGGCGGGGCCGGGTACGAGGTTGGCGACGCTGGTCGAGATGGCCAGCAGCAGGAGCAGCAGGACGAGCCACCACAGTCGACGTTCGAACCGCTTGTCGACCTCGTCGTCGGCGGGCGGCGGCGGGCCGGGCGGCGCGGCCAGCGGCGGGTAGTCGGAGATCGGGTGCACGCCGGCCGCGGGGGCGGAGTGCGCCTGCGGGGCCGGGCCGCGTTCGGCGGCGGCGCCGGCGGGTGAGGCGCCGAGCAGCAGCGGCAGCCCGGACACGGCGGGGATGGTCCAGAGCCGGACGTGGGTACGGGCGTACGCGACCGGCTCGTCGACGGTGTGCCCCATCGGGCCGATCATCGTGCCGCGGCGCAGCTCGGTGCCGTCCGGGAGCGTCACCACGCCGGTGGAGATGACGAGCGCGGCGTGGGGAGCGGGCAGGATGACCGGCGCGCCGGGCTCCAGCGCGATGGGCCGGGCCTGGGCGATCAGGCCGATCTTCTCCTCGGCGGCGAGCCCGTCGAGGGCCGGCGTGTCGGCGAAGAGCTGCTCGGCTTCGGCCCGGTCGGAGGGCGGCGGGCCGGGGAGCCGGCCGACCGCGGTGGCCACCAGCGCCGGCGGTACGGCGAGCAGCCGCGTGCCGGCCGTGTGCCAGGCCAGCGTGGCGGGGCTGCCGGTGACGGCCGCGGCGAGGCCGATGACGCCCCCGGGGCCGAGCCGCTCCCGGACGGTGCCGGCCGGGTCGCCAGGTCGGCGGCCCTCCATCGCGCCGTCGACGACCACGTAGACGGCCGGCTGGGCGGCACCGGCGAAGACGAGCTGCTGGCCGGTGCGCGGGTATACCCAGGTGGCGTGCGTCGCGAGCTGGGTGAGCCGGTCGGTTGGGAGCCGGCCGAGCACCGAGCCGCGCAGCGCGTCGATCCGCCGTGGCAGGTCGGCGGCCACGCGCTTCTCGGCGAACCGGCGCCGCAGCCTGCGCCAGCCCCGCCCGATCCAGCCCGCGACCAGGTAGACCAGCGGCGCGGCGAGGCCGGCCACGACGGCCACCAGGAGTAGGCGGGCCGGCCAGCCGGATCGCCACAGCCCGGTGAACAGGCCGGCGACCCGGTCGGTCCAGATCCGCCAGCCCAGGTTGACGGCGATGACCAGCCAGAGCACGGCCAGCATGCCGTACAGGGCGACGAGGCGGCCCTCCCGGTCGAGCTGCGCCCAGGACGGCGGGCGGCGGCGCAGCCGGCCGATGACGTACGCGAGGCCACGGGCCCGGAGGTTGGCGATCTCCAGCCAGTCCATCAGGAGGTAGTAGCCGTCGAGCGCCAGGAACGGGTTGAGGTTGAACAGCGCGTTGAGGTACCAGGCGAAGGCCAGCTTGAACGCCCACGGCCCGGCCTCGGGGACGACGAGCCCCACGATCTGGGCCAGGCCGGCGAGGATCAGCCCGGCGGCCGGGCCGGAGGCGGTGGTGATCATCCGGGCGCGCCGGCCGGCCATCCACACGTCCGTGGTGTCCACGAAGATCGACGGGATGCCGAAGTAGATCAGGAACCCGGCGGCGGGCACTCTTCGCCCCGCGTGCCTGGTGGCGAGGGCGTGGCCGAGTTCGTGGCAGGCCAGCGCGAGGACGTTCAGCCCGAGCAGGACGGCGGCGCCGACGGCGTACGAGCCGCCGGTCAGGAAGACCGCCTGCTCGCCGCGCCACCACGTCCAGCCGAAGGCGCCGAGGCCGAAGACGGCGACCAGCGCGAGCAGGATCGCGACCGGGCGGGTGAAGAGCAGCCGCCCGCCGGCCCGGTAGAGGAACCGGATGAGCGGGTCGATGTCGGCGAGCACCATCCGCCGGCCACGGATGACGGCCAGCAGGCCCCGCCCGAAGCGGATGGGCCACGGCCGCTGCTTCACCGCGTCGAGCGGCCGGAACGCGTCGACCGGCAGCTCGGCGAGCATCCGGTTGCCGGCGAGGTCGGCCACCACGCGGGTGACCTGGTCGGGCGCGAGCCGCCCGCTGATCCGGGCGAAGTCGGCGACGAGCCGGGCCACCGTGCGCGACCCGTCCATCAGCTGGGCCAGCCGCCACTCGTCCGGCGAAAGTCGCAGGTAGCAGGCGCCACCGCGGCCGTCCGGCGAGCGGAGCATCACGTACGGCACGTCGCGCACGTTGACCAACTCGACGGCCTCGATGCCGGGCCGCAGCACCGGCCGTGCCCGCGCCGGGTTGAGTCGCTCGACAACGGCTGCCCACAAACCCGGATCAACCGGACCTGTCGGGCGGCCAGGAGCCCGCCCCGCCAGCGCCTCCCACACACTTACCCGGGTCTCAACGACCGTCACCGTGCTGCCCCTCCCCAGGCTTGCGGCTTGGACAGTACGGCTCATCAATCGATGGCGGGTCCTCCGGTCCGCTACCCGACAGCGTCCATACAGCTAATTCCGAGGACAGCAAGCGGCGGGCGACGTGACCAACCCCCGAGGTTCACGTCGCCCGCCGCTCTTTGGGGAGGAGGCGGAATTTCCGTTGTGCGGAACGCTCCGCCCGTGGTGCGCCGGTTCTGCTTGTTAGGACGCTTCAGCCAGCGTCACGGTTGCCGTCTCCTGCTGACCATTTCGGGTGTACGTCACCTGCACCTGGTCACCGACCTTGCCGGACTGGACGGCGGCGATCAGGTCGTCGGACTCGTTGATCGCCTTGTCGCCGAACTTGGTGATGACGTCGCCCTGCTGGAGGCCGGCCTTCTGGGCGGGGCTGTTCGGGTTGACGCTCCCGATCACCGCGCCGCCGTTCGGTCCGGTGTTGACCGACACGCCCAGCGACGGGTGGCTGACCTTGTCGCCGTTGCGCAGGGCCTCGGCGACCTCCTTAGCCTTGTTGCTCGGGATGGCGAAGCCGACGCCGATGTTGCCGGTGCTCGATCCGGACGTGGCGATGGCGGTGTTGATGCCGATGACCTCGCCGTTCGTGTTGACGAGCGCGCCACCGGAGTTGCCCGGGTTGATCGGCGCGTCCGTCTGCAGCAGCCCGGAGATCGAGGTGACCGGGGTCGACTGCTGCTGCTGGAACGGGTTCTGCTGCTGCTCGCTGCCGGTCTGGATGGTCCGGTCCTTGGCGCTGATGATGCCGGAGGTCACCGAGCCCTGCAGGCCGAGCGGGCTGCCGATCGCCAGCACGGTGTCGCCGACCTGCATCGCGTCGCTGTCGCCGAGCTTCGCCGCGGTCAGCCCGGAGACGCCCTCCGCCTTGACGACCGCGAGGTCGGTACGCGGGTCGGTGCCGACGATGGTGGCGCGGGCCGTCTTGCCGTCGGCGAAGTTCACCGTGACGGTGCTGCCCTGCGCGCCCTCCACCACGTGGTTGTTGGTGAGGATGTAGCCATCAGCGCTCAGGATCACGCCCGAGCCCTCGGCGTTGCCGGTGGTGATGGAGACCACGCTGTTTTCCACCTGGGCGGCGATCTTCGGCAGGTCGGCCGAGTTGATGACGGGGGCCGCGGAGTACGTCCGGTTGACCGTGGTGGTCGAGTCGTCGATGGCGAGCGCCACCGCACCGCCGGCGATGCCGGAGCCGGCCATCAGTATCAGGGCGGCGACGCCGAGCATGGCGATCTTGCCGAATCGGCCCGGACGCTGCGGCGGCTGGGCGTGCATCCCCGGCTGCTGGGCCCAGATGGGCGGCTGGCCGGGCGGCACCGGACCCTGCGGCGGGGCGCCGTGCGGCGGGAGGCCACCGTGTGGAGGCTGCGGAGCACCGTGCGCCGGCATGCCGACCCCGGCGCCCACCGGCGCGGGAGCGGCGTATCCGGCGTTGCCCGGCCACACCGGCTGCTGCGCGCGGTCCGGGTGCTGCCACGGGCTGGGCGGCGGCGCGTACGGGCCGGGCGCGGGAGCCGCGGAGGGTGGGGCCGGCGCGGGGGCCGGAGCGGGCTCGGGAGCCGGGGTCGCCGGCACCGGAGCCGTGGGCGCGTCGGAGACCGGCGCGACACCTGGTGACGAGTCGGACTGCTCCCGCACAACCGGGGCAGTTCCGCGGTCGGTTCGGACCGCTGCGGGTTGGTCTCGTTCTCGTTCATGCCTTCACCTTCCTCTCCGGCTCTACAACGGTCCTGAAACCACACTGGACGTTCGCTGTGAATCAGGAACTCTCGATCGAAACCGTTGACAGCGGTAGGCGTACCCGGAATATGGCGCCCTTGCCCGGTGTGGAGTCGACCTCGACGGCGCCGCTGTGCGCGGCCACCAGCGCGGCCACGATGGCGAGGCCCAGGCCGGTGCCGGCGGCGCCGTCCCGGCGGGTGCGGGCGGCGTCGACCCGATAGAAGCGCTCGAAGACCCGTTCGGCCTGCTCCGGCCCAAGGCCGGGGCCGGTGTCGGCCACCTCGATCACCGCGAGATCGTCCGGGTCGAGGCCCAGGCGCAGGGTGACCGACGCGTCCGCCGGGGTGTGTGTGAGCGCGTTGGTCATGAGGTTGCCGATGACCTGGCGCAGCCGCCCGTCGTCGCCGAGCACGACCAGCGGGCCGGCGTCGGGCGCGACCTCCAGCTCGATCGTGCGGTCTGGCGCCACCACGCGGGCGGCCTGGATGGCGTCGGCGGCGAGCACGCGCAGCTCGACAGGGGCCAGCTCCAGCGGGCGCTCCCGGTCGAGGCGGGCGAGCAGCAGCAGGTCTTCGACGAGCAGCCCCATCCGGGACGCCTCGTCCTCGATCCGGCGCACCAGCCGCGCCACATCCTCCGGGGAGCTGGCGGCGCCCTGCCGGTACAGCTCGGCGAAGCCGCGGATCGTCGTCAGCGGCGTACGCAGCTCGTGCGAGGCGTCGGCGACGAACTGCCGCATGCGCTCCTCCGACCGCCGCGCCCGGGCCTCGGACGCCTGGGCGGAAAAGGCCGCGTCCCGGGCGGCCGACTCGGCGGCCCGCGCGGCGGACTCCGACGCGGCTCGAGCCGTGAAGGCCGCCTCGATCTGGGCCAGCATCGCGTTGAGCGCGCGGGAGAGCCGGCCCAGCTCGGTCTGCGGCTCCTCCTCGTCGGGCTCGGGGTCGGGCACGCGTCGGGTCAGGTCGCCGCGGGCGATCGCGCCCGCCGTGCGCTCGATATCGATCAGCGGCCCCAGGCTGCTGCGGACGATCGCCGCGCCGAGGGCGGCCAGGAGGATCAGTACGGCGCCGCCGACCAGCGCGTCCACCCAGATCAGCCGGGTGACCGCCTCGTCGATGTCGACCAGGCTCTGCCCGACCGCCATCAGCCTGCCGTCGGGCAGCTGGGTGACCAGCACCCGCCACCGCACCCTGTGGTCGGCCGCGTCGTCGGTGTACGGCTTGTTGAGGTGCTCGTGGTAGCCGGCGTAGTCGGTCGGCAGGCTCGGCAGCTGGTTTTCGCTGAACGACTGGTTGTCGTAGTAGACGAGGGTGGTCACTTCCTGGTCGACGTACACGACCAGGTAGTCGCTGGGCAGGCTGACGGTGATCTTCTGATTGCTCATCGCCGACGTACGCAGGATCGGGCTGGCCGTACGCAGCTCCGAGTCGACCTTGTCGATCAGGTAACTGCGCAGGGCGATGGCGCTGCCGATGCTGATGACGAGCAGCGCCGCGCCGACCAGTACGAGCACCGATGTGACGAGCTTGACCCGCAGTGGCACACGGCGGACGAACCTCTTCATGACCGCCGCCCGCCCGGTCAGGTCGCCGGCTTTCGCAAGACGTAGCCCACGCCACGCAGGGTGTGGATCAAGCGCGGCTGGGTCGTGTCGACCTTGCGACGCAGGTACGAGATGTAGGACTCGACGATGTTGTCGTCGCCCCGGAAGTCGTAGTTCCACACGTGGTCGAGGATCTGCGCCTTGGAGAGCACCCGGTTGGCGTTGAGCATCAGGTACCGAAGCAGCTTGAACTCGGTCGGCGAGAGCTGGATCCGCTGGTTGGCCCGGTAGACCTCGTGCGTCTCCTCGTCCAGCTCCAGGTCGGCGAAGGTGAGCCGGGAGGGCGACTGGTCGCCGGAGGCGGTGCGCCGCAGCACGGCCCGGATGCGGGCGGTCAGCTCCTCCAGGCTGAACGGCTTGGTGACGTAGTCGTCGCCGCCCAGGGTCAACCCGCGGATCTTGTCGTCGGTGGCGTCGCGCGCGGTCAGGAAGACGACCGGCGTGCGGGTGCCCGACTCGCGCATCAGCCGGATGACCTCGAAGCCGTCGAGATCCGGGAGCATGACGTCGAGCACGACCAGGTCGGGCCGCCGGTCCTTGGCCGCGTTGACCGCGGCGCTGCCGCTGGTGGCGGTCGACACGTCGAAGCCGGCGAAGCGCAGACTGGCAGACAGCAGCTCGAGGATGTTGGGATCGTCCTCGACGACGAGCAGTCTCGCCTCAGTCTGCGGTGCGGCCATAGCAGACATCATTGCCCCTGGCGCTGAGCCATGTCTGGGGACTAGCTGAGAACACGCTGAGAAAAGGTCACCCTCTGAACAGGCGCCGCAACGCAGCGAGCGTAGCGTCCAGCGCCCGGGTCGCCGCACGAGCCTGGGTTTCGGTGAGGTGCGCGGCGCGAACCAGCTCGCGGACCTCCTTCGCGAACTCGTCGATGCGCTTCTGCAGGTCCTCGATCGCGCTGTCGTCGGCGGGGGCGGCCGGCGGGGGCTCCGGCGACGCGCCCCACGCGAACTCCCACCGGTACTCCCGTCGGCTGCGCCTGGTCTCCCGGGTCGCCTCGCTCAGCTCCCGCTTGAGGTCGCGCACCGAGCCACGCACCTCGTCCTGGATCTCGTTGGCCAGCGAGGTCAGGTCTTCGACCGAGGCGCGGATGTCCGACTCCAGCGCCGCCAACTCGCCCGCCCGCTGGCGCAGCTCCATGCGGCCGGCGTCGGTGATCTCGTACACCTTGCGGCCGCCGGCGGCGGTGTGCGCGACCAGGCCCTCGGCCTCCATCCGCTGCAGCCGCGGATAGATGGTGCCGGCGCTCGGCGCGTACAGCCCGAGAAAGCGGTTTTCCAGCAACCGGATCAGCTCATAGCCGTGCTTGGGGCCGTCGTCGAGCAGCTTGAGCAGGTAGAGGCGCAGCCGCCCGTGGCTGAACACTGCGGTCATACGTCGTCATCCTCGGCCTCGGGCGCTGGCCGGGACAGCAGGGCAATGCGTCCCGACGTGGCGGTCGCCCACAGTTTGCCCTCCCCGGACCCGAGCACGCCCTGCGCCTCCTGGGTCCACGTCTGACCGTTCGGCCGCACTTCCGGGAACGCGCTGGTGATCCGCCCCGACGTCGAGTGCAGGTGGACCGCGAGGTCGCTGTCCTCGCGGACCCGGACGGTCACGCTGCCGGAGGTGGTGTTGAGCCGGATCTCGCTGCGCCGGGGGTTGTCGAGGTCGCAGGTGATCGCGCCCGAGACGGTACGCGCGTGCACCCGCTCGGCCGGGCTGTCCGCGAGGATCAGCTCCCCTGAGATCGTCTCCATCGTGAGGTCGCCGGCCACGCCCAGCGCCTCGACCGGGCCGGAGACGAGCTTGGCGACCGTGCGTCCGCCGAGCCCCATGAGCGTGACCCGGCCGGACGTGACGGTGACGCTGGTGTCCTGCCGCAGACCCGAGGCGACGACCTCGCCGTCGACGAGATGCAGATCGGCCTGCACGCCCGCGGGCACGGCGATCGACACGTCGGCCCGGTAGCCCTTGTTGAACCAGAACCACAGGCCGGACCACTTGCGCGGGCGCTCGTGCCGCACGACCAGCCGCCCGTTGTGCTCCTCGACGATGACCGGCTTGCGGCCGACGTTGCCGATCTCGACGCGGGCCGGGCCGTCGGCCGCGACGACGTTGAGCCGGCCCGAGATGAGGTATACGTCAAGGCGGGTGACCGGCTCGTCGAAGCTGAGCCGCTGCGAGGCGTCGACCGTCCAGGTGCGCATGCCGCTCAGCATAACGCGATACATCGCGATACACCAGCTCGCCGCGCGCTTGCGCCGCGCGTTAGGAAGGGCACCTTGTTATGCAAAAAGCGATAACAAGGTGCCCTTCCTTGCGCTCACGCCGCCAGGTCGACGGAGCGTTGGGAGACGGAGGGCTCGGTGCGTACCGCGGACTCGGCCACCCGGGCGAGGTGCCGGCGGGTCGCCACCGCCTCCGGGTACAGCGCGGGCGTCGCCGTCACCGACACGACCAGCCGCGGCACCGCCAGCACCCGCCGCAGCGACACCCACAGGCTGTCGTCGCCCAGGAACGCCACGGTCGTCGGCCGCTCGCCGTAGTTGATCGCTACCGGCACCACCTTCGCGTCCGCGTCCACCGCCGCCTGGAACATCGCCGGGCGGAACCGTCCGAACATGGCGCCGCACCAGGTCGTACCCTCCGGAAAGACCGCGACCACCCCGCCGGCCCGCAGGGCCGCGGCGACCTGCGCCACCGTGCCCGGCAGCGCCCGCGGCCGGGTCCGGTCGACGAAGATCGTGCCGGCCGCGGCCGCCAGCGGCCCGATCACTGGCCACCCGCGCACGTCGTGCTTGGCCAGCATCCGCGCCGGCGCCAACGCGAGCAGCGCGACGATGTCCAGCCACGAGATGTGGTTGGCCACCAGCAGCGCCCGCTCGGTGGGCAGCCGCCCGCGGGTGACCAGGCGGACCCGCAGCGCCGCCAGCACCGCGCGGGCCCAGGCCCGTCCGGCGGCGCGCCGCCCACGCTGATTCAGCAGCGGGAGTACGGGCAGGAGCGTCACACCCAGCAACACTGCTCCGATCAGGGCCGCCAGCCGGCCCACCTGCCGTACCCGCGAGACGCGCTCGCCCGCGTCGGGGTGGGCAGGCACGCCGGCCCGCACTCCGACCGCGGCTGCCAGAGCCCGCTCACTTGACGTCCCCAAGGCTGGGCTGGCTGCTTCCAAGGAAGTGCTTGAGGTACCGCGGGTCCATCCGGTCGAGGGACAGCAATACGTAGAGGTCGGCGACGCCGAAGTCCGGGTCGTACGCCGGCTCGCCGCAGATCCACGCGCCCAGCCGCAGGTAGCCGCGCAGCAGTGGCGGCACGGCGGCCCGGCCGGTGTGGGCCGCGACCGCCGCCGCCGCACCCGGCTCGGCCAGCCACGGCCGGCGCGGGCGCACCCGCAGCGTGGGCGGCGACAGGTGCTTGGTGCGGGCCAGGTCCCAGACGCCGGCGGCCGTGGCCGGCCCGCCGGCGAGCGGCACCGAGGCGCAGCCGCCCAGCCAGCGCAGGTTCTTCAGGTGCAGGTATCGGGCGATGCCGGCCCACATCAGGTTGATCACCGCGCCGGTGCGGTGGTCGGGGTGCACGCAGGACCGTCCGGTCTCCACGAGGTGGTCGCGCAGCGGGCTGAACGCCCGCATGTCGAACTCGCTGTCGGCGTAACGGCGGCCGGCGCGGGCGGCGGCCTGCGGCGGCAGCATCCGGTACGTGCCGACCACCGCCCCGCTCGGCTCCTCGCGCACGATGAGGTGGTCACAGAACTCGTCGAACTCGTCGACGTCGAGTCCCGTGCCGGCGGTGGGCAGGTGGGCGCCCAGTTCCGCGGCGAAGACGTCGTAGCGCAGCCGCTGTGCGGCGGCGACCTGATCCCGGTCGTCGGCGATCAGCAGGGAGTATCCGCTGGTTCCGGTGGTACCCGCGGGAGCGGTGCTGGTGAGCAGTACAGCCATGCTCTCTGTGTAGGCATCCACGGTGATCAGGGAGTATCCCGAGCGTGTATCGCGCGTGGCGCTTGGCTGGCGATGTGAGACCGTACGTGCCGTGGCTGGTTACTCGGGTACTCCTCTCGCCCGCAAGCTGGGCATCGGCGCCGACTCCCTGGTCCTCTTCGACGGCGCGCCGGGCGGGTTCGCGATCGACGGCGTCGCGGCCGACCAGGTCCCCGGGCCCGACCCGTACGACGTGATCCTGTGCTTCTGTCCGGACCGCGCCCGGCTGGCCGAGCGGTGGCCGGTGCTGCACCCGCTGACCACACCGGCCGGGTCACTGTGGATCGCCTGGCCGAAGCGCGCGTCCGGCCGGCAGACCGACCTCGACGAGAACGTCGTACGCGACTTCGCTTTGGCGGCCGGCCGGGTGGACGTCAAGGTGTGCGCGATCGACGAGGTCTGGTCCGGGTTGAAGCACGTGATCCGGGTGGCGGACCGTCGCGCGAATTGAAAATCTTGCTTCTACCCGCCACCCTGTGTGCGGCGCGAGAGCGGCTTGCAGCCAGCACCGCGCGCTCACGGGAGGAGAGAAATGTCCGACGGACAGATCATCGTGTCCGGGCTGACGAAGCACTACAAAAACGTCAGAGCGGTCGACAATTTGTCGTTTACCGTCGCACCGGGGCGAGTCACGGGCTTCCTCGGCCCGAACGGCGCCGGTAAGACGACCACCCTTCGCATGTTGCTCAACCTGGTCCGCCCCACCGCCGGGGTGGCCACCATCAGCGGCCAGCGGTACGCCGACCTGCCCGAACCGCTGCGGCACGTCGGCGCGGTGCTGGAGGCGTCCAGCGCGCACAAGGGCCGTACCGGCATCAACCACCTGCGGGTGATCTGCGCGGCGGCCGGGTTCCCGCGCCACCGGGCGGACGAGGCGCTGGCCCTGGTTGGCCTGACCCCGGCGGCTAAGCGCAAGTTCAAGGGGTACTCGCTGGGCATGCGCCAGCGGCTGGGCATCGCCGCCGCGATGCTCGGCGATCCCAAGGTGCTGGTGCTCGACGAGCCGGCCAACGGCCTGGACCCCGAGGGCATCCGGTGGATGCGCGACCTGCTCAAGACGCTCGCCGGGCAGGGCCGCACGATCCTGGTCTCCAGCCACCTGCTGTCCGAGATGCAGTTGCTCGCCGACGACCTGGTGATCATCGCAGCCGGCAAGCTGGTCCGGCAGGGCACGGTCGACCAGGTGATGGACTCGATGGCGCACAGCGTCCAGGTTCGGGTCCGTACCCCGCAGGTCGACGAGCTGACCGCGGCGCTGGTCGCGCAGAACGCCACCGTCACGCCCAACGGCGACGGCGCGCTGCTGGTCAGCGGCGTCGACGCGCCGGCCGTCGGCCGGGTCGCCCTGAAGGCCGCGGTCGAGCTGCACGAGCTGACCGTCGAGCGGCCCGACCTGGAACGGGTGTTCCTGGAGCTGACCGCGGGGAAGGCGGCGATCCGATGAAGCTGGTCCACAGCGAGTTCCTCAAGCTCCGGACGACCAACGCCTGGTGGCTCTTCGGGCTCGGCGCGCTCGGCATGCTGGCGCTGGCGTTCCTGATCAACGCGCTGCAGGCGCACTACCTGCTGAACGACCCCAGCACGGAGGGGATGTCCACGGAGGACGCGGCCACCTTCGAGGCGACCGGCAGCGTGGTGTACCAGGCCGCCAACCTCTACACCTCGGGCCAGTTCTTCGGGCTGCTCTTCGTGATGCTCATCGGCATCGTGCTCATCACGAGTGAATTCCACCACCAGACCGTGACCACGACCTTCCTCACGACGCCGCACCGCACCGCAGTGATCGCGGCCAAGCTGGCGATGGCGGCGCTGGCCGGGGCGTTCTTCTGGCTGGTCACGACCGCGATCAACATCCCGGCGACGATCATCTTCCTGAACACCGAGGACTTCACCAGCCAGCTCGGCGAGTGGGCGGTCACCCGGGCGATCCTGCTCAACCTGGTGGCATACCTGCTCTGGGGGATCCTCGGCGTCGGCTTCGGCGTGCTCATCCGCAGCCAGATCGGCGCGACGGTCACCGCGGTCGCGCTCTATCTGCTGGGTACGGCCGCCGCGGCGATCGTCTTCACGCTCTTCGCGCAGTGGCTCGACCTGGACTGGATCAGAGACCTCCAGTACGGCATGCCATCGATCGCGTCCGGGCTGATGGTCAGCGGCACCGACCTACCGAATCAGCCGGCCTTCTGGGTGGGCGCCGTCGTGCTGGTCGTCTGGGCCCTGGCCACCGGAACGGTCGGCACCTTGATCACCCGTACGAGGGATGTGAGCTGACCGAAGTCCGACCATGGGGTGTGCAGCAACGCACTAGCGTGTCGCGCTGCACACCCCATGATCAACTGGCTGGCGTAGCCTTGATGCCGTCTTCCGCGTCAACCGCTGAAAGAGGCGAAAACCGGCCGTGTCGACCCAACAGGCATCGCAGGAAAACCCGCTCGCGGGGTTCGGCCCCAATGAATGGATCGTCGAGGAGATGTACCAGCGGTACCTCGCCGACCCATCCAGCGTAGACCCCGCCTGGCACGATTTCTTCGCCGACTACAAGCCGGCGACGGATGCCGGTTCGCCCGCGCCACCAGCGGAGAAGGCCGAGGTCACGCCGCCGGTATCCGCGCCCGCGGCGAAGCCGAAGCCCGCCGCGACCCCCAAGGCGGAGAAGGCGAAGGGCCCGAGCGCGCCGGCCGGAGCCAAGACCACTCAGCTCCGCGGCGTCGCCGCCAAGATCGTGCAGAACATGGACGCGTCGCTCGCGGTGCCCACCGCGACGAGCGTGCGGGCCGTGCCGGCGAAGCTGCTGGTCGACAACCGCATCGTGATCAACAATCACCTCGCCCGGGGCCGCGGCGGCAAGGTCAGCTTCACCCACCTGATCGGGTACGCGCTGATCAAGTCGCTGGCCGTGCACCCGGAGATGAACAACTCGTACGCCGAGGTCGACGCTAAGCCAGCGGTGGTCGAGCCGGAGCATGTCAACCTCGGCATCGCGATCGACCTGGCCCGCCCGGACGGATCGCGCACCCTCGTGGTGCCGAGCATCAAGGGCACCGAGCAGATGGACTTCCGGCAGTTCTGGCAGGCGTACGAGGACGTGGTCCGGCGCGCCCGCCGCAACGAGCTGACCATGGAGGACTACGGCGGCACCACGATCTCGCTGACCAACCCGGGCGGCATCGGCACCGTGCACTCGATGCCGCGGCTGATGACCGGGCAGGGCGCGATCATCGGCGTCGGCGCGATGGAGTACCCGGCGCCGTACGCGGGCATGTCCGAGGAGAGCCTGGCCGACCTCGCCGTCAGCAAGATCATCACGCTGACCAGCACGTACGACCACCGGATCATCCAGGGCGCGCAGTCCGGCGAGTTCCTCAAGACCGTGCACGAGCTGCTGCTCGGCGAGCACGGCTTCTACGACGAGATCTTCACCTCGCTGCGCCTGCCGTACGAGCCGGTGCGCTGGGTGCGCGACGTCGACGCCAGCTCCGAGGGTCAGATCAACAAGACCGCGCGGGTGCACGAGCTGATCCACGCCTACCGGGTCCGGGGCCACCTCATGGCCGACACCGACCCGCTGGAGTTTCAGATCCGCAAGCACCCCGACCTCGACGTACTCGAACATGGTCTGACGCTGTGGGACCTGGACCGCCACTTCCCGGTGGCCGGTTTCGCCCACAAGCAGCGGATGAAGCTCCGCGAGATCCTCGGCGTGCTGCGCGACTCCTACTGCCGCCGGGTGGGCGTGGAGTACATGCACATCCAGGACCCGGAGGAGCGGCGCTGGATCCAGGAACGGATCGAGCTCAAGTACGCCAAGCCCGACGCCGGTGAGCAGAAGCACATCCTCAACCGGCTCAACGCGGCCGAGGCGTTCGAGACGTTCCTGCAGACCAAGTTCGTGGGCCAGAAGCGCTTCTCGCTGGAGGGCGCCGAGTCGCTGATCCCGCTGCTCGACGAGATCCTGCAGGCGTCGGCCGAGGCCGACCTGGACGAGGTCGTCATCGGCATGGCCCACCGCGGCCGGCTCAACGTGCTGGCCAACATCGTCGGCAAGCCGTACGAGAAGATCTTCTACGAGTTCGAGGGGCACATCGACCCGAAGTCGGCGCACGGCTCCGGGGACGTCAAGTACCACCTCGGCCAGGTCGGCAAGTTCACCACCCCGGACGGCGAGCACGCGATCACCGTCTCGGTGACCGCCAACCCGTCCCACCTGGAGGCCGTCGACCCGGTCATGGAGGGCATCGTCCGGGCCAAGCAGGACCGGATCGACCTCAAGCTCGAGGGTTACACGGTGCTGCCGCTCGCGGTGCACGGCGACGCCGCGTTCGCCGGCCAGGGCGTGGTCGCCGAGACGCTCAACTTGTCACAGCTGCGCGGCTACCGCACCGGCGGCTCGGTGCACGTGGTGGTCAACAACCAGGTCGGCTTCACCACCGCCCCGGAGTACAGCCGCTCCTCGCTCTACTCCACCGACGTGGCCCGGATGATCCAGGCGCCGATCTTCCACGTGAACGGCGACGACCCCGAGGCCGTCGTGCGGGTGGCCCGGCTCGCGTTCGAGTACCGCCAGGCGTTCAACAAGGACGTCGTCATCGACCTGGTCTGCTACCGCCGGCGGGGGCACAACGAGGGCGACGACCCGTCGATGACCAACCCGCTCATGTACGCGATCATCGACAAGAAGCGCTCGGTCCGGAAGCTCTACACCGAGGAGCTGATCGGCCGCGGCGACATCACCGTCGGCGACGCGGAGGAGCTGCTGCGCGACTACCAGGCGCAGCTGGAGCAGGTCTTCAAGGCCACCCGCGACGCGGCCACGACCGGCACCCGCCCCACCCGGGTACGCCAGCCGGAGCCCGAGCCGGCGGTCGACACCAAGGTCGACCCGGCCGTGGTCAAGGCGGTCGGCGACGCGCACGTCAACCTGCCCGAGGGCTTCACCCCGCACAAGCGCATCCAGCAACTGCTGGACCGGCGGGCCAAGATGGCCGCCGAGGGCCACATCGACTGGGGCTTCGGCGAGATCATGGCGTTCGGGGCGCTGCTCAACGACGGCGTCACCGTCCGGCTAGCCGGGCAGGACTCGCGCCGCGGCACGTTCGTCCAGCGGCACGCGTCCATCGTGGACGCCAACACCGGCGACGACTACCTGCCGCTGTCCGCGCTGGCCAAGGACCAGGCCCGGTTCTTCGTACACGACTCGCTGCTGTCCGAGTACGCGGCGATGGGCTTCGAGTACGGCTACTCGGTGGAGAACACCGAGGCGCTGGTGCTGTGGGAGGCGCAGTTCGGCGACTTCGCCAACGGCGCGCAGTCCGTGGTGGACGAGTTCATCTCCTCCGGCGAGGTCAAGTGGGGCCAGCAGTCGTCGCTGACCCTGCTGCTCCCGCACGGCCACGAGGGCCAGGGCCCCGACCACACCTCCGGGCGGCCGGAGCGCTACCTGCAGCTGTGCGCCGAGGACAACATGCGGGTGGCCAACCCGACCACCCCGGCGAACTACTTCCACCTGCTGCGCCGCCAGGGCCTGTCGACCAAGCGCAAGCCGCTGGTGGTGTTCACGCCGAAGTCGCTGCTGCGGCACCGGCTCGCGGTGTCCAGCGTGGAAGACTTCACCACCGGTACGTTCCAGACCGTCATTCCTGACTCCGGCGGACCGCGCCCGGAGCAGGTCAGGCGGGTGCTGCTGTGCACCGGCAAGCTGTACTACGACCTCTTCCAGGCGCGCGCCGAGCGGGGCGTCACCGACACCGCGATCATCCGGATGGAGCAGCTCTACCCGCTGCCGGTCGAGGAGTTGCGGGCCACCCTGTCGGCGTTCCCGAACGCGACCGACTTCGCCTGGGTGCAGGAAGAGCCGGCCAACCAGGGCGCCTGGTCGTTCATCGCGCTGAACCTGCTGGAGCACCTGGAGGGCGTGAGCCTGCGACGGATCTCCCGCCCGGCGGCGGCCGCGCCCGCGGTCGGCTCCGCCAAGCTGCACGAGGCCGAGCAGGCCGCGCTGCTGGAGGCGGCCCTGCATGTACTTCACTGACCGCGGCATCGAAGAGCTGGCCGAGCGGCGCGGCGAGGAGAGCGTCTCGTTGGAGTGGGTGTCCGAGCGGCTGCGCGACTTCGTCGACCTCAACCCCGAGTTCGAGACGCCGATCGAACGCTTCGCCACCTGGCTGGCCCGGCTGGACGAGCTCGACGAGGACTAGCCGGGGTACGCCTCCAGCTCCACGACCCGGGAGTACGTCAGGCCCTCGTTGCTGGCCAGCGCCAGGACGCGTACGGCCTTGGTCAGCACCGGCGGGAAGGCGGTGCTGACCAGGCCCGCGGTGTTGCCGCGTACCTGCGCCACGGTCACCCACTGGCCGCCGCTGTCCACCTGGACGTCCCAGTCCCGCAGGCCGTACCGGGCCGCCGGGTAGCGGGTCGAGTTCAACGTGTACAGATCCACCCGGCCCACGGTCTCCTCGGTGGCGAAGGACACCTGCAGCCAGTCCGGGAAGAGGCCGCGGGTGCCGTCGTTCCAGCCGGTGGTGGTCGCCCAGTGGGCCGAGTCCCGGTCGCCATCGGTGGCACCGCAGGCCGGGTAGACCGGTAGGTGCTCGGAGGAGGCGACGACGGTCGCGAAGCGGGCCAGGTTGCCGGTCGGGTTCTCCGGCGCGGGCAGCACGGTGACCGGCAGCGACAGCCGGGCATCCCCGGCGCGCAGCGCCAGCGCGTACTCCCCGGGTGCGGTGCCGACCACGGCGGTGACCTGCACGCGGATCTTCAGCTCGTACCCGGCCGGCAGGTAGCTGGTGACCACCTCGCGGGACACCCGCAGCTCGTCCGGGGCGTCCACGAACGCGTCCGCGTAGACCGCGCGCGCCCCCGCGTTCTTGAACCGGAGCTCGAAGCCGCTGCGCGGGCACGGCTGCGGCAGCACCTCCACGGTGGACACGTCGGTCGACAGGGCGAGCTGCGGCCGGGTCCGCTCGGCGGTGGCCGGCGTGCTCGACGCCAGCAGCACGAGTCCGCCGGCCACGACCGTCCACATCAGACGCCTAGACATACGCTGCCCCCTCAGGCCGGGTTCAGGCCGGGGTTGCCGGCTTCGACGACGAACGACCGGTGCGTGCTGACCGGCGCGCCCGGCCGGTCGACGTACGGCAGGATGCGGAAGTCGGCGCGCAGCTCGCTGCCGGTCAGCCGGCACACGACGTAGCCGCGCCGCTCGTTGACCAGCTTGAGATGCGGGTTGCTGTCGAGGAACTTCTGGCCCATGGGCGAGATGTCCATGCCGTTGCCGGCGCTGCTGATGGACGTGCCGACGAGCTCGACGCCGATGGTCGGCCCGGCGACGTCCCGCTTCAGGTCGAACGCGTAGCTGCTGTGCACGTCGCCGGTGACCACGACGGGGTTCGGCCGGGTGGCGAGCCCGGCCAGCGCGCGGTCCTGCTGCGCCTGGTAGCCGTCCCAGCCGTCCATATTGAACAGTTGCCCCGCGGTCGGGTCGAGGTCCATCTGGCTCATCACGACCTGACTGGCCACGATGTTCCAGGTGGCCTGGGAATCCCGCAGCCCGTCGAGGAACCACTGCTCCTGGGCGTCGCCGAGGAGCGTCCGGGCCGGGTCGCGGCGGGCCGGCGAGTCCGGGTCCCAGCCGTCCCCCTGCGCCTGGTCGGAGCGGAACTGCCGGGTGTCCAGCACGGTGAAGTCGGCCAGGTCGCCGTACCCGAACCGGCGGTGCAGGCGCATGTCCGGGCCCTGCGGTTGTGGCGTACGCAGCGGCAGGTTCTCCCAGTACGCGCGGTAGGCGTTGGCCCGGCGTACCAGGAAGTCCTCGACCGGGGCGTTGGTCTTGGACACCAGCCCGGCGTAGTTGTCCTGCACCTCGTGGTCGTCCCACGTGACGATCCACGGTGCGACCCGGTGCGCCTCCCGCAGGTCCGGGTCGCTCTTGTAGAGCGCGTACTGCAGCCGGTAGCGGTCGAGCGTGTCCGTCTCGGTGCGGAACTGGCTCGGCACCGGGGTGCTCACGTTGCGCAGCCCGCCTGCGGCGGCGATGCCGTACTCGTAGATGTAGTCGCCGAGGAAGAGCACCACGTCCGGGTCTTCGGCGGCGAGGTGGCGGTGCGCGGTGTAGTAGCCGTCCCCCCAGTACTGGCAGGAGGCGAACGCGAACGTCAGCCCCGACGACGGCCCGGCGGGCGCCGTCCGCGTGCGGCCGACCTCGCTCTGCCACCGCCCGGCCCGGAAGCGGTAGTAGTACTGCCGCCCGGGCTTCAGCCCGCGCACGTCGACGTGCACGCTGTGGCCGTACTCGTAGCGCGCGGTCGCGACGCCGCTGCGCACGACGTGCCGGAACCGCTCGTCCGTCGCGACCTGCCACTCGACCGACGCGTCCCGTCTGTCCATGCCGGACAGTGGCTCGAACGGCTTCGGGGCCAGCCGCGTCCAGATGACGACCGAGTCCGGCAGCGGGTCGCCCGACGCGATCCCGAGCGTGAACGGGTCTTCCCGCAGCGCCGCCCCACCGGCCCGCGCCTCGGGGCGCCCCCGGTAGTCGACGGTGAAGGCAAGCGCGGTGGCCGCCCCGGCGACGGTCAGGAACCGGCGCCGGGCGAGGGCCGCGGCGGGGCGGGGGATCTCGAACACGCCGGCTCCTCTATGTAGGTTATTGCCGGTTGATCATTCCAAAGCTGCAACCTTTCGTCCAGATGGCCGGCAGGCATCGGCACGGAGTCGATCGCGTGAGCACCCCGGATCCGGCGCGTGCCACGCGCCCCCTTTGTCCGTCGATCAAGGGCATATGGCCGTACTTTGATCTCCAAACCATGACCATTTGCCCTTGATCGGCGACAAATCCCTTGATCGGCCATCGGCTGGTCAGCGGATCATGAGGGCACACAGGTTACACTCAGTAAACCTTTAGACACCAAGGGTGTTCTCCCGGGCGTTGAAACGCATACTCGCGGGCGCGCAGGCTGTCTTGCGGGGACGCCGCCTACCGTCTTCATCCCACTCATCAGCGTCGATTGGGGGATCATGAGACGCCTCATAGCCATCCTCGCCTTTGCGCTCTTTGCCCTGTTCGCAGTGAGCAGTCCCGCATTGGCCGACAACCCACACTTCCTCCGCTCCAGCGCGAGCGGACCCAATAACGCAGGCAACCTCGACGTCAACTTCAAGATCGCTGGGCTCGGCGACAACGTCACCATCACGGTGACGGCAACCGCCGACGCCACCGCGGTGTACGCGTGCCGCAACAACGGCGGCAACTTCCCGAGTGACCCGAAGAAGACCCAAGTCTCCGGGCCGGTGAGCGCGTCGGGCGACTTCACGTCCGGCAAGAACGGCCAGGTGTCGGGCTCACTCACCCTCTCACCACCATCGACAACGCTGGCATGTCCTGGCGGGCAGCGCCGGGTGCTGGTCAGCGTGAGCTACACCAACGTCCAGGTCTCCGGCGGCGGTGACACCGCCTCGATTCCTGGCACCTTCAGCCGCACCTTCTTCAACATCTAAGCCGTCGGCACCGGCGGCGCCCCCGCTCGGCCCGTCTCACTCGTAGATGCTTAGGAGGACACGAGAAAGAGGCGGACCATGACTGACCGAGAGCCCACCACGGTTACCAACCTCGACCAGTACGGATCTCCGGCCCTGCCGTGGAGCCGGCCCCGCGACGAGCTGGCCAACAGTCCGGCGGACCGCGACACGCCGTACTTCCTCGGTACCGCACGGCCGGACGGGCGCCCGCACTCCGCCGGAATCGGGGCCACGTGGCATGACGGCGCCCTCTACTTCGTCAGCGGACCGGGCACCCGCAAGTCGCGCAACCTGGCGGCCAATCCGGCCTGCACGGTCTCCGCCCACCTGGCGACCCTCGACCTGGTCCTCGAGGGCGAGGCGAGCCGGGTCACCGACCGGCCGACGCTGGAACGCCTGGCCGCCGTCTACCGCGACAACGGCTGGCCCGCCGAGGTGGACGGCGATGCGCTCACCGCGCCGTTCACCGCGCCCAGTGGCGGCCCGCCGCCCTGGTACCTGTACCGGCTCAACCTGCGCACGGCGTACGGCGTCGCCAGTGCCGAGCCGCACGGCGCGACCCGCTGGGACTTCTAACGCGAGCCTCGCCAGGCCGCGACAACCGCGTCGACGTCGACCTCGTCGATGACCACCGGCGGGCCGTCGACCTGACCGCGGTTGGCCTGGCGGATCCGCTCGTTCAGGTCGGTGACGTACTCGCGGACGAGCTGCTCGGACCGCTTCTTCGCCACGGTCTCCATGAGCTCCTCGGCCTCCTTGCGGATCCGCAGTGACGTGGGCGCGATCCCGGTCAGCTCCTCGCGACGCACCCAGTCCTTGAGCCACCAGTTCTCCTCGTACGGCTCGCCGCGCCCGGGCAGCGGCTTGCCGGATCCGGGGAGGTCATCGAACTCGCCCCGCTCCTGCGCCTCCCGAATCATGCGATCAATGTGCGACTCGAACCGGCTCGGCACTAGTCCTCCAATGCGGACACGTCCACCGTCGCCCACACCAGCCCGGGAGCGGCGACCGTGTCGCCCGCGGTGAAGATTCCGGATTCGACATATCCGGTGTCTCCAAGGCGGAACGTGTGCAGCTCGATCACCGGCTCGATCTCCACCCGCCAATAGTGCTGGATCCCACCCGCGGCGTACTGTGCGGGCTTTCCCGGCGGTCGTCCGTCTCCGAACCCGGACTCACGACTTCGACGGCAAGCACTACTTCGTAGGCGAAGTACCGGCTGCGACGACGGCTGTAAGCGTCCGCATGCACCACCAAAAGATCGGGATTGCGGCGAAGTCGCTCGTCCAGCCTGATCTCCTGCTCCCGGAGGACCTTGAGATCCGGCGGGCAGACAGCAGCCATCTGGTTCTTCAGGGCATCGACGACCTCCTGATGCCAGGAGGTGGGGGTGGCCGCCATGCGAATGACTCCATCGACAAGCTCGCGACGCGGATCCTCCGGGAGTCCATCGAATTCGTCACCCGTGAGAACCTGGCCTATCGGCTCGTACACGTAATCAGTGTACGGGCAGAGAGATCCGGGGCGCCCGATCAAGTGGAGCCTGGCCGCATAGGCTGACCTCGTGGCGCGGAGCGTGTACGTCGCGGGCGTTGGCCCCGGGGGTGGGAAGTCGACGATCGCGCTCGGCCTGGCCGAGCTGCTGTCCCGGCAGGTGGAGCGGATCGGGGCGTTCCGGCCGTTGACGCCGGCCGCGGTCGAGGATCCGATCCTCGCCCTGCTGCGCGAGCGCTACCACATCGAGTCGCCGTACGCGGACATGTACGGGGTCACGTACGCCGAGGCGAGCGCGTTGGTGGCCGGAGGGCGGCGGGAGGAGCTGATCTCCCGGATCGTCGGGCGCTACCGGGAGCTGGAACGCCGGCACCAGGCCATGGTGGTGGTGGGCAGCGACTTGACCGAGGAGGATCTGGCGTTCAACGCCCGGCTGGCGACCGAGTTCGGCAGCGTTGTGGTGGGGGTGGTCGAGGGCGAAGGGGACGTCGCCGGGGCGTACCACAGTCTGGTGGACCTCGACGCGACGGTGCTGGCGGTGATCGCCAACCGGGTCCCGCCTGGCACGACGATGCCGGAGCTGCCGGTGCCGGCGTACGCGATCCCGGAGGTGCCGGCGGTGTCGGCGCCGACGGTGGCGGAGGTGGCGGCGGCGCTGGGCGCCACCCTGCTGGCCGGCGACGCCGCCGCGCTGGACCGGGACGTGCTGGACTTCGTGGTCGGCGCGGCGCACGTGCCGCTGCTGCTGGACCACCTGACCGACGGCTGCCTGATGATCACGCCTGGTGACCGAGACGACCTGCTGGTGGCGGCCGGCGCGGCCCGGGTCGCCGGTACGGCGGCGGTGGCGGGCATCGTGCTGACGCTCGGCGAGCAGCCGGACCCGCGCGCGATGCGCCTGGTGGAGCGGCTCGACGCCGGGCTGGCGGTGCTGTCGGTGCCGTCCGACAGCTACCACACGGTCGAGGTGCTCAGCCGGATCGAGGGGCGCCCTACGGCGGCCAGCCCGCGCAAGGTGCAGGCGGCGATCGGCGCGTTCGAGTCGAGTGTGGACACCGAGGAGCTGGCGCGCCGGCTCGACGTGGCGCGGGCGACCCGGGTGACGCCGCTCATGTTCGAGTACGACCTGATCGACCGCGCCCGCGCGAACCGGCGGCACCTGGTGCTCCCGGAGGGCGGCGAGGAGCGGATCCTGCGCGCGGCCGATGTGCTGCTGCGCCGGGGCGTCGCGGACCTGACGCTCCTCGGCGACCCCGGCGACATCGCCCGCAAGGCGCGCGACCTCGGCCTGGACGTCGAGGCGGCCCGGGTCGTCGACCCGGCGACGAGCCCGTGGTTGGAGGAGTTCGCCGCCACGTACGCGGATCTGCGGCGGCACAAGGGCGTCACGCTCGACCTGGCCCGGGACGTGGTCCGGGACGTCAGCTATTTCGGCACGCTGATGGTGCACGCCGGGCGGGCCGACGGGATGGTCTCCGGCGCGACGCACACCACGGCCGCGACGATCCGGCCGGCGTTCGAGATCATCAAGACCGTGCCGGGCCTGGGGGTGGCCTCCAGCGTGTTCTTCATGCTGCTCGCCGACCGGGTGCTCGTCTACGGCGACTGCGCGGTCAACCCCGACCCGGACGCGGCCGAGCTCGCCGACATCGCACTGTCCTCAGCGGACACCGCGGCGCGGTTCGGCATCGAGCCGCGGGTGGCGATGCTGTCGTACTCCACCGGCGCGTCCGGCACAGGGGCCGACGTGGAGAAGGTCGCGGCGGCCACCGCGCTGGTCCGGCAGCGCCGGCCGGATCTGCCCGTCGAGGGACCCATCCAGTACGACGCCGCGATCGACCCCGCGGTCGCGGCGACCAAGCTGCCCGGCAGCGAGGTGGCGGGGTACGCGACCGTCTTCATCTTCCCCGACCTGAACACGGGCAACAACACGTACAAGGCGGTGCAGCGGTCGGCCGGTGCGGTCGCCGTCGGCCCGGTTATGCAGGGCCTGCGCCGCCCGGTCAACGACCTGAGCCGGGGTGCGACGGTCAAGGACATCATCAACACGGTGGCGATTACCGGGATACAGGCGGCGTCCACATGAGAGTGCTGGTCCTCAACTGCGGCTCCTCCTCGGTCAAGTACCGCCTGTACGACAAGGACGCCACCGTCGACAAGGGACTCCTTGAGCGGGTCACCGACTACGACGCGGCCCTGTACGAGGTCACCGCGCGGCTCGACCTGAGTGGCCTCGGCGCGGTCGGGCACCGCGTTGTCCACGGTGGACTGCGCTTTACCGAGCCCACCGTCATCACCGACGAGGTGGTCGCCGCCGTCGAGGGCCTGGTCCCGCTCGCGCCGCTGCACAATCCGGCCAACCTGGCCGGGATCGCGGTGGCCCGGCGGTTGCTGCCGGGTGTGCCGCAGGTGGCGGTCTTCGACACCGCCTTCCACCGGACCCTGCCTGAGGCGGCCGCCACGTACGCCATCGACGCCGCCGTCGCGCGGGAGCACGGCATCCACCGGTACGGCTTCCACGGCACCTCGCACGCGTACGTCTCGCGCCGCACGGCCGACCTCCTCGACCGTCCACTGGAGACTGTGAACACCATCACGCTGCACCTCGGCAACGGGGCCAGCGCGTGCGCGGTCGAGGGCGGGCGCTCGGTCGCCACCTCGATGGGGCTCACGCCGCTGGAAGGGCTGGTCATGGGCACCCGCAGCGGCGACCTGGACCCGGCCGTCATCTTCCACCTGCGGCGTACGGCCGGCCTGGGCGTGGACGAGATCGACGACCTGCTCAACCACCGCAGCGGCCTGCTGGGCCTCGCCGGGGTGGGCGACATGCGCGAGATCCTGAGCCGGCGTGCGACCGGCGACCCGGCGGCCACGCTCGCGTTCGACGTGTACTGCCGCCGGATCAAGTCGTATGTGGGCGCCTACTATGCGCTACTGGGCCGGCTCGACGCGATCACCTTCACGGCCGGGGTCGGCGAGAACGCGGCTCCCGTACGGGCCGAGTCGCTCGCCGGGCTGACCCGCCTCGGTATCGAGGTGGACACGGAGCGCAACGACGGACGTGGCGAGCGGATCATCTCACCGGACGGGGCACCGATAACTGTGTGTGTCGTGCCGACCGACGAGGAGTTGGAGATCGCCACTCAGACCCGGTCGGTGCTCTTAGGCGAGCGCCAGGAAGAGGGTCAGCGCGATCAGCACCGCGAATAGCACCGCGATGCCGATGATCAGGGGCAGCCGGGACGGTGGGGCTTCCGCCGCCGCCGGTGCTCCCTGCACGAAGGAACGGAACGCCTCGGTGTTGCCACTCGGATCCACGTACTCGTCAGACATGGCCACGACCTTAGCGTGGTAGGGCTGGCCCTACCACGATGGCGCGGTGTTCCCCACCGGAAAGTGGGGTGCATGCGGGATCGAAGCCGATCAGCTTCGTCCATAGCGTCGGTGGCATGACGACGTCCCTGTTGGAAAGAACGCCGACCACCCGGCCGGGTGAGCACCGGCGGCCCCGCAACCTGGCTGCCACGGTCGCGCGCTTCAGTGCGCGGCATCGGGCCACCGCGATCCTCGGCTGGCTACTCTTCGTCGTCGCCGCGACCGCGCTGGCCGCCGTGGTCGGCACGATCGCCGCCACCGACAGCGATTACGGCAACGGTGAGTCCAAGCGCGCGCAGCAGCTGATCGAGGCGGCCGGCTTCCCGGACCGGGCCGGCGAGATGGTCATCGTGCAGAGCGGCGCGCTCACCGCCGGCGCACCGGAGTTCCGGGCCGCGGTGCAGGACGCCGTCGCGGCCGTCGAGGCCACCGGCCAGGTCGAAAACGTCAACACCGACGCGGTCTCGGCGGACAAGCACGCCGTGCTGGTCACGTTCGACATGAAGGGCGACGCGGACACCGCCGCCGACCGGGTCCAGCCGGTGCTGGACGCGGTGGCCGGGGTCCAGGCCAAGCATGCCGACCTGGTGATCGCGCAGACCGGCGCGGCGAGCATCGACAAGGCCATCGTGAGCAACCTCGAGTCCGACCTGGCCCGGCTGTCGATGCTGTCCATCCCGGTGACGCTGGGCATCCTGATCATCGCGTTCGGCGCGCTGCTGGCCGCCGTACTCCCGCTTGGTCTTGCTCTGACGGCGTTCCTGGCGTCCTTGGGGCTGCTCGCGGCGAGCAGCCGCTTCTTCCCGGTGGGCGACAGCACCACGCACCTGATGCTGCTGATGGGCCTGGCCGTGGGGGTCGACTACTGCCTGTTCTACATCCGCCGGGAACGCGAGGAGCGGGCCCGCGGCGCCGACCCCGAACAGGCGCTGGCCATCGCGGCGGCCACCTCCGGCCGGTCGGTGCTGATCTCGGCGTTCACCGTGATCATCGCGATGGCGGGGATGTTCCTGACCCGGGACACCGCGTTCATCAGCCTGGCCCTGGGCACCATCCTGGTGGTCGCGACGGCGGCGCTGGGCTCGCTCACCGTGCTGCCCGCCGTGCTGTCCAAGCTGGGCGACCGGGTCGACCTCGGCCGCATCCCGGGCCTGTACAGGCGGGAGTCCAACGGGCGGTTCTGGCGGGCCGTGCTGCGGGTGGTGCTGCGCCGGCCCGGCGTGTCCGCGGTCCTGGCGGCGGGCGCGCTCATCGCCCTGGCCCTGCCCGCGCTCGGCATGCGCACCGCGTCCGACGGCATCGACGGGATCAAGCACGAGGCCGCCGCCCTGCAGACGTACGACCGGGTGCAGGCCGCCTTCCCCGGCGGCGCCGACCCGGGTGTGGTGGTCATCAAGGCCCCGGACGTCACCAACCCCGCGGTCACCGCGGCCATCGCGGACTTCAAGACCAAGGCGCTGGCCACCGGCCAGCTCCACGAGCCGGTCACCGTCGAGGTCAGCCCGGACAAGACGGTCGCGCTGGTCAGGCTCGGACTATCGGGTACGGGCGTGGACGCCACCTCCGAAGCAGCGGTACGCACGCTGCGGGACGACGTCATCCCCGCGACCGTGCAGGGCGTGGACGGCGCCGAGGTGGCGGTGACCGGTGAGGCGGCCCAGTCGGTCGACTTCAACCACGCGCTGACCCGCAGCGTGCCGCTGGTCTTCGCGTTCGTGCTGGGGCTGGCGTTCGTGCTGCTGCTGGTGTCGTTCCGGTCGGTGGTCGTGGCGGTCACCGCGATCGTGCTCAACCTGCTCTCGGTCGCCGCCGCGTACGGCGCCCTGGTGCTGGCGTTCCAGCACGGCTGGGGCGAGGGTCTGATGGACTTCCACGCCCGCGGCGCGCTCACGAGTTGGCTGCCGCTCTTCCTCTTCGTGATCCTGTTCGGCCTGTCCATGGACTACCACGTGTTCGTGCTGAGCCGGATCCGCGAGGGGTACGACCGCGGCTGGCCGACCAAGCTCGCCGTCTCCCGGGGCATCCGCGGCACGGCCGGCGTGATCACCAGCGCGGCCGTGGTGATGGTGGCGGTGTTCGGCCTCTTCACGACGGGGTCGCTCACCTCGATGAAGGAGATGGGCTTCGGCCTGGCCGTGGCCGTCCTGATCGACGCCACGATCGTCCGCGCCGTGCTCCTCCCCTCGGTGATGGCCCTGCTCGGCGACCGCAACTGGTACCTCCCGCGCTGGCTTGCCTGGCTCCCCCACCAGTCCCACCACTAGGGGCCCCGACTTCGTGATCAGGGCGTCCCTCAAGTCGCTATAGCGACTTGAGGGACGCCCTGATCACCGTCGTGGGTGAGGCACCATGGATGGGTGATCGACGGGGTAGCCAAGCTGGCCGACATGGTCGCTGAGGGCGGCGTCGCGGTGCTCACCGGCGCCGGCATCTCCACCGAGTCGGGCATTCCCGACTATCGAGGCCCGGACGGCACGATGGTCCGGCGCGCCCCGATGACTTACCAGACGTTCACCCGCGACGCGGCCGCCCGGCGCAGGTACTGGGCCCGCAGCCATGTCGGGTGGCGGACCATCGCCCGCGCCAAGCCCAACGCGGGCCACCGCGCCGTCGCCGAGTTACACGCGTCTGGCCTGCTCAACGGCCTGATCACGCAGAACGTCGACGGCCTGCACCAGTCCGGCGGCAGCCCGGACGTCATCGAACTGCACGGCAACCTCGACCGGGTGGTCTGCCTGGACTGCGGCGACGCGACACCCCGCGCGGAGTTGGACCGCCGGCTGCGCCTGGTCAACCCGGAGTTCCAGGCCACGGTCACCGCGGTCAACCCGGACGGCGACGTCGACCTGCCGGACGAGGCGGTCGACCGGTTCCGGGTCGTGGGCTGCCGGGCCTGCGGGCGAGGCATGCTCAAGCCGGACGTGGTGTTCTTCGGCGAGACGGTGCCGCGACACCGGGTGGACGCGAGCTTCGCGCTCGTCGAGGCCGCCCGGCTACTGCTCATCCTCGGGTCGTCGCTGACAGTGATGTCGGGCCGGCGGTTCGTGCTGCGGGCGGCCAAGCTGGGCATCCCCGTGGCCATCGTCAACCGCGGGCCGACCCGGGGCGACGGCTACGCCGCGCTCACCGTCGACGCGCCGCTCGGCACCGCCCTCCCCGAACTCGTGGCTACCCTTGGGCGATGGCCGACCGCCTGACACGTCCACTGACCGCCCTCGTGGCCGTGCTGGCGGTGGTTGGGTGCTCGGCGGTGGCCGGGTGCTCGGTCTCCGTGCCCCGGCCGGCGCCGAAGGCCACCGGCGCGCCCACCGCGACCGCCAGCGCCGCCGCGCCCATCCTGCCCGGACGGGCGCCGACCGAGGCGTACGACGTGGCGACCCGCCAGCTCAGCCTCAACCGGGACGGCAATCGGGCCCTGCCCGTCACCATCTGGTACCCCGAGGCCGACAGCGGCCGCTTCCCCGTGATCCTGTTCAGCCACGGGCTGGGCGGCCGGCCCGCCGACTACCGGGAGCTGCTGGAGCAGTGGGCGTCGGCCGGGTTCGTGGTCGCCGCGCCGACGTATCCGTACACCAGCCGGGGCAGCGACACCAACCCGCTCGACGTGCTCAACCAGCCGGCCGACGCGTCGTACGTGCTGACCCAGGTGCTCGCGCTGGACAAGCGCGCGGGCGACGCGCTGCGCGGACGCCTGGCCACCGACCGGGTCGCCGCGGCCGGGCACTCGGCGGGCGGCATCACCACCGTCGGCCTCTTCACCGTCGGCCGGGACGAGCGGCTCGACGCCGGCATCGTGCTGGCCGGCAGCGCGCTGGGCATCGGCGTGGGCTTCACCGGCCCGGCGGCGCCGCTGCTGTTCGTGCACGGCGAGCGCGACAACGTCGTGTCGTACGCCTCGGGCAAGGCCGCCTACGACCGCGTGCCCTGGCCGAAGGCGCTGCTCAGCCTGCCGGACGGCGACCATGTGCTGCGGCCGGGCGGCGACGCGTTCGACGTGGTGGCCACCTCGACGGTCGACTTCTGGCGCTGGGCCCTGTACGGCGACGCCAACGCCAAGCGCCGCCTGCCCGCCGACGCGACGAAGGGCGGCGTGGCCACCCTCGACGACCAGCTCTAGCGGGTGTGGTCGAGCACGACCTTGCCAAACAGGTCGCCGGAGTGCAGCCGCGCGAACGCCTTCTCCACCTCGGAGAAGCCGTACACGCGGTCCACCACCGGCTGGATCCCCCGCTCCTGGCAGAGCGCCAGCAGGTCGGCCAGCTCGCCCGGCGTACCCATGGACGAGCCCAGGATCTCCAGCTGCATGGCGAAGACCCGGCGCAGGTTGACCTTCGGCTCGTAGCCCGAGGTCGCCCCGGAGACCACGATCCGGGCGCCGGGCGCGGCCGACTTCAGCGAGTGGTCGAACGTCGCCGCGCCGACCGTCTCGATCACCACGTCGACCCGTTCCGGCAGCCGGGCGCCCGACTCCAGCGCGGTCGCGCCCAGCTCGGCGATGCGTTCCCGCTTCCCGGGATCCCGGCTGGTCGCGTACACCCGCTTGCCGAGCGCGACGGCCAGCACCACCGCGGCGGTGGCGACGCCACCGCCGGCGCCCTGCACGAGCACGGCCTCGCCGTCGGCCACCCGGCCCCGCGTGGTGAGCATCCGGTACGCCGTCAGCCAGGCGGTCGGCAGGCACGCGGCATCCACAAACGACACCCCGGCGGGCTTGGGCACCAGGTTGGCGCGCGGCACCGCCACCCGCTCGGCGAGCGTGCCCGGGTGGCGCTCGGACAGGATCGAGTAGCCGCGCGGGTCGCCCGGGTCGCTGACCACCGGGTAGACGACCACCTCGGCCCCGGACGGATCCACCCCGGCCGCGTCGCACCCGAGGACCATCGGCAGCTGCCCGGCCGACAGGCCCACGCCGCGCAGCGACCACAGGTCGTGGTGGTTGAGCGAGCTGGCCCGAACCTCGACGGTCACCCAGTCGGGCTCGGGCAGCTCAGGCTCGGGCCGCTCGCCGACGGTGAGCGCGGCGAGCGGGTTGGCATCGTCGAACGCTGAGGCGTACGCGGCACGCATACGCCCAGACGTTACCTCCTGGCCACGCCGCCGCGGCGGGCCGCCTCGGCGACCGCTGCGGCTACCGCGGGAGCCACCCGCGGGTCGAGCGCCGACGGCACGAACGCGTCCGGCCGGAGCGCGTCGGCCACGACGCCGGCGATGGCGTCCGCGGCGGCCACCTTCATCCCGTCGGTGACCCGGATCGCGCGGGCCTCCAGGGCGCCCCGGAAGATGCCCGGGAACGCGAGCACGTTGTTGATCTGGTTCGGGAAGTCGCTGCGGCCGGTGGCGACGAGCGCGGCATGCCGGGCCGCCACGTCGGGGTGCACCTCGGGCGTCGGGTTGGCCAGGGCGAAGACGATGCCGTCCGGGGCCATCCCGGCCACCGCCTCCTCGGCGATCTGGCCGCCCGAGACACCGACCAGCACGTCGGCGCCGGCCAGCGCCTCGGCGATCCCGCCGGACCGGCCCGCCGCGTTGGTCGTCGCGGCCAGGTCGGCCTTGACCGGGGTCAGGTCGGAACGTCCACCGTGGATGATCCCGCGCGAGTCGACGACCACCACGTCCTCGGCGTGCACGCCGCCGGCGATCAGCATCTTGGTCACCGCCACGCCGGCCGCGCCCGCGCCGCTGACCACGACGCGCAGGTCGCTCAGCTTGCGGTCGAGCAGTGTGGCCGCGTTGCGGAGCGCGGCGAGCACGACGATCGCCGTACCGTGCTGGTCGTCGTGGAAGACCGGGATGGGCAGCGCGTCGTCCAGCCGGCGCTCGATCTCGAAGCACCGCGGCGCCGAGATGTCCTCGAGGTTGATGCCGCCGAACGACGGCGCGAGCGCGGTGACCACCGAGATGATCTCGTCGACGTCCTGGGTGTCCAGGCAGATCGGCACCGCGTCGACGCCGCCGAACTGCTTGAACAGCACCGCCTTGCCCTCCATGACGGGCATGGCGGCGCGGGCCCCGATGTTGCCGAGCCCGAGTACGGCGGAACCGTCGGTCACGACCGCGACGGTGTGCCCGACCCAGGTGTAGTCGTCGACGAGGTCCGGCTCGGCCGCGATCGCCTCGCAGACCCGGGCGACGCCGGGCGTGTACGCGAGCGACAGGTCGTCGCGGCTGGCCAGCGGAACGGTGGCGGCGATGGCCATCTTGCCGCCACGATGAAGTTCGAAAACGGGATCCATAGTGGTGACTCCCAGCGGTGAGCGACATTGCTTTTCCGCGGTCCCCGAGGTCAGGGGAGAAGAGCGGCGGTCTGGGGGTCACCCGGTCCGAAATTTGAGCATAAACCCCGGGCGCGGCCAATAGCGCAGCACCACCCGCCCCGCCACGTCCGCCACCCCGTACGCCCGGGAGTCGTCCTCGACCAGCTCGTTGTCTCCGCGTACCCACCAGCCGCCGTCCTGCGCGCGGACCGCGCGCTTGACGACCAGCAGGTCCGGCCGTGACCGGAAGGTCGCGACCACGATGTCGCCCGGCCGGACGGCCCGGCCGCCGCGCCGGACCAGCAGCGCGTCCCCGTGGCGCAGCGTGGGGGCCATCGACGGCCCATGCACGAGTACGGCGAACGGCATGGGTGTGTTTCACCTCTCGCACGTAGGGCACACGGACAGGGAGTAGGGTCTTTCCCGGATCATCGCAAACGTCATGGAGGGTCCTTATGCGACTTCCGCGCATTCTTGCTCCGCGCACCGTGGTCAGCGCCCACTGCGATCTGCCGTGTGGCGTCTATGACCCGGCACAGGCGCGGATCGAGGCCGAGTCGGTCAAGGCGATCGCCGAGAAGTACCAGGCGAACACCGACCCCGAGTTCCGCACCCGGGCTCTGATCATCAAGGAGCAGCGGGCCGAACTGGTCAAGCACCACCTGTGGGTGCTGTGGACCGACTACTTCAAGCCGCCACACTTCGAGAAGTACCCGCACCTGCACCAGCTCTTCAACGAGGCGACCAAGCTCGCCGGCGCCGCCGGCGCCAAGGGCTCGGCCGACCCGGCCAAGGCGGAAGAGCTGCTCGCCAAGATCGAGGAGATTTCCAAGATCTTCTGGGAGACCAAGCAGGCGTGACGACCTCCCCAGCGGAGATCACGATACGGCCGGTGCGTCCTGAGGACGTGCCGGCCGTCGTCGCGATGGTCCACGAGCTCGCGGAGTTCGAGCGCGCGCCCGAGCAGTGCCACCTGACCGAGCAGCAGCTGCACGCCGCGCTCTTCGCGCCGCAGCCGGCGCTCTTCGGCCACGTCGCCCTCCGCGGCGACCAGCCGGTCGGGTACGCCCTCTGGTTCCTCAACTACTCCACCTGGGAAGGCGTGCACGGCGTCTACCTGGAGGACATCTACGTACGCCCGGTCGCCCGGGGCACCGGAGCCGGCCGGCTGCTGATGGAGGCCCTGGCGCGGATCTGCGTCGACCGTGGTTACCAGCGGCTTGACTGGGTGGTGCTCAGCTGGAACCCGGCCCGCGACTTCTACGCCTCGCTCGGCGCCACCGTGCTGGACGAATGGCTTCCGTGCCGGCTGTCCGGACCGGCCCTGCACAAACTGGCGACGCGGGAACCCGCCGATCGGTCCTAAGCCGGTAGAGTCGCTGGGCGGGGTGAGTCAGCTGACAGTTCATGTGGAGCCGGTGATCGAAGACGACGTCGTGTTGCTCACCGTGCCGGCCGACGTCGGCTACCTGGGGGTGCTGCGGACAGCGACGGCCGGCCTCGCCGCGCGCCTGCATTTCGCCCTCGACGAGATCGAAGACCTGCGCATCGCGGTCGACGAGGCGTGCGCGATGCTGCTGGCGATCGCGAGCCGGGGCGCCGAGCTGGAGTGCCGCTTCGCCGTCTCGGACGACGCGCTCACCGTCGAGGTCGGGGTCGCCACGATCCGCGGCGCGCGCCTGCCGGCCGAGTCGTCCTTCGCCTGGAAGGTGCTGACCGCGCTCACCACCAGCGCGTCGGCCACCGTCGCCGACAGCCGGGCCACGATCCGCCTGCTAACCCGCCGCGCCCCCTAGGTCAGGGGGTCATCGCGGCGCGGATGTACCCGATGTGGGCGCGCGCGATCGCGGCCGCGCCCTCGGAGTCGCCCGCCACCACGCATTGCAGCAGCGCGCGGTGGTCGGCGTCGATCTGCAGCCAGAACCCCAGCGGCGCCGCCGCGGCCAGCTCCCGCTCGTTGGAGACCTGGTAGAGCGGCCGGCTCAGCAGTTCGAAGAGCGGGTTGCCGGTGGCCGCCACGAGCGCCGTGTGGAACTCCCGGTGGGCGGCCAGCATCCGCTCGACGCTGTCCACGACCGGATCGAAGAGCGCGGCCTCCAGATCGGCCAGCTGCGCCTCGGTACGCCGCAGCGCCGCCTGAGCCGCCGCCGGCACCTCCAGCGACTCGCGCACCTCCAGCAGGTCGCACACGCCCACGGTGGCGGTGTCGAGGAGCAGGTTCAGCCCGGTGGAGAGGGTGTCGGAGAGCTTCTCCGGGCTGGGGTGGGCGACGAAGCTGCCCCCGGTCACCCCACGCAGTGTCACGATCAGGTGCTCGCTGGCGAGCAGCCGGAGCGCCTCCCGTACGGTGCTGCGGCTCACGCCCGAGCGGGCACACAGCTCGGGTTCGGTCGGGAGCCGCTCGCCCTGCCGTAGCCGCCCCGAGGTGATCTCGGCGCGGAGGCCCTCCGCGAGCGTCTGGTACGCCGGTGGCCGCACTGCCCCTCAACACTCACGGCGTCACTCTATGTGCAGTTGGCGGCGAAAAGCGGCTGGTCTGGCCGTTTGGGTGCCGTGTTCAACCCAGCCCGAGGGCCTTGGTGCTCGATGGGGTGACCAGCAGGACCCCCACGAGGACAGCCAGCACGATGATCGGCGCGCCCAGCCAGGCCAGCCCACCCTGGATCATGAAGTAGCCGATCGGCAGCAACATCAACTGGAGCACGATGGCCGGGCCGCGGGCCCCGGAACGGCGGCGGGCGAGGGCCCGGGCGAGCACGAAGAGCAGGGCGGCGCCGGCGGCCGCGAACCCGGTCACGAAGATCGCGACCACGATGTCGTTGGCGGTGCCGGTGAGGTCCTCGTACACCAGGTAGGCGGCGACCAGGGCGACAGCCGCCGCCTCACCGATCAGCAGCCACACCGCCCAGCGCAGCGGTCCGGGGAGCTCGGAGGAGTCCTGCATCACGCGCACACCCTACTCGGCAAGGGGTAGTGTCCCGGCCATGCGGGCGTTACTGGTCGTCAACCCCAAGGCGACCACCACCAGCGAACGCGCGCGCGACGTCCTGGTGCGCGCGCTCCGCAGCGAATTCGACCTGACGGTGCAGCACACGCGCCGGCGCGGGCACGCCACCACGCTGGCCCGGGAAGCGGCCGCCGCGGGCGTCGAGGTACTGGTCACCCTGGGCGGCGACGGCACCATCAACGAGGCCGTCAACGGCCTGATGGAGGGCTCTTCGCCGGAGACCCGGCCGGCCCTGGCCGTGGTGCCGGGCGGCTCTACGAACGTCTTCGCGCGCGCCCTCGGGCTGCCGAAGGACTGGGCCGAGGGCACCAGCATGATCCTGGAGGCCCTGCACAAGGGCCGGGTACGCACGATCGGGCTGGGCAAGGCGGACGACCGGTACTTCACGTTCTGCGCCGGGCTGGGGCTGGACGCCTCGGTCGTACGGCGGGTGGAGCAGGCACGGCTGCGCGGGCGTACGTCCAAGCCGTCGCTCTACCTCCGCTCGGCGGTCAACCAGTACTTCCTGGCGATGGACCGCCGGCACCCGGCGATCTCGCTGGAGCGCCCCGCCGAGCCGGTCGAGGGCGAGCTGTCCACAGTAATCATTCAAAACACCGCACCCTGGACGTACCTCGGAGACCGGGCGATCGATCCCAACCCGGACGCATCGTTCGATCTTGGACTTGACGTGCTGGCACTTCGTCGGCTAAGGGTACCGAGCACGGCACGCACAGTGACGCAGCTGCTGTCCGGCCGGCTCGACCCGCATGGACCGCAGGTGCTGCGGCTCCACGACATGTCCGAGTTCACGCTGCTCGCGAGCCGTCCGCAGGCGTTCCAGCTGGACGGCGACTACCTCGGCGAGCGAGAAAAGGTGCGATTCACGAGCGTCCCGGCCGCACTGCGCGTAATCTGCTGAGGGGCCGGCACGCTCCCCCACCCCAAGGAAGTACGCCGGAAATGTCGGCAATGCGGCGTGGACTGTACTACATTGATTAGTGGCTGTCGCAGGCCGGGTGCCGACGTAGGGTTGAAACCCGGACAAAGGGGATGTGGGCTTGCTCACCCGCTCAGATTTTTTCCGAGCGTTCCCCTTGACATCGCGGTAGTTCGTGAAAGTATTCACAAGCGAACTGAGTTACCGGGACGTTGCGTGAACGCGCTCGTAGTGCGACGAGTTCATGCAGCTACCAGCGCCACATAGCCTGCTAACGCGCTGCCGACCATATGGACGCTCGTTGTCACGGTCGACACCGCGGACGCATATAGGGAAGATCCACCGCATTTACTGCCATCGATCCAGAACGAGGAGTGTTGCCGCCATGGACTGGCGCCACCATGCTGTCTGCCGCGACGAGGACCCGGAGCTGTTCTTCCCGATCGGGACGTCCGGCCCGGCGCTCCTGCAGGTCGAGCAGGCGAAGGCCGTCTGCCGGCGCTGTGCCGTGACCGACGAGTGCCTCCAGTGGGCACTTGAATCTGGTCAGGACGCCGGCGTCTGGGGCGGGATGAGCGAAGAGGAACGGCGCGCGGTCAAGCGTCGTGGTGGCCTCCGGGTCCGCGCTCACTCTGCCTGAACAAAAACGCACTAAACCCCAGCATCAACGCCCGGGCGAGCAGGCCAACCGGGGCGTTTTGCTGTGCCCGACGCAGGGGTCACTCAAGCGGCGGCGGGGAGCTCGGAGAGGCGAGCGGCGTCGGCGCGGCGTAGGACCAGAGCGGCCAGCTCGGGAGCGCCCTCCAACGGAGCGGCCACTGCCACCGCGCCCGCCGACAGGGCCGATGCCACCACCGTGTCGTGGAGCAGGCCCGGGGCCAGGAAGTAGGACGCCACGCCGATCCGGCGAGCCCCCGTGCCCTAAGCGCCTCGACCGCCTCGGCGCCCGTCGGTGCGGCGGCCGAGGCGTACGCCACCTGGGCCGGCACGCCCAGCGAGGCACCGAGCGCGTCAGCCGCCTCGGCCACGGTGTGCCGGGCGGCCGCGTCCCGGGTGCCGGCGGCGGCCAGCACGACCCCGTCGAACCCGGACCCGGCAACGGCCAAGCGCCGGCGCAGCCCGGCAAGGAGCAGGTCGTTCACCGGGCTGAGCACGTCGGCCACCGCCACCGGGATCCGTACGCCGGCCGAGCGCACCGCCTCGGGCACGTCCACCCGACCGTGGTACGCGGCCGTGAGCAGCAGCGGCACCATGGTCACCCGGTCGTGGCCGGCCGCCTCCAGCGCGCCGAGCACCTGACCCGGCCGCGGCAGCGTGTGATCCAGGTACGAGGCGCGCACGTCCAGCCCGGGTCGGGCCGCCGCCACCGCCCGGACGAGCGCCCGGGTCGCCCGAGCCGCCCGCGGATCGCGACTCCCGTGGGCGACAAGAACAAGCGGCGTCACGTATGCAGACCGCACTCGGTCTTCTCGAACATCGCCCAGCGGCCGGCCCGTGCGTCCTCGCCGGCCTTGGTACGCCCCGTGCACGGCCAGCACCCGATCGAGGTGTAGCCCTTCTTGAACAGCTCGTTGACCGGCACGTTCCACCGGGAGATGTACGCGTCGACGTCGGCCTGGCTCCACGCCGCGATCGGGTTGACCTTGATCTTGCCGCGCTTGGCGTCGAAGGCCACCACCGGCGTGTTGGCGCGGGTCGGCGACTCGTCGCGGCGCAGCCCGGCCGCCCACGCGTCGTAGTCGGCCAGCGCGCGCTCCAGCGGCTCGACCTTACGCAGGAAGCAGCACTCGTCCGGGCTCCGGTTGAACAGGCGCGGGCCGTACTCGCCGTCCTGCTGGCCGACGGTCAGCCGCGGCCGGATCGACCGCACGTTGACCGGCAGCGTGGCGGCCACGATGTCGCGCACCTTGAGCGTCTCCGGGAAGTGCAGCCCGGTGTCCAGGAACACCACGTCGACACCCGGGCCACCCGGGACACCACGTGCGCCAGCACCGCGTCGGCCATCGAGCTGGTGACGCAGAACCGGTCGCCGAACGTCTCGGCCGCCCAGCGGGCGATCTCCTCGGCCGGGGCGCCCTCCAGGTCGCGAGCGGCACCCTCCGCGAGCCGGCGCAGCTCCTCCGACCGATCCCGGGCAGGAGCGCCGAGCAATCCCAGGCCAACCGCGCTCACGGGACTCACCGCGACACCACCTTTCGCACCAGACCGACGAACTTGACCGAGAAGGCACGCGCACAACCCCGGCACTCCCACGTGCCAGGCCCCTCCTCGGACGGGCGCAGGTCTTCGTCGCCGCAGTACGGGCAGTACAGGGGTGCGGCTCGTTGATCACTCATCGAAGTGCCTCCTCGTCTACCCTCATGACCCAGTGCGCGAACGCCTCGCCCTCGGTCCGGTCGCCCAGGTAGCGGCGGGCCAGGCGTTCGACGTACTCGGGAAGCTCGTCCGCGGTGGTCTTGAGACCGCGCAGCTTGCGCCCGAAGCCGGCGGTCTGGCCTTCGGCCATGCCGAGGCCGCCGCCGAGGTGCACCTGGAAGCCCTCCACCTGCTGGCCGTCCGGACCCATCACGATCTGGCCCTTGAGGCCGATGTCGGCGGTCTGGGTGCGGGCGCAGGCGTTCGGGCAGCCGTTGATGTGGATCGTGATGTCGGCGTCCATGTCGGCGAGCCGCTCTTCGAGGCGGGCGACGAGCTCCTCGCCGCGCCGCTTGGTCTCGACGATCGCGAGCTTGCAGAACTCGATGCCGGTGCAGGCCATCGTGCCGCGCCGCCACGTCGACGGCTGGGCTTCCAGACCGATCTTGCGCAGCGCCGCCACCAGCGACTCGACCCGATCTTGCTCGACGTCGAGGACCAGCAGCTTCTGGTACGGCGTGAGCGCCACCCGCCCGCTCCCGTGCGCGGCGACAATGTCGGCGAGCTGGACCAGCTGGGTGCCGGACACCCGGCCCACCACCGGAGCGGCGCCCACGTAGAAACGGCCGTCGGCCTGGGCGTGCACGCCGATGTGGTCGATCGGCTTGTCGGGCAGCTGGGGCGCCGGCCCGTCGACGAGGCTGCGGCCCAGGTACTCCTTTTCCAGCACCTCGCGGAAGCGCTCCACGCCCCAGTCGGCGACCAGGAACTTCAGCCGGGCGCGGTGGCGCAGCCGCCGGTAGCCGTAGTCGCGGAAGATGCTGATCACGCCGGCCCACACCTCGGGCACCTCGCCGATCGGCACCCACACGCCGAGGCGCTGGGCGAGCATCGGGTTGGTCGACAGGCCGCCGCCCACCCACAGGTCGAACCCGGGACCGAACTCGGGTGGTCCACGCCGAGGAACGAGATGTCGTTCACCTCGTACGGCATGTCGGCCAGCCACGAGATCGACGACTTGAACTTGCGCGGCAGGTTGGAGAACGCGGGGTCACCCACGTACCGCTCGACGATCGCGTCGATCGCCGGCGTGGCGTCGAGCTTTTCGTCGGCGGAGATCCCCGCCACCGGGCTGCCCAGCACCACCCGTGGGCAGTCGCCGCACGCCTCGGTGGTCTGCAGCCCCACCGCTTCGAGCTGCCGCCAGATCGCCGGCATGTCCTCGATCCGGATCCAGTGGAGCTGGATGTTCTGCCGGTCCGTGATGTCGGCGCTGTCCCGGGCGAACCGCCGGGAGATGTCCGCGATCGTGCGCAGCTGGTCGAGGTCGAGCTGACCGCCGTCGACCCGGATGCGGAGCATGAAGTACTCGTCGTCCAGCTCGTGCGGCTCCAGGATGGCCGTACGACCGCCGTCGATCCCCGGCTTGCGCTGGGTGTAGAGCCCCACCAGCGGAACCGTCCACGCAGGTCCTGCGGGTCGATCGAGTCGAAGCCGCGGTGCGCGTAGATGTTCTCGATCCGGGCCCGCACGTTGAGCGGGTTGTCGTCCTTCTTGGTGCGCTCGTTCGGATTGAGCGGCTCCCGGTGCCCGAGCGCCCACTGCCCCTCGCCGCGCGCCTTACGTGGGCGTGCGGCCGGTCGGCCCGATGCGCTTGTGACCGCCATCGTGGGCGTCCTCCGTCTGTGCTTCAGGGGATGGACGCGCATATGCGAACGGCTGCATCATTGGGCCGGCGCGGTGCGCGCCCTTTGGTGGTCTGGAAACCAGGGCGGCGTCAGTGAGCCGGACAGATCGCGCTGCGAACGCGGCCGTAGTCAACGTGACGCCGGGAGGTCAATCCCAGCGACACGGCACGGCGCTCAGCTACGGTCACGTCGATTAGCTTCTCACAGCCACCCCGGCCAGCCAACCGGACGCCCAGATGCCGGGAGTGTGGTTTGTAACACCTCGGCAACAGGTGATCACCCTATGGAGCGCCTGCCGAGGATCGGCGTGGGGGATCCGGGGCAGCCGGTACCCAGGCATTTGACCGGCACGGCGGCGGCCACGTCGAGCTGGTTGCTGTCGATGTTGATCGTCACGCCGCCGTGCGTCTCCTTGTGATCCCCCGCGTACTGCTTGATCCGCTGCGCCGGCCACCAGTACGAGGCCGGGACGCCAGAGTCCAGGACGGTGGCGACCCCGTCCCAGCGCGCGAAGTCGATCTGGTCCGGACGCGTGTACGCCGCGTTGCTGTAGTTCGCCACCAGGTCGGTGATGGCGGCCGAGACGCTGCTGTAGACCGACGAGCGGTAGCCCCGCTCGTGCAGCCGCACCGTCCACGCCGACAGGAACTCCAGCACCGCCTTGCTGCAGTCGGCGCCGCGGGCGTACCACTCCATGTCCTCGATGATCACGCTGCCGCGCGCCATGCCCAGCGCGGCGGCCTTGTTGGCTGCGTCGTCGGCGGCCGCCCGGCCCTGGGCGGGCGCGTTGGCCGGGTCGATCCGGTTGGCGAAGCTGGTGCAGGGCGCCTGCAGGCCGACGTAGATCGGGAAGATGCGCCAACCCTTGGCCGCCTGCCGGGACACCCACTCCGCCGTGAGGTTGGGCTGCGCGCAGCCCCGCGACGCACCACCGATGTAGACCCCGATCGCCCGGTACGGCGAGGACAGCCACGCGTCCATGGAGGCGGACGACGGTGCGGTGCAGGCGTCGAAGCCCTTGCCGGCGAAGCTGCCCGGGACCTCGACCGCGGCCGCCGTCAGGGCGGTCCCGGCCACCGCCCCGGTGGTCAGCGTCGCCGCCCGGGCACCCGACGCGACGGACGAGCCACCCACGATGCGCTCCACCACGGCCCGGTCCGTCCCGTACGTGGCGGTCACCAGGACGCCCGCGCCCTCGACCGCGACGGAGACCGCACCGTCCGCTGTGGACTCGAGGCTGGCCGGCGCCTTCTTGCCGGCCGGCACCCGCACGACGCCCGTGCCCGCCGTACGGGCGGAGGTCGCGTCGATCGGCTCGATCAGCAGGGCCTCGGTCTTGCCGATCAGGCGGGCCGGACAGTCCTGTGTGGACCCCGGGTGGCCCAGGTAGACCGCGTGGCGGTCGAAGCGCACGCACGCCTTCGGGGTCTTGGCCAGGTCGATCACGGGCCACGACCGGGGCACGTTCACCGTGAGACCTCGGTACGTCACGGACTTGGTCGGCGCCGACCAGGCGGACGCCATCGGGATGACGGTTACCGAAGCCGCGACCGCCAGCCCAACAGTGGTGCCGCCCAACAGCAGCCTTTGCACGCGACGTCGCATCGACCGTTTCCCCCCTCAAAACGCCGGGAGGACGATATCACCGGTCAGCGCTTCGTCAACGGCAGCACGAGAACGGCCTCGGTGCCGCCCTCGGGGCGCGCGCGCAGCTCGATCGTGCCGCTCAGCTCGCCGGTCACCAGCGCGCGCACGATCTGCAGGCCCAGCCGCCCGCTCCGCTCGGCGTCGAACTCGTCCGGCAGCCCGGTGCCGTTGTCCACCACGGTCACGTGGAGCTGCTTGCGGTGCCGGTGGGCGGACACCACGACCTCGCCCACCGCGCCCACGCCGTCGATCTCCGGGAAGCCGTGCTCGACCGCGTTGATCAGCAGCTCGTTGAGCACCATGACGAGCGACGTGGCCATCTCCGCCGGCAGTACGCCGAACGTGCCCTTGCGGCGCATGGTCACTTTGGACGCCGTCGTGCCCACCTCCGCCGCCGCCGCGGCCACCCGGTCGACGATGCCGTCGAACTCGACCGCCTCGTCGCTCGACATCGACAGCGTCTCGTGGACGAGCGCGATCGAGGCGACCCGCCGTACCGACTCTTCGAGCGCGGCCTTGGCGGACGGCGTCTCCACCCGGCGGGCCTGCAGGCGCAGCAGCGCGGCGACGGTCTGCAGGTTGTTCTTCACCCGGTGGTGGATCTCGCGGATGGTGGCGTCCTTGGTGACCAGGGCCCGGTCCCGGCGGCGCACCTCGGTGACGTCGCGGACCAGCACCAGGGCGCCGATCGGCACGCCGGCCGGCATCAGCGGCAGCGCCCGGGTCAGCACGGTCGCGCCGCGCGCCTCGATCTCCTTGCGGGAGGGCGCCTCGCCGCCGAGCGCGGCGAGGATGCGGGCGGACGCGTCGGTCCCCTCCAGCGGGTCGTCGGCGAGCCGGGCGCCCAGCGCGGCGAGGTCTTCGCCCACCAGGTGGGAGGAGAAGCCCAGGCGGCGGAACGCGGACTGCGCGTTCGGGCTGGCGTAGGTCACCTTGCCGCTCGCGTCCAGCCGGATCAGCCCGTCGCCGACCCGCGGGGCGGACGTGGTCTCGCCCCGGTGGCGCAGCGGCGGAAACGTACCGTCGGCCACCATCTGCGCCAGGTCGTCGGCCGTGGTGAGGTAGTTCAGCTCGAGCTGGCTGGGCGTACGCGCGGTGGAGAGGTTGGTGTCCCGCCCCACCACGGCGATCACCTCGCCGGACTCCCCCTCGTCGTCGCGCAGCCGCACCGGGATCGCCTCGTGCCGGGCGGGGGTGTCGCCGTACCAGACCGGGTCGCCCTCCCGCCAGATGCGCCCCTGGCGGTACGCGATGGTCAGGTGGGCCACCTCCGGCCCGTGGACGGTGCGCCCGACCTGGTCGTCCTGGTATGCCGTCGGCGCGGTCGTCGGGCGGACCTGCGCCACGCAGAGGAACGACTCATGCCCGTTCACCGGCACCCACAGCAGCAGGTCGGCGAACGACAGGTCGGACAGCAGCTGCCAGTCGCCGGCGAGCCGATGCAGGTGGTCGATGTCTTCCGACCCCAGCCCGGTGTGCTCTTCGACGAGGTCGCGCAGCGTGGACACAGCGCAACTCTAGAGCGTCGCGGTCACCTTCTTAAGGCCCCGGGGAGCATCTGGGTCCTCACCCCGGGCCCGCGCCACCGCCAGCGCCAACCGCTGCAGCGGCAGGATGTCCAGCAACGGCGCGATGCGCTCGTCGACGTCCGGCACGGCGAGCTCGCCCGCGGCGCCCACGGTCAGCACGTCGGCCCGCCGCTCGCCGAGCCGTTCGAGCACGTCACGCATCGCCTGGCCGCCCGGCCCGGAGCCGACCACGGCGAGCACCGGCACGTCCGGGTCCGTCATGGCGAGCGGGCCGTGCAGCAGGTCGGCGCCGGAGAACGCCAGCGCCGGCAGGTAGGAGGTCTCCATCAGCTTGAGGGCGGCCTCGCGCGCGGTCGCGTAGGCGTACCCCCGGCCCGTCGTCACCATGCGCGCCGCGAACCGGTAGCGGTCGGCGGCGGCCTCCGGGGCCGGGTCCGCCAGGACCTTCGCGGCCAGCTCGGGCAGCGCGGCCAGCTCCGCGGCGGGCCGGCCGCCGCCGCGCACCCCTCCACGAGCAGGAGCAGGGCCAAAAGCTCCGCCGTGTACGTCTTGGTAGCCGCCACCGCCCGCTCGTGACCGGCCGCCACGTCGATGGACAGCTCGGCCGCCTCGGCGAGCGGTGAGCCGGGGTTGTTGGTGACCGCGAGCGTGAGCGCGCCGGACTCCCGGGCGACCCGCATGACCTCGGTCAGATCGGGCGAGCCGCCGCTCTGGCTGACGCCGATGACGAGCGCCTGCGACAGGTCGGGACGCGCGCCGAAGAGCGTGATCGCGCTCGGCGACGCCAACCCGGCGGGCAGCCCGAGCCGGATCTCCGCCAGGTACGCGGCGTACAGGGCGGCGTGGTCGGACGTGCCGCGCGCGGTGAGCACGATGTGCCGCGGCCCGCGCTCGGCGATCGCGGCCGCGACCCGGGCGATCGGGTCCGCGTGGGCCGGCTCGAGGAGCCGCGCGTACACCTCCGGCTGCTCCGCGATGTCCGCGGCCATCCCGCTACCCGGCTGTCCCACTGTTTGCGCCTCCCATGCTCACTTCGTGCTCACTCTTGCACGAAGTCCCGCAACACCGCAACGTTTCACGCACCACACCCGGACCCTCTTTGCCGCCGACCAGGACTTTGCCGCCGATCAGGCTTTTGCCGCCGATCAAGGCTTTTGCCGTCGATCAAGGGCGAATGGTCGTGCTTTGATCTCCAATCCACGACCGTTTGCCCTTGATCGGCGCAAAAGCCCTTGATCGGCGCGGGCCCCCGGGAGCGGCGCACGGGCGGGGAGCGGGGGAGCGGGGCCTGGGCGGCGCCGCCGGCATAGCCCCAAAAGGGGCCCTTACTGGGGGTGCGCGCGTGAGTAGGGCGCCCCTATCACCGCATAGTGCGTAACAGGGGCGCCCTACTCAGGTCACGAAGGTCGTGAAGGTCACGACGCGGTCAGGGCGGGTTCCTCGGCCGCGGCGGGGGCGTCGTTGGTGCTCCGCAGGGGATCTCCTTGATGAACCAGGCCAGCACCGGCACCAGCACCGCGAACGCCACCGCCCACCAGAAGACGCCCGCGATCGAGTCGGCCAGGCTGGTCAGCAGGCCGTTGCGGGCCGCCGCGGGCAGGCTGGCGAGCACCGACGGGTCGAAGCTGGCCGCGCCGCCGCCCCCGCTGCTGAACTGCTCGGCCGCCTGCGCGCCCAGCCGGTCGGTCAGGTGGTCCTGGAACCGGGTGGCGAAGATCGCCCCGAAGAGGGACACACCGAACGAGCCACCGATCGACCGGAAGAACGTCGCCGCGCCGCTGGCCGCGCCGAGGTCGCGCTGCTCCACGCTGTTCTGCGCGATGAGCATCGAGGTCTGCATGAGGAAGCCCATGCCGGCCCCGAGTACGACCAGGTAGGCGCCCAACTCGACCCGGCTGGTGTGCACGTCGAGCCGGGTCAGCAGGAGCATGCCGGCGGTCATCAGCACGCCGCCCACGATCGGGAAGATCCGGTAGCGCCCGGTCTTGGTGATCGCCCGGCCGCTCACGATCGACACGGTGAGCATGCCGAACATCAGCGGCAGGAGCAGCAGGCCGCTGCCGGTCGCCGAGGCGCCCTGGACGTACTGCTGGAAGATCGGCAGGAAGTTCATCGCGCCGAACATCGCGAAGCCCAGCAGGAAGCCCACGCCCGAGATCAGCGCGAAGTTGCGGTTCTTGAACAGGCCGAGGGAGATGATCGGCTCCGCCGCGCGCCGCTCGGCGAGGGCGAATGCGGCCAGGCTCAGCAGCGCGAGCACCACGAGGCCGAGGATCTGCGGCGAGCCCCAGTCGTACTCGTTGCCACCCCAGGTGGTGATCAGCACGAGCGAGGTGATGCCGACCGACAGCAGGGCCGCGCCGAGCCAGTCGATCTTGTGCTCGGTCCGGTACTTCGGCAGGTGCATCTGGGTGATCAGGACGAGCAGCGCGAGGCCGCCGAGGGCAGGTTGATGTAGAACGCCCAGCGCCACGACAGGTTGTCCGCGATGAACCCGCCGAGAAGCGGCCCGGCCACCATCGCGATCGCCATGATCCCGGCCATCATGCCCTGGTAGCGACCCCGCTCGCGGGGCGGCACCAGGTCGCCGATGATCGCCATGACGCCGACCATGAGACCGCCGGCGCCCAGACCCTGCACCGCCCGGAACGCGATGAGCTGCATCATCCCGTCCTGCGGGCCGCCGAGCATGTCGGAGCCGGCCATGCCGGACAGCGCGGAGCCGACCAGGAAGATCCCGATCGAGGTCAGGAAGACCGACTTGCGCCCGTACAGGTCGCCGAGCTTGCCCCAGATCGGCGTGGAGACGGTGGTGCCCAGCACGTATGCCGTCACGACCCAGGTGAAGTGGTTGAGCCCGTCGAACTCGCGCACGATGATCGGCAGCGACGTGCTGACGATCATATTGTCGAGCATCGCGAGCATCATGGCGATCATCAGACCGCCGAGGACGACGCGGATCTTCGGCTGCGCCGGCGCCGGTGCGTCTGTGGCTGTCATGTGTGGCGCCTCCCCGCTGCTATTCTGCTTACTTGCCGTACGGTAAGCTCGTCACTAACCGGTCGTCAAGTAAGTTCGTAAGTCAGGGTGATCAAGGTGAGCGACAACACAGGCGACACACGGTCGCGCATCCAGGCCGTCGCGCTGGAGCTGTTCACCGAGCATGGGTACGAGAAGACCTCGCTCCGGGAGATCGCCGAGCGGCTGGGCGTGACCAAGGCGGCGCTCTACTACCACTTCAAGAGCAAGGACGAGATCGTCCACAGCATCGTCGACGACCGCATCCGGATCCTGGACGAGCTGAACAAGTGGGCCGAGGACCAGCCGCCCACGCCGGAGACCCGCCGGGCCATGCTCGAGCGCTACATGGACGAGCTGTTCGGCAACGAGAACCACTCGGTCATGCGGTTCTTCGAGCAGAACCAGACCGTGCTCAAGAACCTGTCGGCCGGCATCGAGATGCGTACCCGCATGATGCGCCTCGCCGAGCTGCTGTGCCGCCCCGACGACAGTCCCGAGTCCCGGGTGCGCGCCGCACTGTCCGTGTTCGCCGTGCACAGCACCTGGTTCGCGATCCGCGACCCCGAGGTCACCATCGAGAAGCGGCGCCGGATCGCCCTCAAGATCGCGTACGAGATGCTCGACAAAATCGGTACGGAAGAGATCTAAAGCGTCAGGCGGAGCGCCAGCAGGTCCACGCCCGGCAGCGGCGACCAGTCCCGGTCGGGCGTGCGTACGAAGCCCAGCCGCGCGTAGAGCCGGTGCGCCGGCTCGGCGTGCCCCTTCCGTACGCAGATCACGATGGCGTGGCAGCCCAACTCGCTCGCCCGGTCGACGCAGGCCCGCACCAGCGCCGCGCCGACGCCCCTGCCCTGGCCGGCCGGATCCACCGCCAGCATGCGGAACTCGGCCTCGCCCGCCCCGGACAGCTCCGCGTACGCCGTGCCGGGCAGCACGAACGTGACCGAGCCCAGCACGGTGTCGGCCTCGTCCACGGCCACCAGCATCTCGCCAGCCGCTGCCCGTGGCGCCACGTCGGCGAGCACCTGCCCGTACCCGTGCTCGCCCTTGAGCTGCCCGTCCGCCTCGTACGCGGCCACGCTGACCCGCGCGATCGCCTCGAAGTCGTCGGGGCGGGCGGGACGAACCCGCACCGTCACTCGATCACCGCGATCAGGTCGCCCTCCTGGACGACGTCGCCCTCGTTGACCGCGAGTTGCCGCAAAACGCCATCCGTCTCCGCGATCACCGGGATCTCCATCTTCATGGACTCCAGGATGACCAGGGTGTCGCCCTCCGCCACCGGGTCGCCGGCCGACGCCACGACCTTCCACACGTTCGCGACCATCTCGGCGCGGATCTCCTCGGCCATCCTGCGGCCCTCCCTCGTGAGCGGAGTGTAGGTGCGTCGGTATCAAATCATGCCCGGCTACTATCCGGGTGTTCCGTCTACGTCCGGGAGGGCACCATGGCGAAGAAGTCACGCAAGAAGAAGGCTCGCAAGAAGAGCGCCGCCAATCACGGCAAGCGCCCCAACTCCTGATCTCGCAGGCGCGGGGCGTCTGTCGCAGACGCCCCGCGGGCGCTGTCCAGCACCGCCACCGCGACCAGGAGCACCGCCAGGCGCAGGCCGATCGCCTCCTGGATGCCGAAGCGCCAGTACTCCCCCGCGCCGAACCAGATCCCCGCCAGCAGGCTCACCGCCGAGGCGCCGGCGACCGCCAGGCCGATCCAGGCCAGCGCGCCGCGCCGCAGTAGCGCGGCCAGCACCGCCAGCGCCAGCGCGACCGCCAGCACCGGCAACACCCACGAGCGCGGCGGAAACACCAGCTTCTCCACCGCGACCGGCACGACCCGCGTGGTCTTGGCGTAGTCCGCCCCGCCACCGACAGCCGGACCACGTCCCTGGTCTGCCGCGCGAAGACCGCCGGCTCCGCCAGCGCGTACCGCTGCCAGATGTCCGGCGCGTTCCGTTCCCCCATGCCTTGATCTCCGGGCACTGGGCGTAGGCGACCGCGAACCTCGCGGTCTCCCACGACGGCCCGGCGGCGATCTCCTCCATGCCCGCGCACGACGGCATCCCGAACTCCCGCTGGAAGATCGCCTTCACCTCGGGGTCGGGCAGAACGTGCAGCCGCAGCCGGAAGAGCAGCAGGCCCTCCTCGTGCCGCACCTCCGGCGTGGCGCTCCAGCCGGTGTAGGTGCGGTCGACGGCCGGGATGATCGCCGTACCCCAGATGACCGCCGCGGCCAGGACCCCGGCGGCGGCGAGCGCCGCGCGGCGGCGCCGCCCCACCACGACCAGGGCGACGATCAGGAAGACGGTCAGGACCCGGATGTCCGGCCTGGTGAACGTCCACCAGACCGCCGTCGCGGTCGCTCCCGCCAAAAACCAGACCGATCGGGTACGTCCCCAGCGCAGCAACAGTGCGAGGGTGACCACGGCGAGCGAGATCGACAGCGACTCGGACAGGATGGCGAAGTCCCAGTTGGCCACCTGGGGCAGCAGGCCGAGCAGGAGGACGCCGGTGACCGCCACGCACCGTGCCGCGAGCGTGCGCAGCCAGGTCCACAGCGCCCAGGCCAGCAGCGCCCACGCCACCGTGCCGACCGTCCACTGCGCGATCGCGCGGGCCTGGTCGTTGGGAAAGATCGCGTAGAACAGCGGCACGCCCCACATGCGCGGGGCGTTGCCGGTGAGCGAGACGAGCCCGTCACCTCGATACGACACCGAGTCGTACGATGTGAAGACCTTCCCGCGGACGCAGATGACGACCCGGGCCGCGAGGTAGAGGGCCAGGAGGCCGGCCAGCGCGGCCCGGTGTCTCGACACAGGCGGGCACGGTACGTCGTCCAGGCGAACAGCCGATGGACTGCGGGTGACCGCGCTCAGTCGGGGAGGTACTCCCGCGAGTCCGCCTCGAAGACCAGCTCGCTGAGGCGTACCCGAAGCCGCTCACGCAGCTCGACGGGCGCCCGCTCGTCGCCGCAGCACCGGGCGACCAGCGCCTTCACCTCCTGCTCGATGCCGAACTCCCGCAGGCACGGCGAGCACTCGTCGAGGTGGTCACGGATCAGGTCCCGCCGCTCGTCGGAGCACTCCAGATCGAGGTAGAGGTAAACCTCGGCGAGTACGTCCCGACAGTCGGTCTCGTGTGGTTCACCGCAACTCACGGTCTGTCACACCTCCTGGCCGGCGGCTGCGGTGTCGGGCGACGGGCTGCGATTGAAGCCCCGCTCGGCAGCGTACCGCTCCAGCAGCTTGCGCAGATTGCGCCGGCCGCGGTGCAGCCGGGACATCACGGTGCCGATCGGCGTGCCCATGATGTCGGCGATCTCCTTGTAGGAGAAGCCCTCGACGTCGGCGAGGTAGACCGCGAGGCGGAACTCCTCCGGCAGCTGCTGCAGAGCGTCCTTGACGTCACTGTCCGGCAGCCGCTCCAGCGCCTCCGTCTCGGCCGACTTCAGGCCGCTGGAGGTGTGCGACTCCGCTTCGGCGAGCTGCCAATCGGTGATCTCCTCGGTCGGCGCCTGGATGGGCTGGCGCTGGCGCCGCCGGTAAGAGTTGATGTAGGTGTTCGTGAGGATCCGGTACAGCCAAGCCTTGAGATTGGTGCCCTCTTCGAACTGATGGAAGGCCGCGAACGCCTTGAGGAAGGTCTCCTGGACCAGGTCCTCGGCGTCGGCCGGGTTGCGCGTCATGCGCAGGCCGGCGGCGTACAGCTGGTCGACGAACGGCAGCGCGTCGCGCTCGAAGCGCGCCCGACGCTCGTCGGTCCTCTCCGGTCGGGTCAACCGCACTTCCCCCCTCGACTGTCCCGCCGAGGATACGCGGAACGCCTGGTCGATGCCCGGGGAAGGTGCGCCTGAGTTGTCCGAAGTGATGGACCACTCAGGGCCGTCCAGCAATCGCCGCACCCGCTCGGCCTCGGGGTTTACCCGGTCCGGGCTTCGCGTGCTGGTTTGCGCCAATTTCTGCCCCCTCACGGATTGTGCTTCCGGGGGTAGAACGCCGTTACGGGGGTCGTGCATTCCGCATGGTGCAGGTCGCGGCCGGCACGGTCAGCGGGCCCAGCCGTGCTCGCGGAGCCAGTCGACCGCCAGCTTGGCCGTACCGGCGGTGTCGCGGCGCAGGTCGTGGCCCGCGCCGGGGCGCACCTCGATCCGTACGCCGGGACCGCCGGCCGGGATGCCGAACGGGTCCCGGTCGCCGTTGAGCACGAGCGTGGGCAGCCCGGTGTCCAGCTCCTCCTGGCGGGACCGCTCGGGCTTACCCGGCGGGTGCAGCGGAAACGCGAGCGCGACGATGCCCGCCGCGCCCACCGCACCCGCCGTACGGCAGGCCACCCGGGCGCCGCTCGACCGGCCGCCCACCACCAGCGGCACCCCCGGCGTGACGGCCAGCAGCTCGCGTACGACCGCGGTCCACGCCTCGTCGAGGTGACCGGCCGGGGCGGGTGCGCGGCGCCCCGCCACCCGGTACGGCTGCGTCACCCGGACGACGGTGACCTGCGCCGCGTGCGCGGCGTCACGGAGCGCGACCAGGTCGGGCGCGTTGACCCCACCTCCGGCGCCGTGGCCGAGCACGAGCACGCTCGCCGCCCGTTTCGGCGCGGGGGCCATCTCGACAATGGCGGTCCCGCGTGGTGTGGCGATCTCACGACTGACGTCTGGCACGTGACCATCGTCGCCCAGGATGGGGTAGTCAGCTCGTGTTAACCGGGATGAGCGTCAGCAGCCGGTCGCGCACCGGCGGCCCGCCACCCTCGATCGGCTCCCCGTCGCGCTGCACCTGGCCGCGCCAGGCCACGAGCATCGCCCGGCGCTCCCGCGGCGTCGTGGCGCCCCACACGCCGTGACAGTCGCCGACATCCAGCGCCCACGCCAGACACGACCCCTGCACGTCGCAGGTGCGGCAGAGCGCCACGGCGGCGTCCGCCGGCTCGCTCGGGGCGGGAAAGAACGTCTCAGGGTCCACGCTCTGGCAGACACCCCGCGTACGCCAGGCGTCGTCCAATTGCCGCTCACCTAGGGCCCGAAGCAACCTCGGGTCACAACGCGCAGCGGCAACCTCATGCGGGCGTGGCATCCGCGCCCGTGTCATTTACCCACCTCCCCCGTGGGACCGGCGAAGTAATGGCGTTGCCGTTCGCCCGGTGCGAATCGACACCTCTGCCGGCGCTGTGTTCTATCGCACTCGCGGTACCCAATACAAGGGGTTGCATCGATCCTGACCGAAAGGCCAAGCGACCATTCACCACGAATACCAGCAAACGACACTGAGCGTGATGGGAGCGCTCCCCAGCGCTCATTTCTGTACGTGCAGCGTCAGAAGAGCGTCAATTCGATCGGCTCATCCGGCGGGCCGGCAAGGGGACGGTCTCGGGCGCCCGCCGTACAAGATCAGGACCATCATTGCGTACGTCGCCGACCGCCGGGCCGACCGGGCGGATCTCCAATTCGGCGAGGAACTCGTCGCTCGGCGCGGCCAGGAGTGCCTCCGGCTCGGCTTCGCTCTCCAGCCAGGCGGCCCAGCGCTGCCAGGGCAGCAGGAGCGGCATCCGGTCGTGCACCAATGCCAGGTCGCCGATCGCCGCCGTGGTGACCACGCTGTACGTCAGCCGATCGCTCCACGGCGCCCAGATGCCGGCGAGCGCAAGCACACTCCCGTGCGCGGGCGTCATGAAATATGCCTGCTTTCGGCCGTCGGGGCGGCGCACCCACTCGTACCAGCCGTCGATCGGAACCAGGCAGCGGCGCTTGGCGAACGACGACGAATAGGCGCTGGAAGATGCCACCGTCTCGGCGCGCGCATTGATCATCCGGGCCGCGCCCTTCGCATCCTTTGCCCACGGTGGTACGAGACCCCACCGGGCCGCCGTCAGCACCCGACCGCCGGCCGATTGCGACATCCGTACGATCGGGGCGGGATCGGTGGGCGCCACGTTGTAATCGGGCGCGAGGGCGCCAACCGTGTCGTCATAAGCCTCGAATAGCGCGCTGAGATCCGCCGCGCTGCGCGTGGTCGCGTACCGGCCGCACATGGCCATCACGCTACGCGACCTGTCTCGGTACTCGGGAGAAGCCGGATCGGCGATCACGCATCGTCGGGGCGGGACGGCAGACTGTACGGGTGGCCAACCCCACCGCGACCAGTGCCCCCAACCGTGGACCGCGCCCACCGCGAAGGACCCGGTAACGACGACCATCCGCCTGCCCGGATCCAAGTCGATGACCGCCCGCGCGCTCGTGCTGAGCGCGATCGCGGACGGGCCCTCGACCCTCCGCCGCCCGCTGCGCGCCCGGGACACCGAGCTGATGTCCGCCGGGCTGCGCGCCATGGGCTCACACGTGTCCACTCTGGACGACGACCGGTGGGTGGTCCGCCCCCGCCCGTTCGCCGGGCCGGCGCACATCGACGTCGGCCTGGCCGGCACGGTCATGCGGTTCGTGCCGCCGATCGCCGGGCTGGCCAGCGGGCCGGTCACCTTCGACGGCGACCCGCGGGCCCGCCTGCGACCGCTGGGCCCACTGGTCGAGGCGCTGCGCTCGATCGGCGTGCGGATCGACGCGTCGCAGACCGGCGGGGTGCCGATGACCGTGCACGGCTCGGGCCGGGTCGCCGGCGGCGAGGTGGTGATCGACGCCTCCGCGTCCAGCCAGTTCGTCTCCGGGCTGCTGCTCGCCGGCGCCGCCTTCGAGCAGGGGATCGTGGTCCGGCACGTCGGCCCGCCCGTACCCTCGGCGCCGCACCTGCGGATGACGGCGCAGATGCTGCGCGCGGTCGGCGGCGCGGTCGACGACACCACGCCGGACGTGTGGGCGGTCCAGCCGGGCAAGCTGTCCGGTCGGGAGTGGCTCATCGAGCCCGACCTGTCCGGCGCCGCGCCGTTCTTCGCCGCCGCGCTCGTCACCGGCGGCCAGGTCACGCTGCTCGGCTGGCCGCGCAGCAGCGCCCAGGCCGTCGACCGGCTGCGCGGCCTGCTCGACCAGATGGGCGGCGCGGTGACCCTCGGCACCGACGGGCTGACCGTGCGGGGCACCGGCACCGTGCACGGGCTCGACGCCGACCTGTCCGACGTCAGCGAGCTGACGCCGGTGCTGGCCGCGCTGGCCGCGCTCGCCGACTCGCCGTCCCGGCTGCGCGGCGTGGCCCACATCCGCGGGCACGAGACCGACCGCGTGGCCGCGCTCGCCCGCGAACTGAAGGCGCTGGGCGCCGACGTCACGGAGAGCCACGACGGCCTGGAGATCCGGCCACGGCCGCTGCGCGGGGCGGTCTTCCAGACGTACGACGACCACCGGCTCGCGCATGCCGCCGCGGTGATCGGGCTGACCGTGCCCGGCGTCGAGTTGAACGACGTGGCGTGTACGTCCAAGACGCTGCCCGAGTTCCCCGCACTATGGTCTTCGATGGTGGCCGGAGTCTGAGGGGGCTGTTCTGACGGGGAAGCGGCGGCGGGAGTACGACGAGGACGACGTACGGGTCCGCCCGTCCCGTTCCTCGCGCCCGCGTACCCGCACCCGCCCACGGCACGACGACGCCGTCGAGGGCTTCGTGGTGGCCGTCGACCGGGGCCGCTACACGTGCGTCGTCGACTCCTCGGACGTGACCGCCATGCGGGCCCGGGAGTTAGGCCGCAAGTCGGTGGTGGTCGGCGACCGGGTCTCGCTGGTCGGCGACACCTCCGGCGTACCCGGCGCGCTTGCCCGGATTGTCCGGATCAGCGAGCGGACGTCGGTGCTCCGCCGCACCGCCGACGATGACGACAGCACCCCCGAGGGCCGCCTCGAACGCGTCGTGGTCGCCAACGCCGACCAGCTCGTCATCGTCAGCTCGCTGGCCGACCCGCCGCCGCGCACCGGGTTCATCGACCGCTGCCTCGTGGCCGCGTACGACGCCGACATCGAGCCGCTGCTCTGCCTCACCAAGGCCGACCTGGCCACGCCCGACGGGGTCCTGGACTACTACGCCGAACTGGACCTGCGGCACGTGCTGTGCCGGCCGGACGCTTCGTTGGACGACCTGCTCGGGACGCTGACCGACCGGATCTCCGTCCTGGTCGGCCACTCCGGCGTCGGCAAGTCCACCCTCGTCAACCGGATCGTCCCGGACGCCGACCGGGCGGTCGGCGTGGTCAGCGCGATCGGCAAGGGCCGGCACACCTCCTCCAGCGCCGTCGCGCTCCGGCTCCCCGCGGACGAGCCCTCCTGGATCATCGACACCCCGGGGTACGGAGCTTCGGCCTCGCCCACGTCTCCGCGGACAGCCTGCTGCACGGCTTCTCCGACCTGGTCGAGGGGACCGTCGACTGCCCGACCAACTGCGAGCACACCGGCGCCGAGACGGACTGCGCGCTGGACGCCTGGGTCGCCGCGGGGCACGCCGACGCGCGCCGGCTCCAGTCGTACCGCCGGTTGTTGGCCTCCCGGGATTCTCAGACCTCCACATAGCCTCCGCTGCGCCAGTAGATGCCGTCCTCGCGCGACATGAGGCTCTCGTCGATCAGCATGCGGCGCAGGGTCGCGTGGTCGTCGTACCAGGCTCGGAGAATGGCGTCGACGGCGCGTTCCGGATAGCGGACGCCCGGCTCGAAGGCCGCGGCGATGTGCTCCAGGAGGACGCGGCGCTTGCCGCGTGCGGCCGGCAGCCGCACGATCCGCCCGTCCCGGAGGAAGACCCGCAGCACCGCCGCCTTGGCCCGGTCCGGGTCGAGGTCGTCCTCGACGATCGGCGGGGGCGCGTGCTCGCGCACCGCCTCCTTGAACGCGTCGGCCTCGACCACGAGGCGGCCGTCCACGGTCACGACGAGGCCACCCTGCTCCAGTCGGCGCAGCGCGACCACGACCTGCCGGGCCGCCAGGCCGGTACGCGCCGCCACCTCCGAGGGCGTCGCCGCACCGAGTACGACGGCGGCGAAGACGGTGAGCCGATCCGGCTCGGCGAGCAGTCCACACAGCGCGTCGGGTCTCATATGCGGGACGCTATCGCGTGTCGACCCCCGACATCCGCTACCTTTCCCGCCATGGCCCGGTACGCCGATGATCTGTCCCTCGCCCACGTGCTCGCCGACACCGCCGACTCGATCTCGATGGCCCGGTTTCGGGCACTTGACCTGCATGTGGAGTCAAAGCCGGATCTGACCCCGGTGTCCGATGCCGACACGGCGGTGGAGCGGGCCCTGCGCGCCACCCTCGCCCGCACCCGCCCGCGCGACGCCGTGCTGGGCGAGGAGTACGGCGTGACCGAGGCCCCCGCCGGCCCCGGCACCCGGCAGTGGGTGATCGACCCCATCGACGGCACGAAGAACTTCATCCGCGGCGTCCCGATCTGGGCCACCCTGATCGCGCTCATGGAGGGCGACCAGCCGGTGGTGGGCCTGGTCTCCGCGCCTGCGCTGGGGCGCCGCTGGTGGGGCGCCACCGGCCACGGCGCGTACGCCGGCCGGCACACCGCCGCGGCCACGCCGATCAAGGTGTCGGGCGTTAACCGGCTCGCCGACGCCAGCTTCTGCTACTCCGATCTGGGCGGCTGGGAGGAGAACGGCCGCCTCGGCGCCGTACTCAACATCATCCGCCAGACCTGGCGAAACCGGGCATACGGCGACTTTTACGGCTATATGCTGGTCGCTGAGGGTGCCGTGGACGCGATGGTCGAGCCCGAGCTGTCCCTGTGGGACGTGGCCGCCCTGGTGCCGATCGTCACCGAGGCCGGCGGCACGTTCACCGACGTGGCCGGGCGAGCCGGCCCGGCCGGCGGCAGCGCCGTAGCCACCAACGGCAAGCTCCACTCCGACCTCCTAGACCGCCTAAACGCCCCCGGCATAACCCCCTCTAGCCCCCACTCCTCCCCTCCCTCCCCGCTCTCTCTCCGCGCCCGCTCTCTCTCCTCGCCGATCAAGGGCATATGGCCGTGCTTTGATCTCCAAACCACGGCCATATGCCCTTGATCGGCACGAAAGTCCTTGATCGGCGGGTCATCCCCCTCAAGCGCCGTGCCTCAACCACGGCGGTGATCATGGAGTTAGCGCCCGGGAGAGCGCTCCCTCCGCCGCTAACTCCATGATCACCGCAGGTCGACGTCGAGCCACCACGCCCGCCCCAGCGCGTCCATGATCCGCGCAATGTCCCCGAAGTTGCTGCTTCCCGGCGGCGGGAGCCAGCAACTTCCCTGACATTGCTGCTTCCACGCGCCACGGCACCCCGGCTCGGGCCACGCGGGCCTGCGCACGCACGAACCCCAAACGCAGCCGCGCCTACTCACCACCTGGACACGCCCACGGCCACCCCGAACGCGTCGATCAAGGACTTTCGCGTCGATCAAGGACAAATGGTCGTGGATCGGAGATCAAAGCACGGCCATATGCCCTTGATCGACGCAGAGAGCGGCAGAGTGAGCGGCAGAGAGAGAGGCAGGGAGAGGGTGACGCGGCGTGCGGGGTGGGGAGGATGGTGGGGCCTGCGGGGCGGGCACGGCGTGGAGGCGATGGCTAGACAATCCAGCTAGCATCGCCGGGTGGCGTCCACTGGCGGTTGGTGTTTCCTCGCGGCGATGATCCTCGCGTACGGCGTAGCCAACCTCCTGCAGTCCGTAGCCGCCACCCGTACGACCTGCCACCACACCTTCGACCCCGGGCTGCTCCTGCGCCTGGCCAGCCACCGCACCTACCTCGTCGGCCTCGGCTGCCAGATGCTCGGCTTCGTGCTCGCCTTCCTCGCGCGGCGTGATCTGCCACTCTTTCTGGTGCAGGCGAGCGTGGCCGCCGGGCTGGGCGTGACGGCCATTCTCGGCGTACTCCTCCTGAAGTGGCGCCTGCCCGCCGCGGAGGTCGGGCTGTTGGTCCTGCTCTTCGGCGGCATCAGCGCGCTTGTGCTGGCCGCTCAGCCGGCGCCGTCGCGGCAGCTCGGGCCCGCGGGCCAGGCCGCGCTCGTGATCGCGGTCGCGGTGATCGGCACGTTGGGCTTCTTCGCGGTACGTCTGCACGGGGCGCCCGGGTCCGTGGCGCTCGGCTCGCTGGCGGGGCTGGCGTTCTCCGGGGCCGCGGTTGCCGCCCGGCCGCTCGCGGCGGTGCACTCGGTCGACGCGCTGGTGATCAACCCGCTGCTGTACATCCTGATCGCCCACTCTCTGGTCGGCCAGTTGCTGCTGGGGCTGGCGATGCAGCGGGGCTCGACGACGGCCGCGGTCGCCGCGATGGACGCCGCGGGCGCGGTGCCCGCCGCGATCATCGGGCTGCTGTTTCTCGGCGACCGGATCTGGCCGGGGCGGGAGTGGCTGGCGGCCGTCGGCTTCATGATCACCCTCGCGGCTGTCATCGGGCTGACCCGGTACGCCGAACCGCAGCACCACCACGAGGTCGCTCCCGCGCGCCGGCGGGTGACGCTGCCCAGGCCGGTGCCCGCGACCCGCCGATAGTGACGCGGGCGCATGGCCTGGACCGGAACGGGTAAGAGTCACGTCAGGTGACCGATATGCAGAGTGCTGGGACGACGACGCTGAACTTCACCCTGAACCCGGTGGTGGAGGCGGCCCGACAGGCCCGCGCGCTCGTCACGGACGCGTGTGGCCAGTGGCACCGGCCGGATCTGGCCGAATCAGCTCATCTCGCCATAACCGAGCTGGTCAACAACGTGGTAGCGCACGCCCGTACGCCGATGCGGGTGGACCTCGCCTTGCGGGACGGGGAGCTGTACATCGCCGTACGCGATTACTCGCACGAGCCACCGCGCCCCAGCGTCCCGACCCTGAGCGGGGGGCGTGGCCTGCTGGTGGTCGAGGGCGTGGCGCGCCGCTGGGGCTGCACCCCGCGCCGGGACGGCAAGGTGGTCTGGGCGGTGATCGGCGGCTAGTCGGACGAGTCCAGCCCGCGCTCGATCGCGTACCGGGTCAGCTCCACCCGGTTGTGCAGGTGCAGCTTGCCCAGCGTGTTCTGCACGTGGTTCTGCACGGTGCGGTGGGACAGGCCGAGCCGGGCGGCGATCTGCTTGTACGACAGGCCCTTGGCGACCAGCCGCAGCACCTCGGTCTCCCGCTCGGTCAACTGTGGTGCTCCGTCGTCGGCGGCCCGGCCGCCCGGATGCACGGCCAGCCGCCGGTACTCGCCGAGCACCAGGCCCGCCAGCCCAGGCGTGAAGACGGCGTCGCCGGCGGCCGTGCGGCGTACCGCCTCCAGGAACTCCTGCTGCCCCGCCGACTTGACCAGGTAGCCGGTGGCGCCCGCCTTGACCGCGTCGAGCACGCTCTGCTCCTCGCCGCTGGCGGACAGCATCAGGATCCGCACCTCCGGCACCACCGCCGCCAGGCCACGGATCACCTCGACGCCGGAAATGTCGGGCAATTGCAGGTCGAGCACGACCACGTCCGGCCGGGCCGCACCGGCGATGCGCACCGCCTGCCGGCCCTCCCCGGTGGTCGCCACGACCTCGTAGCCCGCCTCGGTCAGGTCGCGTGCCACGCCCTGCCGCCACATCGGGTGGTCATCGACCACCATCACCCGCGTCACGCGCCCACCCTAAGCCGCAGCTCCACCTCCGTGCCCTCCCCGGGTACCGAGACGATCTCCACCGACCCGCCCAGCTCGGCGATCCGGCCGCGGATGGACTGCGCCACGCCCAGCCGGCCCTGCCCGGCGGCCTCGGCGAGCCGCCCGGCGGGGATGCCCGGCCCGTCGTCGCGTACCGACACGGTGACGCCGCCGGCCTCCTCCTCGAGCAGCACCCATGCCCGGGTCTGCGGGCCACAGTGGCGTCCCACGTTGTCCAGCGCCGCCCCGACGGCGGCCCCGATCTCGCGGGCGACGCGGGTCGGCAGCCGTACCGGGGTGGCCGGCACCGCCACCGACACCGTCGTCGCCGCGTGCGCCTGGAGGAGCACGCGGAGATCGACGTCGGAGTCGACGCCGGACAGCGGCGTGGCGATCAGCGACCGCAGCGCCGCCTCCTGCTCACCGGCGAGCCGGGCCAGCTCGCCGGCCTCCCCGCCCAGGTGCGCGCCGCGCCGCTGGACCAGCGCCAGCACCTGGAGCACCGAGTCGTGGATGCCGCGCGCCAGCCGGTCCCGCTCGCGCGTCGCGGCCTCCAGCTCCACCGCGCGCTGCATCCGCTGCTCGGACTCCACCGCGAGCCGGGCGACATGGCCGACCGCCACCCCGGCGAGCAGCATCAGCATCAGGCCGGTGACCGAGGATTGCGTCAGCTTCGCGCGTACCGTCAAATCGGCGGCACCGACGATCAAGGCCGCGGTGGCCCCACGACGGCGGCCGCCGGACACCGCCCAGCTCAGCACCGGACCGGCCTGCCAGGCGACGGCGAGCGACGCCGCCCCGGCGTCGAGCGCCGCGCGGCCCACGACCCACGGCGAGGCCAGGAGCACGGCGAGCGTCACCGCCAGGTCCGCGATCAGCAGCGGCCACCGCCGCCACTCCGGACGCGAGTACAGGTACGCGGCGGCCAGCGACCACCCCACGAGTACGACCAGCGCCGGCACCGCCGCGAGCGGGTGCGCGTAGCCGCCGGCGTTGAGCGCGACCATCGCGATGGCGTACGCCACCGAGGCGAAGCGGAACACGGCGATCGCGCGCCACAGCGGCCCCTGGAAGGTGCCGGGTGTGGACCCCGCGGCCATTACCGGGGTACGGCGCGGAGCGCCAGCACACAGGTGTCGTCATCCGGGTTGGCGGGTTCGAGCCGGGCCAGCAGCTCTTGCAGCGGCAGCTCGGCCGAGCCGTTGACCGTACGCAGCAACGGTCCGAGCCAGTCGGTCTCGAACGTCCCCCGCCGCTCGATCAGGCCGTCGGTGAACAGCAGCATGGTGTCCCCGGCCGCGAGCGCGGTGGTGGCGGTGGCGTACCGGGCGGAGCGCACCGCCCCGACGAGCATGCCGGCCGGGCGGTCCAGCACCGCGGCGCCGTCGGCGGTGAGCATGATCGGCGGCGGGTGCCCGGCCTGCGCCCAGGTCACCGACGACGTCTGCGGGTCGAAGCGGGCCACCGCCACGGTCGCCATGGGCCGGCTGGGGTCGTCACACGCCATGCGGTTGAGGTATTCGAGCAGCTCGGCCGGATCGGTGGTGGTCACCGCCAGGGCGGCCAGCGCATGCCGGAGCCGCGCCATGGTGGCCGCCGCCGACATGCCGTGCCCGGCGACGTCGCCGACCGCGAGCAGGGTGCGGTCGCCGGGCAGGTGGACCAGGTCGAACCAGTCCCCGCCCACCCGCGCGGTCTCCTCGGCCGGCTGGTAGCGCACCGCGGCCCGCAGCCCGGGGCAGCGGATCGTGCCGGCCGGCAGCGGCTGGATGACCTGCTGGAGGGCGGCCACGACGCGGTGCTCGGTCTGCAGGCTGCGCTGCCGCTCGACCAGTTTCGCCTCGACGTCGGCCAGCCGGACCCGGTCGTGTCCGGCCTCGAAGACGGTGACGTCCTGGATGACTCCGTACACCTTGCGGGCCCGGCCGCCCAGCCCGCGCTCCGCCTCGAAGACGGCCCGCAGGTACTTCACCCCGCTCGGGACGGTGATCCGGAACGTGAGGTCGATCGGCTGTGCGTCGCCGAGCAGCAGTTGGGCCGCCTTGCCCACCCTGTCGACATCGTCGGGGTGGACGTACTCGCCGCCCGCCGCCAGGCTCGCCGGCCCGGCCGCCCGCTCCCGCTCGAAGATCTCGAAGAGGTGGTCGGACCAGTCGACGGTGTCGCTGGTCAGGTCCCATTCCGCCCAGCCCAGGTTGCCCAGCCGCTCGGTACGCGCGAGGCGCTCGGCGTAGCGCTCGGCCTCGCCGTTGGGGGACGTCGCCGGGTCGAACACCTCACTCGGCGCCGCCATCGCCAGCACCGCCACCGCCGCCTCGGGCAGGTCCACTCCGTACCGGGCGGCGAGCCGGTCCAGGTGCGCCCGAGCCTGCGCCGCGTCGCAGCTCAACCGGCGGCGGATCACCTCGACGGCCCTCATCACGGTGCTGTCCGGCACTCACTGACCATCCCACACGGCGTCCAGCAGCGGCGACACTGTCGCCGCTTCGGTACGGTGGGCGCATCGAGACGCTGCTCGCCGAAACCTTCGAACGCAGTCAGGTGACCCAGCTGCGGCACGCCGTCGCGTCGTGCGTGGCCGCCGCGGGCCTGGTCGGGCAGCGGCTCGACGACTTCGTCCTCGCCGTCAACGAGCTGATCACGAACGCCGTACGGCATGGCGGTGGCACCGGCCAGATCCGGCTCTGGCGCGCCGACGGCACCCTCGAGTGCGAGGTCTCCGACGCCGGAAACGGCTTCGACGGCGGCGCGCCGACCGACAGCCGGCCGGCACCGGACTCGCCGAGCGGCTGGGGGCTGTGGCTGGCGCGCCGGCTCAGCGACCACATGGACGTACGCACCGGGCCGGACGGCACGACGGTACGGATCAGCACGACGCTAGCCGAAGAGCGCGCTCACTGACTCGCCATTGTGGATACGACGCATCGCCTCGGCGAGCGCCGGCGCCACCGAGAGCACCCGCAGCTTGGGCACCCGCTTCGTGGCCGGGATCGGCACGGTGTTGGTGCACACGATCTCGAGCACGCCGTCCTGCTCGCTGAGCCGGTCCAGCGCGCCGCTGGAGAAGAGCCCGTGCGTACAGGCGAGCCGGATCGAGCGGACCTTCAGCTCGCGCAGGTGATCCATCAGCTCGATGGCGGTGCTGCCCTTGGCGATCTCGTCGTCCAGCACGATCACGTCGCGGTCCACCACGTCGCCGATCACCGCGCTGATCTGCACCCGGTCGTCGGGGAAGCGCTGCTTGGCGCCGGCTGCCACCGGCGTACCGATCATGCGGGCGAAGTGCGACGCCTCCTTGGCGTTGCCGAGGTCCGGCGAGACAACGACGGCATCGGTGAGGTCGTACTGCCGGAAGTGGGCGGCCAGCTCGCGCAGGGCGTGCAGGTGGTCGACCGGCATGCTGAAGAAGCCGTGCACCTGCGGGGAGTGCAGCGTCATGGCCAGCACGCGGTCGGCGCCCGCGGTCGCCAGCAGGTCCGCCACCAGGCGCGCGCCGATCGAGATGCGCGGCTCGTCCTTCTTGTCCGAACGGGCGTACGCGTAGTGCGGCATCACCACCGTGATCCGCCCCGCCGAGGCGCCCCGGGCCGCGTCCAGCATCAGCAACAGCTCGACCAGGTGCTCCTGTACGGGCGGGACGAGCGGCTGGATGAGGAAGACGTCCCGCTCCCGGCAGTTCGCTTCGAGCTGCACCTCCAGGCAGTCGTTCGCGAAGCGGGAGACACGTACGGGGTGCAGCGGGACGCCGAGGTGGGCGCAGATCTCCTCCGCCAGTTCGGGATGGGCAGTACCACTAAAGACCGCGATGTCACGCACAGTCCGAATCTTAGTTGCCCTCCCCCGCGCGCAGCCCACCTCCCACCCACCCCTCACCCCCGCCCCGCGCGCCCCTCGCGCGTCCTCCTTGCGCGCGCCGATCAAGGCCCGCCTCGTCGATCAAGGGTTTTTGCGTCGATCAAGGGCAAATGGTCGCGCTTTGATCTCCGATCCACGACCGTTTGCCCTTGATCGACGCAAAAACCCTTGATCGGTGCGCGGCGCGCGTGCCGTCACCGTCGAGGCGCGTGGGCCGGGGAGGAGCAGCGTCGCCGCCGCGGCCGCCACCAGGGTCAGCGCGGCGACCTCGAAGGCGCGACCGTAGCCGGCCACCCCCTGGCCCGCCGCGATCGTGGCCAGCGCCGCCAACCCGATCGAGCCGCCGACCTGGCGGGACGAGTTCAGCAGGCCGGACACCAGGCCGGCGTCCGACCGTTCCACGCCGGTCGTGGCGGCCGCCGCCAGCGGGGTGAACGTCAGCCCGATCCCGAACGTCATCACCACGCCCGGCAGCAGCACCCCGGTGACGAGTCCACTGTCGACCGTCAGCCGCGACTGCCAGGCGAAGCCCGCGGCGGCCACCAGCGCCCGAGCACCACCAGGGGGCGTACGCCGAAGCGCGTCATCAGCCGGGGCGCGAGCCGGGCCGCCACGATGATCGCGAACGTGTGCGGCAGGAACGCCAGACCGGTCGTCAGGGCGCCGTAGCCGCGCACGTTCTGCAGGTAGAGCGAGATGAAGTACCACATCGCGAAGCCCGCGGCGCCGGTCAGCAGGATGACAACGTTGGCGCCAGTCACCGCGCGGGATCGGAAGATCCGCAGCGGCATCAGCGGCTGGCGGGCGACCCGCGCCTGTACGGCGACGAAGACCGCGAGCAACGCCAGCCCGACGAGCAGTGGCACGAGGGCGGTCTGGGTCACACCGAGCGCGAGCGCCGACAGGCCGGCGGTCGCGGTCACGGCGCCGAGCACGTCGAGGCGCCGCCCGGCGCCATCCCGGCCGGGGTCGAGCACGAGCAGCGCCGCGACGATGACCGCCGCGCCGATCGGCACGTTGATCAGCAACGTCCACCGCCAGGAGAGCAGGTCGGTCAGCAGGCCGCCGAACACCGAGCCGGCCGCGCCGCCCGCCGCGCCGACCGCGCTCCACACCGCGATCGCGCGGGCCCGCTTCGGCCCTTCCGGGTACGTCGTTGTCAGGATCGCGAGAGTGGCGGGCATGAGGAGCGCGCCGCCGAGTCCCTGCGCGGCCCGGGCGGCGACGAGCACACCGGGCGCGGTCGCGAGGCCACCCACGAGGCTCGCACCGGCGAAGAGCGCCAAGCCCGCGATCAGGGTACGGCGGCGGCCGTAAAGGTCGGCGGCCCGCCCGCCGAGCAGCAGGAACCCGGCGAACGTCAGGGCGTACGCGTTGACCACCCACTCCAGGCCGGTCGCGCCGAACCCGAGGTCGTCGCGCATCGCCGGCAGGGCGACGTTGACGATCGACACATCGAGTACGACGAGGAACTGTGCCGCGCAGGTGACGAGCAGCTTCATGGGACTCCAATCGGAGCGGAGCGTTCGGTTCCGCTTGGAGCCTAACGGAATGAGTCGCTCCGGAAGCCGGTAAGCTCCGTCACATGAGCCGCCGCGCGGAGGCCGACCGCAACGACGAGGCCGTGTTCCTCGCCGCCCGGGAGGTCTTTGCCGAGTTGGGCGCGGACGCGCCGATGTCGGCCATCGCCGCCAAGGCCGAGGTCGGCATGGGTACGCTCTACCGCCGCTACCCCAGCAAGGTCGACCTGATGCGGGCGGTCTGCACCACCTCGATGGAGCGCTCGATGGCCGAGGCCGAGGCGGCCCTCGCCGAGGAGCCGGACGGCTGGTCCGCGCTCACCCGGTACATGTGGCGCTGCCTGGAGCTGCGGGTCGGCTCGCTGGCCCGGCTGGCGGGCACGTTTCCGGCGACCGAGGAGATGTTCGCGCTCGCCGATCGGGGGCACAAGACGATCGACGAGATGATCGGGCGGGCCCAGGCCGAGGGCGCGCTGCGTGCCGACGTCACCAGCGCCGACATCGTGCTGACGATCAGCGAGATGAGCGCGCTACCGGGCGGCCCGTACCGGCACCGCTGGATGGCGCTCGTGCTCGACGGGCTGCGCGCGCCGGGCGGCGGCCCACTGCCCGGCCCCGCACCCGACTGGGGCAGCGTCCGGGACCGGTGGGTCTACCAGGACCGGCCGGTCAGCCGCTCGTAGATCTCCACATACCGCGCCCGGGAGACCTCGACCACGTCCGCGGGCAGCTCCGGCGCCGGAGCCTGCTTGTCCCAGCCGGTGCCGGCCGCCCAGTCCCGCAGGTACTGCTTGTCGAACGAGAACTGCGCCCGACCCGGCTGCCACGAGTCGGCCGGCCAGAACCGGGACGAGTCCGGGGTCAGCACCTCGTCGCCCAGCACCAGCGAGCCGTCCGCCGCCCAGCCAAGCTCGATCTTGGTGTCGGCGATGATGACGCCCCGTTCGGCCGCGATCTCGGCGCCCCGCCGGTACACCGCCAGCGTGATCCGCCGCAGCTCCACGGCCGTCTCCGCGCCCACCTCGGCGACCACGTCGTCGTACGTGATGAACTCGTCGTGCTCGCCGATCGGCGCCTTGGTCGTCGGGGTGAACACCGGCTCCGGCAGCCGGTCTGCCTCGACCAGCCCGGACGGCAGCGGTACGCCCGACACGGCGCCCGACTTCTCGTACTCCTTGAGGCCGAGACCGGTGAGGTAGCCGCGGGCGATGCACTCGACGGGCACCATCCGCAGCCGCCGGCAGCGGATCGCCCGCCCGGCGAACTCCGCGGGCACATCCGTCGCCGAGATGACGTGGTGCGGCACCAGGTCGGCGAGCTGCTCGAACCACCACAGAGACAGCCGGGTCAGCACCGCGCCCTTGTCCGGGATCGGTGTGGGGAGGACCACGTCGTACACCGAGACCCGGTCGGAGGCGACCAGGATCAGGTCGTCGCCGTCCGCGTACACGTCCCTGACCTTGCCCGAATGCAGTAGCTCCACTCAGTGCTCCTCGATGCGCCGACGGTCGAGCGTTACCCTAACGCGGTGACAAACGCTGTCGAGTTGCCCGCCCCCTGGTGCGACGTTCCATTGACTGTTGTCGTTCCCACCTTCAACGAGGTGGACAACGTGCCCCGGCTCGTCGAGCGGCTCCTCGCGCTCCGGCTACCCGGGCTGCACGTGCTGATCGCCGACGACAACTCTCCGGACGGCACCGGCGAGGTGGCCGACAAGCTCGCCACGGAAAATCCGGGGCGCGTCACGGTCGTCCACCGCGCGGGCAAGGAGGGTCTCGGCCGGGCGTACGTCGACGGCATGAGCCGCGCGCTCGACGCCGGCGCCGCGTACGTCGCGCAGATGGACGCTGACCTGTCGCACCCGCCGGAGGCGCTGCCCGGCCTGCTCGGCACGCTGCTGGCCACCCAGGCCGGCGTGGTCATCGGGTCACGCTACGTACCCGGCGGCGAGCTGGACGAGAACTGGCCGTTCTACCGCCGGGCCCTGTCCGGCTGGGCCAACTTCTACGTACACACGCTGCTCAACGTGCGGATCCGCGACCTGACCGCGGGCTTCAAGGTGTGGCGGGCCGACGTGCTGCGCGACGTCGACCTGAGCCGGGTGCAGTCGAACGGGTACAGCTTCCAGGTGGAGATGCACTACCTGGCGACGCGGCAGGGCCACACGATCATCGAGGTGCCGATCCGCTTCGAGGAGCGCACCAGCGGGGCGTCCAAGATGACCACCCGTACCAAGGTGGAGAGCGCCGTGATGCCGTTCCGCCTGCGCTGGAAGCACCGCGCGGGCGGCGCGGCCTAGCGGCGGCCCCGGCGTCCGCGCGCCGCCATCATCAGCCCGAGTACGACGATCGCGACCACCACCAGGCAGCACAGCCCCGCGATGAGCGAGGCGCCGCCCATCCGCGGCCGGCGGCGGGCCACTTCCAGGATTGGCTCGTTGTTGGCGGCCCAGACAGCTGCTTTGTAGAGCACCATGCCCTCATGCTCCTCCTTAGGTGCAAGGAAGGGCCCCCTGCTATGCAAAAAGCGATAACAGGGGGCCCTTCCTTGCACCTAAACCCCTAGCTGACCGTGCCGATCGCCACGCCGCCGCGGCCGACCACGGCGCCCTCGTCGGTCACGAAGAGCGCCTCGCCGAAGAGGCTGCGCCCGCCGGCCGGCACCGACAGCGCGGTCACCGTGCCGCTGACCGTCGTCGTGGCGCCGTTGGCCAGCGTCACCAGCGCGGACGGCACCGAGATCGAGCCGAGCGACGCCGCGTAGAACACGTCGCGGTAGTCGTACGCCGTCGAGCCCGCCGGCACGGCGAACCCGTCGATCTCGATGGTGTACGTCCCGGGCTGCGGGTTCGGGATCGACACCGACTCCTCGGAGTCGCCGTCGGCCTCGAACGCCACCAGCGTGGCACCGCGGAACACGAAGAGGTCCAGGTCGGCACCCGGGTCACTCGGGTTGCCGATCACCGCGTCGAGCGACGTGGCGCCGGCCGGCACGACCACGTCGTACGTCTGCACCTCGCCGTCGGCGATGGTGGGACGCTGGACGGAGGCGCTACCGAGCGACCCGCCCTGGGCCGCCACGTTGATCGGGCCGAACTGGTTCGTGAGCGTCCAGGAGACCGGGTTGGCCTGGCCGGCCGTCACGGACGGCAGGTCGATCACCTCCGGCGCGACCGAGACGCCCTGCACCCGGGCGGTGAGCTGGAACGGGTTGTTGAGCGCCGGCGACGTACGCCGGGACTCGACCTCGATCTCCCAGACTCCCGGGATCGGCTTCTCGTACGAGCGCTCCTGCGGCTTGCACACCGCCGGGTCGGAGAAGTTCGTGTAGCAGAACGGGCTGCTGTTGTCCTCCTGCCGTACGCCGTGCGGGTTGAACGTGATGAACCGCGTCTGCGAGCCGGTCGCGATGCCGGAGAGGTTGACCTGCAGCGCCGCCGCGCCGGCCGGCACGGTGACGAAGAAGGTCTGGTGCGAGTTGCGGTCCACCTCGCCCGAGGCGCTGAACGCGAAGTTCGGCTGCTTCACGTCGTTGGCCGCGACCACGGTGTTGAGCACCTCGTAGTCCACGGTGGACGTGGCCGGGTCGTCGACCCGCAGCAGCGCGCCGTGCGCGCCGACGCTCGGCTTGGCCTGGATGGAGATGTTGACGGTCTTGTTCAGCGGCAGCACCACGAACCGCGGCGCGGAGAACGTGCCGTCGTTGCCCAGCCAGCTCAGCTGGTGCGTGACCGCCTTGGCCGGCCCGCTCGTCCGGGTCAGCTTCAGCGTGTACGACTTGGACTGCCCCGGCTTGTGCCCGCCATTGCTCGCGGCGCACCGGTTGTAGATGCCGGTGCCCACGCCGGGCGTCTCCAGGAAGCTGGACAGCTCGGTGCAGACCGGCGCCTGCGAGGTGTATGTCCGGGTCTGCACGCCGCCGCGCAGCAGCGACCAGGCGCCCGGCACGTTGACCATGCCGCTGCCCTGCCCGAACGCGGGCACGCCGTCGATCCACTTGGCCGAGCTGTACAGCGCCCGGCGCAGCGCGGCCGGGGTGACGCCCCGGTCGGTCGCCTTCGCGGCGGACAGCAGCAGGGCCACCGCACCCGCGGTCTGCGGGGACGACATCGACGTACCGTTGGCCATCAGGTAGCCCGGCGGCAGGCTGTAGCCGGCCTCGGCGACCGGTGAGCCCGGCTGCCACATGGGGGCGGTGGAGATGGCCGCGCCCGGCGCGGTGATGTTGGGCTTGAAGCCGCCGTCCTCGCGCGGCCCGCGCGAGGAGAAGTTGAACAGCGCGTTCTTCTTGCGCACCACCGAGCCGTAGTTGGCCAGCCAGGTCTCCTTGCTGATGCTGGCCGCCACGCTGATCACGTCGGTGACCACGCCGGGGTCGCCGGCCGAGTTCACGCCCGGACCGTCGTTGCCGTCCGAGATGACCAGCTGTACGCCGTAGTCGCTGATCAGCCGGTTGTAGAGCTCGCCGCGGGCGTTGTTGCCGTCGTTGAACGCGGGCAGGCCGCCGATCGACATGTTCACGACGTCGACGCCGCGGTTGATGACCAGGTCGGCCATGCCGTCCATGAGCGCCGCCGCGGTGCAGCCGCCGCTCCAGTTGCAGGCCCGCCCGGAGACGATCTTCGCGCCCGGGGCGGCACCGTCGAACACGGGGTTGCCCAGCATGTCGTTCGCGGCGGTGATGCCGGCGACGTGCGAGCCGTGCGAGCTCTCCACGAGGCCGATGTTGACGAAGTCCGCGACGCCCGGCAGGCCGGCCGGGGTGGTGTCGACGTCCTCGCGGAACTCGACCACGAACGGCATCTGGTCGCGCACCGCGGTGGCCGGGTTGTCCGTACCGAAGTGGCCGACGTCGAACCTCTCCTTGTACGGCCGCATCACGGCGTCGTCGGTGAAGTTGAGGTTCTGGTTCGTGTCGACGCGGATGTCGTGGCTGACCGGGTCGTACAGGACACCGAAGAGGTCGGTGGTGTCGCCGTCCCGGTTGACGTCACCGGCGTTGTCGCCGCCGGCCGTCGTCGCCTCGTTGAACCGGTTGATCTTGTAGCTGCCGGCGGGCGCGGTCCAGGTGCCTCCCGCGAACGTGAACGTCGGGCCGGTCACGGTGGTGAGCATGGCCCGCCAGGTGCCGTCCACGTCGAAGATCGGGTCGGTCGCGGTGAACCAGTCCACGATCTTCCGCTCGCCGGTCGTCGTCGTGGCCAGGGCCGGGTTGTCCAGGTCCACGCCGGAGTCGAGGATGCCGATCGTCACGCCGCGGCCGTCCCACGTGGGGTGCTGCTGCTTGAACGCGACGGCGCCGGTCTCGTGCGTCGGCATGAACGGGTTGGCGGCCGGGGTGCTGGGGCCCGGCCCGGCGACGGCCTGCGTCCCGGTGGCGCTGGCTCCCGGCTTCGCGTCCTGCACCGGGTCGGGCAGCGCGATCGACTCGTTGAGGTCGATCGCGGCGACGCCGGGCAGCTTGGCGGCCTTGAGGACGGACTTGGTGGGGACCTGCGCGCGTACGTAGCCGACGCCGTCGTACCGCTTGGCGACCGTGGCGCCGAGCTTGGTCAGCTCGCTGGCGACGTCGTTCGTCTCACCCTTGTCGGTGGCGACGATCAGCATGACGTGCTGCTGACCCTTCGCCTCCGCCTCGGCGAGCAGGTCGACGTCGTGGGCGCCCAGCGTGTCCACGGGTGCGCTCTTGAGGACATCGGGTTCGTCGGTCGGGTCGGCGATGGCGGGGGCTCCGCCGCCCACCAGCGTCATGCCTGCCGCCACGCCTGACGCGAGCAGCAGAGCAGCGCTTCGCCGCCCCCAACTGGGGAGTTTTCTCACGTACGGTTCCTCCGGAGACAAGGGCCCTGTTGTGCAGGGCACGACTCGCGATCCTTCGCTCCGCGACAATGAGTGTCACTCCCCACACGGCCTTTGTGACCTGGCCGTGACCTTCATGGGTGCAAATTGGACGCTCGTCAGCCGTATAGCTTCTTGGCGTACTCCGGGCCGTAGTAGCGCTCCAATTCCTCCAGCGGGTCGTCCTTGCGTTCCAGGTCCTTGGCGATCCGGGCGCGGGACGGCAGCGCATCCGGGTCCCACGTCTCCGGCAGCCACAGCGCGGACCGCAGGAACGCCTTGGAGCAGTGGTAGAAGACCTGCTCGATCTCCACGACCAGGGCGAGGCGGGGCCGGTGTCCCTTGACGACCATCTGGTCGAAGAACGGCGCCTCGCGCACCAGCCGGGCCCGGCCGTTGACGCGCAGCGTGTCGCCCCGGCCGGGGATCAGGAAGAGGAGGCCCACATGCGGGTTGGCCAGCACGTTGCGGAAGCCGTCGACGCGCCGGTTGCCGGGGCGGTCCGGGATCGCGATGGTGGTGTCGTCGAGCACCAGCGCGAAGCCGGGCGGGTCGCCCTTCGGCGAGACGTCGCAGGCCCCGTCCGCGCCCGCGGTCGCGATCAGGCAGAACGGCGACTTGGCCAGCCACTGCCGGTCGTTCTCGTGCAGGGCCTTGCGTGCCTTGTTGGCGACGGCGGGCGTGGGCTCCCCCACGATCTCTTCGAGCTCGGCCAGGGAGGCAACCTCGATCACTGCACACGCTCCAAGTCGAACCGTCCGCGGTCGCCCGCGGGGACCAGGTCGAGGTACTCGGGGTGGCGCTCGATATAGCTGCGCACGAAGGGGCAGAACGGCAGCACCGCGGCCCCTTCCGCACGAGCGGCGTCGAGGGCCCCTCGGACCAGCACCGAGCCTAGCCCGCGCCCCTCGAAGCGGCTGTCAATTTCGGTGTGCGTGAACGAGATCGTCGCCCCCCTCCGCTTGTAGAGGGCGACGCCGGCCACCTCGCCGTCCACGTGCACCTCGAAGCGGCCCGCCGCCGAGTTGTCCACCACCATGGGCTCCGCGCCCGTCATGAGCGCACGAGCCGCGCGATCGCCTCGGACGCCTCGCGGACCTTCTCGTCCGCCTCGGTGCCCCCGGACGCCGCGGCCTGCACCACGCAGTGACTCAGGTGCTCATCGAGCAGGCCCAGCGCGACCGACTGGAGAGCCTTGGTCATCGCCGACACCTGGGTCAGGATGTCGATGCAGTACTTCTCTTCCTCGACCATCCGCTGCAGTCCGCGCGCCTGCCCCTCGATGCGCCGCAGCCGCTTGAGGTAGTCGTCCTTGTTGTGGATGTAGCCGTGCTGGCCGTGAGCGCTGTGGTCCATGCCGCCAGCATACCCTTGCGCTCATACCCTAGGGGGTATAGTAGCCGAATGGATGCCCACGATCACCACGATCACCACGGCCACGACAAGCACGCCGGGCACGACCCGGAGATGTTCCGCCGCAAGTTCTGGCTCAGCCTGGCACTGACCGTGCCGGTCGTGGTGACCAGCGAGATGGTCATGGACTGGTTCGGCTACTCCCTCGACTTCCCGGGCATCTCCTGGGTCGGCCCGGTGCTCGGGTCGGTCGTGTTCTTCTACGGCGGCTGGCCGTTCCTGGTCGGCGCGGTCCGGGAGGTGCGCGACCGGGCGCCCGGCATGATGCTGCTGATCTCGATGGCCATCACGGTGGCCTACGTGGCCTCGCTCGCCACCGCGGTCGACGTGTTCGACCTGGACTTCTGGTGGGAGCTGGCCGCGCTGGTCACGATCATGCTGCTGGGCCACTGGCAGGAGATGAAGGCCATCGGCCAGGCTCAGGGTGCCCTCGCGGCGCTCGCCGCACTGCTGCCCGACGAGGCCGAGCTGGTGACCGGCGAACGCAAGTCGATCGACGAGCTGCGCCCCGGCGACGTCCTCCTGGTCCGCTCCGGCGGCCGCGTGCCCGCCGACGGGCGCATCGTCGAGGGCGCCGCCGAGCTGGACGAATCCATGATCACCGGCGAATCCCGGCCGGTGCCCCGGGGCACGGGCGACCGGGTGGTCGCCGGCACCGTCGCCACCGACTCGTCCATCCGCGTACGGGTCGAGGCGGTCGGCGAGGACACCGCGCTCGCCGGCATCCAGCGCCTGGTCGCCCAGGCCCAGGAGTCCAGCGGCCGGGCCCAGGTGCTCGCCGACCGGTTCGCCGCGCTGCTCTTCTACATCGCCACCGCCGCCGCGGCGGTCACGTTCGTCGCGTGGTGGGCGCTCGGCGACGCGGACCAGGCGGTCGTCCGTACCGTGACGGTCCTGGTCATCGCCTGCCCGCACGCCCTCGGGCTGGCCATCCCGCTGGTGATCGCGCTGTCCACCGCGGTGTCCGCGCGGGCCGGCATCCTGGTCAAGGACCGCCTCGCCCTGGAGCGCATGCGCACCGTCGACGCCGTCCTGTTCGACAAGACCGGCACCCTCACCAAGGGCGCCCACAAGGTCACGGGCGTCGCGGGCGGCGAGGACGTCCTGTCACTCGCCGCCGGGGTCGAGGCCGACAGCGAGCATCCGCTCGCCAAGGCGATCGTCGCGGCCGCCGATCGGCCGGCCCAGGCCAGCAACTTCCGATCGCTGCCCGGCCGCGGCGTGCAGGCTTCGATAAACAGCATCGAGTACGCCGTGGGCGGTCCCGCCCTGCTGCGAGAGCTCGGTGCCCGGGTCCCCGACGACCTGGCCCGGAAGGCCGAAGAGTGGGCCGAGCGGGGCGCCGCCGTCCTGCACCTGATCCGCCTCGGCACCGGCGAGCCGGAAGTGCGCGGCGCGTTCGCCCTCGAAGACGAGGTACGCCCCGAAGCCCGCCAGGCCATCGCCGAGCTTCGCGAGTCGGGCGTGCGAAAGATCGCCATGATCACCGGTGACGCGCGCGCGGTCGCCGACTCGGTTGGCGCGCAACTCGGACTCGACGAGGTCTTCGCCGAGGTCCTCCCCGCAGACAAGGACCGCACGGTCGCCGACCTGCAATCCCGCGGGCACACCGTCGCGATGGTCGGCGACGGCGTCAACGACGCGCCCGCGCTGGCCCGGGCCGACGTGGGCATCGCGATCGGCGCCGGCACCGACGTCGCCATCGAGTCCGCCGGCGTGGTGCTCGCCTCGTCCGACCCGCGCGGGGTCGCCGGCGTCATCCGGCTGTCCCGCGCGTCGTACCGGAAGATGATCCAGAACCTCGGCTGGGCCGCCGGCTACAACATCCTCGCCATCCCGCTCGCCGCCGGCGTCCTAGCCTGGGCCGGCATCACGCTAAGCCCCGCAATCGGCGCCGTCCTGATGTCCGCCTCCACGATCATCGTCGCCCTAAACGCCCAACTCCTCCGCAAAGTCCACCTAACCCCCTGACCCCCACCCCCGCCCGCGCGCCCCGCCCCGCGCGCCGATCAAGGACTTCCCCGTCGATCAAGGGCGAATGGTCGTGCTTTCATCTCCGATCCACGACCGTTTACCCTTGATCGACGCGAAATCCTTGATCGACGGACGGGGCACGGACGGCAGGCCCGGTCCGCGGCGTGTCTGATCTCCCACGGAGCCGTTGATCTTTCTTGGTGGGCCAAACCGGGATCTTGCGTCCGTTTATGTCGGGCATTTCCGCCCACAAGATCCCGCCCTGCCCCACCAAGAAAGATCAAAAGGCGCAAGAGAGCGCCCTGATCACCGAAGGACCGATGCCGCCCGCGCGCGGGCTGGTGGCGCATCGTCTAGAGAGCGTTCGCCCCCGCGAACGGTTTCCCTGTCGGACCCCGGGCGGGCTTGTCTCGCGGACCTGGCAGCGCGGGTCGGGGATCTCGGCTCGCTCCGCGAGCCGCCGACCTGCGCGGTGCCCGCGGGAGCATGCGGCCCGCAGGTGACACGGACCGGGGTAAATCTGCCTGAGAATCGTTACGACGCACCGGACCCGCCATCAGCCCGGCCCGCGACTCCGAAAGCGCTCTAGCGGAACGCCCGCAGTCGCAGGCTGTTGGAGACCACGAACACCGAGGAGAACGCCATCGCGGCGCCCGCGATGATCGGGTTGAGCAGGCCGGCGGCGGCCAGCGGCAGGGCCGCGATGTTGTAGGCGAACGCCCAGAAGAGGTTGCCCTTGATCGTGCCGAGGGTGCGCCGGGAGAGCCGGATCGCGTCGGCGGCGACCCGCAGGTCACCCCGCACGAGGGTCAGGTCGGACGCCTCGATCGCGACGTCCGTGCCGGTGCCCATGGCCAGGCCCAGGTCGGCCTGGGCCAGCGCGGCCGCGTCGTTGACGCCGTCGCCGACCATCGCCACGGTCTTGCCCTCGGCCTGTAGCCGCTTGACCACGTCGACCTTGCCCGCCGGCAGCACGTCGGCGATCACCTCGTCGATGCCCACCTGGCCGGCCACCGCGCGGGCCGCGGCGGCGTTGTCGCCGGTGAGCAGCACCGGGGTCAGGCCCAGGCCGCGCAGTTGGCGGACCGCCTCGGCGCTCGTGGGCTTGACCGTGTCGGCCACCACGAGCACGGCGCGGACCGCGCCGTCGCAGCCCACCACCACGGGGGTACGCCCCAGCGCCTGCGCCGCCTCGACCGCCTGGGCCAGGGCGGCCGGCAGCTCGTACCCGCGCTCGGTCAGCAGCGCCGGCCGCCCGACCAGCACGTCCATGCCGTCGACCGTGCCGGAAACGCCGAGGCCCTCGACGTTGACGAAGTCACCGACCGGCGGCAGGGCACCGACCCGCTCGGCGGCCGCCGCCGCGATGGCCCTGGCGATGGGGTGCTCGGAGGCGTGCTCCAGCGCGCCGGCCCGGCGGAGCGCGAGCTCGTCGCCAACCACTTCCACTAGGGACATGTGGCCGGTCGTCACCGTCCCGGTCTTGTCCAGCACGACCGTGTCGACGCGACGGGTGGACTCCAGCACCTCGGGCCCCTTGATCAGGATGCCGAGCTGGGCGCCCCGGCCGGTGCCCACCAGCAGCGCGGTCGGCGTGGCCAGGCCCAGGGCGCACGGGCAGGCGATGATGAGTACGGCGACGGCGGCCGTGAACGCGGCGCCCACCGCCCCGCCGGTGCCCAGCCAGAAGCCGAGCGTGCCCACCGCGAGTGCGATCACGATCGGCACGAAGATCCCGGAGACCCGGTCGGCGAGGCGCTGCACCGCGGCCTTGCCGTTCTGCGCGTCCTCCACCAGCTTGGCCATCTGCGCGAGCTGGGTGTCGGCGCCGACCCGGGTGGCCCGTACGACGAGCCGCCCGCCCGCGTTGACCGTCGCGCCGGCCACCCCGTCACCCGGCCCGACCTCCACCGGCACCGGCTCGCCGGTGAGCATGCTCGCGTCCACGGCCGAGCTGCCGTCCTCGACGACGCCGTCGGTGGCGATCTTCTCGCCGGGGCGTACGACGAACCGGTCGCCGACCGCGAGCCGGTCGGTCGGGATGCGCTCCTCCCGGCCGTCCCGCAGCACGGCGACCTCCTTGGCGCCCAGCTCCAGCAGCGCGCGCAGGGCGGCGCCGGCGCGGCGCTTGGCCCGGGCCTCGAAGTACCGGCCGGCCAGGATCGCGGCCGTCACGCCGGCGGCCACCTCCAGGTAGAGGCTGTCCGCGCCGGCGCCCCGCTCGATGGTGAGCCGGAACGGGTGCGTCATGCCCGGCTCGCCCGCGCCGCCGAGGAACAGCGCGTACATCGACCAGGCGAACGCGGCCAGCGTGCCCATCGAGATCAGCGTGTCCATGGTCGCGGCCCCGTGCCGCAGGTTGGTCCAGGCCGCCTTGTGAAACGGCCACCCGCCGTACACCACCACGGGGGCGGCGAGCATCGCGGTCAGCCACTGCCAGTACGTGAACTGGAGCGCCGGCACCATCGACAGCACGATCACCGGCACGGCCAGGACGACGCTGATCCACAGCCGCAGGCGCAGCTCCCGCAGGTCCTCGCCGTCGCTGGGAGAAACCGGCGCGGCGGCCACCGGCGCGGGTACGCGGGCGGTGTATCCCGTCTTCTCCACCGTGGCGATCAGGTCCTGCGGGGACAGCGACGGCGGAAATTCGACCCGGGCCTTCTCGGTGGCGTAGTTGACCGTCGCGGTCACCCCGTCGAGCCGGTTGAGCTTCTTCTCGATCCGCGCCGCGCAGGAGGCACACGTCATCCCGCCGATCTGCAGCTCGATCAGCCCGGTCACGGCGTGCAGCTTCGCGGTCATGGCACCACACTATACCCCCCTATGGTATCTGTCGAGGACGCGGGGCGCCCGAGGCACGCTTCAAAAATGCGCATACTCGCGCACTCCCCGATCGGATGCGATAGAAGTCGTGCAGGATCCTGGGCCGCGATGAGCGATTATGACTGCTAGGATCCCGACATGCTTGCGCAGCAGCGCCACGAGTTGATCCTCCGGAGCCTCCGTGCCGACGGCCCCGCGGCCGTAGGAGCGCTGGCCGAGCGCCTCGGTGTGAGCCAGGCGACCATCCGCCGCGACCTGGTCCAGCTGGACCGCGCCGGCCGCCTCACCCGGGTGTACGGCGGCGCCGTGTCGGTCGCCGACCCCGACGAGCCGTTCGCCGAGGTCGCCACGGTCCGGGTGGAGGAGAAGGACGCGATCGTCGCGCGGTGCGCCGAGCTGATCAAGGATGGCGACACGATCCTGCTCGACATCGGCACCACGGCGCACCGCCTGGCGTACACGCTGCGGGGGCGCGCGCTGACGGTCATCACCAGCAACCTCGCGGTCTACGAGGTGCTCGCCGAGGACTCCGACATCCAGCTCATCCTGCTGGGCGGCGTGGTGCGGCGCAGCTACCGCTCGCTCGTCGGGTTCCTCACCGAGGACGCGCTGCGCCAGGTCCGCGCGGACAAGCTCTTCCTCGGTACGAGCGGGGTGCGCGCCGACGGGCAGGTGATGGACACGACGGTCGTCGAGGTCTCGATCAAGCGGGCGATGATCGCGGCCTCCGAGCAGATCATCCTGCTGGCCGACGCCACCAAGTTCCCGGGTACGGGGGTGGCCCGGGTCTGCGGCCCGGAAGACCTCGACATCGTCGTCACCAACACGGGAGCCGACCCGGCGACCTGCGCGCGGCTGCGCGACGCCGGCGTCGAGGTGATCGAGGCGTAGTGCCGTACTACGACGACGTCAGCCCGGGGCGGGCGTGCTCGCGCCGCGGGCCGCGTACCGGTCCGACGCCCCGGTCGTGGACCTGGACGGCCCGTGGCGGTTCCGCCTGGCGCCGCGGGTGGACCAGGTCACCGACGGCTTCGAGCGCCCCGACTTCGACGACGGCGGGTGGGACACGCTCGCCGTGCCGTCGCACTGGCAGTTGCACGGCTACGGGTCGCCGGCATACACCAATGTGGACTTCCCGTTCCCGATCGACCCGCCGTACGCGCCGGACGAGAACCCGACAGGCGAGTACCGGCGGGCGTTCGAGCTGCCGCCGGACTGGCCCGTAGGCGCGGCCGTGCTCCGGTTCGAGGGCGTCGACTCCTGCTACAAGGTCTGGCTCAACGGCCACGAGCTGGGGCACGCCAAGGGCAGCCGGCTGCCGGCCGAGTTCGCCGCCGGCGGGGCCCTGCGCCCCGGCCGCAACGTGCTCGCGGTGCGGGTGCACCAGTGGTCCTCCGGCAGCTACCTGGAGGACCAGGACATGTGGTGGCTGTCCGGCATCTTCCGCTCGGTGTCGCTCATCGCCCGGCCGCCCACCGGGATCGCCGACTACTTCGTCCACGCCGGCTATGACCATACGACCGGCACCGGCACGCTGCGCGTCGACACCGATCCGGGCGCCCGGATCACGCTGCCCGAGCTGGGCCTGGCGGACGCGCCCGCCGCCGGACCGTATGCCTTCCCCGGCGTCGAGCCGTGGTCGGCGGAGTCGCCCCGGCTGTACGACGGCGTACTGCACACGCATGGCGAGCGGGTGCCGGTGCGGATCGGCTTCCGCACGGTGTCCATCGAGGACGGTTTGCTGAAGGTCAACGGCCGGCCGATCCGCTTCCGCGGGGTCAACCGGCACGAGTGGCACCCGGAGCACGGGCGTGCGGTGCCGCTCGCCACCATGCGCGAGGACGTGCTGCTGATGAAGCGGCACAACGTCAACGCGGTGCGCACCAGCCACTACCCGCCGGACCCCGCCTTTCTCGACCTCTGCGACGAGTACGGCCTGTGGGTCGTCGACGAGTGCGACCTGGAGACACACGGCTTCGGTGAGATGGACTGGCGTGGCAACCCGTCCGGCGATCCACAGTGGAAGGTCGCGCTGATCGACCGGATCCGCCGTACCGTGGAGCGCGACAAGAACCATCCCAGCGTCGTCATGTGGTCGCTCGGCAACGAGTCCGGCACCGGCGAAAACCTGGCCGCGATGGCCGGCTGGGCGCACGAGCGCGACCCGGACCGCCCGGTGCACTACGAGGGCGACTGGGCGGACAACCGCTACGCCGACGTGTTCAGCCGGATGTACGCCGGTTACGCGGACGTCGACGCGATCGGCCGGCGCGCGGAACCCGTGACGGAAGACCCGGCGGCCGACGCCCACCGCCGCTCGCTCCCGTTCATCCTCTGCGAGTACGCCCACGCGATGGGCAACGGCCCCGGCGGCCTGAGCGAGTACGAGGAGCTGTTCGACGCGTACGAGCGGTGCCAGGGCGGGTTCGTCTGGGAGTGGATCGACCACGGGATCCGCCGCGAGGAGCCCGACGGCACGGTCTGGTACGCGTACGGCGGGGAGTTCGGCGAGCCCCTCCACGATGGACACTTCGTCATCGACGGGCTGGTCTTCCCGGACCGTACGCCGTCCCCGGGCCTGCTGGAGTACAAGAAGGTCGCCGAGCCGGTGCGGATCGCGATCGGCGACACCGTCACCGTGACCAGCCGCCGCGACCACGCGAACACCGCGGATCTGCGCTTCGTCTGGACGGTCGAGGACGAGGGATCGCCGGTCGGCGGTGGCGCGCTGGGCGTACCCGTGATGGCGCCTGGAAGCACGGCGGAGGTCCCGCTGCCCGACCTGTCGGCGCTGCCGGCGGCGGCCGGGGAGCGCTGGTTGACCGTCCGCGCGGTCCTCGCGGCGGACGCGCCGTGGGCGGAGGCCGGCCACGAGGTGGCGTGGGGTCAGGGCCGGCTCGCCACGCCGGCCCGCGCGACCCCGCGGCGCCGGCCGGCACAGCGCGAGCTGGCGGAGTTCGACCCGCGCACCGGCGCGCTGCTGAGCCTCGCCGGATATCCGGTGCAGGCGCCGCGGCTCGACCTGTGGCGGGCGCCCACCGACAACGACCGGCCGGAAAACGACTTCGTCTTCGACGGCGACTGGTCTCGGTGGAGCTGGCGCCGGGCCGGGCTGCATCGCCTGCGCCACCGGCTCGTCGAGGCGTCCTGTGTGGACGGCGTGCGCACCGTCCACACCCGGGTCGGCACGGCGGCGACCGACTTCGCGTTCGCGGTGACGTACCGGTGGACGGACGAGGGCGATCGGGTGCGGCTCGCCGTCGACGTCGAGCCGGTCGGCGAGTGGCCGACCGTGCTCCCCGGGTCGGGCTGCGCATGGCGGTGCCGGCGGAGCTCGGCACCGTGGAGTGGTTCGGCGGCGGGCCGGGCGAGGCGTACCCGGACACCCGCGCGGCGGCCCGGATCGGCCGCTTCGCCCGCACCGTCGAGCAGATGCAGACCCCGTACGTGTTTCCGCAGGAGAACGGTGCCCGCGTCGACGTGCGCTGGGCCACCCTCACCGACGGTGCCGGGCGGGGCATCCGCGTCGAGGGGGATCCGGCGTTCATCCTGACCGCGCGCCGGTGGACCAGCGAGGACCTCGACGCCGCCCAGCACGCCCACCAGTTGCGCCCGCGCGACCGGGTGTACGTCAACCTGGACGCCGCGCACCACGGCATCGGGTCGGCCTCCTGCGGCCCGGGCGTCCTGCCGCAGCACCAGCTCCGCCCCGGGCCGTTCCGGTTCGGCCTTGTCTTCGGAGCCGCATGAGCCTGCAACGGGCGGCCCGGGCGGCCGTCGACGCGATGATGGGGTTCTACGACCGGCCGACCGGGCGGTGGGAGCCCGAGCGCCCGTGGTGGCAGTCCGGCAACGCGCTGCAGGCCCTGCTGGACTACATGCTGCGCACCGGCGACACCGAATACCTGTGGGTGCTCGACCACACCGTGGAGATCCAGCGGCGGGTCTACATGGGCGGGGAGTTCCGGGCCGACTCCACCGACGACACCGCCTGGTGGGCGCTCGCGCTGGTCCGCGCGTACGACCTGACCGGCGAGCGGCGATACCTGGACATCGCCCGGACCGGTGCCGAGTTCGTCGGCGAGTACTGGGACGGCACCTGCGGGGGCGGCGTCTGGTGGGACGTCGAGCGGACGTACAAGAACGCGATCAGCAACGAGCTGTACCTCAAGCTCCTCGCCTCCCTGCACAACCGGACCCCGGGTGACACCGCCGACCTCGACCGCGCACTGGAGACCTGGCGCTGGTTCCTGGCCAGCGGGATGCTCAACGACGAGGGCCTGGTCAACGACGGGTTGAGCCAGTGCGTCAACAACGGCGGCGAGACCTGGACGTACAACCAGGGCGTCATCCTCGGCGCCCTGGTCGAGCTGCGCCGGGCCACCGGCGACGACGCCCTGCTCGCCGTCGCGCGGCGGATCGCCACGGCCACGACCACCAGCGCGTACCTGTCGCCCGGCGGCATCCTGACCGAGCCGAGCGAGGCCCGGGGAGCCGACGACGACGCGCCCTCCTTCAAGGGCATCTTCATCCGCAACCTCGACGAGCTGGACCGGGTCCTGCCCGACCGCCCCTACCGCCCTTACATCGAACGCCAGGCGAGGTCGGCGATGTCGGCGCAGGGCCCCCTATATGGCTTGCACTGGGCGGGCCCGTTCGACCGTGCCGACACGGCCCGCCAGGCGTCCGCGGTCGATCTCCTCACCGCTGCCCTGTGATCAAGGCGTCCCTCAAGTCGTTAGAACGACTTGAGGGACGCCTTGATCACGCGGGTGTGCTGCGGGCGAAGCGGAGGGTGACGATCTGGAACGGGCGCAGGCTCAGGTGTACGCCGCCGTCGGAGTCGGCATGCGGCGGAGCGTCCTGCAGGCGGCGCTCCAGCAGGTCCACCACGCTCGCGCAGGACGTCGGAAAGCCCGGTCGCACGGTGGCTGTCGCCCGGCCGCCGGCCGCCTCGTACAGGCGCACCACCACGTCACCCGACCGGTCGTCGGCCAGCTTGACCGCCTCCACCACCACGGCCGGGTTGTCCACCCGGACCAGCGGCGCCGGCACCGCACCCGCGCCACCCTCGGCCACCCGTGCCGGCAGGTTCAGCGCGTACCCCTCGGCCACCGCGTCCACAATGGAGGCGCCGGGCAGCAGGGCGTACGTGAAGCGGTGCAGTCCCTGGTCCGCCTTCGGGTCGGGGAAACGGGGCGCCCGGACCAGGCTGAGCCGGACCGTGGTCGTGGTGCCCCCGTCGCCGTCCCGGGTCGTGCGGGTGACGTCGTGGCCGTACGTCGAGTCGTTGAGCACCGCCACCCCGTAGCCGGGCTCGGACACGTGCATCCACCGATGGGCGTACACCTCGAAGCGGGCCGAATCCCAGCTGGTGTTGTTGTGTGTCGGCCGGTGGACGTGACCGAACTGGATCTCGGCGGCCGAGCGGTCGGCGTGCACGTCGATCGGGAACGCCGCCTTGAGGACCTTCTCGACCTCGTGCCAGTCGATGTCCGTCTCGACGTCGATGCGGCGGCTGCCGGCGCGTACCCGGATGGTCTGCGTGACGCGCGACGCGCCGAACTCCCGCTCGACCCGGATGGCGCCGACCAGCGGTCCACTGTCGACAACGGTGACCGAGCTGGCCTCGGTGAGGTCCACCCGCTGCCGGCGGTAGTGCGCGTCGATGTCCCACGCGTCCCACTCGTTCGGCAGGTCGGCGTGCAGCTGCAACAGGTTGCCCGGGAGCCCGGGGCCAGCACCTCGCGGCCGGCGGTCAGGTCCCGCACCGACGTCAGTAGGCCGTTCTCGTCGACCTCGACGCGCACCAGCCCGTTGTCCAGCACCAGACCGTCCACAGTGACCGCAGCCGGCGACGCCGTAGCCGCCACGGCCGCCACACCCAGTGCGGGCACCGTCACGAGGGTGCCGTCGACCACCTCGGTACGCGGGTGCGGCGCGGCGTTGAACACGCCACCGCCCAGCGTGGACAGTGCAGAGTCGACGATCCGGTTCAGCTCCTCCGCCACCCGGGCGTACGTGGCCTCGGTCTCCTGGTGCACCCACGCGATCGAGCTGCCCGGCAGGATGTCGTGGAACTGGTGCAGCAGCACGACCTTCCACAGTCGATCCAGCGCCTCATACGGGTACGCCGCGCCGGTGCGTACCGAAGCGGTGGCGGCCCACAGCTCGGCCTCGCGCAGCAGGTGCTCGCTGCGGCGGTTGCCGGCCTTGGTACGGGCCTGGCTGGTGTACGTGGCGCGGTGCAGCTCCAGGTACAGCTCGCCGGACCAGACCGGCGCGTCCGGGTACTCGGCCTCGGCGGCGCGGAAGAAGTCGGCCGGCTTCTCGATGACCACCCGGGGCGAGCCCTCCAGGTCGTGCAGCCGGCGCGCCTTCTCCAGCATCTCCCGGGTGGGGCCACCGCCGCCGTCGCCCCAGCCGAACGGCACCAGCGAGCGGGTGCCGGCGCCCTTCTCCGCATAGTTGGCCACCGCGTGAGCCAGCTCGCTCCCGCTGAACTCGGAGTTGTACGTGTCCACCGGCGGGAAGTGGGTGAACACCCGGGTGCCGTCGATGCCCTCCCACCGGAAGGTGTGGTGCGGCAGCTTGTTCGTCTGGTTCCAGGACAGCTTCTGAGTCAGGAACCAGCGCACGCCGGCGAGCCGCGCGATCTGCGGGAACGCCGCGGTGTAGCCGAACGAGTCGGGCAGCCAGATCTCCTCGCACTCCACGCCGAACTCGTCCATGAAGAACCGCTTGCCGTGGACGAGTTGGCGGGCCAGGGCCTCGCCGCCGGGCAGGTTCGCGTCGGACTCCACCCACATGCCGCCCACCGGCGCCCACTGCCCGGCCTTGACCGCCTCGCCGATCCGCTGGAACACCGCCGGCTGGTGCGTCTTGACCCAGGCGTACTGCTGCGCCTGCGAGGCCGCGAAGATGAACTCCGGGTACTCCGCGGCGAGCGCGGTGACGTTCGCGAACGTCCGCGCGGACTTGCGGATGGTCTCCCGCTGCGGCCACAGCCAGGCGCTGTCGATGTGGGCGTGGCCCACCGCGGCGAGCGTGTGCGCGCTCGCGTGCGCGGGGCTGGCCAGCACCGCGGCGAGCCGGGTCCGCGCGGCTGTCGCGGTCCCAGCGACGTCCTGCGCATCGAGTACGTCGGCGGCCCGTTCCATGGCGCGGAGGATCTCGTGCCTTCGCGGGTCGTGTGTGGACAGTTCGGCCATGAGCCCGGACAGCACCTCGAAGTCCAGAGCCAGGTGCCAAGCCTCCTCGTCCAGCACCGCCAGGTCCACGGCGGCGAGCCGGTACAGCGGCTCCTTCCCCGCGGTGGCCTTGTCCCCGAGAGGGGTGGGCTTGAAGCCGTCGACCCCGACGTCGGGGTTGGCCGCCGCCTCGATCAGCAGCGCGACGTCCTCGCCCCCGCGCGCCGGGCTGGCGATCGGCACGTACATGTTGCGGGGCGCGACCCCCTTGATCGGCCGCCCGGCGCGGTCGTAGACCAGCCCCTCGGCCTGAAAGCCCGGCCCGCCGCCGGTGAAGCCGAGGTCGACGACCAGTTCGACGCGCCGCCCCGCCCACTCCGCCGGCACCTGGCCGGTCACCCGGAACCACGCGGTCGACCACGGCGTACCCCAGGGCTCGCCGACGCCCGACGCCCGGTACGTCGCCGCCAGCGCCTCGGCGACCGGCACCGGCTCGTCCGGCACGTACCAGACCTCGATCTGCAGGGGTACGCGTGCGGAGTACTTCGCCGGGAGGATGCGCTCTTTGTAGAGGCGGTCGAGCCGGCGCTCGACGTGGATCCGGTCGTCGTGCACGGACGAGCCCTTCTATCCGCGGAGGTAGGACAACTGCGGGAACTGCTGGACGTACTGATCAAGCATCCGCTGCGCGACGGTGACCGAGCCAACCAGCGGGTGCAGCGCGAGCGCCTTCAGCGCGGCCCGGCGGGAGCCCTCGACCGCGGCCTCGATCGCGGCCCGCTCCACGGCCTTGACGCTGGCGACCAGCCCGGCCGCGTGCGCCGGCAGCTGGTTGATCACTACCTGGTGCGGGCCGTTCGCGTCAACCACGCACGGGACCTCCACGACCGCGTCCTCGTCCACCACCGACAGGGCCGCGCGGTTGCGGACGTTCAGGATCAGCACCGTCCGCTCGTCCCGGGCGATGGCCCGCATGATCGAGAGGGCCACCTGCTCGTACCCGCCCGACTCCATGTCGTCGGAGTCCCGGTCGCCGGCGCCGGCGATCTCCCGGGTGTCCGCCATGTACGTGGCCTCCCGCTCAGCGCGCGTGCGCCGCCAGGCGGCCAGCGCCGAGCCCGCGTCGCGCTCGGTCTGGGCGTAGAAGTCCTGCTGCTGGCGGAGCAGGAACGCGCCGCGGGTCAGCGCCGCCGCGCGCCCGGCCCGGATCGCCTCGTGGGAGTAGTAGTAGTAATACAGGTACTCGTTCGGGACGGATCCGAGCGTCTGCAGCCACTCCGCACCGAAGAGCTTGCCCTCCTCGAACGATCCGAGCGCCTCCGCGTTGGCCATCAGCCGCGGCAGGTGGTCGTGGCCCTCGACGTACACGCCGCGCAGCCAGCCGAGGTGGTTGAGGCCGGCGTAGTCGAACCAGGCGGTCGCCGGGTCGAGCCCGAGCAGCCGCGCCACCCGGCGGGTGAGCCCCACCGGCGAGTCGCAGATGCCGATGACCCGGTCGCCCAGGTGCGCCGCCATCGCCTCGGTGACCATGCCGGCCGGGTTGGTGAAGTTGATGGTCCAGGCGTCCGGAGCCAGCTCCGCGATGCGGCGAGCCACCTCGATGGCCACCGGCACCGTGCGCAGCCCGTACGAGATGCCGCCGGCGCCGACCGTCTCCTGGCCGAGAACTCCCTGGTCAAGGGCCACCTGCTCGTCGACGACCCGGCCTTCCAGCCCGCCGACCCGGATGGCCGAGAAGACGAAGTCCGCCCCGGCCAGGGCCTCCTTCAGGTCGGTGGTCACCGAAACGTTGAGCGGTTCCCGGTCGCCTTCGAGCGTCGCCTGCTGCTCCAGGACGTGCCGGATCGCGGTGAGCCGGCGCAGGTCCACGTCGTACAGGACGAGGTCGGTCACCCGCGGCTCACCCTGCTCCACCAGCAGGGCCCGGTGAATGAGGGGGACGCGGAAGCCGCCGCCCCGAGGATCACCAGTTTCACCTCTCGGTCACCTCCACAGCTGAGGCGGCCGGTTCGTTGTACGTCCTGACCACCGTTGATCGCTTCCTCGGTGCCCGGCATCCGGCCTGGTGAGAAGCATGGGCGGGATCGTATCAGCCAAAGTCGCTCATGGCGATGACTGACTTTGAACAGGTATTGCCATTCGGTCAACAGGAGGTGCACACTCATGCGCAAGATTGGACGGCTTCCCGAGCAGAGAGGACGCTTCCGTGACTGAGTCACAGCCGCCGGACGTCTTCCTGTCCGGGTTGCTCTTCGCCGACATTGTGTTCTCCGGGATGCCCAAGCCCCCTACTCTCGGTACTGAGACCTGGACGCGCGGGATGGACTCGGGCCCTGGCGGGATCGCCAACTTCGCTGTCGCGCTGCGCCGGCTCGGCCTGCGGACCGCGCTGGCCGCGGCGTTCGGCGCAGACATGCTCGGGGACTACTGCTGGGCGGAACTGGCCGGCCGCGAGGGCGTCGACCTGTCCGGTTCGCGGCGGTTCCCCGGCTGGCGCACGCCGGTCACGGTGTCCCTCGCGTACGACGAGGACCGCGCGCTGGTGACCCACGGGCAGCCGCCCCCGCTCGCCGCGGACGAACTGGTCGGCCAACCGCCCGCGAGCCGGGCCGCCGCCGTACACATCGGGGAAGAGCCGCAGAGCTGGCTGGCCCGCGCGCAGGCCCAGGGGACGCTGGTCTTCGCCGACCTCGGCTGGGACCCTTCGGGCTCCTGGGCGCCGGAGGTGCTGGAGCAGCTGTCGCACTGCCACGCGTTCTTGCCCAACGCGGGCGAGGCGATGCGGTACACGGCGACGGATTCGCCGGCCGCGGCGCTCACCCGCCTCGCCGAACTCGTACCCGTGGCGGTGGTCACGCTCGGCCCCGACGGCGCGCTGGCCATCGACAACACGACCGGGGAGTCCGATTCGGTCCGAGGGCTACCCGTCACCACGCTCGACCCGACCGGCGCCGGCGATGTCTTCGGCGCCGCCTTCATCTTCGCGACCCTCGCGAACCTCCCGCTGGCGGAACGCCTGCGGTTCGCGAACCTGGCGGCGGCGCTGTCTGTCCAGCGACTCGGCGGGGCCATGGCCGCGCCCGGCTGGGCGGACATCGCCGAATGGTGGCGGACCACCAGGGCCGGCGATCCCGACCTGGGCCGCGACTACGCCTTCCTCAACGACTGCATACCTGACAACGTGATCTCCGAAGGGTGGGACAACCCATGACAATTTCTCGCAGACGGTTACTACAAGCCGGCCTTTTCGGCGTGGCGAGCGCCACGGTCGGCATGACCGCCGCGTGTGGCGACGACGACTCCTCCGGCAGCACCGGCGGCGACAGCAAGGACCTGTCGCTGTGGTACTGGTCCGGCGGCCTCAGCGACAAGGTCGTCGCCGACGTCTCCACCCAGTTCTCCGACATCACGTTCAAGGCCACGCAGGTCGGGGCAGCTTCAAGGACAAGCTGGTCACCACGATCACCAGCCGCCAGTTCATGCCGGACATCACCGGCATCAAGGGCGAGGACATCGCGTACTTCATGGGCCAGGCGGGCCAGTTCCTCGACCTGAACACGCTGGGCGCGGGCGACCTCAAGAGCCAGTACCTCGAGTGGAAGTGGAAGCAGGGCAGCACCACCGACGGCAAGCTCATCGGCTTCCCGATCGACATCGGCCCCACCGCGCTGTTCTACCGCGAGGACATCTTCAAGAAGGCCGGGCTGCCGAGCGAGGTCGCCGACGTGACCGCGGCGACGTCGACCTGGGACGCCTTCTTCGAGCAGGGCGCGGCGCTGAAGAAGGCGCTGCCCGGCACGTTCATGGTCGGCGAGGCGGCCGAGGTCTTCGACATGGCCGTCGGGCAGACCACCAAGCGGTACGCCGACGCCGACAAGAAGTTCATCGGCGACCAGGAGCACATCCGCAACGCCTGGGACCTCGCCACCAAGGCGGTCGCGCTGGGCATCAGCTTCAAGGTCGCCAGCGGCGGCCAGGACGCCAACGCCGCCTGGAACCAGGGCACGCTGCCGGCCAAGCTGGGCGCGGCCTGGGTCGCGCTGGACATCAAGTCGGCGGCGGAGAAGACCTCGGGCAAGTGGCGAGTGGTGCCGATGCCGGGTGGCCCGGCCAACCAGGGCGGCTCGTTCCTGGCGATCCCGAAGAGCTCCGGCAACCCGAAGAAGGCGTTCGAGATCATCACGTGGATGCTGAACGCCGACAACCAGGCGCGCGGCTACACGGACGCGGCCCTGTTCCCTCCGCGCCGGCCGCGTACAAGCTGTCCGCGCTGACCTCCCCCGACGAGTTCTTCGGCGGGCAGGTCACCATCGACGTGTTCGGTCCGGCCGCCGAGAAGATCCCGGTCGCCTACGAGAGCGAGTACGACAGCGTGCTCCGCGAGTCGTTCGCCACCGAACTGGGCAACGTCGAGACCAAGGGCAAGGACCCCGAGGCCGCCTGGAACGACGCCGTGTCGGCGGCGAAGAAGGCCGGCGAACGGGTGGGAGTCTCCTGACGTGACCCTGTCCCGCACGGCCGCGCCGGCCGCACCCAGGACTCGTCCCCGGGTGCGGCCGCACCGCGCGCCGGAACGCCGCCGCCGGGGCTTCCTCGCTTACTGGCCGCAGTACCTGGCGATCTCGCCGTTCTACATCCTGTTCGCGGTGTTCGGCCTGGCCCCGCTGCTGTTCTCGTTCTACCTGGCGTTCCAGCGCTGGGACGGCATCGGCGAGATGCAGTTCGCCGGGCTGGACAACTTCCAGTACCTGATCAGCGACGACGTCTTCTGGCTGTCGCTGTGGAACACGCTGCTCATCTGGGTGCTCTCGACGGTGCCCACGCTGTGTCTGGCGCTGGTCCTGGCCGTGCTGCTCAACTCCGTGAAGCGGTTCAAGGCGTTCTACCGGATGGCGTTCTTCATCCCGAACATCACCTCGACGGTGGCCATCTCGATCTTCTTCGGTGCGCTCTTCGCGACCAACTACGGCCTGGTCAACGCCGCACTGAAGGCCGTCGGCCTGCCCGAGGTCGCCTGGCTGCAGAACACCTGGGGCATCAAGATCGTGATCGCGGTGCTCACGGTCTGGCAGTGGACCGGGTACAACGCCATCATCTACCTCGCCGGCCTGCAGACGATCTCCAGCGACCTGTACGAGCAGGCGAAGGTCGACGGCGCCAACGCGGTCCAGCTCTTCTTCCACATCACGCTGCCGCTGCTGCGCCCGATCATCCTCTTCACGGTCGTCCTGTCGACCATCGGCGGGCTGCAGACGTTCACCGAGCCCAAGGTGCTGCTCGGCGACACCGCCGGCACCGGGCAGAGCGGCCTGACCATGGTGTTCTACTTCTACCGGCAGGCGTTCTCGCACAACGACTACGGGTACGGCGCGGCGATCGCCATGGTCGTGCTCCTCGTCGTGGCGCTCTTCACGATCCTCAACTGGGCGCTCGTCCAGCGCGGAGAGGGCGGGAGGGCCCGCCGATGAGTCCCAAGAAGGCGCGCGGCCTGCTGCTGCACGGGGTGCTGATCGCCGGCACGATCCTGGCGCTGTTCCCCTTCTACTGGATGGTCGTGATGGCGACCAACTCCACGGCCGACATCTACCGCTTCCCGCCGAAGCTCACGTTCGGCTCGCAGCTGATCACCAACCTGCGCAACGTCCTCGACAGCATCGACTTCTTCGGCTCGATGCTCAACACGCTCCTCGTGGCGGGCACGACGACCCTGCTCGTGCTCTTCTTCGACTCGCTCGCGGCGTTCGCGTTCGCGAAGTACGACTTCCCCGGTCGCCGGGCGCTCTTCGCCGTGCTGATCGGCACGTTCTTCCTGCCGGTCGGGCTCGCGGTCATCCCGCAGTTTGTCATCATGGTGGAGCTGGGCTGGGTCGGCTCGCTGCGGGCGTTGATCATCCCGGCCGCGGCCAACGCGTTCGGCATCTTCTTCCTGCGGCAGTACATCCAGAACGCCATACCCGACTCGGTGCTCGACGCGGCCCGGCTCGACGGGGCCGGCTTCTTCCGGCAGTTCGTCAGCGTCGTGCTCCCGATCATCCGGCCGGGCCTCGCGTTCCTCGGCATCTACACGTTCATCGCAGCGTGGAACGACTTCATCTGGCCCCTGGTCGTGCTGGTCAACCCCGACCAGGTCACCCTCCAGGTGGCGCTGCAACAGCTCAACGGCGTACACGGCACGGACTACAGCCGCATCATGGCCGGCGCGCTGCTCTCCGTACTCCCCTTGATCGTCATGTTCTTGATCTTCGCCCGCAACTTCGTCAGCGACCTGGCCAAGGGCGCGGTACGAGAGTGACGTCGGTCCGGGTCGCGTCGCTGAACATCTGGCACGACGCCGGGCCCTGGCCGCGGCGGCTGCCGCTGATCCGGCGGGAGATCCAGCGCCTCCAGCCGGACATCCTGGGACTGCAGGAGGTGATGCGGTCGGGCGACCTGCGGTTCGGGTCGCCCGACACGTGTCAGGCCATGGCCATCGCGCACGGCCTCGGCTACCACGTCGCGTACGCCCCCGCCGCTCCCCGCGGCGGCATGGATCCGCGCTGGCAGGGCAACGCGCTGCTCAGCCGCTGGCCGATCCACGAGCGGCGGATCTTCCCCTGCCCGGCGCCGACGTCGCCGAGCCGCGCGCCCTGCTGTACGCCCTGGTCCAGACCCCGCTCGGCGACCTGCCGGTGTCCGTCACCCACCTCACCTGGGAGCCGCACCACGCCCCGCTGCGGTTGCGGCAGGTGGAGTACGTCTCCGCCATGGCACCGTCGGGCGTGCTGCTGGGCGACTTCAACGCGGAGCCGGACTCGGCCGAGATGAAGCACCTACGGGCCGCCGGGTTCGCCGACGCCTGGGGCGACGGCCCGGCGGGGTACACGTTCGACCGGGTCAACGACTACGCCCGCGACGCCGACGAGCCCAGCTGCCGCATCGACTACGTCCTGGTCCGAGGGCGCGGCTTGGCGGCGGTCCGGATGTGGCTGGCGTGGACCGAGCCGGAGCGCACCGCGTCGGGCGCGGTGTGGCCGTCCGACCACTTCGGCGTGGTCAGCGACCTGAGCATCGACGCGTAACGTCCGTACCTACGGGTTCGGGCGGCCACCACGATCCGGTCCATGACCACACCCGCCGCAGCGCCGATCGCGCCGCCGGTGGATGCCGAGGTCGCGGCGGCGTTCGCGGCTCAGCCTCTACTCACACGCGCTGTCTGGCAAGTCGACCGTGACGCAGCCGACATCATCGCAAACCTGATCTTGCAGGAAGAAGACGACCCGGACGAGGACCGTTAGCAATGCCGTTAGCAAACGGATACAAAAACACCCTCCCGGAGAATCTCCAGAAGGGCATTCCTGCTAGTAGCGGGGACAGGATTTGAACCTGCGACCTCTGGGTTATGAGCCCAGCGAGCTACCGAGCTGCTCCACCCCGCGTCGGCTCCTTAACACTAGCGCACGGTTCGCCGTACCTGCAAAACGGGCCCGCAGTGGCGTGGCGCACCCTCCGTCGATCAAGGATTTCCACGCGGATCAAGGGCAAACGGTCGTGGTTTGGAGATCAAACCACGACCGTTTGCCCTTGATCGACGCGCAGAAGGGCGCGCAGGCCCACGCGGCACGCGGCACGCGGCACGCGGCGCGCGGCCCGCGCGCAGAGGGGCGCGCGGGCCGCGGAGAGCGCTAGCCGCCTGGGGAGGGGATGGGGAGGGGATGTGGGGGTGAGGTGCCTGAGGGCGATGGGGATGGGGTGGCGTTGGGGGTGCCGCCGGCGGCGCGGAGGGCCGTCTGGAACTCGGCCATCGCGTCGTCGAACGCCTTCAGCGCCCGGCCCTCGCGCTCGAAGTCGCCGGCCGCCCGTGCGGCCTTGACCTCCGCCCACGCCTTCTCGACCTTGTCGGCGGCGGCCGCCAGCTCGGGCGTCAGCGTCTGGGTGCCGCCCTGTGTCGGCGGGTTCTCGGTGCCGGTCTGGGGTGGTGGAGCGCCCTGTTTGCCTTGGTCGACCAGTTCCTTGATGCCCGCTTGGAGCGAGTCGGCCAGTACGACGTACGAGCCACCGTCGCCATAGGACATGAGGATCTTTTGGAGCACCGGGTACGCGTTCTCCTGGTTGCTCTTGACGTACACGGGCTCCACATAGAGCATGCCGTTGCCGAACGGCAGGGACAGCAGGTTGCCGTAGAGCACCTGGGCCTGGTTCGACGAGAGCAGGTTCAGGTCCTGTCTGATCTGGGCGTTAGTGTTCGTCATCCGCTGGTGCACCTGCACCGGGCCGGACACGGCCGTTTGATCGGGCAGTTCCCACACGTGCAAGACCGGTCTGTCGTCCACATAGGAGCCGGAGATGAGCGCGGCGAGGTTCTGCCGGCCGAGCGGGGTGACCGCCGAGGTGAGCTGGAATCTCGGCTCGTTCTGGCCCGGGAACTGGGTCAGCAGGTAGTACGGCGGCTGCTTGACGCCGGTGTCGGGCTTGTCGGGGGCGTTGGGCACCTCCCAGAAGTCCGACCCGTTGAAGAACTCGCCCGGGTCGGTGACGTGGAAGTTCGCCAGCAGGTTGCGCTGCACCTTGAAGAGGTCGGCCGGGTAGCGGAAGTGCGCGTTCAGCTCGTCCGGGATGTCCGCCTTCGGGATGACCAGGTCGCCGCCGAACGCCTTGTTCCACGCCTTGAGCACCGGGTCGGCGTCGTCGAACTCGTACAGCTTGACGGTGCCGTCGTACGCGTCGACGGTGGCCTTGACCGAGTTGCGGATGTAGTTGACGTTCTCCCGGGCCAGCGCGAACGTGCCGACGTTGGTCAGCTCGTCTGCCGTCTCGGTCTGCAGGTTGACCCGCTTCGAGTACGGGTAGGTGCCCGCCGTCGTGTACCCGTCGAGGATCCACACGATGCGCCCGTCGACCTCGGCCGGGTACGGGTCGCCGTCCATGGTCAGGAACGGCGCCACCTTCTCCACCCGGTCCCGCGGGTTGCGGACGTACAGCAGCTTGGAGTTGTCGTTGACCGCGTCGGAGAGCAGGAAGTTGGACTCCCGCTCCTTGACGCTGTACAGCAGCCGGCGCATGAAGGAGCCGATCTCGACGCCACCCGTGCCGGTGTACGTGTAGTTGACGCCCTGCTCGCCGTTGGAGCCGGTCGGCCGGTCGTACTCGACGTGCCGGTCCGGGTCGGCCTGGCCGACGATCGCGTAGTCCGCGCCTTGCTGGCCGCCGCCGACCTGCTCGCCGTAGTAGATGCGCGGCTGCTCGACCGGGATCTGCTCCTGGTTGGAGGCGCACGCCTCGGGCGTCTGGTCGTCGCCGAGGAAGCCGGAGACGAAGTACGGCTGCCCGCCGCACACGATCTGGTTGGCCGGCGCGCCGACCAGGCCGTACCCGTGGGTGTAGACCGTGTGGCGGTTGAGCCAGTTGCCCTGCTGGTCGGTCAGCTGGCTGTAGTTGATCTCGCGGACGCCCACGACGTAGTCCTGGGTCTTGCTGTTGATCGTGTAGCGGTCGATGTCGAGCTTCTGCCCGAAGTCGTAGAAGCCCCGGACCTGCTGCAACTGGGTGTACGACTGCGAGACGAGCTCGGGGTCGAGCAGCCGGATGTTGGGCACGACCGAGGTGTCGGTCGCCAGCGAGGCGGGCGGCGTGAGGTTGCTGGCCGAGTACGCATCGGTCTTCACCGTAGATAGGCCGAAGGCATCTCGGGTGGCGTTGATGCCGCGCTCGATGTAGTCGCGCTCCTTGTCCCGGACGCTGGGGTTGACCTCGAAGGTCTGCACCGCCCAGGGATAGATGCCGCCGATCGCGACCGCGGAGATGGCCAGCAGCGCGAGCGAGACGCCGGGCCAGACCAGATTGCGCATCACCGCGTTGGAGAACACGATGATCGCGATCGCCACGACGATCGAGATGTACGCCAGGATCTCCTTGGCCGGCAGGAGCGCGTTGATGTCGGCGTACCCGGCGCCGTAGAGGTTGGGCGGGTTCTGCTCGAGCAGGAGTGCCCGCCGGTCCAGGACGTACGCGATGGCCTTGAGCAAAACGAAGACCGCCACCAGCGAGGTCAGGTGGGCACGCGCGGCGGTGGTCATCCGGTCGCCGATGCCCTGTAGCCGCACGCCGCCGAAGACATAGTGGACGGCGAGCGAGCCGAGCACCGACAGCACGACGGCGGTGAAGCCGACGCCGAGCAGGTAGCGCAGGAACGGGTACTCGAAGACGTAGAACCCGATATCGATCTTGAACTCGGGGTCGGTGACGCCGAACGGCTGCGAGTTGCGGAAAAGCATCCAGTCGCGCCAGCGGCTCTGCCCGGACAGTCCGGCGAAGAGCCCGATGATGATGGAGAGCACCGCGATCCAGGTGCCGATGCGCGGGCTGAGCACCATCCGGTAGCGCTCCAGCGTGGCCTGCTCGGCCGAGTGCGGGCGCAGCAGCGGACGGAGCCGATAGGCGAGGTAGAGGTTGCCCCCGACCACCACCGCCATGGCCAGCCCTATCGCGAAGAAGAGCAGGATCCGCGTGGTCAGCACGTCCGAGAAGACCTGGGTGTACTGGACCTCGTCGAACCACAGCCAGTCGGTCCACACCTCGACCGCCCAGCCCATCAGGGTAAAGAGCAGGAATACCCCGACGAGTACGCCGATAGTGACGCGCCCCCGCCTGCTCATTCTCGGCAGAGGACTGCTACGCACGACCACGGTATGCTCCGCAAGTTGTTGGCTGATCCGCTCCGATCAGGGACCTACAGTACGGGGTGTACCTGAAGGTCATGCCCCTAGGTCAGCAGAGCGGCGGCTGACCCCCGTCGCGGAGCGTCTGCAGCGCGGCCAGCGCCTCGTCGAGGGTCGCCACCTTGATCAATGGGAGCCCCGGGCGGTCATTGCTCTTGGCCTCGGCGCAGTTGTCGGCGGGCGTGAGAAACACGGTCGCGCCCGCGTTCTTGGCGCCCACGAGCTTCTGCCCGATGCCGCCGATCGGGCCGATGTTTCCGTCGTCGTCGATGGTCCCCGTACCCGCTATGATCTTGCCGCCGGTGAGGTCGGCCGGCTCGATCTTGTCGATGATGCCCAGCGCGAACATCAGGCCCGCGCTCGGGCCGCCGATCTTCGACAGATCGATCTTCAGCTCGAACGGGTGCGGCTGCTTCGGCTCGATCTCCACGCCGATGCGCGGCGGCTCGCCGTCCTGGGCCCGGGTCTTGATCTTCACGGTCGCGTTGGCGTTTGCGCGGGTGTAGCCGATGGTCAGCTCGGTGCCGCCCGGCTCCGCCCGGATCATCTCGGTCAGCTTCGGCCCGCTGGTCACCGGCTTGCCGTTCACGGAGGTGAGGATGTCTCCGGCGCGCAGGACGCCCTCGGAGGGTCCGCCGGCGGTGACGTTCTTGACGGTCACCTGCACCGGGTAGCCGAGCTCGCGCAGCGCCGACGTCTCCGCGCTGCTCTGCGACGCCTTGAAGTCCTCGGCGTTGCGCTCCTCGACCTGCTGCTCGGTCTGGTCCGGCGGGTAGATCAACTCGCGCGGCACCACGGCCTCGTCGTCGCTGAACCAGCCCGCGATCGCGGAGAGCAGCTTGACGTCCGGCTGCACGCCGACGGTGGTCAGGCGCAGCTGCCCCGCCGAGGTCGAGGTCTGCGTGCCGGTGACCTGAATGACCTCTTTGCCGTCCTCTTTACCCAGCGTGTCCACGGTGGGGCCGGGGCCGAGCACCACGTACGGGATAGGGGCGGCTAGCACTCCCACGCTCAGCAACGCGGTGATCAGCGCGCCGAGGAGGACAGTGACACCGCGACGTCTCATGCGCGAAGCGTACCTACCCCGGTTTCTCCCTGAGCTGACAGCGCGGACACGGCAGGCGCCAAAACCCGGGCGTACCGTGGATGACGTGCCTGATATCCCGTTCGGCTTCGCTCTCCCGGGCGCGCAGCCACCCGACCCCAACGATCCGCAGCAGATGCAGCAGTTCATGGCTCAGCTGCAGCAGTTGCTCGCGACCCCCGGCACCGGCCCCGTCAACTGGGACCTGGCCCGTCAGGTAGCGGTGAGTCAGCTCGCCGGGACCGGCGACCCGGCGGTCAACGTCTACGAGCGGAACGAGGTCGACGAAGCCCTGCGCCTGGCCGACCTCTGGCTGGAGCCCGCCTCCGCGCTGCCGTCGGGCATCCACACGTCCGTGGCGTGGACGCGCAACGAGTGGATCTACAACACCCTGGACGTCTGGCGCAAGCTGTGCGACCCCGTCGCCGGCCGCATGGTGTCGGCCATGGGCGACCTGGTGCCGCCGGAGGCGCGCGCCCAGCTCGGCCCCATGCAGTCGATGGTCACCACGCTGGGCGGCGCGCTCTTCGGGGGTCAGCTGGGCCAGGCGCTCGGCTCACTCGCCGCCGAGGTGCTCTCCGCCGGCGACATCGGGCTTCCGCTCGGACCGGCCGGCACTGCCGCGCTCGTCCCGGCCAACATCAGCGAGTACGGCAAGGGCCTGGAGCTTCCGCTCGATGAGGTACGCCTGTACGTCGCCATGCGTGAGGCGGCCCACCAGCGGCTCTTCCAGCACGTGCCGTGGCTGCGCGGGCACGTGTTGACGGCGGTGGAGATGTACGCCGCCGGCATCACCGTCAACCGCGAGGCGATCGAAGACGCGATGGGCCGGATCGACCCGACCAACCCGGAGTCGATGCAGGCGATCGCCCTCGAAGGCATCTTCACGCCCGAGGACACCCCGTCGCAGAAGGCGTCGCTGGCCCGGCTGGAAACCGCGCTCGCCCTGGTCGAGGGCTGGGTGTGCCACGTCGTCGACGAGGCGGCCGGCGACCGGCTGCCCAACGTCCTACGCCTCGGCGAGGCCTTCCGGCGGCGCCGCGCGGCCGGCGGGCCGGCGGAGCAGACGTTCGCCGCGCTGGTGGGACTGGAACTGCGCCCGCGCCGGCTCCGCGAGGCCGCCACCCTGTGGGCCGCACTGACGGAGCACCGCGGCACGGCCGCCCGCGACTCGCTGTGGGGCCACCCCGACCTCCTCCCCTCCGATGAGGACTTCGCCGACCCGCAGACCTTCGCGCGATCCCAGCTGGACCTAGGCGACCTGGGAGACCTGGGCCTCTAGCGGTCGCTAGCCGCCGAGGAGGGCGCGGGTCGTGTCCCAGCCCTCCACGGCGGGGTCCAGGGTCGCGAGGTCCGCGGGGGTTCGCAGGCGGCGCCACGGCGGGCTTGAACCCACGTCCGCGGGGCGTGGCGCGGCCGCCCGGATCTCCGCGAGCGCCCCGCTGTCCAGGTCGAACGCCGGCAGCCAGTCCGGTGCCGGCAACCGGGCCGCCACGCCGAGCAGTCCCGGCCCCGGATCCGCCGGAGCCACCGCCAGCGGGCGGGTGGTCAGCGGCCGCAGCAACTTCCCCACCAACAGTCCCGGTACGTCCGGCGCGTCCCCTGCCACGGCCGCCGCCTGCTCGTACCCGTCCTTGGCGGCCACCGCGAAGATCGCTCCCGCACTCAGGTCGGGTACGTCGTACACCGGCATGCTCGGCCAGGCCACCGACTCGGCGAGCGCGCGGTCGGCGGGCAGGGCGGCGATGGCCGGCTCCACCTCGTTGAGGGTCGCGAGCAGGTCGACCAGGTCTTCGGCCAGCGCCGCCCGCCACGCAGCCGCGTCAACCCCCGGCGGATGCCACCGAACCTCACCAAGCACCGCAATAACCACCCGCCGCGTCACGCCCCCAGGCTATCCCGCCCCGTTCCCCCGCCCCGCTCCCTCTCGCGCCGCGCCCCGCTCCCGCCCCCGCTCCCCGCGCTCCGCCCGCTTTCTGCGTCGATCAAGGGCATACGGCCGTGCTTTGATCTCTAATCCACGACCGTTTGCCCTTGATCGACGCGGAATCCCTTGATCGACGCGGCGCGGCTACCCTTTCCGGGGTGGCCGACTGCTTGTTCTGTGGCATCGTGGCGGGCTCCGTGCCGGCGTTCGTGGTAGCCGACGAGCCTGCGGGCTTCGCGTTTCTCGACACCCGGCCGGTATTCAAGGGGCACACCCTCGTGGTGCCGCGCACGCACGTCGCCGTACTCGCTGATCTGCCCGCCGCGGACCTCGCGCCCTTCTTCGGCCTGGTGCAGCGGCTGGCGGTGGCGGTCGAGGACGGCCTGGGCGCGGGCGGGACGTTCGTGGCGATGAACAACAAGGTGTCGCAGTCGGTGCCCCACCTGCACGCCCACGTGGTGCCCCGCACCAAGGGCGACGGCCTGCGCGGTTTCTTCTGGCCCCGCACGAAATACGCCTCCGACGACGAGGCCCGCTCGTACGCCGAGAAGGTCGCCGCGGCACTGGGGTAAGGGTCGGTGCCCCGCGGCGTTGCAGGGTCTGGAAGCATGAGAGGAGCTTGCAGTGTTTCTGCGGCGCATGAAGTTTGACCTGCCCACCCTCGAGAACGCGTTGCCCGGACGGTCGGTCGAGATGCCGGTCGCCGAGCGGCACACGGTGCTCGGGACGCCGCTGCGCGGCCCCTGGCCGGCCGGCGCCGAGGTGGCGGTCTTCGGAATGGGCTGTTTCTGGGGCGCCGAGCGGCTGTTCTGGCGCCTGCCGGGCGTGATCTCGACCTCGGTCGGCTATGCGGGCGGCGTCACCCAGAACCCGACGTACGAGGAGGTCTGCTCGGGCCAGACCGGCCACGCCGAGGTCGTCCAGGTCGTGTACGACCCCAGCAAGATCGGCTATGAGCAGCTGCTGAAGGTCTTCTGGGAGAACCACGACCCGACCCAGGGCATGCGGCAGGGCAACGACGTGGGCACCCAGTACCGTTCGACGATCTACACGACGACCGACGAGCAGCTTGTGGTGGCGGAGGCGTCCCGCGAGGCGTTCGCGCCGGTGGTCGCCCGCGCCGGCCGCGGCGAGATCACCACGGAGATCGGCCGGCTCGGTGAGTACTACTTCGCCGAGGATTACCACCAGCAGTACTTGTCAAGTGACAAAAACCCGAACGGGTACTGCAACCACGGCCCGAACGGGATGACCTGCCCGATCGGGGTAGCGAAGACTGACGCCTGATTGGGATCAGCCAACCAACGCTCGGCGTGACAGACTCGCGGCGAAGGGTGGTGACAGCCAGGATGACGAGTGGAGCCGAACCGCTGAACGACCCGCAGCGCATCGCCCGCCGCCGCGAGTCGCTCGATGAGCAAGCACGACGTCGGGGGATCCGGCCGATCAAGGATGTGTCGGAGATGGCCCGTGATGACGTGTTCGAATCCGACGAAGAACTCGACGCGTTCATCGCGTTCGTGTACGCCGAGCGTCAAGCCAACCTGACGTAGGCGGTCATGACTACGTCGTGTTGGATACCGACGTCGCTTCTCTGATCTTTCGAGAACGCCTCCCGTCATCTATGGCGGCCCGGCTCGCCGGCAAGACCTGGTGCCTGACGTTCGTCACGGTCGGCGAGATGACCCCATGGGCAACGCTTCGGGACTGGAGTCGGCGCAACCAAGCGGCGCTTGAGGCGTGGATGTCGCGCTGCATCATGGTGAACGCGAGTTGGGAGACCGCGCAGACCTGGGGGCGCATGTCCGCCTCCGGCAGGCGCAGGGGCCGCACCCATCCGATCAACGATGCGTGGATCGCGGCATGCTGTCTGACCGAAGGGCTGCCGCTGGCAACTCTTAACACTAAGGACTACGACGACCTGGCCGTCAACCACGGGCTCACAGTGCTCGCAATGGCCTAGCCGGCCTCTGCCGGGTTAGCGCCGGCACATAGCGGGCTCTCAGGTACGCCACCGCGCGTTCACATGGTCCGGCACCACGATCACGCTCATGCACAAGGTCCCGGATCGGCGCACGTTCCTCGCGATGGTCGCTGGGATCGGCGTCGCCGCGGTGGCGGCCTGCGAGTCGTCCTCGTCGGACGGCAAGAGCAACGGCGCCCCCGCCGGCACGAGCACTACCGCGGCGGCAGAAAGCCAGCCGCTGGTCGAGGTCCCGGCGAGCCCGTCGTTCGCGTTCGCCACGGACCTCAGCAACCGGGGTGGCGGCGAGGCAGCGCCGATCGAGGATGACTACTGGATCGGCCGGTATCAGGTTACGAACGCGCAGTACAAGGAGTTCGTCGACGGGACCGCGCGCGGCGCCGTGCCCAAGTACTGGACGGACGGCGCGCCGCCGGCGGACAAGCGGGATCACCCGGTGCTGTTCGTGTCGGCGCAGGACGCCGTGGCGTACTGCGAGTGGCTGACCGCCGCGGTCGGTGGCTGGACCGTCCGGCTGCCCACCGAAGCGGAGTGGGAGAACGCCGCTCGCGGCCCGCAGGGGTACGCGTACCCGTGGGGTGACGAGGCTGGGACCTCGTACGCCTCCGGCAAGATCACCAGTAAGTACAACTACAACGCGGTGTGTGCGGCGTACGCGCTGGCCACCGATGCGTCGCTCGCGTCGATCCTGTCCATCGGCGCGGACGGCGGCGTGCAGGGCTGGATCGATCATGACAGCCGGACTGGCTTCGTCTACACGGATTTGTACGCCAAGATCTCCGCCGCGGGCGGCTACACCACGGCGGTGGGTTCGTACCCGGACGGCCGGAGCCACTACGGCTGCTATGACATGGCGGGCAACGCCTTCGAGTGGACCTCCAGCTTGATCACCGCCAGCAACGGCGCGGAGGCGGGCAAGCAGGTGCACGCGGTCCGCGGCGGATCGTGGTACTCCACCGGGCGCAGCTGCCGGACCAGCTACCGCGGCGAGGGCCGGGATCCGGGCGGCGGCTACAACACCGTCGGTTTTCGCGTCGTCGCCACGAAACGATAGCCACGGAATTGCCGTTGCCGATCACCGCGCCCAGTGGATAGCGTGGCGGTACACGGGAAGGGAGGTGGTCCGGCTTTGTATAGCAATGGGACTCGTGAGGTGGCTGTCCGCTAGCCGCTGTCCTTGACAGACACGTCGTCGAGACCGTGTGGCAGCGGTGCGGCGAAAATCAAGTCAGCCACCCGACCCCGGGGCAACCGGCCCAGTCCAGCCGGCCCGCGCAGCGCGCGGAACCCCGGGGGTCGACCATATAAAGGACCTGTGCGCGAACTCGTCATCCTCGGCACGGCAAGCCAGGTGCCGACCCGAACCCGCAACCACAACGGCTACCTGCTGCGCTGGGACGGCGCGGGGATCCTGTTCGACCCGGGCGAGGGCACCCAGCGCCAGATGCTCCGCGCCGGCGTCGCCGCCTCGGACATCACCCGCATCTGCGTCACCCATTTCCACGGCGATCACAGCCTCGGCCTGCCCGGCGTGATCCAGCGCATGTCGCTCGACCGCGTGAAGCACGCCGTACCGGTGCACTTTCCCGCCTCGGGCGGCGCGTTCTTCGCGCACCTCCGGCACGCGACCAGCTTTTACGAGACCGCCGACGTCCGCGCCGCGCCGATCGCCGGGGACGGCCCCATAGCCCCGCATCTGGAGGCCCGCCGCCTGCGGCACTCCATCGAGACGTACGGCTTCCGGCTGGTCGAGCCCGACGGGCGCCGCATGCTGCCGGACCGGCTGGCCGCCCACGGCATCACCGGCCCGGCCGTCGGCGAGATCATCCGCACCGGCCACCTCGACCTCGACGGGCGGCGGGTCCTGCTCGACGAGGTCAGCGAGCCGCGGCCGGGGCAGCGGTTCGCGTTCATCATGGACACCGGCCTGTGCGACGGCGTGTTCGCCCTAGCGGAGGGCGTCGACCTGCTGGTCATCGAGGCGACATTTCTGTCCGAGGACGCCGCGATGGCCGCCGAGGTCGGCCACCTGACCGCGGCGCAGGCCGCGCACGTCGCACACCAGTCAGGGGTACGACGGCTCGTGCTCACCCATTTCTCCCAGCGGTACGACGATCCGGCGCGCTTTCGGGATGAGGCGCGTGAGCACTTCGCCGGTGACCTTGTGATCGCCGAAGACTTGATGCGGGTACCGGTGCCGGCACGGCTAGCCTGGGACCAGTGGGGATCACGATCCGAACCGCGCACGAGCGGGACCTGACCGACGTCGGCACGCTGCACCACCGTTCCCGCACCGCCGCGTACGCGGACATCGTGCCGGCCGATGCGCTGGCGACGGTATCGCCGTCGAGCATGGCCGCGTACTGGGTGGAGCGCTGGAAGTACGAGCGCGACGACTACCAGATGACGGTGGCGACCGACGCGGACGAGATCGTCGGCTTCACCTACCTGGGGCCGGGTGTGGAGCCCGGCACCGGCATGCTCTGCGCGATCCACGTCGACCCTGCCGCCCAGGGTCGGGGCATCGGTCGCGCGCTGATGGACGACGCGCTGGACAAGCTCGCGGCGGGCGGCTGGCGGCGTGTCGTGCTCTGGGTGCTCGCCGGCAACACCCACGCCCGCCGCTTCTACGAGCGCGGTGGCTGGTCGGCCGACGGCGGCGAGCGCGACGAGTTCATCGGCCCCGCGCTGGTGCGGCAGGTCCGGTACGCCCGGACAATCCAGAGCACGTCGTCGCCGTAACAGTGCCCAGAAAATCGGCTGGGCGAGAGTACGTGACCGATGTATGCGGGGGAACCGGTGATCACGTACTCTCGCCCGCCGTACCCACCCCAAACCGGGGGAAACGCCTGGCCGGAGGCGTAGGACCGACGGAGGCTTGTCGGCCACCAAGTCCGGGTGGGTCTTGTGCGGGACACCACGGCACTGGCGGGGCACCGGGGTGTCACCGCGGGGGTGACAGTCTCATTGAGTTGTCGCTTGCAGGTCAGTCGAAGTAGCCGCGGTTCAGGTCCTCGCGCCAACTGGGCAGCGCGCGGAGTCCGTTCAGGTCGTGCCTGGCCGTCCACGCCTCACGCCAGTGCCGGCGGGATGCCGTCTCGGCGCGCTGGGCGAGCCGTCTGGGCGGACACGGCCACTCCGAGCCGCACCAGACACACTTGCCATCGTGGTCGGGTCGTGCGTGCCGGCCGAGCATGTACTGCGCGTCCCGCCATAACAGGCGGTCCACCACGTCGGTCGGCTCTGTATGGTCGACGCTGACCATCCGTTCCCCCTCTCGGGAGCTACGACTAGTCAACGGGGTGTGCGGCCCGGCCAATCGGACAGGCTGTGCGATTTCCACTTTTGGGGGGTTCCGGCTGTTCGCTAAGAGCGGATGCCACGTCGGGCATTGAGGAGCTTCTCGGGGCGTTTCCTGCTTCATGAGCACCGAACGTGATGTGGAGCGCGAGGCTCTCGACGCGTACTCCCAGGCGGTCACCGGCGTCGCGGCGCGGGTCCTGCCGAGCGTGGCCGCCCTGGCGGTCCGTACAGCCCGGGGCGGCGGCGCCGGATCGGCGGTCACCTTCACCGACGACGGGTTCCTCCTCACCAGCGCGCACGTGGTGACCGGCGCGTCCGGCGGCACGGCCACCTTCGCCGACGGCCTCGAGACGCGGTTCGACGTGGTCGGCGCCGACCCGCTCTCCGACCTCGCCGTCCTGCGGGTACGCGCGACCGGCGGGCCACCGGCCGAGCTCGGTGACGCCGACCGCCTGCGCATCGGGCAGCTCGTGGTCGCGGTGGGCAACCCGATGGGGCTGGCCGGCTCGGTCACCGCGGGCGTCGTGTCCGGCCTGGGCCGGTCGATCCCGGCGCGGGACGGCCGCAACGTCCGGCTGATCGACGACGTGATCCAGACCGACGCGGCGCTCAACCCGGGCAACTCCGGCGGCGCGCTGGCCGACTCCACCGGACGCGTGGTGGGGGTCAACACCGCGGTCGCCGGGTACGGCCTGGGCCTGGCCGTGCCGATCAACTCGACCACCCGCCAGATCATCGGCGAGCTGGTGACCAACCGCCGGGTACGCCGGGCCTGGCTGGGCGTGGCCGGCGTACCCGTGCCGCTGCCGCCCCCGGTCGCCGCAAGGCTGGAGCAGAAGGTCGGCCTGCGGGTCGTCGAGGTGGTGCCCGGCAGCCCGGCCGGGACGGCGGGCATCTACCTCGGCGACGTGATCGTCTCCGCCGGCGGGCGGCCGGTGGCGAACGTGCAGGCGCTGCAGCGGCTCATGCTCGGGCCGGCGATCGGCACCCGCCTGCCGGTGACGGTGCTCCGGCGAGGCGCCTTCGTCGACGTGATCACGGTGCCCGCCGAACTCGACAGCTAGCCCGCCCTTGCTGCAAGGAAGGGCCCCTTGTTATCGCTTTTTGCATAACAAGGGGCCCTTCCTTGCAAGATCAGTGGGCTTGGCCCAAGTGGGCTAGGAGGTCTTGGCGGGTCAGGACACCTTGCGGCTTGCCGTCGACCAGCACCAGGGCCGCGTCCGACTTCTCCAGCAGCCGCACGGCCTCGCTCACCGGCTGACCGCCGCCGATCATCGGCAGGGCCGGGCCCATGTGCCGCTCGATCGTGTCGTGCAGGTGGGCTTGGCCGGTGAAGAGCGCGTCCAGCAGGTCCTTCTCGGCGATCGAGCCGGCGACCTCGCCGGTCACCACGGGCGGCTCCGCCTTGAGCACCGGCAACTGCGACACGGCGTACTCGCGCATGTAGTCGATCGCGTCGCGGACCGTCTCGGTCGGATGCACATGGACCAGCGACGGCATCCCGCCGGGCTTGCTGGTCAGCGCGGCGGCGACGGTCGGCTCGGCGCCGCCGGTCTCCAGGAAGCCGTACCGGGCCATCCAGTCGTCGTTGAAGATCTTGGAAAGGTAGCCGCGGCCCCCGTCGGGCAGCAGCACGACGACCACGGCGTCCGGGCCGGCGTCGCGGGCGACCTCCAGGGCCGCGACGGCCGCCATCCCGCAGGAGCCGCCGACCAGGAGCCCTTCCTCGCGGGCCAGCCGCCGGGTCAGGTCGAACGACGCCTTGTCCGACACCTTGACGATCGCATCGCAGATCGACCGGTCGTACGTCTCCGGCCAGAAGTCCTCGCCGACCCCCTCGACCAGGTACGGCCGGCCGGTGCCGCCGGAGTAGACCGAGCCCTCGGGGTCGGCGCCGATGACGCGGACAGCCCCGCCGGAGACCTCCTTGAGGTAGCGGCCGACGCCCGTGATGGTGCCGCCGGTGCCCACCCCGGCGACGAAGTGGGTGATCCGCCCCTCGGTCTGCTCCCACAGCTCCGGGCCGGTGGTCTCGTAGTGCGAGCGCGGGTTGGCGGCGTTGGCGTACTGGTTGGGCTTCCACGCGCCGGGGATCTCGCGGGCCAGCCGGTCGGAGACGTTGTAGTAGGAGCGCGGGTCCTCCGGCGCGACCGCGGTTGGGCAGACCACCACCTCCGCGCCGTACGCCCGGAGCACGTCCTGCTTGTCCTGGCTGACCTTGTCAGGGCAGACGAACACGCAGCGGTAGCCGCGCAACTGGGCGACCAGGGCCAGGCCGACGCCCGTGTTGCCGCTGGTCGGCTCCACGATCGTGCCGCCGGGTTGGAGGAGGCCGGACTTTTCCGCCTCGTCGACCATCCGCACCGCGATGCGGTCCTTCACGGACCCACCCGGGTTGAGGTATTCGACCTTCGCAAGAACCATCGCCGGGATCCCGGCGGTAACGTTTCGCAGCCTGACCAGCGGGGTGTTGCCGATCAGTTCGACGACGTTGTCGTAGTAGCGCACACGATCAGATTACGTGGCCGGGGATTACGCTCCGTTGCGTGGCTTCCCATTCGAGGAAGCGCTCCGTCTCGGCGAGCACCGCGCCGGCCAGCCAGGTGACCACCACAAGGTCGTCGACCAGGCCCACCGCCAGGAAGATCGCCTCCGGCCAGGCGTCGATCGGCGACACCACGTACGCCGTGGCGGCCGCCATGAGCGCCAGCCGGACGCCGCCGTCGTACTTGCCCGTCATGGTCGCCCAGAGCATCCGGGGCAGCGCGACGAGGCGCCTGCCCAGCGGCGGCCCACCCCGCACTCCGCCGGTCAGCGCACGCCCCAGTGCCGTGAAAGCGGCCGTCCGGTTCAACGTTCTGCCCATGTCTCCCATAGTGCCCGCAGCCGGCAAACCCCAACCGTGTCGTACTGTCGCGCTAACCTCGTAAGCCGCAGGGGGCAGCAGTCGGGGGACGCTGATGAGTCAGAAGTGGCGGGTCGCCAAGCGGGCCGCGCAGGGGGTGGCGGTCGGAGCCGGGTTGCTCGCGACGGCGGCCGGCGTGATCGTGGCCCAGGCCAAGCAGGCGCGTCGGATCATTCCGCAGGCCGACAGTCCGCCGCCCCGCGGCGACGGCGTCTACGGCGCGCGGCTGCCCGGCAAGCCGATCACGATGGTGGTGCTCGGCGACTCGTCCGCCGCGGGCTACGGCACGTTCCGACCGCGCGAGACGCCCGGCGCGCTGCTCGCCAACGGCGTGTCGCGCCGGCTGCGCCGGCCGGTCCGCCTGCACCGCTTCGCGGTGGTCGGCGCCGAGTCCTCCGGGCTGGTCCCGCAGGTCGAGGCCGCGCTCGAGGTCAAGCCCGACATCGCGGTCATCCTGGTCGGCGGCAACGACGTCACCCACCGCACCTCCACCAGCACCGCCGTGCGCCATCTCGTCAACGCGGTACGCGATCTGCGCGCCGCCGGTGCGGAGGTGGTCGTCGGCACGTGTCCGGACCTGGGCACCATCCGGCCGATCAAGCCGCCGCTGCGGTGGCTGACCCGGTACTGGAGCCGGCAGCTCGCCGCCGCCCAGACGGTCGCCGTGGTCGAGGCCCGGGGTTGGACGGTTTCCCTGGGCGACCTGCTTGGGCCCCGGTTCACCGCCGAGCCGACCCGGATGTTCTCGTGGGACCGCTTCCACCCGTCCGCCGAGGGGTACGCGGTGGCGGCCGCCGCCCTGCTGCCGACCGTGCTGGCCGCGCTGGGCTCCGTCGACGAGCGGCGGGAGGTGCTGGCCGTGGGCGAGGGCGTGCGGTCGCTCCCGCACGCGGCGCACGAGGCCGCCCGGCGCGCCGGCACCGAGGTCAGCGGTGCCGAGGTGGCCGGCCGGGAGCGCGGCCCCGCCGGCCGGTGGGCCCAGCTGCGGCGGCGCACCGCCTGGTTCGGGCATCCTCACCCAGACGAGGCCGAGCAGGTGGTCGATGCGGCCGTACCCTTGGAAGAAACCGCTTCCCGGACCGAAGGCTGAGGTGACGGCATGCCCACGGCGCGACAGCTGGGCCGCGCGACGGTGATCACGTTGATCGCCGGTACGGTCGGCGGCGCCGCGCTGCTGGCCGGCGAGGCCGTCGTGGCCCGCAACCGGCGCTACGCGAAGCCGGAGATGGGTCTGGCGCTGCGCACCTCGATGGGTCCCGACAGCGCGCCGCCGCTGCGGCTGGTCATGATGGGCGATTCGTCCGCGCTGGGCGTGGGCGTCGACCAGCTCACCGACACGATCGGCGGCCAGCTCGCCCAGATGCTCGCCGACGGCACGACGGGCGCGGCGCCACGCCATGTCCACCTGTCCAGCGTGGGCGTCTCGGGCTCCCGGTCGACCGACCTGGCCACCCAGGTGGCGCGTGCGCTGCTCGGCGGTCGGCCGGACGTCGCGGTGATCCTGATCGGCGCCAACGACGTGACCAGCCTGCGCCGCCCCACCGAGGCGGCCGCATACCTCGGCGCGGCGGTCCGGCGGCTGCGCGACGCCGGCGTCGAGGTCGTCGTGGGCACGTGTCCCGACCTCGGAGCGGCCCGCGCGATCGCCCCGCCGCTGCGCCAGATCGCCGGCTGGCTCGGCCGCCGCGTGGGCCGGGCGCAGACCAAGGCCGTGGAGGCCGCCGGCGGCACGGTGGTCGACCTGGCCACCGAGACCGGCGCGGTGTTCCGGGCCGACGCGGGCACGCTCTGCTACGACGGCTTCCATCCGTCGGCCGACGGCTACCGGGTGTGGGCGCACGCGCTGCTGCCGGCGGTGATCCGGGCGGCGGTCCCCACTACCCGGTGAAGTTACCGACGAGTAAGGTGACTGTCATGCCGAACGCCGTCATCGTCGCCACCGCACGATCCCCGATCGGGCGGGCCGGCAAGGGATCGCTCCGCGACGTACGCCCCGACGACCTGGCCGCCACCATCGTCCAGGCCGCCCTCGACAAGGTGCCCCAGCTCGACCCCGCCGAGATCGACGACCTGTACCTCGGCTGCGGCCTGCCCGGTGGCGAGCAGGGCTTCAACATGGCCCGCGTGGTCGCCACCCTCCTCGGCCACGACCGGCTCCCCGGCGCCACGCTCACCCGGTACTGCGCGTCGTCGCTGCAGACCACCCGGATGGCGTTCCACGCGATCGCCGCCGGCGAGGGCGACGTGTTCATCTCGGCCGGCGTCGAGTGCGTCTCCCGGTACGCCCGGGGCAACTCCGACGGCCTCCCGCCGGAGGCCCAGGCGGCCGTCGGCGGTGGCTGGGACAACCCGCGCTTCGCCGAGGCACGCGCCCGCTCGGCCGCCCGCGCCCAGGGTGGCGCGGAGGTGTGGCACGACCCGCGCGAGGCCGCCGAGCTGCCCGACGTCTACCTCGCGATGGGCCAGACTGCGGAGAACCTCGCTCAGCTCTACGGGGTCACCCGCGAAGACATGGACGAGTTCGGCGTACGCAGCCAGAACCTCGCCGAGAAGGCCATCGCCGACGGCTTCTGGGCGCGCGAGATCACCCCGGTGACGGTGCCGTCCGGCGACGTGGTCAGCGCCGACGACGGGCCGCGGGCCGGGGTGACCATGGACGGCGTCGCGGGCCTTCAGCCGGTCTTCCGCCCGGACGGCCGGATCACCGCCGGCAACTGCTGCCCGCTCAACGACGGCGCGGCCGCCGTGGTGGTGATGAGCGAGACCCGGGCCCGCGAGCTCGGCGTCACGCCGCTGGCCAGGATCGTCTCCACCGGGGTCACCGGCCTGTCCCCCGAGATCATGGGACTCGGCCCGGTCGAGGCGTCCCGGCAGGCGCTCAAGCGGGCCGGCATGACCATCGACGACGTCGACCTGGTCGAGATCAACGAGGCGTTCGCGGCGCAGGTGATCCCGTCGTACCGCGACCTGGACATCCCCCTCGACAAGCTGAACGTCATGGGCGGCGCGATCGCGGTCGGGCACCCGTTCGGCATGACCGGCGCCCGCATCACCGGCACCCTCCTCAACGCCCTGGACTGGCACGACAAGACGGTCGGCCTGGAGACCATGTGCGTGGGCGGCGGTCAGGGCATGGCCATGGTGCTGGAGCGCCTGAGCTGATCCCAGGCCCTGCCCCTCGGCCCGGACGGGCCGGGGCCGGGCCGAGGCCCGGCGTTCGTCGATCAAGGACTTTCGCGTCGATCAAGGGCAAACGGCCGTGGATTGGAGATCAAAGCACGACCGTTTGCCCTTGATCGACGGCAAAGTCCTTGATCGACGGCGCGAGGGCCCGGGGCGCCGCGCGGGTCAGGTTAGGGAGTGGCGGACGGTGGATATGTCCGTGGCTGCCTGGGCTAGGACGGTGGGGGGTGGGGTGGCGGCCAGGAGGTCGGCCGTTACCACCCGGAACTGGTCTATCAGGGCGGTGTCCGTGGGGAGGCGGGGTACCGGGCGGCGGGGTTGGCCCTCGGCGTCGGCGGCGCGATCCGCCAGGCGCTGGACCAGGGCGTACAGCAGGTCGCCGCGGGACGACTCGCCGCCCGCCTGAGCCGCCCACCGGGGCGCGGCCCAGTGGCCGGTCTGGCGTACGAGCAGGTCGACCGCCCGGCTCAGCTCTTGCGCGCTCACGTGACCCCCGATGCTCTATGAGTGTTTTGCACCTTTTAGGGTAAGTGGGCTTCCCGGCCCGAAACAGCCGGACGCCCGCCCCGAGCGGGGAGCGGGCGTCCGGCGTGGACGATCGTCAGTCATCTCCCTGGAAGTAGCTGATCAGGCGAAGGATCTCCAGGTAGAGCCAGACCAGGCTCACCAGGATGCCGAAGGAGGCGACCCAGGAGTAGCGCTGCGGAAGGCCCATCCGGACGCCCTCTTCCACCTCGTGGAAGCTGAGGATGAAGCTCAGCGAGGCCACCACGATGCAGACGAGGCTGAAACCGATGGCCAGCGGGCTGCCGTCGCGCAGGCCGGTGTTGATGTCGAAGAGCGAGAGCACGAGGTTGATCATCATGACGGCGAACAGGCCGACCATCGCCGCGATGACACCGCGTACGAACCGGGGCGTGGCCCGGATCGCGCGGATCTTGTAGAGGATGGCCATGAGGAAGAAGACGCCGAACGTGGCGGTGACCGCCTGCAGCACGATGCCGTCGTAGAACGACTCGTACGCCTTGCTCACCATGCCGACGAAGACGCCCTCGAAGACGGCGTACGCGACGACCAGCGCCGGGTGAGCCATCCGAGAGAACGAAATGATCAGACCGAGCACCAGCCCGATCATCGCGCCGCCGATCCAAGCGGCCCCGGCCAGCGAGTCTGGAATCAGCACCCAGGCGGCCGTCGCGGACACGCCGAGGATGCCGAGCAAGGCCACGGTCTTGACCACGACGTCGTCGACGGTCATCGGCCGTACGGTGGGCGGCGCGGCCGGGTAGTCGGTCGTGGGGTACGGCGTACCGTAGCCGGGCTGCCCGTACCCGACCGGGGCGTACCCGGCGGCTCGCTCCCGCTCCGCCGCCTGGCCGAGCCGGCTAAGCACCGGGTTTGAGGTCTTCACGTCAAGCCTCCCTGACAGGTTTGTGCACGTTGACCGTGCCCTATCTAGGGTAAACGGCAAAGGCTCCTAAACCAGAGTGCCCGGGGCGGGACTCGAACCCGCATGCCTCGCGGCAGCCGCTTTTAAGGCGGCCGTGTCTGCCGTTCCACCACCCGGGCAGGCGCGCGACGGCGCGCAGAATGCCACGGTAACCGGTCCACGCCCACCGGGGCGCACCCGGACGGCCGGTCGGCACTAGGGTCAAGGCCGTGACCAGCACAGCCCGAGCCGCGCAACCGGACACCGGCCAGGCCGCCCACAGCACCACTCCGGCCACGAAAACCGCCCAGCCAGCCGGTTCAATCCGGACCAGATTGGCTGCTCAGGTCCGGCCGTACGCCCCCGACCTGGCGATCTGCCTGGTCTTCGTGGCGCTGGCCGGGTGGGTCACACATGGGCTCTGGCCCGATCCGGGCGGGCGCGTGCTGGCGCTCAACCCCGAAGACCAGACCCTGTACGAGTGGTTCCTGGCCACCGACACGAAGTTCTACTTCGGCGACTGGAGCCTGCTCACCGAGCGCCTCAACGCGCCGAGCGGGGTCAACCTCCTCGCCAACACCACCGTCATCGCGCTCGGCGCGCTCTTCACGCCGGTGACCTTGATCTTCGGCGTGCCGGTCACGTTCGCCCTGATCGCCGGCGGCAACCTGGCCGGCACCGCTATCGCGTGGTACTTCCTCTTCACCCGCACCCTCGGTGCCAGCCGGCTCGCGGCGGGCCTCGGCGCCGGCCTGTGCGGCTTCGGCCCGGGGATCGTCTCGCAAAACAACAGCCACCTGCACATGACCGCCCAGTTCCTGGTCCCGGTGCTGGTCTATCTGGTCGTACGGCTGGCGCGCGCGGCCGACCCGAGCGCCCGCCCGGAGGGCGTCGACCGCCGTCGGGTGGTCACGTCCGGGCTGTGGCTGGCCTTCGTGGTGACGGTGCAGGTGTTCATCGGCGAGGAGGTCCTCTTCCTCACCGCGGTGACCCTCGCCGTGCTGACCCTCACGTACGCGGTGGCGCGGCGCGACTTCGCCCGGCGGGTGCTGCCGTGGTTCCTGGCCGGCATGGGGGTCGCCGTCGGCGCGGCCGGGGTGCTCCTGGCGTACCCGCTCTGGTTCCAGTTCGCCGGGCCGCTCAGCGTGCCGAACGGGGTCTTCAGCCCGCACTACTTCTCCGCCGACCTGGCGAGTTGGTCGGCGATCTCGCCGCTGTCGATCGCCGGCTCCAACGACTCCGCCCGCCTGTCGACCGGCTCGGCGGAGTACAACACGTTCCTCGGCTGGCCGCTCATCCTGGTCGCCCTCGCCTGCGCGATCCGCATGATCCGCCGGCCGCTCGTCGTGGCCGTCACGCTCACCGGGATCCTGATGGCCTGGCTCTCGCTGGGCCCAGACATCGTGATCAACGGGAAGCGGACCGACATTCCCGGCCCGTACGCCGTACTCGTGGGAGTGCCGGTCGTGGACGGCGCCCTGCCGATGCGATTCGCCCTGGCGCTGCTGCCCCTGGTGGCGGTGCTGCTGGTGCTCGCCATCGACCAGGCCCGGCGATCCACCTGGCCGCGGTGGCTGATGCCCGGCGCGGTGGTCGTCGCCCTGCTGCCGATCTTCCCGGCGCCGCTGCCGACCACCGACCGCCCGGCGCTCCCGGAGTTCATCTCGGGCGGGCACTGGCGCAGCTGCGTCAAGCCGGGCGGCGTCATGGTGCCGGTGCCCATCGCCACGCCGCCGCAGCCGTGGGCGATGCGCTGGGCGGCCGCGGCGAACGTCGAGTTCGGGATGCCGGAGGGCTTCTTCATCGGCCCGTACGGCGCCAAGCGCCGGGCGTCGATGGGCACCTACAAGCGGCCCACCTCGCAGCTCCTCGCCGACGTGGCCAAGGACGGCGGGCGGCCCGGGATCGGCGAGGACCAGCTCCGCATGGCCCGCGAGGACCTCGCGTTCTGGGGCGCCTCCTGCGTGGTGCTCACCGACGACGCACCGCACCGCGACGACCTGCAGGCCACGCTGGAGGCGCTCCTGGGCCCAGGCACCCGGGTCGCGGACGCCTGGACCTGGAAGATGTGATCAGGACTTGATCGGCGGGGTCACGTCGGTGAACTCCACGCGCGGGTCGTGCAGCTGACCCAGCGCCACCACCTCGCGCTTGAGGAAGAACGCCAGCGTCCAGTCGATGATCACCCGCACCTTGCGGTTGAAGGACGGGATCCGGCTCACGTGGTACGTCCGGTGCATGAACCAGGCCGGCAGCCCCTTGAGCTTGATGCCGTACACCTGGGCGACGCCCTTGTGCAGGCCGAGGCTGGCGACGCTGCCGACGTGCTTGTGCTTGTACGGCGTCGGCTCCTGGCCGCGGATCACCGCCCGGATGTTGTCGGCCATCCGGACCGCCTGACGGACCGCGTGCTGGGCGCTCGGCGAGCAAAACGTGCCGGGCGGGCCGGTCAGGTCGGGCACCGCGGCGCAGTCGCCCGCGCTCCACGCGCCCTCGAGCACCCGGTCGCCGTCGACCACCTGGAGCGTGGCCGCGCAGGTGACCCGCCGGCGCTCGTCGCGCGGCAGGTCGGTGTCGTCGAGCATCGGCGACGGCTTCACGCCGGCGGTCCACACGAGCGTGTCGGCCGGGAAGCTGTCACCGTCGGAGAGCTTCACCACGCCGTCCACGCAGGACTCCAGCCGGGTGTCGAGCCGGATGTCCAGGCCGCGCTGCAGCAGCTGCTGCACGGTGTACGCGCCCATGTCGCGGTCGACCTCGGGCAGCACGCGCTGGGTCGCCTCGACGAGCACCCAGCGCATGTCGTCGACGCTGAGCTCGGGGTAGTACTTGAGCGCGTCCCGGGCCATGTCTTCCATCTCGGCGAGCGCCTCGATGCCGGCGTACCCGCCGCCGACGAAGACGAACGTCAGCGCCCGGCGGCGCGTCTCCGGGTCGGTCGTGGCGGCACCCACGTCGAGCCGGTCGAGCACGTGGTTGCGCAGGTAGATGGCCTCGCCGATGGTCTTGAACCCGATGCCGTGCTCGCGCAGCCCGGGGATCGGCAGGGTACGCGAGACCGAGCCCGGCGCCACGATGATCTGGTCGTACTCGATCTCCAGGGGCGGGCCGATGATCGGCTGCACGGTCGCGGTCCGGCGGGCGTGCTCGATCCGGGTGACCGCCCCGGCGACGATCTTGCAGTGCTTCAGCTCGCGCCGCAGCGGCACCACGGAGTGCCGCGGAGAGATGTTTCCCGCCGCCGCTTCCGGCAGGAACGGTTGGTATGTCATGTGCGGCTGCGGGTCGACGACCGTTACCTCGGCCTCGCGCGCCCGTAGCTTCTTGGACAGCCGCAGGGCCGCGTACAGCCCGACGTGGCCGGCCCCCACCACAAGGATCCGTTGCGGATTCACGGCCTCAATCATCCGCCTGTGGCCGCGATTACACCGGGCCGACGTGGGGTTCTGTGACCGAGGCCGCTACCAGGGCCGCTAGCGACGCCGCAGGAGCCACGCGAGCAGGGCCGCGGCGCCGACCGCCACCGCCAGGCCGGCGAGCGCGGCGGCCAGGAAGGACCGGTCCCCGACCCCGTCGGCGGCGGCGAGCAGGAGCACGCTGAGCACCGCCGAGCCGAGCAGCACGGCCAGCGCCCGGGACAGCCAGCGGATCACCACCTCGAGCGGGACCTTGGCGTCGTACGGCAGGAGCGCGGCCAGCGTCGCGAGGCTGTGGACGAGGTACAGGCACGACGCCAGGGCGATCATCCGGCCGAGGGTTACCGGGTCGTCGTACCAGACCGTGGAGACGACCCAGCCGCCCACCGCGATCAGGATCGCCACCGTCACCCACGGGCTGCGCGGTAGCACGGCCGCCAGCCCGGCCTGCAGGACGAGGATGCCGAGGAAGTAGACGGTCATGGCCTCGGGCGGGTACGCCGCGACGTACGCGGCCAGCGCGGCGGCGAACACCCCGGCGCGGATCAGCAGCGGCCCGAGCGTGGCCCGGGTGACGAGCATGACGGCCCGCTCGATCATCGCAACACCCCCTTGGGCGCCGACGCCAGCCGGGCCACGTCCCGCAGGACCAGGTCGAGGCTGCCGGCCCCGGCCCACCGCACCACCGGAACGCCGTGCTCGCGCAACTGGCCGACGGTGTTGTCCCGCTCCAGCAGCCACAGCCGGTGAGCCACGTCACTCCAGCCGGTACGGCGGGGCGGGGCGGCCGCCGGCGGCAGCGTGTCGACCGCGAGGACGAACCGGCCGGACCGGGCGAGCCGGGCCACCATCTCGGCCGACCGCCCGTCGACGAGCGGGGTCAGCACCACCACCAGCGCGTTCGAGGAGAGCAGGTGCGGCCCGAAGACCTGGTCGTACGGCTCGTACGGGGACGGCTGGGCTTCGACGTCCAGGAGCCACTCCAGCACGGTCAGGTACTGCCGGCGGCCGGTCGCCGGGCGCAGGCGGCGGGCGGACGTGCCGTACTCCAGCATCGAGACCCGGTCGCCGCGGTGCAGGTAGTGCTCGGCGATCGCGGCGGCGGCGCGCACGGTGGTGTCGAGGACGGACGCGCTCCCGCCGACGCCGCCGGAGCGCCCCGCCTCGGCCAGCACGTCGAGCAGCAGCACCACCTCGGCGTCGCGGTCGGACAGCGTGGCCGCGACGTGCAGCCGCTCGGTGCGCAGCGAGACCCGCCAGTCGATGCGGCGCAGGCGGTCGCCGGGCCCGAAGATGCGTACCCCGGCCAGTTCGCCGCCCTCCCCCGGCCGGCGCGACCGGTGGCCGCCGACCAGCCCGGCGGCCCGCGGCATGGCCTCGTCGGCGTCGAACGGCTCGGTGACCGGGTAGACCTTGACGTCGCGCGCCGCGGCGATGCCCGGCCGGCTGGCCATCAGCCCGTCACAGGCGGCGGCCCGGGCCAGGGCCGGCCCGAACGGGTGCCGCCCCCAGCGGTTCGCCGGGCCGCGCAGCTCGATCTCCTCCACCCCGCCCGGCGGCAGCGTCAACAGGCGCGGCCGGTCGCCCTCCTCGACGCGCACCCAGCGCGGGATGCGGGTGCGGACCACCACGAGGTCGTACGCCGGCACGTCCGGGTTGCCCACCGTCACCACGGCCGCCGCCTCGTCGCCCTCGGCGAGGTACGCGTCGTCCACGGTGAGCGCGATCCGCGGCCGTTCCCGGGGCGGCGGCGCAGCGCGACCGCGGTGCCCACCGCGAACGGGATCGCGAGCACGACCAGATCGACCCGCCCGACCAGCACGCCGGTGATCAGCAGCAGCCCGGTCAGCAGTACGGCCCGGCCGAGGGCGCGGGTGGGCGCCCACTCCGGGATGTCGTCGGCCGGCGCGAAGACGGCCTCCTCCCCCGGCGCGGCGGGCCGCAGGACGGTCACGGCGACTTCTCGCGGCGGCCGACCTCGAGCGACTCGGTGATCCGTACGCCCGGATCGCGGGGCCCGGGCGCGCCGTAGCCGGCCGCGTACGTGGGCATGGCACCGCTGGCCGGCGCCGGCACCTTTTCCAGCACCTCGCCGACCACGAAGGACGGGTCGACGCGGCGCAGCCACATCTCCGGGCGCAGCGTGATGCGGTGCGCCAGCGCGGGGGCGGCCACGTCCTTGACGTCTTCCGGGATCACGAAGTCCCGGCCGGCGAGCGCGGCGCGGGCCCGGGACAGCAGCAGCAGCGCCAACGAGCCCCGGGGCGACGCCCCGACCAGCACCGACGGGTGCTCGCGGGTGGCCGAGGTGAGGTCGACGATGTACCGGCCGATCGAGTCTTCGACCGCGACGTCCTCCAGGGCCGCCTGCATCCCGCGCAGGGTGGGGGATTGACGACGGCCTGTAGCTCGGCCTCCTCCTGGCGGCGGGACATGCGGCGGCGCAGCACGTCCCACTCCTCCTCCCGGGTCGGGTAGCCGAACGACACCCGCAGCAGGAACCGGTCCAGCTGCGCCTCCGGCAGCGGGTACGTCCCCTCGTACTCGATGGGGTTGGCGGTGGCGAGCACGTGGAACGGCGCGTCCAGCCGGTAGGTGACGCCCTCCACCGAGACCTGCTTTTCCTGCATCGCCTCCAGCAGGGCCGCCTGGGTCTTCGGCGGCGTCCGGTTGATCTCGTCGGCGAGCAGCAGGTTGGTGAAGACCGGCCCGGCCCGGAACGTGAAGTCGGCCCGGCGCTGGTCGTAGAGGAACGAGCCGGTGACGTCCGCGGGCAGCAGGTCGGGGGTGAACTGCAGCCGCCGGAAGTCCAGCCCGAGCACCTGCGCGAACGACCGCGCGGTCAGCGTCTTGCCGAGGCCGGGCAGGTCTTCCAGGAGCACGTGGCCACCGGCGAGGATGCCGGACAGCACCAGTTCGAGGGCGCCGCGCTTGCCGACCACCACCGTGCCGACCTGGTCCAGCACCGCATGGGCCAGCCGGCCGACCTCGTAGACGGGTACCGGTTCGACATCACTCATAGCTTCTCCAGACGGGAGACGGACGCCGCCAGGTCGGACGGCGCCAGCGGGCGCTTGGCCGGGGTGGTCAGGAAGTTCCACAGTGGATCACCGATGAGCGCCCGCGCGCGCTTCGGGTCGCTGTTCAGCGTAAAGCCGTGCCGCTGCCGCAGGCGCTCGTCGACCATTTCCCGCAGCAACGGCCGCACCGAGGTCTGGAAGCGCTCGCGGTCGGATTCGTACCAGCTCAGCCGCCGCTCCCAACGCGTCACCGCGACGCGCAGCGCGTCCTGCTCGGCGAGCCAGTTGTAGGAGCCGCTCTCCTCACCGGCGCCGCGCGGAATCCCCGCCCGGGGCTGCGGCGGCGCGGCTACCAGCGCGACCACCCGGCGCAGCATCAGCAGCGCGAGGCAGCCGGCGTACGCGAGCGGAATAGACAGCGCCAGGCCCGCCATCCGCAGGCCGAACACGGCGACCGCGGCCATTCCACCGGCCATCAGCAGGGTACGGATCCACCAGCCGGTGCCGGTGGTCAGCCGCTTCTGGCGGGGCGGCGCGTCTTCGTCGTGCCGCAGCAGGTCGTCGATGCTCGCATCGGCGTCGGTCATGCGGGGCCCCCGACTCCGGCGGTGAGCTCGGCGCGCAGCCGTTCCAGGGCGGCGCGGGCGTGCTCGCGCATCCGCTCGTCGACGGTGTGCGTGGCGTACCGCGCCTCCCGGTAGACGTCCGCGAAGCCGGCCAGCACGTCGGCGCTGACGCGGTGGCCTTGCAGCAGCCGGCTGACCAGGTCGGTTGGCGTGTCGGCGACGTGCCGGGGCGTACCCGCCGCGGCCGCCGCCTGCTCCAGCCGCAGCCAGCAGGCGATCACGGCCCGGCGCGGGTCGAGGTCGGCGTCGGACAGGTCGATCAGGCCGGCGTCCAGCGCGGCGACGACCTCCTCGGCGCTCGCGGCCACATCCGGCACGGCCCGCGCCGGCATCCGGCCGCGGCGCACCTTCCGGGTGATCTCCCGGGCCAAGGTCCACACCATCACGCCCAGGAGTACGACCAGCACCGTGCCGGCGATGACCCCGATGGTGACGACGAGCCAGCGGGGCACCCGGGTCGGCTCGGTGTCGATGAGGTCGGCGGCCCCCTCGGTCTCCCCCGCCGCGGGCGGTGGCACCTCGAGCTCGGGTGGCGTGCTGGGGGCGCTATCGGCCTTGTCCACCCGCCCGATCTGCGGCGACGAGTGCGCAGCGGCGACCGCGGCCAGGGCGAGCAGCAGGGCAACCGCGGCCAGGGGCCACCATCTGCGCAGCGAACTGCTTAACGGGCTCGATGTCATGTTTGGCTTTATGTCCGAAATGTCAGTCGGTTGGGCGTGCCAGTAACCGTACCGCCCCGGATCAGGCCAGCCCCGCTCGGTGCTTCGCGTCAGCGAACACGTCGTCAAGCATCGCCGGTGTGAGCCGTCCGGTAAAGGTGTTCTGTTGGCTGACGTGATAGCAGCCGATCACCGTCGGTACGTCCGGGCCGCTCCACCGCGCCCCATGCCCGAACACCGGGCGCGGCACGGGCGGGCGTACGCCGTACACCGATGTCATGGCCGGCCACCACGCGGCCCAAGCGAACGCACCGAGCGCGACCACAACGCGCAGCGTGGGTTTAATCAGTGCGATCTCGCGGTGCAGCCAGGGCGCGCAGGTGTCCCGCTCGCCCGGGGTGGGCTTGTTGTCCGGCGGCGCGCAGCGGACGGCGGCGAAGATCCGCGTGTCGCGGAGCGCCAGCCCGTCGTCGCGCCACACGCTGGTCGGCTGGTTGGCGAGGCCGGCCCGGTGCAGGGCCGCGAAGAGCACGTCGCCGGAGCGGTCGCCGGTGAAGATCCGGCCGGTGCGGTTGCCGCCGTGCGCGGCCGGCGCGAGGCCGAGGATGCCCAGCCGCGCGCCGGGCGCGCCGAAGCCCGGCACCGGCCGCCCCCAGTACTCCTGGTCGCGGAAGGACGCCCGCCGGGTCGCGGCGACCTCCTCCCGCCACGCCACGAGGCGCGGGCAGGCGAAGCAATCGGCGACGGCGCCGTCGAGGTCGGCGAGGTCGGCCGCCCGCTGTGCGCGGGCGGCCACCTCATCCTTGGTACGCGTCTCAGCCAAGCTTCTTGCGGAAGAGCTCGAGTGTGCGGGCCCACGACGTGGCCGCCGCCTGCCGATCGAAGACCTCGGGACGGTCGTCGTTGAAGAAGGCGTGCTTGGTGCCGGGGTAGTCGTACAGGACGCAGTCGCCGCTGGCATCCTCGATGGACCGCTTGGCGATCTGAATGCCCTCCGCGGCGGAGGTGCCGTCCGCCTCGGAGCAGTGGATGATGGCCGACTTGCCCGCGTAGCCGGACCAGTCCGGGCTCATCCGCTCCCACGGCATCGGCGGGTAGAAGCCGACCGTGGCAGCGATCTTGTCGGAGAGAGTCGCCGACCAGAGCGCCAGGCTGCCGCCCGAGCAGAACCCCACGCTTCCGACCTTGCCGCCGGTCTCCGGACGCGCCGCGAGGTAGTCGGCCGCGCCGGCGATGTCCTTGGCCGCCTGATCCATGGCCAGGCCCATGAGCAGCTTGCCCGCCTCGTCCGGCTCGGTCGTGTGCTCGCCGTGGTAGAGGTCGGGTGCCAGCGCCACGAAGCCCGCCTCGGCGAACCGGTCCGTCAGCGAGACGATGTGCGGCACCAGGCCCCACCACTCCTGGATGACAATGACGGCCGGGGCACCTTGGACAGCGGGGAGGGCGAGGTAACCCTCACTGTTCCCCCATTGCTGCGATAGCTAACCATTTCGCCCATAGGCCGTCCTCCTGTCGGTCAGTCATCGTTGGCTGGTCGCACAGTGGCGTTCTGCGTGCGCGTAGCGTGCCATGCCGGACAGGGGTCGGGAAAGGCGAAGGCGGCGTGGCGTACACCTCGTTGTAGCTGGGTGTACACCACGCCGCCGCGTGGACCTTTGTTTCAGGCGGGCGTTGATCCGCCGCCAGGCGGGCGTTGATCCGCCGCTAGGCGGGCTTGAGGCAGAGCACGTAGCCCTTGCCGCCGGCCGGAATCGCGTAGTAGATGCTCTCCGCGCCGGCCTCCAGGTACGGGTTGCAAACCGTGCTGTCAGCAGCGGATGCCTGCTCGGCCGTGACCCCGTCGACCCGGCCGACCACCGAATACTTGGCCTCGGCCGAGGCGCAGTCGACAACCTTGGCGTTGTCGGCCTTGACCTCCTGGCCCTCCTGGATGTTCGACGGCAGGTCGGCGATGCAGTCCCCCTGCTTGGCCTCCGCCGTCGCGTCGTCGCCGCCGAGCACGTTGCGCAGCACGGCGAGGACGATGGCCACGATCACCGCGACCACGACGCCGCCGCCGATCCCGGCGATCTTCTTGCCGGCGCCGCCCTTCTTCTGCGGCGGGGCTGGCACGGGTGCCGACTCCGCCGGCCCGAAGCCCTGGTTGGGCGGCGGCGGCGGAGTTGCCGGTCCCCAACCTTGGGCCTGCGCCGGCGGTGGGGGTGGCTGGTTCGTCACGAGTGGGGTTCCTCTCCCAGGCAGTTTTCAGCTAGCCGTCGCACCGTAGCTGTGCAGCGCAAACGCTCGCCACCCCGGTCGCAGGGCGTGCTCGCGTGGGCGCTCTTAGTTGCGATCTGTCCACATTGCACCTTTGTTCTTGGCGGCTCGGGCTAGTGTGTCGCCGTGCAGGCCGACGATGTGTTCGGGCGTCTCGCGAACGCCACAGGGGTTTACCGCGGTCGCGGCGACGGCCCGGAGAGTGGGCCCTTCGTCGCCCGCATGGCGGTGGCGTCGGCCGTACGCGGGCGCGCCGTGACCCTCGACTACGAGGCGACCAACGACCGAAACGGCCTCCAGCACGTCGAGCACACCGTCCTGGTCGCCGGCGAGGCGGGCCGACTGGAGCTGCACGTCGCATGCCTGGAGCTACCCGGGGTGGTGCGGTTCGCGCAGACCGGGCCGGGCGAGTTCACCGCGTACGAAGGCCCGCTGGTAGCCCGCATCGTCCTGCGCCTGCCCCAACCGGGCGCCATCAGCTACGCCTGGTGGTGGTCCCGCGACGAATCCGACCCCCGCGAGCAGTCCAGAGCCGACCTCCGCCGCACAGGCTGACCATCTCCCCTCCCGCCCGCGCGCCCCTCGCCCAAGGACCCGCACGCCGCGGCCACGCCCGCACCTACCCGCACCCGCCCGCTCCCGCGCGTCGATCAAGGGCTTGCGCGTCGATCAAGGGCGAACGGCCGTGCTTCGATCTCTAAACCACGACCATATGCCCTTGATCGGCGCAGGAATCCTTGATCGCCGCCGGCCGCAAGGCCGCGCGGCGCGGCGGCGGGCGGGGCGGCGGGGTGAGCGGTCGGCCGAGGTGGCGAAAAGGGCGCGGCGGGTGTTAGGACGGGCTGGCCGTGCTCCAGGCGATGCCGTCCAGGATGTCGTGCTCGCTGGCGATCACGGACCCCGCGCCGGCCCGTTCCATGATCACTCGCAGTACGAGGGCGCCGGCCCCGATCACGTCGGCCCGGCCCGGGTGCATGACGGGGATCGCCAGCCGCTGCGCGGTCGTCATCTCCAGCAGGTCGGCGGTGATCTTCGCCACCTCGTCGTACGACACGCGGCTGTGGTGGATGCGCACCGGGTCGTACTCGGTCAGGCCGAGCGCGATCGCCGCCACCGTCGCCACCGAGCCGGCGAGGCCGACCAGCGTCGCGGCGCCCCGGCCGCCCACCGCGTCCAGCGCCCGGTCGACGGCGGCCGTGATGTCGGCGGTCGCCGCAGCGACCTCGTCGGACGAGGGCGGGTCGGTGTGCAGGTGCCGTTCGGTCATCCGTACGCAGCCGATGTCCACCGAGATCGCACTATCCACGCTGGAGGAGCCGACCACGAACTCGGTGGAGCCGCCGCCGATGTCCACCACCAGGTACGGCGCCTGGGCCGACAGCCCGCGCACCGCCCCGGTGAACGACAGCCGTGCCTCCTCGTCGCCGGTCACCACCTCCGGCAGTACGCCGAGCGTGTCCAGCACCATGGCCCGGAACTCGTCGGCGTTCGCCGCGTCCCGGGTGGCCGAGGTGGCGCACATCCGCACCCGGCTGGCCCGAGGTCACGGACGACGGCGGCGTAGTCCGCCAGCGCCACCCGGGTCCGCTCGATCGCCTCGGGCGCGAGCCGGCCGGTACGATCCACGCCCTGCCCGAGCCGGACGATCTCCATCCGCCGCACGACATCGACGAGCCGGTCGCCAACGATGTCGGCTATGAGGAGCCGGATCGAGTTCGTCCCGCAGTCGATGGCCGCCACCCTCGTCGTCACGCCGGCAACCCTATCCGGCCCTGGATTTGTGAACGCTTTCTGCTGCCAGGGCGACAGGAAACGTTCACAAAACCCGCCGGCAGAGCGCTACAGGTGCAGCAGCATCCGGGTGTTACCCAACGTGTTCGGCTTCACCCGCTCCAGGCCCAGAAACTCGGCCACGCCCTCGTCGTACGAGCGGAGGAGTTGCTCGTACACGGCGTGTGGCACGGGTGCGCCGTCGATCTCCACGAACCCGAACGAGCCGAAGAACCGGGTCTCGAACGTCAGCACGAACACCCGGGCCACGCCCACCTCGCGGGCCGCGTCGAGCAGCCCGGTCACGATCCGCTGGCCGATCTTCAGGCCCCGCTGGTCGGGGTGGACCGCCACCGACCGGATCTCGGCCAGGTCCTCCCACATCACGTGCAGCGCCCCGCACCCCACGACGGGGCCGTCCGCGCCCAGCGAGGCCACCCAGAACTCCTGCACGTCCTCGTACAGGGTCACGGTGGCCTTGCTCAGCATCCGGCGGCCGCCGGTGTACATGTCGATGAGCTCCCGGACCGCCCTGATGTCGGCGGTCCGGGCCCGCCGGACTACGACGTCACGCATGGTCCGTCCCGCCACCACGGCGCCACGCGGGCGATCACCTCGTCGCCGAACGGGTTGACGCCCGGCCCCACCGCCAGCGCGTGCCCGAGGTGCACGTGCAGGCACTTGACGCGGCCGGGCATGCCGCCGGCCGACGTACCGGCGATCTCCGGCACGTGCCCGATCGCCTCCCGGCGGGCCAGGTAATCCTCGTGCGCCGCCCGATACTCGGCGGCCAGCTCCGGGTCGGCGGCGAGCCGCGCCTCCATCTCCTTCATCAGCCCGGCCGACTCCAGCCGGCTGCACGCCGACGTCGCCCGCGGGCAGGTCAGGTAGTACAGCGTCGGGAACGGGGTGCCGTCGGCCAGCCGCGGCGTGGTCTCCACGACGTCGGGCAGCCCGCACGGACACCGGTGGGCCACCGCCTTCGTACCGCGCGGCGGCCTGCCGAGCTGCGCGGCCACCGCCGCGCGGTCACCCTCCGTCGCCGCTTCCCGCACCGGAGGGGGTACGTCGTTCACTGTGCCACGGCTTTGTCGGCGGCCTGGATGCTGGACCAGAGCGTGTCGTACCACGGGTCGGCCGGCGGTTTCTTGGCCGCGTCGGGGTTGGCGCCGGCGTCCCGCGCCGCGCCTTCGGGGTCGTCGAGGACCACCAGTGGGACCTCGCCCGGATAGACCATGAAGAACCGCTTCCGTGCCTGGATCTTGATGTACTCGGGGTCCTGCCACAGCGCCGCCTGCTCGGTCAGCTCGCCGATCCGGCGCCGCTGCTCGGCCTGAGCCTGCTCCATGCGGGCGATGTCGGACTGCTGGGTCAGGTAGACCCGGACCGGGTAGGTGTAACCGAGCGCGAGTGCGATCAGCACCACCAGCAGCACGGTCGCCCGGCCGGTCAGCCGGCGCGGCTGCGGTGCGGTGGTACGCCGCGCGGGTGCCCGCCGCGCCGCCGCGGGCCGGGCGCTGGACCTGCGGGGGTGCCCTGGCCCCGCCGCTGGGAACGCCGCGGCGGCGTCTGCCCGGCGGGCGACTGCCTCTGCGTCATCTCCCCTCCCCGGCGATCTAGGTCCTATCCGATGGATCTTCGTGGGGCTGCGGCGGGTCCAGGCGACGACCGGCGGCGCCTGGACCACGCCTCGCACCCACAAGATCCATCGGATAGGCCCTGGCGCACCCGGACAAAAGGGTGCGCCCTAGATCAACTAGGAGTGATGGTACCTCGGGAAAGCGCCGGCCCCGGCGTAGCGCGCCGCGTCGGCGAGCTCCTCCTCGATCCGCAGCAGCTGGTTGTACTTGGCCACCCGGTCGGACCGGGCCGGCGCGCCGGTCTTGATCTGGCCGGTGCCGGTGGCGACCGCCAGGTCGGCGATCGTGGTGTCCTCGGTCTCGCCGGAGCGGTGGCTCATCATGCAGCTGAAGCTGTTGCGGTGGGCCAGCTCGACCGCGTCGAACGTCTCGGTCAGCGACCCGATCTGGTTCACCTTCACCAGTACGGAGTTGGCCGCCTTCTCCGCGATGCCGCGGGCGATGCGCTCCGGGTTGGTGACGAAGAGGTCGTCGCCGACGATCTGGATCTTGTCGCCGAGCGCGGCGGTGAACGCCGTCCAGCCGGCCCAGTCATCCTCGGCGAGCGGGTCCTCGATCGAGACGATCGGGTACGCCTCGACCAGCTTCGTGTAGTAGTTGATCATCTCATCGGTGGACTTGCCGGAGCCCTCGAAGACGTACGCGCCGTCCTTGTAGAACTCCGTGGCCGCCACGTCGAGCGCGAGCACGATGTCGGTGCCCAGCCGGTACCCGGCCTTTTCCACGCCCTCGGCGATCAGGTCCAGCGCGGCCGCGTTGGTGGGCAGGCTGGGCGCGAAGCCGCCCTCGTCGCCCAGGCCGGTGGAGAGGCCCTTCTTCTTCAGCACGGACTTGAGCGCGTGGTACACCTCGGCACCCGCGCGGAGCGCCTCGCGGAACGTGGGTGCGCCGATCGGGGCGATCATGAATTCCTGCACGTCGACGTTGGAGTCGGCGTGCGCCCCACCGTTGAGGATGTTCATCATCGGCACCGGCAGCAGGTGGGCGTTCGGCCCGCCCAGGTAGCGGAACAGGCTCAGGCCCGCGCTCCCGGCCGCCGCCTTCGCCACCGCCAGCGACACGCCGAGGATGGCGTTCGCCCCCAGGTCGGACTTGTTGGGCGTGCCGTCGATGTCGAGCATCTTCTGGTCGATCAGGCGCTGCTCGCTCGCCTCGTACCCGATGAGCTGGTCGACGATCCGGTCCTCGATGTTGCTGACCGCCTTCTCCACGCCCTTGCCGTTGTACCGGTCGCTGTCGCCGTCGCGCAGCTCGACCGCCTCAAAAGCGCCCGTGGAGGCCCCGGACGGTACGGCGGCCCGGGCGATCGTGCCGTCGTCCAGCCCGATCTCGACTTCGACGGTCGGGTTGCCGCGCGAGTCGAGGATCTCCCGCGCGACGATTCCCTCGATGGTGGCCACTGTGACGCTCCCTCGCTTAGATCTTTCACGGGCCGCCACACTGCGGCCGGGTTCCCGCCCAGAGAGCCTATCCAGCGACGGGATCCGAGTTGCGCGCGCCTGACCCGATCGACCAGGCTGGCCCTCATGCGTCCCGCCACCCTCGCCCGCCTCGTGACGATGGTGATCGCGCTCGCGGCCGCCAGCTGCCAGACGATCGACGACGCGAGCCGGGTGATCAACCGTGCCGACCTGGTCAACGACCTGGCCTCCCGGTTGGACGGGTCGGGCGAGCTGACGTACTCCGCGGAGTATCAGCTCCCGGGCGGCGCCGCGGCCATGATCGCGCAGGCGCAGGCGCCGCTGCGGTCGGCGTACGAGTACCCCGGTGGAAAGCTCACCGTGACGGCCGACGCCACCGCCGACTGCCGTACCGCGAGCGGGGCCACGACCTGCACGCTCACCGCCCCGCCGTCGCCCAACAACCAGCCCGCGGTGGCCGTCTTCACCGACGCGAACGAGCACGGCCTGGTCCCGCCGACCATGGTGATCGGCCTGCTCACCGCCGCCGCGCTGGACGCGGACGCGACCATCGAGCAGAGCGACACCACGATCGCCGGCCGGCACGCCACCTGCGTACGGGTGGAGAAGGTGCAGAACGCGGCGGCCTCGGCGTTCGACGCGTGCATCACCACCGAGGGCGTCCTCGGCAGCTTCTCCGGTGTGGTGAACGGCACCGACGTGGAGATCGCGATGACCCGCTACCGGGACGCGGTGGACGCGAACGCGTTCGCCCTCCCGGCCGACGCCAAGATCGTCGACCGCCGCGCCGGCGCCTAAGAGCTGGCGAGCAGGGTGCGCAGGTGGCGGGGCGGCGGTGAGCCGTGCGCCAGCATCGCGTCGTGCCACGCGCGCAGCGGGGTGCCGGGCGGGCGGGCCGCGACGAGCTCGGCGACCTCGGTGTAGCCGACGAAGTACGTCGAGAGCTGCGTCGAGGTGAGTAGGGCCCGGCGCCACTTGCCGGCCGCCTCCCCCTCCTCCTGAAAGCCCGGCCCGGTCATCAGCGCCATGGCGTCCGCCTCGGGCATGTCCGCGCAGTGCACGAGCTGGTCGAGGATCGCGTTGATGCTCATCCGGAGCTGCATCTTGAGCTGCTGCATCCGGATCGGCAGGCCACCGAACCCGGCACCGGCCATCAGCTCCTCGGTGTAGACGGCCCAGCCCTCCACGAACGGGCCGGAGTGGCCGAGCGCCCGCACCCGGGTCGAGCCGCGGTACCGGCGCGAGTGGGCGAGCTGCAGGAAATGCCCCGGCATCGCCTCGTGCACCGTGAGGTTGCGGATCATGTGGGCGTTGTATTCGCGGTAGAACGACTCGACCCGCTCCGCCGGCCAGTCCGCGGGGGTCGGCGCGATGCAGTAGAACGTCGGCACGTCCGCGGTCTCCAGCGGGCCCGGCGAGTCGCAGTACGCCACCGCCACGCCGCGCGCGAACTCGGGCATCTGCCGGATCTCGCACGGGTCGTCGACGAGCGTGACGAGGTCGTGCGCGCGGACGAACTCCGTCGTCTCGTCGAGCGTGACCTTGGCAAGGTCCACAATGGTCTCGTTGTCCGGGTGCTCGGCGGCGAGGTGGGCCAGCGCACGCCGTACCGTGTCATCGGAAGCCGGACCACCGACCAGCTCGGCGGCCGCCGCGCGGATCTCTTCGGTGGCGCGCTCCAGGTTTGCCTGCGCGCGGGCCAGGACCTGCGCGGCGGACAGCTCGGTGTCGAGCGTGTGCCACAGCCGGGCCTCCCAGAGCCGCCGGCCGAGCCGCGGGTCGCGGTCGGAGCTGTCCACTCTGGAGCGCAGCCAGCCGGCGAAGTCGTCCAGCGCCGTAGCCGCGGCCTCGGCCAGCGGCGCCACCGTGCCGTCCAGCGCCGGCGCCGCGGCCAGCAGGCCGGGCACCTCCTCACGCACCAGCGCGGCCGCGCCGGCGAACTGCCCGACCGCGGTCTCCACATGCACGCGCGGACAGTCGCGCAGCGTCGCGCGCGCGGTCGCCAGCGCATCGGGTACGGCCGCCAGCCGCCCGGCGAGGCTGGTGAGCCGCTCCTCCGGGGGCGCGAACGGCCGGGCGATCAGCGCGTAGAGCAGCGGCGCCGGGTTGTGCTCAAGCGGGTCCCACTCGTGGCCACGCACCTCGGTCGCCTCGAACAGACCGCGCTCGACCAGCGCGGACAGCACCGCGTGATCCACCCGCTCGGGCGGATCCAGGGCGTCCGCGTCCACCTCGGCCAGCGCGTCGCCCGCGTCGCGCAGCATCGCCACCTGAGCCGCCATCCCACCTGTCGACAGGTCCGGCAGCTGGTCATCGAACCGGTGATCGCCCACATAGGAGGCGGTGGCCGGATTGATCTCCAGGACTGCCTCGACGATGCGTTCAGCGAGCGGGATGAATTGCGCCATACGAAGAAGCTAGCGTCTGAACGGCACTTTCGAGTTCCCCTGGCGGGTTTGCCGCGTATCCGAGGACAAGTCCGGGCGGCCCACCGCCGGCCAGCCGCATCCGGGACAGCGGCAGCAGGCCCAGCCCGGCGGCCAGCGCCCGCTCGGCGAGCGCCTCGTCGTCGACGCCGGCCGGCAGCTCGACCACGAGGTGCAGGCCGGCGGCCACGCCCGAGATCCGCAGCCCGGGCAGGTGCCGCCGCAGGGCCGCGACCAGGGCGTCCCGCCGCCGCCGGTGCTCCAGTCGGGCGCGGCGCAGGTGCCGGTCGTACCCGCCGCTGGCCAGCAGCTCGGCGAACGCGAGCTGCTCCAGGACCGGCCCGCCGAGGTCGGCCCACTCCTTGCGCGCGGCCACCGCCGCCCGCCACTTGTCGGGTACGGCGAGCCAGCCGAGCCGCAGCGCCGGGGCGAGCGCCTTGCTGACCGAGCCGATGTAGGCCACCGCGTCCGGGGCGAGCCCTTGCACGCAGCCGACCGGGTCCCGGTCGTACCGGAACTCGGCGTCGTAGTCGTCCTCGATGATCAGGCCACCCGTCCGCCGGGCCCACTCGACCAGGGCCGCCCGGCGGGCCGGGGCCAGCACGACGCCGGTCGGAAACTGGTGTGCCGGCGTCACGATCACGGCCGGTACGCCGGCCCGGTCGAGCGCGGCGACGTCCAGCCCGTCGGCGTCGACCGGCACGGGCACGAGCCGGACGTGGTGGCCCTCCATATGGCCCCGCAGGCCGTAGCTGCCCGGCTCCTCGAACCCCACGGTGCTCGCCCCCGCGTCCCGCAACGCCCCCGCAAGCAACGCAAACCCTTGCGCCGCCCCGGTAGTAACGACAATCCCGCTCGCGTCAACCCGCGCCGCCCGCACCCGCCCGAGATAACCGGCCAGCTCGACCCGCAGCCGCCCAGCCCCCGTAGGCGTCCCGTAGTCCAACTCCCCATCCCGCATCCCGGTGAGCACCTTCCCGTACGCCCGCCCCACACCCCCTCGGAAACATCCCCAGGTCCGGCACCCCCGGCCGCAGCAAAACCGGCCGTTGATCAGGGAGCGGCTCCGGCGTGTCGTCGGCGCGCCGGGAGAGGAGGTCCCTGATCAACGGGGCGACCACGGTGCCGGAGCCGCGGCGGCTCACCAGGTGGCCCTCGGCTACCAGCTGCTCGTAGGCGTCCACCACCACGCCGCGCGACAGGGCCAGGTCGGCGGCCAGCGCGCGGGTGGAGGGCAAGCGGGTGCCGGGCGCCAGGCGGCCCTGGGAGATGGCATCTCGTAGGGCGTTGGTCAGTTGGTCGGCCAGGGCCGGGAGGGTCCGGTCCAGGGACACGAGGGCCTCGCGCAATTGGTCCTCCGTTACGGGCGCCTAGTGGTCCTGTTTTGGGGACCACTACGAACATACCGTCGGCTCATGAAGGTTGGTGCGCTGCTCTGCGTCTTCGGCATGGCGATCGTCGGCAGCTCGGTCTCGCTGAGCCAGCTGATCCTCGACTACCCCACGCTGACCGGCCAGGCCGTCCGGTACGGCGTCGCGGCGGCCCTACTGCTGCTCATCGCCCGCACGTTCCGCCGGCCCACCCGGCGCGAACTGGGCATCCTCACCGTGCTCGCGGCGACCGGGCTGGCCGCGTTCAACGCGTGCATCCTCATCGCGCTGCCGCACGCCGACGCGGCCGTCGTCGGTACGGTCATCGGCGCGGCCCCGCTCGGCCTCGCGCTCCTGGCGCCGATGCTGCGCGGTGCCCGCCCCGCCGCCCGGATCGTCGCTGCCGCAGCCGTCGTCGTCGCCGGTACGGCGCTGGTGCAGGGCAGCGGCCGGGCCGACACCATCGGGGTGCTGGCGTCGCTCGGCGCCCTGGTCGGGGAGGTGCTCTTCTCCCTGCTCGCCGCCGCCGTCCTGCCCCGCCTCGGGGCGGTACGCGTGGCGGCGTACAGCTGCGCGCTGGCCGTACCCCTGTTGCTGGTGGGTGGGGTCGCGGCCGGTGAAGTGACGCGGTGGCGGCTGCCCACGGGCGCCGAGACCGCCACGCTGGCGTACCTGGCGCTGGGGATGACGGTGGTGGCGTTCGTGGCGTGGTTCACCGGGTTGCAGCGGCTGGGGGTCGAGCGGGCCGGCATGATCGTCGGGGTGATGCCGGTGGCGACGCTGGTGACCGCCGCGATCCAGGCGGGCCGGCTGCCCGATCCGGGCCAGACGGCCGGCGTGCTGGTGGTCGCGCTGGGCCTGACCCTGGGGCTGACGAGTCAGTCCTCGGCGGCCCGCACCGACTCGGCGTACGACAGGGCGGCCCGGCGCAGCGCCGCCTCGGCGTCCAACCCGCCTGCCCTGGCCGACGCGACGGTGGCCAGCAGCGCCGCGCCGAGGTCGTCGCCGGCCTGAGGCACCGGCACGTCGATCCCGGCCCGCTCGGCCCGCTGGAGGATCTTGGCGGCCAGGGAGAGGGCCGGCTGGGCCAGCGCGATCCCGTCCATGGCCGAGTCGCGGGACTTCTCCGCCCGCTTGATCTGCTCCCAGTTCTCGATGATCTCGTCGACGCCGGACACCGCCGTGCCCGCGAAGACGTGCGGGTTGCGCCGGATCAGCTTCGCCACCAGGTCACCGGCGACGTCGTCGACCGTCCAGCGCTCGCCCTCGGGCAGTTCCTCGGCGAGCCGGGCGTGCAGCACCACCTGGAGCAGCACGTCGCCCAGCTCCTCGCGCAGCGCGCCGAGGTCGCCGGCCTCGATCGCGTCGTACGCCTCGTAGCACTCCTCCAGCAGGAACTGCGCCAGCGTGGCGTGCGTCTGCTGCCGCTTCCACGGGTCGCCGCCCGGCGAGGCCAGCCGGTCCATCACCGTCACCGCGTCCAGCAGCCGGGCCCCGGGCGGGTCCCACGAGCCGTACATCAGCTCCAGCTCGGCGCGGCCCGGCTCGCGCGCCACCCGCATGCCGAGGTCACGGGCGAGCGCCTCGTCCCCGGCCGGGCCGGCCAGCCAGACCGCCGTACCGCCGTCGCCGGCCGCCGCGAGCAGGTCGTCGATGCCGCCGATCGTCACGCCGGCACCCGCCGCGCGTACGGCCGCCACCTGCTCGCTCTCCGTGCCCGCCACGACCGGATGCCCGCGTACGAGGTCCCACGCCGCCGCGGTCAACAGGCCGGCCGGGAGCCGGGGCGAGGTGACCAGCAGTACGAGACGAGCCGTCATAGAGAAACGTCGGTCACCATGTCGGAGGAGATGAACGGCAGGTTGTAGAAGATCGGGCCCTGCTGGGTGCTGACCGCCATCGGCGCGCCCACCGGCTCGTACCTCGGGTTGACCGAGGCGTTGGTGCGCTCCACCTCGGCGCCCAGCGCGGTCGAGACCAGGATGGCCGCCTCGGCGAAGATGGCCGAGCCGAACGCCTCGCGCACCTGGGTCACGGTCAGGCCCGCCTGGATCGCCCCGGTCTTGGCCAGCGCCCCGTAGACCTTCATGATCCCCTCGTCGGTCAGCTCGGTACGCGGGGTGTTCTCGGCGATCACGTTGGAGACGTCGAGCCACGCCGCCCACAGCTTCACGTACGCGCTGTCGGCCGGGGCCCGCAACGCCTCGGCGATCTGGGCCGGGTCGGTGGGCTCCTGCGGGGCCGGGAGCTTCTTGTCGATGACGATGCGCCGGCCCAGCTCCAGGCTGACCATCAGGTCGACGACCTCCTGCCGGGTCACCGGCAGCTCGGCGGTGCCGGGCGACGCCTCGGGCGTGGGGGTCGCGGTGCCGGTCGCCGCCGCGGCCACGACCTCGTCGTACACCTCGTCGACCTGCTTTTCGGTGATCGTCGTGTCGCCCACGAACGCCGCCTTGCCGTTTTCCACCCGGCACCCGGCGAGCCCGCCGAGGCCCAGGGCGGCGATGACGACGATGGATGCCAGTCGACGACCACGGTTCATGGCCGACACTCTCTCACGCTGGGCTGGCGGCGGCCGGGACGGGGTCGCCCAGCACGTCCTTGAGGAGTTGGGCGCACCACTCCAGCAGAGCCTGGTCGCGCAGCGGCTCGCCGCCGATCCGGCGGGTCGCCGGCCGGGGCACGCTGACCTGCTCGGTGACCTGCTTGTAGACCGCATCCGGGTGGTAGCGCTTGAGTCGCAGCTGCTTGGAGTCCAGCAGCGCGAGCGGCGCGAACCGCACGTGCTTGCCCTGCACCGACACGTCGGTCAGGCCGTACGCGCGGGCCAGCAGCCGGAACCGGGCCACCGCGACAAGGTTCGCGACCGGCGCGGGCGGCTCGCCGTACCGGTCGCGCATCTCCACGACGGCCTCGTCCAGCACGGCCGCCGACCGGGCCGAGGCCAGCTTGCGGTACATCTCCAGGCGCAGCCGCTCGACCCCGATGTAGTCGTGCGGCAGGTGCGCGTCGACCGGCAGGTCGATCTTGACGTCGACCTCCTCCTCGGCCGGGCGCTCGCCCTTGAACGTCTGCACCGCCTCGCCCACCATGCGGATGTACAGGTCGAAGCCCACGCCCTCGATGTGCCCGGACTGCTCGCCGCCGAGCAGGTTGCCGGCGCCGCGGATCTCCAGGTCCTTCATCGCCACGTACATGCCGGCACCCAGCTCGGTGTGCTGCGCGATGGTGGCCAGCCGCTCGTGGGCGTGCTCGGTGAGCGGCTTGTCGCGCGGGTAGAGGAAGTACGCGTACGCCCGCTCCCGGCCGCGCCCGACCCGGCCGCGGATCTGGTGCAGCTGTGCCAGGCCCAGCAGGTCGGCCCGCTCCACGATCAGCGTGTTGGCGTTCGGGATGTCGATGCCCGACTCCACGATCGTGGTGCAGACCAGGACGTCGTACTCCTTCTCCCAGAAGCCGACCATGACCTTCTCCAGAGCGTCCTCGCCCATCTGCCCGTGCGCCACGGCGACCCGCGCCTCGGGCACCAGCTCGCGGATGCGGCGCGCCGCCCGGTCGATCGACTCGACCCGGTTGTGCAGGTAGAAGACCTGGCCGTCGCGCAGCAACTCGCGGTGGATGGCGGCGGCGACCTGCCTGTCGTCGTACCCCCGACGAACGTCAGCACCGGGTGCCGCTCCTCCGGCGGGGTGGCGATGGTCGACATCTCCCGGATGCCGGTGATCGCCATCTCCAGCGTGCGCGGGATCGGCGTGGCCGACATGGTGAGCACGTCGACGGCCGTGCGCAGCGTCTTCAGGTACTCCTTGTGCTCGACTCCGAAGCGCTGCTCCTCGTCGACGATCACCATGCCGAGCTGCTTGAACCGGGTGGACGCCTGGAGCAGCCGGTGGGTGCCGATGACGATGTCGGCCGTGCCGTCGGCCGCCTTGGCCAGCGTCTGCTCGGCCTCCTTCGGCGTCTGGAAGCGGGACAGCTGCCGGATCTCCAGCGGGAACTGGGACATCCGCTCGCTGAACGTGTTGTAGTGCTGCTGTGCGAGCAGCGTGGTGGGCACGAGCACGGCCACCTGCTTGCCGTCCTGCACCGCCTTGAACGCCGCCCGTACCGCGATCTCGGTCTTGCCGTAGCCGACGTCGCCGCAGATCAGCCGGTCCATCGGGATCGGCTGCTCCATGTCCTGCTTGACCTCGTCGATCGCGGCGAGCTGGTCGGGCGTCTCGGTGTACGGGAACGCGTCCTCCAGCTCACGCTGCCACGGCGTGTCCGGCCCGTACGCGTACCCCTTGGACGCCTTGCGGGCGGCGTAGAGCTGGATGAGCTGCGCGGCGATCTCCTTCACCGCCTTGCGGGCCCGCGCCTTGGCCTTCTGCCACTCCGAGCCGCCCATCTTGTGCAGGGCCGGGTTCTCCCCGCCGACGTACCGGGAGAGCTGGTCGAGCTGGTCGGTCGGCACGAAGAGGCGGTCGCCCGGCTGCCCGCGCTTCGACGGCGCGTACTCGATCACCAGGTACTCGCGCGAGGCGCCGTTGACCGTGCGCTGCACCAGCTCGACGTACCGGCCGATGCCGTGCTGCTCGTGCACGACGAGGTCGCCGGCCCGCAGCTCCAGCGGGTCGATCGTGTTGCGCCGGCGGCTGGGCATCTTGCGCATGTCCCGGGTGGTGGCCCCGCGCCCGCCGGTGATGTCGTTGCCGGTGATAACCGCCAGCCGGGACGCCTCGTCCAGGAAGCCGTGGTTGAGCGCCCCGCAGGACACGACCAGCTCGCCCGGCACCGGAGGCGTGTCGATGGACTCGACGAGCGCGGCGCCCAGGCCGGCGTCGTGCAGCACCTCGACCGCCCGCTGCGCCGGCCCGTGCCCCTCGAAGACCAGCGCGACCATCCAGCCGTCGCCGGCCCAGCGCTTGAGGTCGTCGACCACCCGCGCGGTCTCGCCGTGGTAGAGCGGCACCGGCTGGGCGGCCAGCACGATCGCCTCACCCTCGTCCGGGGAGACGGTCACCACGGGCACCGGGTCCTCCCACGGCTGGGTCTCCGCCGGCGCGTCCGGGGTGGTCAGGCCGAACGGGGACACCGACCACCAGGGCATCCCCAGGTCGGCTGCGGCACCGCGTACCTCTGCCAAGGTCTTGAAGGCGGCGGCGCCGAGGTCGATCGGGGCCTGGCCCCGACTGCGGCCGCGGCCCAGCTCGCCTCCAAAAACTCATCAGAGGTACGGACGAGGTCGTGCGCCCGAGTCCGGATGCGCTCCGGGTCGGACAGCAGCACGTGCGTGCCGGCCGGCATGGTGTGCAGCAGCAGTTCCATGCTGTCGGTGCCGTCCAGCAGGGCGGGCGCGAGCGACTCCATCCCCTCGACCGGGATGCCCTCGGCCAGCTTCTCCAGGATCTCGTCCAGCTCGGGATGCTTCAGGGCCAGCTCGGCGGCCCGCTGCCGCACCTCGGGCGTGAGCAGCAGCTCCCGGCACGGCGGCGCCCACAGGTGCTGGACGGCTTCGATGGTGCGCTGGTCGGCCACCGCGAAGGTGCGGATCTCCTCGACCTCGTCGCCCCAGAACTCCACCCGCGACGGGTGCTCGTCGGTCGGCGGGAAGACGTCGAGGATGCCGCCGCGCACCGCGTACTCGCCGCGCTTGGTCACCAGATCGACCCGGGCGTACGCCATGTCGGTGAGCCGCCGGGCCACGTCCTCCAGGGCCGCCTCGGCGCCGGGACGCAGCTCCACCGGTTCGAGGTCGCCGAGGCGCTTGAGCAACGGCTGCAACACCGATCGGACCGGCGCGACGACCACGCGGAGCGGGCTGCCCTCCGGGTGCGCCAGCCGCCGCAGCACCGCCAGGCGCCGGCCGACCGTGTCCGACCGCGGCGACAGGCGCTCGTGCGGCAGCGTCTCCCACGCCGGGAAGACCGCCACCCGGTCGGCCGGTATCAGGCTCCCCAGCGCGGCGGCCAGGTCGTCCGCCTCCCGGCTGGTCGCGGTGACCGCGAGGACCGGCCGCTGCGCGCCCTGCTCCGAGGCGACCGCCGCGACCACGAACGGACGCAGCGCCGCCGGCGCGGTCAGGTCGAGGCCGTCGCTTTCCGGCCCAGCCCCCCGGGCCCGATCGCGGACCCGGGCCAGCGCGGGGTCACCGAGAACGGCTGGCAGCAGCCCAGCGAGCTTCATGGAAACACCTCTTCGGGCACGCACGAACGCCCCGCGCCCGGACCGGACGGGGGTATGTGGCCTCCAGCCTATCCCTCCTGGTGGTATGAGTGTTACGTGGATAGATGGGGCAAAACGGGCCTACTGGTCATCGGCACGCTGGCGCTGGCCGGCGCGTTCATCGCGGCGTACGTCGGCGGCCTGCACCAACCCACGCCCCGGGACGTGCCGGTCGGCGTCGTCCGCGACGACAGCGCCGCGAGCCGGGTGCTCGCCGCGCTGCGCCCGCAGCTCAAGGCCATCGAGTACGCCGACGCCGGGGACGCCGCCGAGGCGCTCACCCGGCGCAAGGTGTACGCGGTGCTCGCGTCCACGGACGCCGGCGGCGCGACCGGCCTGACGCTCACCACGGCGAGTGCCTCCTCGCCCGTGGCGACCGACCTGATCATCCAGGCGACCACCGCGGCAGCCGCCACGGCCGAGGTGCCGTTGACGGTGGCGGACGCCGTACCCGTGTCGGATGCCGACCCCCGCGGGCTCGTGCCGTTCTATCTGGTCGTGGGCCTAGTGCTCGGCGGCTATCTGGCCTCGACGGCGCTCGGCCTGTCGGCCGGTACGGCGCCGGCGGACCTGGACCGGGCCGCGCTGCGGATCGGCACGCTCGCGGTCTTCGCGGTGACCCTGGGGGTCACCGGCGCGATCATCACCGGCCCGGTGCTGGACGTCTTCACCGCGCACCGGCCGGGGATCGCGATCGCCGGGGCGTTGATCGTCTTCGCCTCCGCCATGATCGCGGCGGCGGTACAGAGCTGGCTCAGCCTCTTCGGCACCGGGCTGGTGATCCTGCTGCTGGTCGTGCTCGGCAACCCGGGATCGGGCGGCATCTACCCGCCGGAGTTCCTGCCGACCTTCTTCCGCGGCATGCACCGCTGGGACCCGCCGGGACTGGGCACCGACCTGATCAAGTCGGTCGTGTACTTCGACCGGAAGGCGGCCGCGTGGCCGATCACCGCGCTGGCCCTCTGGGCGCTGGCCGGCGTGGTCGCTCTGCTCGCCCGCCCCGTCCTGCGCCCCGTCTCAGCGCCGATTCAGCCTTCCGACCTTTGAGACATGACTCACCAGTTTGACCTGCTAGCAACGTGGCCTCGGTAACATCTTGGTGTCGGACAGCGCCGTCCTTCGTACTCAGGTAAGGAGCGCACGGTGACGGATCAGGCCGATGGACTTCCCGGCCCTGGATCAACTGACGACGACCCCAATCTCGCCTTACGCGCCGACATCCGCCGGCTCGGCACCCTGCTAGGCAAGACGCTGGCCCGTCAGGAAGGGCCACCGCTGCTCGACCTGGTCGAGGAGATCCGGGCGCTGGTCCGCACCGACGCGGAGGCGGCCGCCAGCCGGCTCGCGGCGATGGACGTCACCACCGGCACCAAGCTCGCCCGCGCGTTCTCCACGTACTTCCACCTCGCCAACATCACCGAGCAGGTGCACCGCGCCCGCGACCTCCGCCGGCAGCGGGCCAAGCAGGGCGGCTGGCTGGACCAGGCGGCCAAGCTGATCGCGGAACGAGGCGTGCCGGCCGACGAGATCGCGGCGGCGGCCCGCCGGCTCGCGGTGCGGCCGGTGTTCACCGCGCATCCCACCGAGGCGGCCCGGCGCTCCATCCTGTCCAAGCTGCGCGCGGTCGCCGACGAGCTCGACGCCGAGACGGCCGCCACCATCCTGTACGGCGCCAGCGAGTCCCCGCAGACCCAGCGCCGGCTCGCCGAGCTGATCGACCTGCTGTGGCAGACGGACGAGCTGCGGCTGGACCGGCCAGACCCGACCGACGAGGCCCGCAACGCCGTCTACTACCTGCGCGACCTGTACGCCGACGCCGCCCCGCAGGTCCTCGACGACCTGGCCGACACGCTGCGCGCCCTGGGCGTGGAGACGGCGCCGACGACGCGCCCGCTGACGTTCGGCACCTGGATCGGCGGCGACCGCGACGGCAACCCGTTCGTCACCCCGCGGGTCACGAGCGACGTGCTGATGATCCAGCACGAGCACGGCATCCAGGCCACCGAGGCGGCCCTCGACGCGCTGATCAACGAGATCTCGGTCTCCCGCCGGCTGCGCGGGGTCTCCCTCGACCTGGCCGCCAGCCTCGCCAAGGATCTCGACGCGCTACCGGAGGTGCCGCAGCGGTTCCGGCGCACCAACGCCGAGGAGCCCTACCGACTCAAGGCCCGGTGCATCAAGGCCAAGCTGGCAAACACCCGGCGCCGGCTCGGCCAGGGCACCGCGCACGTCCCCGGACGGGACTACCGCGGCGCCGCCGAGCTGCTCGCCGACCTGGAGCTGATGCGCGCGTCGCTGGCCCGCAACTCCGGCCAGCTCACCGCAGTCGGCCGGCTCGCGTCGGCGATCCGCACCGTGTCCGCGTTCGGCCTGCACCTGGCCACAATGGACGTACGCGAGCACGCCGAGGCCCACCACGCGGTGCTGGCGCAGATGTACGCCCGCATCGGCGAGGTCCCCGACTACGCCACGCTCTCCCGGCCCGAGCGCACCAAGCTGCTCTCCGACGAGCTGACCGGGCGGCGCCCACTGTCCACCCTGGACACCCCGCTGACCGAGTCGGCGCGCAAGACGTACGACGTGTTCGGCACGATCCGCGAGGCCCAGCATCGGTTCGGCCCGGAGGTCATCGAGTCGTACATCATCTCGATGACCCTGGGCGTCGACGACGTGCTGGCCGCGGCGGTCCTGGCCCGCGAGGCCGGCCTCATCGACGTGCACAGCCACAAGGCCCGGATCGGGTTCGTGCCGTTGCTGGAGACGCCCGCCGAGCTGGACGCCGGCGGCGAACTGCTGGACGAGATGCTGTCCCTGCCGGCATACCGCGCGATCGTGGCCGCCCGCGGCGACGTGCAGGAGGTCATGCTCGGCTACTCCGACTCCAACAAGGAAGCCGGCATCACCACGTCGCAGTGGTCGATCCACCGGGCCCAGCGCTCGCTGCGCGACGTGGCCGCCCGCCACGGCGTACGGTTGCGGCTCTTCCACGGCCGCGGCGGCACCGTCGGGCGCGGCGGCGGGCCGACGCACGAGGCGATCCTGGCCCAGCCGTACAACACCCTGGACGGCGCCATCAAGGTCACCGAGCAGGGCGAGGTGATCTCGGACAAGTACACGATCCCCGCGCTCGCCCGGGAAAACCTGGAGCTGACCGTGGCCGCGGTGCTCCAGGCGACCCTGCTGCACACCACGTCCCGGGCCTCCACCGATGCGCTGGCCCGCTGGGACTCGGCCATGGACACCACCTCCGCGGCGGCCTACCAGGCGTACCGGGAGCTGGTCGAGGATCCGGACCTGCCGGCCTACTTCTGGGCGTCCACGCCGACCGAGCTGCTCGGCGCGCTCAACATCGGCTCCCGCCCGGCCAAGCGCCCCAACACCGGCGCCGGGCTGGGTGGCCTGCGCGCCATCCCGTGGGTCTTCGGCTGGACACAGTCCCGGCAGATCGTCCCCGGCTGGTACGGCGTCGGCACCGGGCTCGCCGCCGCCCGGGAGGCGGGCCTGTCTGACGCGCTCGCCGAGATGCACGCGGACTGGCTGTTCTTCGGGACGTTCCTGTCCAACGTGGAGATGATGCTCTTCAAGACCGACCTGGCGATCGCCCGGCGGTACGTCGACACGCTCGTGCCCGCGGAACTGCGACCGATCTTCGGCAAGATCGAAGAGGAGTACGCCCGCACGGTCCGCGAGGTGCTCGCCATCACCGGCGAGAAGAGCCTGCTCAACGCCCAGCCGGTGCTGGAGCGCACGCTGGCCGTCCGGGACACGTACCTGGAGCCCCTGCACCACCTCCAGGTGGCCCTGCTCCGCCAGTACCGCGACTCCGGTGCCGCCTCCCGCGCGGTAGCGACCGCCCCCGGCGCGAGGCGAGCCCCCAGCGACGGCACCGCCCTGGAACGCGCCCTCCTAACCACCGTCAACGGCATAGCCGCCGGCATGCGCAACACCGGCTAACCCCGCCGCCTCCCGCCTCTCCCCGCCCCGCCGCCTCGCCCCGGCTCTCCCCGGTGATCAGGGAGTGGCTCGGGCGTGTTGCGGCGGGGCGAGAGAGCAGCTCCCTGATCACCGAGATCTTGGGGGCTGTGGCGGTGCCCTTCGCCCTCACTTCCAGAGGGTGCCCCTGCCTGCCGCACGGGGCGTGAGTAGGGCGGTACAGCGCAAGATGCGCCGCCGATGGTGGCGCCGTTTCCCTGATTGCCGCGGTGATCATGAGGTTAGCGTCAGGGCAAGCGCTCTCCCTAACGCTAACTTCATGATCACCGCAGGCTGGCGTCGGTCGCTCGACTTGGTGGGGCGTACCGGGATCTTGGGCCCGGTTATGTCGGACACGTCCGGACGCAAGATCCCGCCCTGCCCCACCAAGTCCACTGGCCGGCAAGCGACCAACCGGCGCCGCTTGACAGCACCCAGGAACCCTTGACTACCCGGCCTTGATGGCGCCCCTGTTGGCGGCGCGCGGGTGAGTAGGGCGCCCCCATACCCGGCATCGCGGGAACAGGGGCGCCCTACTCACGCCCGTGTCACGGCCGAGACCGGCCGCCCCGCAGCGCGCTCCCCCAGCCCACGATCCCCTCCGCGATCAAGGAAAACGCCGTCGATCAAGGGCAAACGGTCGTGGTTTGGAGATCAAAGCACGACCGTTTGCCCTTGATCGACGGAAAGAGGGCGGAAAGGGGCGGAAAGAGGGGGAAAGAGGGCGGAAGGGGCTAGGAGGTTTCGCCGGCTACGGAGAAGGAGCGGAGGCGGTCTATCGCTAGCACGGTGAAGCCGGCCACCATCAAGGTCGTCATCACCAGGGCCACCGGCAGGCCGACCTTGGCGTGCAGCAGGCCGGTCGGTGCGATCCGGTCGGCGAGCGTGATGACGTACTGCTGGATGGACAGGGTGCGGGTGCCGGAGACGAAGTTGCCCAGCAGTCCCTCCCAGACCAGCACGTACACCAGGCCGAGCAGCACCGGTCGCCGGGTCACCAGGCTCAGCGCCAGGAAGAACGCCGAGTACGCCAGCGCGCCCACCGCGCACGCCGCCGCGAGCCCGAGCCCCAGCCGTACGCCGTCGGCGAGCACGCCGGCGACGTACATCGGGACGGCGACGGTCGCGGCTGTCACGCCGGTCGCCACCGCCAGCTTCGGCAGGATGATCTGCCAGCGGGGCAGCGGCTTGGTGAGGATGTGCACCACCGTGCCGTCGTCGATCTCCGAGCCGAGCACCCCGGTGCCCACGATGAGGGCGATCACCGGCAGTACGACGGCCAGGCCGAGCCCGACCAGCACCGGCTGCCCCCAGTGCTCGGGCGCGACCCCGAACCCGCGGCTCAGCGCCGCCAGCCCGATGACGAGCAGCGGCAGCGGCAGGAGCAGCAGGAATCGGCGCCGGCCGAAGAGGCCCCGGGTGGTGATCCACGCGATCGTCTGGGTTACCACGGTCATGCCTCCACCAGGTAGGAGAAGACGCTCTCCAGGGACTCGTCCGAGGGCAGCAACCGGCGTACCCGGATGCCCTCAGCGAGCGCGATCTTGGGTAGCGCGCGGGTGAAGCTGCCGTAGTCGCCTGCGCGTACGGTCAGGCCGGCCCGGTCGATCTCGACGCCGGTGACCGAGCCCTGCCCGATCAGCGCCACGGCGAGCCGCCGGTCGTCCGTGGACTGTACGGCGAACACGTGCGGCCGGTTGGACATCAGCCGGCGGATGGCCCGGTAGTCGCCGGAGGCGGCGAGCCGGCCGGCCACGATCACCTGGACGGTGCCGGAGACCTGCTCGACCTCTTCGAGGATGTGCGAGCTGAAGAGGATCGTCCGCCCGGCCGCGCCTAGCCGGTGCAGCAGCTCCATCATGTGCAGCCGCTGCCGCGGGTCCATCCCGTTGAACGGCTCGTCGAGCAGCAGCACCTCGGGGTCGTGCACCAGCGCGGCGGCCACCCGGGTGCGCTGCCGCATGCCCTTGGAGTAGGTGCCGATCCGGCGGTCCTGGGCGTCGGTCATCTCGACCAGTTCCAGGGCCCGCTGGGCGGCCGAAGCCGGGTCGGGCAGCTTGTGCAGCTTGGCGCTCACCAGCAGGAACTCCCGTGCGGTCAGGAAGTCGTGCACCGCCTCCCGCTCGCTGACCAGCCCCAACTTCTCGTACACGGAAGGGTTGCGCCATGTCGGCGCGCCGCCGACGGTGACCGTGCCCCGCGACGGCGCCAGGAAGCCGGCCATCATGTGCAGCACGGTGGTCTTGCCGGCGCCGTTCGGCCCGAGCAGGCCGGTCACGCCGGGCCCGAGCGTCATGGTCACGTCGTTGACGGCGACCACGTTGCCGTACCAGCGGGAGACCCCGTCCAGGGTCACGTCGCTCCCGGGCCCCGACGGAGACGTGGAGCGAAGCGGAGCGTCTTCGTTGGGTGGGTTCATGAGGAGGCCACCTTCCGGTAGCGGGCGAGCAGGAGGGCGATGCAGCCGGCGACGAGGCCGACGGCCACCGCCAGGTACAGGGGACCGAACGAACCGATGCTGTCGCCGTCGCCGTCAGCCCCGGACTCGAAGAGCCAGATCCCGACGCCGAACACCAGGCTGGACGGGCTGAAGAGCAGGGCCAGGTCGTTCACCGTCTGCGACGGCATGACCGACAGCACGCCGACGACCGGCGTGGTCATGAGAAAGACCGCGACGATCCCGCCGGCGGCGAACGCCCGCTTGCCGGTCAGCGACGCGACCAGCAGCCCGATGCCGGCGAAGACGGCCGCCCACAGGACCGCGTAGGCCAGCCCCGGCAGCAGGTCGCCGAGCTCGGTCCACACGTCGCCCACCTTGTCCGCGGAGAACGCGGCGATCGCGAACATCAGCAGTTGCGGCGCGCCCAGCAGCAGCCACACCGCGGTGGCGAGGGCGGCCAGCTTCGCGTACACGTAGTCGTTGCGGTGCAGCGGCCGGGAGAAGTAGAGCGGCAGCACGCCGGCCCGCAGGTCGCGGGAGACCAGCTCCGGCGCGACGACGGCCACGAAGAACACGACCAGCCAGGCCATCATGTCGGCGAACCCGGTGTAGGTGACCCCGACCTCGTCGCCGACCTGCGCGCGGATGGCCGCGAGCACCAGCCCGGTCAGGAAGACCACGCCCAGCACGAACCACGGGAAGATCTTCGCCTTGGCGCTGCGCCCCAGCCCGAACGCGGTGCGCAGCCCGTGCACGTACAGCGAGCCGAACACGTACCGCCGGCCGAGCCGCGGGCCCTCGTACCGCTGGTAGCCGATGTCGTGGATGACACTCGCCACGTCAGACATGGGTCACCTCCCGGGTCGCGAAAAGCTCCGCGACGCGGTGGCGCCGCTGGTCGAGGCGGTGCAGCGGCAGGTCCAGCTCGGCCACCGCGGTCAGGATGCGGTCGTACGTCGCATCGTCTTCCAGGGGTACGAGCAGCACCCGGCCGTCCCGGCGCACCGGCAGCCCGAGCAGGTCGAGCCGGACGGCCAGCTCCTCGGTCCCCTCGCTCACCTCGACGACCAGCACGTCGGTCACGGTGGTCATCGCGGAGATGTGGTCCGAGCGCAGCAGCCGGCCCGCGTCGATGGCGACCAGCGAGTCGCAGATCCGCTCGACCTCGCCGAGCAGGTGCGAGCAGACCACGACCGAGATGCCGAACTCGGTGCCGATCCGGTGGATCAGCGCCAGCATCGCGTCGCGGCCGGCCGGGTCCAGCCCGTTCGTCGGCTCGTCGAGCAGCAGCAGGTCGGGGTCGTGCACGAGCGCCTGGGCGAGCTTCACCCGCTGCTTCATGCCGGTGGAGTAGCCGCCGATCTGGCGGTACCGCTCCTCGTACAGCCCGACGTGGCGCAGCGCCTCGGAGGCCCGCTCGCGCGCCGCCGTACGCGGAAGCCCGCTCATCCGCCCCAGGTGGGTGACGAACTCGGCGGCGGACAGGTCCGGCGAGAGGCAGTCGTGCTCGGGCATGTAGCCGACCCGGGCGCGCACGGCGGCCGCGTCGGCGGTGGGGTCCAGGCCGAGCACGCGTGCCCGGCCACTGGTCGGAGCGAGCAGGCCCAGCAGGATCTTGATCAATGTGGACTTGCCCGCGCCGTTCGCCCCGACCAGCCCGACGATGCCGGGTTCGACGCTGACCGTGAGGTCAGCGAGGGCGGTAACCCGGCCGCCGTATGTCTTGGTGAGCGACTCGGTCGCTATGAGGGTCACGCCGCTCAGCGTAGAAACAAGCCGCTGCCTGGGGCATCCGGCGTTACCCTGGCCCGGCCCCTAGGGTCCTCGGGGTCAGGCGGACGCCGGGGCTGGTGGCCCGCAGCGCCTCGGCGAGCGCGTCGCCGGCCGCGGCCAAGGCCGCGTCGGTCATCGGTGCGAGGGCGTCGAGCACGAAGACGGCCCGCGTCGTGGTGCTTCCGATCCGGGTACGTAGGCACTGCCGCCAATTCCAGCGCCGGCAGGTGACCCCGTCGTCATCTCGCCAGACCATCTCGCCCGCGGCCGGGTGCTCGACCGCCGGCTGGCCGTCCACAATGGTGTCGAACGGCTCGCTTCCGTTGGCGCGTACCAGTCGTAGCGGCCCGTGGTAGCGGTCGACGTCCTCCCCGCCGATCGGGATGGCATGCTCGACGGAGATCGCGTTGTACGCGTCGGTGAGCCGGTCCACCCGCGGCAGCCCCTGCGGGACGCGGCGCAGCAGGGCGTCGACGCTCGGGCGGGTGCGCTGCGGCTTGGCGCCGAACGCCCGGAACGCGTCCCGCCACGCCTCGACGTGCGGGTGGTCCGGCACGGCCCGCTCCTCCGCGGAGCGCAGCAGCTTTTCGCTCGCGTCGTCACTCGGGCCGGGCACGAGGTCGTCGGCGAGGATGAGGAGCGCCCGGTAGTCCGGCCGGAGGGTATACACCTCGGGGTCGACGTACGCGCCGGCGAGCCAGCGGTCATCTTGCTGCGTCATACGGTCACTATACTGACCGTAGCCGTCACCGTTTCCTAAGGGTTTCCGCCGGCCGCAGGCGGTCTACTGGAACCGTGTTGAGACGCCCGCTGACCTGGATCGTCGCCGCGGCCGTGCTGGCCGCCGGCGGAGTGTTCGGCCTGTACTGGTTCCAGCCGTGGAAGCTCGTGACCGACAAGGAGGTGAACGAGACCCTGGTGGTCGCCGCGACCTCGCCGGCCCCGGACGGGCCGCGAGTGGTACGGCAGGGCGCCTTCATCACCCACGAGCACGACACCAGCGGCCTCGCCCGGGTGATCCGGAACGCCGACGGCTCGCACCGGCTGGAACTGGTCGACCTGGACACCTCCAACGGCCCGGACCTGCGCGTCTGGCTCTCCGACCAGCCGGTCAAGAAGGGCACCGCCGGCTGGCGCGTCTTCGACGACGGCGAGTGGCTCGAACTGGGCCGACTCAAGGGCAACAAGGGCGACCAGGCGTACGCCATCCCAGCCGGCACCGATCTGGAACGGCTCGGCAGCGTCGCGATCTGGTGCAAGCGCTTCTCCGTCTCCTTCGGCGCCGCCACCCTGTCACCCTCGTGATCACGGAGGGGGGAGCTCCCAGAGCGCGCTTACCGGAATGGCGCGGAAGCGCGGGCCGAACGGCAGCGTCTGCTGGCCGGTGTAGAGCACCAAGCCCGCGATCAGGTCGTCGCCGAGGCGCTCCGCCAGATGCCCGAGCCCGCGGAAGTCCTCCGCGCGCACGGTGGCGGCGGCCTTCACGTCGATGGCCACCACCTGACCGCGCCGGTTCTCCAGGACCAGATCGACCTCGACCTTGTCCTTCGTGCGGTAGTGATACAACTCGGCGCGCTCGCGTGACCAGGTGAGCTGGCGCGCTATCTCCATCGCGACGAAGCCTTCGAGCAGCGGTCCCAGTGGGCCGGTCGGTTGGCGAAGGCTGCCCGCGTCCTGACCGAGCAGGTTCGCGGCGATCCCGGAGTCGACCATCGCCACCTTCGCGGCGCCGGTCGCGCGGCTGCTCAGGTTTCGTGACCAGGCCGGGATTCGCTTGATGAGGAAGACCTCCTCCAGCAAACCGAGGTAACGCTGGACGGTCGGCTGCGAGAGGCCCAGCTCGTTCGCCAAGGTGCCGGGGACCAGGAGTTGTCCCGAGCGCGCGGCGACCAGGCGGGTCAGCGCCCGCATCTCCGGACCGCGCGCGATCTCCGAGAGCTGGATGACGTCACGATTGATGAGGTCGGCCACATAGGAGTCGAAGAAGCGTTCCCGCCTCGCGCCGGTGCGCGCGACCGCCTCTGGAAAGCCGCCCCGGACGATCCGATCGACGTAGCCGGACCGGCTCTCCTGCGACGCGTGGCGCAGGTCCGGCCCGAGCCGGAAGATCGCGTCGACGAAGCCGTCCGGCCGGTCGTCGATCTCCCCCTGGGAAAGCGGCCACAGCTCGATCGTTTCCATCCGTCCCGGTAGGGCGTCGGGCAGTGCCCGCAGGCCGAGAACGCGAGCGGAACCCGTCAGGAGGAACCGACCCGGCCGGGAGTCCGTGTCCACGCTCTCCTTGATGGCAAGCAGCAGCTCGGGGACTCGTTGAACCTCGTCGATCACCATGACGCCGTCAGCGGCGACGAACTCGGTCGGATCGAACGCCGCCGCTTGCCGGGTAGCGGCCCGGTCCAGGCTGCGCCACTGCGCACCACGCGCGGCGCCCACCTGGGCCACCAACGTGCTCTTTCCGCACTGCCGCGCGCCGTTGACGAGCACCACGCGCGTGTCACCGAGCGCCTCCTCGATGACGGTGCTCGCGTGGCGCGCAAGGAGCCGGCCAATGGGCGAGGACAACCCTGCCATGGCACCCATCCTGCCACGTGCATGTTCGTTTGGTCGCTACCCACGTGTTAATTTGGTCGCTACCCACGTGTTAATTTGGTCGCACCCCTCGTGTTAGTTTGGTCGGTGCTTGAGTGTTAGTTTGGTCGCATTCGCGGATTGATCCGGCCGCAGGCTCGTCGATGGGACACAGCCGGTGGCCACGAACCGGTATCTTCGCTGCGATCCGGTAGCCGACACCGCAGAGCCGTGGCACTCTCGACCGATAAGCGGGCGGCTGCGAAACTGTGAGCCAGTTCGCTGTTGGGGGTGGGATGAGCAACGGGTGGGTGCTGCCCGACGAGGTGCTGCGCGACGCGCCGGCGTACACGCCGCGCGCGTACGAGCTGGCTGACCTCGAGCTGCTCCTGTCCGGGGCGTACACGCCGCTGACGGGCTTTCTCGGCCGCGCCGACCTCACGGCCCTGACCCGCCGCGGACGCCTGGACGACGGCACGCCGTGGCCGGTGCCGGTGACCCTGGAGATCCCCGGTGAGCTGGTCGGCGGCCTGGAGCTGGACAACCCGCTGCACCGGGCGCTCGTGCTCACCGACGCCGAAGGCGCGCCCGTCGCCGCCGTCGACGTGACCGACACCTGGCCGACCCGCGAGGGGCGGTACGGCGTGGGCGGCGCCGTGCGCCGGCTGGGCGACGGCGGGCACGGCCCGTTCCAGCGGTTGCGGCGCACGCCCGACGAGGTCAGATCGCTGCTGCCGCCCGGCCGGGTGCTCGGCGTGGTCGCCGACCGGCCGCTGCACCGCCCGCAGCTCGCGCAGATCGCGCACGCCGCCCGCACGCTGGCCGCGCACCTGCTCATCCTCATCCCGGTCGCCGAATCGGGCCCCGACGGGCTGCCGCCGGAGGTACTGGTACGGGCCGTCTTCGCCGCCCGCGACCGGATGCCCCGGCCACCCTGGTCGCGGTGCCGCTGATCCGGCGTGGCGACGAGATCCGCGACGCGCTGCTGCGGGCCAAGGTCGCCGCGGCGTACGGCGTGACCCACCTACTCTCCACCGGCGAGATGCTCTCCGGCGGCGGGCCGCGCGTGCTGGTCCCCCGCGAGTTGGCGTACGACAACCGGGACGGCCAGTGGCGCTGGCGCGACGACATCCCGCCGCGCAACCGGCGGCTGGCGCTCAGCCCGCAAGAGATCGACGACCTGCTCGACCGGGGCTTCCCGCTACCCGAGTGGCACACCCCGCCCGCGGTCGCCAAGGAGCTGGCCCGGGCCCGCCCGCCGCGCCGCCACCGCGGGCTCGTCGTGTTCTTCACCGGGCTGTCCGGCTCGGGCAAGTCGACGATCGCCCGCGGCGTGGCCGACTCGCTGCGGGAGAGCGGCGACCGCACGGTCACCCTGCTCGACGGCGACGTGGTGCGCCGGGAACTGTCCAAGGGGCTCGGCTTCAGCAAGGAAGACCGGGACACCAACGTGCGCCGGATCGGCTGGGTGGCCGCCGAGGTGGCCCGCCACCGCGGGATGGTGCTCTGCTGCCCCATCGCGCCGTACGAGAAGGCCCGCACCACCGCCCGCGCGATGGCGCAGGCCGCCGGCGCCGGCTTCATCCTGGTGTACGTCTCGACGCCGCTCGCCGTGTGCGAGCAGCGCGACCGCAAGGGCCTGTACGCCAAGGCCCGCGCCGGTCAGCTCACCGGGATGACCGGGGTGGACGACCCGTACGAGGAGCCGACCAACGCCGACCTCGTGATCGACGCCAGCGAGCTGCCGATCGACGAGGCGGTGCATGCGGTCATGCACCACCTCACGGAGACGGGCTGGGTGGAGCCACGCCTCCAGCCGGCGTGATCCGCACCTGGAAGGTCCGGTCCAGCCCTAGCTCCCGGTACGCGGTCAGCCCGTCCGGCGTACGGTCCACCCGCGAGTCGCGGCCCTTCTGGTCGTGCGGCGTGTCGAAGTAGACCATCGCCTTGACCCGCGGGAAGAGCTGCATCTGCTTGCCCACCGAGCCGTAGAAGTACGCCATGTGGCCGGGGTTGGCGGGCGCGTGCCAGACGCCCCACTCGCCCACCATCAGCGGCTTGTCCGGGTGCCGCTCGGCGGCCCAGTTGTAGAACCCGGGCCACGTCGGCTTGTTGCTCGACTGGCGGTTCATCATCTCGGCGAAGTCGCCGTGGCCGTACCCGCCGGGCTCGCTGTAGGCGTACGCGTCCCAGCCCACCCAGTCGATGACGTCGTCGCCCGGGTACAGGCGCTCGAACCACGGCTGGGTGTTGAGCGGCACGTACGCCATGTAGACCATGACCGACACGATCGTGGTGACGCCCCGCTCCCGCAGCCCGGTCACCGCGTGCCGGACCATCGCCGCGTAGTCCTCCGCTGTGTAGCCGGAACCGGGGCGCGGGTCGACGTCGTTCTCCGGCTCATGGTGTACGGCGAAGAAGAACGGCGCGGTGACCGTGCTCTTCATGTGGGCGGCCAGCCGGTCCAGGTACGCCTCGGTCGCCGGGTCGCCCCGGGCGATCTCGGCCCAGGTGGCGCCGCGCGGCTTCCAGTTGAGGAAGAGGACCCGCTCGCGGGCGATCTCCAGCTCCTTCGCGGTCGGGAAGATCTCGGTGCCGCGGTGGTACGCGTGGTAGACCGACTGCGTCCGGCCGGTCTTCTCCTCGAAGTCCACCAGCGCCTGGTCCCGCGGGGTGTCGGTGTGCGCGCCGGGCGCCACGCCCCACAGCACCCCGCAGGTGGGGACGAGCCGCTCGCCGGTGACGCACTCGGGATCCGGGTCGTCAGACGGGCTGGGCGTGGGCGTCGGCGACTCAGATGGCGACTCGGATGGCGACTCAGAGGGAGATTCAGACGGAGAAGGCGAAGGCGGGTCGGACGGAGAAGGCGAAGGCGACTCCGACGGGGACAAGGATGGCGATGGCGATGGCGAGTCAGCGGGAGACGGCGATTCCGACGGAGACACAGACACAGACGGTGACGGTGACTCCGACTCAGCAGGGCTCTCGGACGGAAGCAGCCGTCCCATCCACGACAGCCAGAGCGTCGGCTTGAAGAGCCCGTCGATCGGCGGCACCCCGTCCTTCGCCCAGAACGTGGCGTATCCGTCGCCGGCCGGCGTGGTCACCGCGAACGAGTAGGTGCCCTCGTGCCGGATCACCCGGCTGACGTCGAACAGCACGCTCTCGTCGTACTCCCGCGGATGCGCGCTCGCGACGACGGTGCCGAGGCGCGGCGCGGACCGCGCGTTGAGACTGGCTTCCCGCCAGCCGGTCGCGGGCACGTGGGTGAGCTCGATGCGCGCGGGCAGCGCGCCGCCGAGGCGGCTGAGCCGCACCTCGGCCCGCGCCGGCGGTTTGCCGCCGCGCAGCCCGCTCACCGTGAACTTCAGGTACGTGATCGCAGCGCCGCCGCCCATGCCACCGGCGACCAGCTCGGTGCGGTCGCCGCCGGTGCGGTGCGGGTCGGCGGTGTTCGCGTACGTGTCCTCGGCGGCCGCGATCCGTTGATCCGGTGCGGTGCCGAGTGAGCCGCCGAGATAACCGATCAGCACGGCGAAGGCCGTAACGCCGACCGCGATTCCGGTCGCGCCGAAGACACGCGCTCTGGACATGGGAGACCTCCCCCGAGCCGCTGTGGCCTTTGGTGCCGGAGTTACACTATATGGCTTACGCCGGATTTACACCCTTTATCACGGGAGTTACCCCAGGCCGGACCGGCCCGTTAGCAAGACCGAGACCCCCCGCTGAAAGGTCCGCCCCAACCCATGGACGCCTCGACCGACATATCCGACTACTTCGGCATGCTGCGCCGGCACTGGTGGGTCGTCCTCCTCTGCACCGTCGCGGGCGCCGGCGCCGCGCTCCTCGTCACCGCCGTCCAGCCCAAGCTCTACGAGTCGTCGACCTCGGTCCTCGTGCAGCCGGCCGGGCAGGACACGAACGTGGTCGGCGGGCGGACCAAGGGCGACATCAACCTGGACACCGAGGCGCAGCTCGTGCGCTCCACCGCGGTCGCGGCCGGCGCCGCCGAACTGCTGCGCACCGGCGTCGCCCCGGACGAGCTGGCCCGCAACGTCACCGCGGAGGTGCCGGCCAACACCGCGGTGCTGGTCGTGACGTACGGCGCGAGTGACCCGGCCGTCGCGCAGGCGGGCTCGCACGCGTTCGCCGAGGCGTACCTGCGCAACCGGGAGGAGAGCGCGAAGGCCGACCTGAACGCCCAGATCGCCGCGCTCAACACCAAGGTCAAGCAGCTCGGCGACACGCTGTCCCGGGTCAACGGCCGGCTGGCCGGACTCGCCGACGGCAGCCCGCAGCGCCCCAACCTGGAGAGCCAGCGCTCCACCGCGCAGAACCAGCTCAACAACCTCAGCGGCAAGCTGAACGACCTCACCACGGCCACGGTCACCGGCGGAAAGATCATCAGCGACGCCCGGCTGCCCGAGGCGCCGACGAAGCCGGACCGGGTGCTCAACCTCGCGACCGGGGCGATGCTGGGCGTGCTCCTCGGGCTGGCCGCGGGCCTGCTCCGGGAGCGGCTGGACCGGCGCGTACGGACCGCCGCGGACGTCGCCCGGCGCGGCCGCGTACCGGTGCTCGCCGAGCTGACCGACCGCGAGCAGCCGCGCTTCGACGACGTGCTGCACCCGTACGAGGACGGCGGCCGGACGTTCAACCGGCTGCGCAACGAGGTGGTGGCCAGCCTCGGGCCGGACGACAAGATCGTCGTGGTGGCCGGGGCCAGCCGCGGCGTCGCGTCCACGCTCGTCGCCGCGAACCTGGCCGCCGCGCTCGCGCGTACCGGCAGCGACGTGATCCTCGTCGGCGCGCACGTGCCGGCGCCGCTCGCCCCGATCTTCGGCGTCGCGGCCACGCCGGGCCTGTCCGACGTGCTCGCCGGCCGGGTCGGGCTCGCGGCCGCCGTCCAGCCAGCGCCGCGGATCCCGTCGCTGCGCGTCGTGACGGCCGGCGGGACCGCCAGCGCCGCCGGGCTCATGCAGTCGCAAGGCTTGCGCGACGCGCTGGACCTGCTTTGTGCCCGACCCGGGTACGTCGTGATCGAGGCGCCGTCCACCTCCAGCAGTGCCGACGCGCAGAGCCTGGCGAGCCTCGCCGACGCGGCGATCATCGCGGTCGAGCTGCGCCGCACCCGCCGTCCCGAGGTGACCGACGCCGCCGAGCAGCTGCGCCGGGTCGGCACGCCGCTGCTGGGCGCGGTCGTCGTACCCCGGCTGCTGCCCCGGCGGCCGAGCCGGAGCCGGCGGCGCTGGCCGACACCGCGCTCATCCCGGCGCTGCCGGCCGGCCCTGAGCCGGCCGACCTCAGCTCCGCCGGCCTGGCCGAGGTGGACCTGAACTCCTCCACCGCCGTGATCCGCGTGCCCAAGACCGCGCGCCCGCGACGATGACGATCGCGCCCGCCCCACCGCGCCCGCCTGCTGTGCGGGGGCTGCCGGCCTGGCCGCTCGCCGGCGTGCTGCTCCTCTATCCACTGTGGTGGATGCTCGGGCTGGGCGTGCTCATCTTCCCGATCGCCGCGGTGCCGATGGCCGCCGCCCTGCTGCGCGCCCACTTGAGCGGCCGGCCGGTACGCCTACCGCCCGGCTTCGCGCTGTGGGCGCTGTTTCTGGTCGTGCTCCTCATCGGCGTCGCGGCGCTGGACGCCGAACCGGTCGGCGCGGTCGACGGGCACGCCAGCGGCCGGCTGCTGGGGGTGGGCTACCGCCTCGTCCAGTACGTCGCGCTGACCGTGCTGCTGGTCTACGCCGGCAACCTCACCGAGGCCGAGCTGTCCCGCCGCCGGCTGGTACGGCTGCTCGCCTGGCTCTTCGTGGTGACCGTGGCCGGCGGGCTGCTCGGCGTGGTCACCGGCCACTTCGAGTTCACGTCCCCGGTGGAGCTGCTGCTGCCGCCGCGCGTCCGTAACAAGGGCTTCGTGCAGTCGCTGGTGCACCCGTACGCGGCGCAGATCATGGACGTGGTCCGGGACGCCCACCCACGCCCGGCCGCCCCGTGGGGCTACACCAACACCTGGGGCAACAACTTCTGCCTGCTGGTGGTGTGGTTCGTCGCGTGGGCCTGGGGGTTCGCGAAGAGCCACCGGGCCAAGGCTTTCGCGCTGGTGTGCCTCGCGGTGTCCATCGTCCCCGTCGTGTACTCCCTCAACCGCGGCCTGTGGATCGGCCTCGGCGTCGCGGCCGCCTACGTGGCCGTACGGCTGGCCCTCGCCGGCCGGGCCTGGGCGATCGGCGGGCTGGGCCTGGCGGCCGCCGGCCTCGCCGCCGCGGTCGTGCTGACCCCGCTCGGCACCGTCGTCAGCGCCCGCCTCGACGACGGCCACTCCAACGGGGTGCGCTCGTTTCTGATGGAGCGCGCGGTCAGCGGGATGGCCGAGTCGCCGGTCATCGGGTTCGGCTCGACCCGGACGACGATGGGCGGGCGCAACTCCATCACCGTCGGCGAGAGCGCCGCGTGCGAGCGCTGCGGCAACTTCACCGTCGGCGGGAACGGCCAGTTCTGGCAGCTCATCTTCGCGCACGGCCTGGTCGGCGCCGGCGCGTACCTCGGTTTCTTCGGCTACGGGCTGTGGCGTTTCCGGCGCGACCGCGGCCCGATCGGCATCGCCGGCGGCTGCGCGATCTTCGGCGGCTTCGCGGCGATGCTCTGGTACAACGCGCTGGTCACGCCCCTCGCATTCATGTTCCTCGCGTACGCGCTGCTCTGGAGGAGTTCCCTTGCCCGTTAGAACCGCGCCCGCGCGGCTGACCGCGGGCGACGCGGCGCTGCGCGCCCAGTACCTGCAGGACGTGCTGCGGCTGCTCTATCCGGAGCCGTGCACGACCGCCGCCAACGGCCGCGCGCCGCTCGTCACCGAGTACGTCGTGGTGCCCGACGCGCGCCGGCCACGCCTGCTCGTGCCGACCCGGTCGCGCCGGATCGCCGCAGCCGCCGTCCGCCGGTACGCCGAGCCGCAGTCCCGGATCGCGCGCCTCAAGCGGGACGCGGTGGTCGCCGCGCTCCGCACGCCGGGCGCCTCGGCGGTGCTCCTGCGCCACCGGGTACGCGTCCGCGGGCCGATCCGCGAGACGATCGACGGCTATCTGCGTACGGCGCTGGACACCGACCTCTCCATCAGCGTCCACATCGGACCGGCTCGGGCCAACCGCAAGCCGGTCCTACAGCTGATCGCCCCGGACGGGCAGACGCTGGGCTTCGCCAAGATGGGCACCGGCCCGCTGACCCGCCGCCTGGTCCGGGCCGAGACCACCGCGCTCAGCGCCCTGTCCCACGTGGGCCTGCGCGGCCTGACCGTGCCCCGGGTGCTGCACTCCGGCGAGTGGCGCGGGCACCAGGTGCTCGTGCAGTCGCCGCTGCCGGTGTGGCGGCCCCGGGCGCCGCTGGCCCCGGACCGCCTCGGCGCCGCCATGCGCGAGGTGGCCCGCAGTTGCGGCATCTCCCGCAGCTGGTTCGCCACCAGCCCGTACTGGGCGGAGCTGCGCGAGCGCCTCGCCGCCGTGTCCGACCGCCCGGAGGGCGCCGCGCTCGGCTCGGCCGCCCGGGCGCTGGTGGACCGCACCAGCGACGTGGACCTGCGGTACGGCGCCTGGCACGGCGACTGGGCCCCGTGGAACATGGCCTCGCTCGCCGACACCCTGCTGGTGTGGGACTGGGAGCGGTTCACCACCGGGGTGCCGCTGGGCTTCGACGCGGTGCACTACGAGCTACAGCGCCGCATCCAGTCCACATCGGACGCCGAGGCGGCCGTGGAGGCGACGCTCGGCGTGGCACCGGCGCTGCTGGAGCCGTTCGAGGTGACCGGGGACGCGGCCCGCCTGACCGCGCTGCTGTACCTGGTCGACCTCGCCGCCCGCTACCTCGCCGACCGGCAGGCCGAGGCCGGCGCCCGGCTGGGCGTGCTCGGCACCTGGCTCCTGCCGGTCCTCGTCCGCCGCGTGGAGGCGCTATGAGAGAGCGGGTTCCCGCCCCGGTCAAGCGGATCGTCCACTTCGGATCCCGCTCGTACGGCCGGATCACCGCGCCCGCCCGCATGCTGCCGTCGTTTCTGATCTGCGGCGGCCAGCGGTGCGGCACGACCTCGCTCTACCGGGCGCTCTCCGCGCACCCGGTGGTGCTCAAGGCCGTACTGCACAAGGGCGTGCACTACTTCGACACGTCGTACCACCGGGGAATGGCGTGGTATCGCGGCCACTTCCCGCTGCAGCGCACCGCCATGAAGGTCGAGCAGCGGTACGGCGTACCGGCGCAGACGTTCGAGTCCAGCCCGTACTATATGTACCACCCGCACGCGGTGGCCCGGATCGCCCGCGACCTGCCCACCGTACGGCTGGTGGTGCTGGTCCGCGACCCGGTCGAGCGGGCGTACTCCCACCACGCCCACGAGCTGGCGCGCGGCTTCGAGTCGGAGCCGTCGTTCGCCAAGGTCCTCGCGCTGGAGCCGGACCGGCTCCGCGGGCAGGAGGAGCGACTCCTCGCCGATCCGACGTACTACAGCTTCGCCCACCAGCACCACGCCTACCGGGCGCGCGGCGAGTACGCCCGGTACCTCGCCGAGATGGCCCAGCGGGTCGGCCGGGAGCGGATCCTGGTGGTGGAGAGCGAGCGCTTCTTCACCGACCCGTCCAGCGTCTACGCCGAGGTCCTCGACTTCCTCGACCTCCCCCGTTCGACCCCCGGTCTTCGCCCGCCACAACGCCCGGCCCCGCCCCGGCGCGATGGACGAGGCCGTGCGCCGTGACCTGCGCGCGCACTACGCCGACTGGGACGCCGCCCTAGCGACCTGGCTGGGTGGTCACCCTGGGTGGGGCCGGTCATGAGCGTTGATCAGGGAATAGCTCCCTCGACGCACCGCGAAACGCACGACGTACTCCCTGATCATCGGAAGACTTCGGTGCTGGGGGTTCTTGGGGCGGGTATCGCTGGGGCGGCGGGCGTGGGGGTCGCCTGGGTGGTCGCGCGTGGGTTGCCGCCGGCCGGGGCGGGGCGGTGTTTGTGGCTACCGGAGCTTTTGTGCTGGCCGGCGGGGTCGTCAAGCTGGGCACGCAGACGGGACTGGTGTACTGGCTGGCACGGTTGCGGGCGCAGAAGCGGACCCACCTGCTGGGCGCCTGCCTGCGGATCGGGCTGACCCCGGTCGCCGTCGCGGCCACCGCGCTCGCCGTCGTGCTGTGGTTCGCCGCGCCGGCACCGCTGGACACGCTCGGGCTCTTCCTGCCGCTGGCCGCCTTCTCCGACGCCGCGCTCGCCGCCACCCGCGGCTACCGGCTGATCGGACCGACCGTGCGCCTCGACCGGATCCTCCGGCCGGCGATGCAGCTCACCGCGGTCGCGGCACTGGCCATCGGCGGGGTGCGGTCCCCGATGGCGTACGCGGTGGCCTGGGCGGCGCCGTACCTCCCGGTCGCCCTGCTCGCCGCGTACGCGCTGCGCCAGGCGTACGAGTCGGGGCCGGTCCCGCTGGCGGCCCGCCGGCCCGGGCAGAAGACGTACCTGGCGCTGCGGGCGGGGTTCTGGCGGTTCACCGGGCCGCGCGCCGTCGCCAGCGTCGCCCAGCTCGCCCTCCAGCGGGTCGACGTGCTGCTCGTGGCCGGCCTCGGCGGGCTCGCGGCGGCCGCCACGTACGCGGTGGCGAGCCGGTTCGTGGTGCTCGGGCAGTTCGCCAACCAGGGCATCACGCAGAGCGTCCAGCCCCGGCTGGCCGAGGCGCTGGCCACCGGGGACCGGCGTACCGCCAACGCCCTCTACCAGACCGCGACCGGCTGGCTGGTGCTGCTCACCTGGCCGCTCCACCTGACGGTCAACACGTACGCGCCGCTGTACCTCGGGCTCTTCGGCGACCACTACCGCCACGCCGGCCCGATCGTCGTCGTGCTGGCCAGCGCGATGCTGGTGGCCACCGGGTGCGGCATGGTCGACGTGGTGCTGTCGATGGCCGGCCGCACCCGCTGGAACCTCGCCAACGTCCTCGCCGCGCTCGCGGCCATGGTGCTCGTGGACCTGGCGCTCATCCCCCGCTACGGCGCGCTCGGGGCGGCCATCGGCCTGGCCGTCGCCGTGCTGCTCAACAACATCGTGCCGCTCATCCAGGTGGGCCGGGCCGTCGGACTGCACCCCTTCGGACCGGGCACCGTGGCCGCCGCCGCGCTGGCGTTCACGTGCTTCGGCGTACTCCCGCAGCTTCTTGTGCCGGCGGCCGGCCCGGTGGCCGCGGCCGTGCTCTGCGCGGCGGCCTACGCCTTCGGCGCCTACCGCCTCCGGCGGACGCTGGCGCTGGTCGGCCTCCGGACGCCGCGTTGATCAGGGACTTTGTTCGGCGTGTCGTCGGCGCGCCGCGCAACAAACTCCCTGATCGACTCTGCGTGGCCGTCGCGGTCATCGCGCTGGTGGGGTGTGGGTCGACAGCGGCCCCGGAAGGGCCCCCTGGCGCCCCTCCGGGCCGGTGGCGACCCACGCTGGGCCCCTCCCAGCCGGGCCGGTGCAGGTGCCGAAGCGCGGGGCGCTGCTGGGGGCGTGGGTGAGGCCGGAGAGCTACGGGCAGCCGGGGCGGCTGGCCGCGATCGACGGGTGGCAGGTGAGCCTGGGGCGGCGGCTGGACATCGTCAACACGTACCGGCGGTTCGACGAGGACTTCGGCACCGAGTCGGACCGGGAATTCGTACGGCAGGGCCTGACCATCATGCTGAGCTGGGCCTCGGGCGACACCCGATCGATCACCTCGGGGCGGCACGACGAGCTCATCCGGGCGCAGGCCCGGCGGGTACGGGCGATCGGCGCACCGATCCTGCTGCGCTTCCGGTGGGAGATGGACCGGCCCAACCTGCGCGCGACGATGTGGTCGGCGGAGGATTTCATCGCGGCCTGGCGGTACGTCCGGCGCGTCTTCGCGCAGGAGCGGGTGCGCAACGCGGCCTGGGTCTGGTGCCCGACCGCGGAGGGCTTCGCACGCGGGGACGCGCCGTCGTTCTACCCCGGCGACGACGCGGTCGACTGGACCTGCGTGGACGTGTACGCCGGCAGCGACTTCCGGCCGATCGGGGAGCTGATGGCGCCATTCCTGCGGTGGGCGGCCGGGCGACCCAAGCCGATCGTGGTCGGAGAGTTCGGGGTGGCCCGGGAGTGGGGCTCGGCGCCGCGCGCGCAGTGGCTGCGCGACGCGGCCCGGCTCTTCAAGGCCAACCCGCAGATCCGGGCGGTTTCCTACTTCGAGTCCAACCCGGACGGGAACGGGCCGAAGCAGCAGTTCCGGCTGGCGGACGACCCGCCGGCGCTAGCCGCCTTCGTGGAGCTGGCCCGGGACCCGTGGTTCAACGTCCGCGGACGGCGTTGAGGGCGAGGAGGCGGAGGGCGTACGGGGCGTCGTGGCGCAGGTAGCGGCCGGCGAGGCGGCGCGGTTCGTGGCTGAGGCGGTGTGCCCACTCCAGCCCGGAGCGCTGCATCCACTCCGGCGCCCGCTCCTGGTCGCCGGCCACGAAGTTGATCGCCGCCCCGCAGCCGAGGAACCAACTGAACGGCAGTTCGGCGCGCAGCACCGAGACGAGCCACTCCTGCTTGGGGAAGCCGACCCCGACGTACACGAGGTCGGGCTTGGCCTCGATCACCTCGCGGCACACCGAGTACAGCGCGTACTCGTCCTGCTCGAAGCCGTACTCGGGGCTGCGCCAGCCGGCGACGTGCAGGCCGGGGCTGGCGGCGGCCAACCGCCCGGCGGCCCGGCCCGCGCCGTCCACCCAGCCCGGGTCGGCGGGCTCGCCGCCGAGCAGGTACACCGACCTGCCGTCCTGGCCCAGGCCGGCCGACAGCGACCAGATGAGGTCGGAGCCGGTGACCCGGGCGGGCAGCGGCGTGCCGGCGAGGCGGCTGGCCCACACCAGCGGCGTGCCGTCGGCGACGACCAGGGTGGCGTCGTCGAGGTACGCCCGCACCTCGGGGTCCACGCGGGCCTGGCGCAGGATGTCGACGTTCGGGGTGACGATGCGGCCGCCCTCGCCGCGGTCCAGCGCCGACCGAACCGCCGCGACCACCTGCTCCTCGGTGACGGCGTCGACGGCGATCCCATCCAGCACTATTCGCTCCGACATAGCCGCCCTATGACTTGATCGTTCGTTATTAGGACAGAACGAGCGAAGGTGGGGAAAGTGTCAAGCGTGCTTTTTCTGGGCGGTCTCGGACGAAGCGGGACCACGCTGGTCGAACGGCTGCTCGGCGAGCTACCCGGATGCTGCGCGCTGGGCGAGGTCGTCCACCTCTGGCAGCGGGACGTCCGCGACGACGAGCGCTGCGGCTGCGGCGCGCGGTTCTCGGCGTGCGACTTCTGGGACACGGTCGGCGAGTTGGCGTTCGGCGGCTGGCACCAGGTCGACGTCTACCGGGTGCTGGCCCTGCAGGGCGCCGTCGAGCGCACCCGGTACATCCCCGGCTCGCGGCCAACCGGCTCCCCGAGGAGCACGTGGCGCTGATCGAGGAGTACGCCGGGTACTACGCCGCGATCTACGAGGCGGCCGCCAGGGTGTCCGGCGCCAGCGTGGTGATCGACTCGTCCAAGCACAGCGCGCTGGCCCACTGCCTGCGCTGGGTGCCCGGGCTCGACCTGCGCGTCGTGCACGTCGTACGGGACGCACGCGGCGTGGCGTACTCCTGGACGAAGACCGTCGTCCGCCCGGAGGCCGACGGCGACGCGGAGATGACCCGCTACTCCCCGCCCGCTCCGCCCTGCTGTGGAACGCCCACAACGCCGCGTTCGGGCTGCTGGCCCGGCGCGGCGTGCCGGTGCGGCGGATCCGGTACGAACAGTTCGTCGCCCAGCCCCGCCGGGCCTTGACGGAGCTGGCCGAGTTCGCCGGGCTGGACGTGTCGGACGCGGATCTGGACTTTCTCGACGGCGACGACGCGGTCCTCAAGCCCGGACACAGCGCCGCCGGCAACCCGATGCGGTTCACCGTTGGGCGGGTGCCGCTGCGCCGGGACGACGTGTGGCGCAGCGCGCTGCCGCCGGCCCAGCGCCGCCTGGTCGGTACGGTGTGCGCCCCGCTCCTGCGCGCGTACGGCTACCCGTTACGGAGTTCGCGATGACGCCCTCGGTGGGCGTCGTCGTCCCCACCAGAGACCGCCCCCACCTGCTCCGCCGCGCCCTGCGGGCATCCGCGAGCAGGACTACCCGGGCCCGGTGCGGGTGGTCGTGGTCTTCGACCAGTGCGACCCGGACTACCTGCTCGCCACCACCGCGGGCGTGCCGGTGATGGTGGTCGCCAACTGGCGTACCCCCGGGCTGGCGGGGCCCGCAACACCGGGATCCTGGCGCTGGACAGCGACCTGGTGGCGTTCTGCGACGACGACGACCAGTGGGCGCCGGACAAGCTGAGCCGGCAGGTGGCCGCCCTCGGCGACGGCGACTTCGCCACCTGCGCCATCGAGGTGGAGTACCGGGACCGGCGCACGCCCCGGCTCGCCGGCTGCGACCGGGTGACCGTGGAGCAGCTCGCCCGCTCCCGGATGGCGATGTTGCACTCGTCGAGCTTCCTGATCCGGCGTACGGCGTTGACCGACTCGTCGCGGTTGGGCCTCGTGGCCGAGGACGCGCCCGGCAGCCAGAACGAGGACTGGGACCTGCTCTTCCGGGCCGCCCGCCGGGCACCGATCGTCCACGTCGACCAGCCGCTCGTCCGCGTCCTCTGGGGACGGACATCGCACTACGCGTACGAGTACGCCACGAAGATCTCCTCGCTGCGCTGGATGATGGCCCGGCACCCGGAGATCCACGGCTGCCCGCCCGGCGCCGCCCGGGTCTACGGCCAGCTCGCCTGTTGGTCGGCCGCCAGCGGCAACCGGGCCGACGCCTGGCGCTGGACCCGGGAGGCGGTCCGCGCGAACTGGAAGGAACCGCGGGCCGCGATCGCCCTGGCGGCGCTATCGCGCACGGTCCGCGTCGACCAGGTCCTGTCCGCGCTCCACCGCCGCGGCCGCGGCATCTAGCTGCAAGGAAGGGCACCTTGTTATCGCTTTTTGCATAGCAAGGGTCCCCTCCTAACACCTCACGGGAGGATGAGGTTTACGTCGCCGAACTCGTGCCAGAGGTAGCGCTCGGCGATAGCCGACTCGTACATGCGATCCAGCAGCGGGCGGCCGGCGACCGTCTCAAGTAGATCGAGGTGTGAGGCGCGCGGCTCGTGAAAGCCGGTCAGCAGGCCGTCCACCACCCGTACGCCGCGCTCGGGCGTGACCACCAGGTCGGTCCAGCCGCTGGCCTCCACCACATCGCCGTCCGCGTTCACCGCGCTCTCCAGGGCGCGCACCGCGGTCGTGCCGACCGCGATCACGCGACCACCCGCCGCGCGGGCCTGGGTGACGACCCGCGCGGTGCTCGCGGACACCCAAAACCGCTCCGGGTACGGCCGTTCGTGCGCCTCCGGGGACGCGACACCCGTGTGCAGGAGTACCGGGACCAGCAGCACCCCGGCGGCGTTGAGCTGGGTGACGACGCGGTCGCTGAACGGCCGGCCCGCGCTCGGCATCTCCGCGCTGCCCGGCGCCCGCGCGAACACCGTCTGGTAGTACGCCAGCGGCCACTGGCGCGGCACGTACGAGTACCGGATGGGCTGGCCGTGCCGTCGCAGGTACGGCAGCACCTCGAAATCCATGACGGCTGTCCACAAGCGACCCCGGGAGTACGGCGCGCGCAGCCGGACCGACCCGCCGCCGGGCAACGGATACCGCTGCCCGGCGACGCCCCCGTCGTACGGCCGGGTCGCCTTGCCCGCCAACTCCCGCAACTCCACCAGCCACTCCCCCGTGGCTAGCTGGGTAGAGAAGTGCACCATCAGCCCGGCGCCCACCACCGGCACCGCCGCGGGGAGCGTGGCCGAGGTGTTGACCACGACCACGTCCCCCGGGCGGAGCAGCCGCGGCAGGTCGGTGAAGCGGTGGTGCCCGATCTCGCCGCCCTTCACGTGGCCCAGCAGGAGCCGGACGCCGTCCCGGGCCAAACCGCGCGCCTCCGGCGGCTCGTGCGCCTCCAACTCGGGCGGGAGCGTGAAGGTGGGCACCGTCATGGTGCCGTCACGAGCAGGTCGCCCAGCCGGATCCGGCCCGAGGGCGGGCGGGTCTGCACCAGGTGCCGGAACGCCGGCACCACCGTCTCCGGCTCCGGCCGGTCGCTGATGTCCTCGCCGGGAAACGCCTCCTGGTGCATCCGCGTGCGCAGGTCGCCCGGGTCGACCCACCAGACCCGCAGGGCCGGTTCCTCCTCGGCCAGCACCCGGCTGGCCTGCTCGGCGGCCGCCTTCGCGGAGCCGTAGCCGCCCCATCCGGCGTACCCCTCGATGGCCGCGTCGGAGGTGACGGTGACGACGGCGCCCTTGCGCGCGCGCAGGCCGGGCAGGGCCAGCTGGGTGAGCGCGAGCGGGGCGAAGACGTTCACCTCGTACACCTCGCGGAGCGCGTCGAGCGGGTAGTCGGCGAGCCGCGGCTGCGGGCTGGGTCCGAGGATGCCGGCGTTGTTGACCAGCAGATCGGCGCCGCCGAGCCGGTCGGCGGCGGCGACCAGCGCCACCCGGTGCGCGGGTCGGTGACGTCGCCGGCCAGCGCGGTGATGGCCGGCGTGGAGAAGGTCAGCGCCGCCGCGTTCCGGGCGTCCACGACGACGCGCCAACCGGCTCCGGCCAGGCCGTGGGCCAGCGCCCGGCCGAGCCCTCGGGAAGCGCCGGTGATGATTGCTACAGGCATGTCTTCGACGCTAGGTAGCCGCGGGCGCGCCGCCATCGGGCCCCGGCCCCGCCCGTCCTCGGTCTTTGGACCTAGGACCTGCGCCCGATCCGTTACCGCGTCACCGTGGGTAGCCTGAGGGTGTGTGCGATCGCGGTGAGCTGCGCGAGGTGAGCGCGGCCGTGCTGGCCGTCACCGCCCACCTGTCCGTGCGCGAGGTGCTCCAGACGATCCTGACCTCGGCGCGCCGGCTCCTCAAGGCCCGGTACGCCGCGCTCGGGGTGCCGGACCGCGACGGCGGGTTCGCCGAGTTCCTCGCCGACGGGGTCAGCGACGAGGAGTGGAGCGCGATCGGTCCGCTGCCGCGCCAGCACGGCGTACTCGGGGAGATGCTCTGCTCGCCGGAGGCCGTGCGGATGGCGGACATCCGCCAGCACCCGCACTTCGGCTGGTGGCCGAAGGCGCATCCGGTGCTGACCGACTTCCTCGGCATGCCGATCGCCGACGGCGACGAGATCCTCGGCGAGATCTTCCTGGCCAACAAGACCGAGCCGGGTGGCTTCACCTCCGAGGACGAGGACCTACTGCGGCTGCTGGCGGCGCACGCCGCGATCGCGCTCGTCAACGCGCGCCTCTACGAGCGCAGCCGGGAACTGTCCATCGTGGAGGAACGCAACCGCATCGCCCGGGAGCTGCACGACGCGGTCACCCAGAAGCTCTTCAGCCTGCGGCTGACCGCCGACGCCGCCGCGACGCTCGCCGCCCGCGATCCGGCGTCGGCCGCAGAGCAACTGGACACGGTACGGCGGCTCGCCGCCGACGCCGCGGACGAGCTGCGTTCCATTGTGGTCGGACTGCGCCCGGTCGACCTGGCCGGCGACGGGCTGGACGTGGCGCTGCGCAAGCAGGTCGAGCTGCTCGACCGGGTGCACGCCGCCGACGTCCGCTTCACCGGCGCGCCCATCCCCCGGCTGACGGCCGCGCGGGAGGAGGCGGCGTACCGGATCGCGCAGGAGGCCCTGCACAACGCGCTGCGCCACGGCAACGCGGCCACGGTGTCGGTGGACCTGCGCCAGGAGGGCGGCAAGGTGGTGCTCCGGGTGGACGACGACGGCCGCGGCTTCGACACCGCCGCGCCAGTCCTCGCGGCGCGGCGGCTCGGGCTGGCCTCCATGCGCGAACGGTCGGCGGCGGTCGGCGCGGCGTTGAAGCTCACCTCGGCGCCCGGTGCCGGCACGAGCGTACGGCTGGAGGTGCCGACCGGTGGCTGAGCCGATCCGCGTGCTGGTCGTCGACGACCACCCGGTCGTACGGCAAGGGCTGCGCACCTTCCTCGACGTGCAGGACGGGATCGCGGTGGTGGGTGAGGCCGCGGACGGCGCGGCGTGCGTCACCGAGGCCGAGCGGCTCCGCCCCGACGTGGTCCTGCTCGACCTGCGCATGCCGGGCGCGGACGGGGTGGCGGCGCTGCACGGGCTGCGCGAGCTGGCCGACCCGCCCCGGGTGCTGGTGATCACCAGCTTCACCGAGCCGACCGCGGTGCTGCCCGCGGTGCGCGCCGGCGCCGCGGGGTACGTCTACAAGGACATCGACCCGCCGGCCCTGGCGGCGGCCGTCCGCGCGGTGCACGCCGGCCACGTGCTGCTGCACCCGGACGTGGCCCGCCTGCTGGCCGCCGGGAACGCCCCCGCGTCGACACCGCCGCTGACCGCACGTGAGCGCGAGGTGCTGGCCGAGGTGGCCCGCGGCTGCTCCAACCGGGAGATCGCGCGGACCCTCGCGCTGTCGGAGAAAACGGTCAAGACGCACGTCAGCGCCATCCTGGGCAAGCTCGCCGTGCAGGACCGGACCCAGGCGGCGCTGTACGCCGTACGAACGGGCCTGGTCTAGCCCTACCAGGCGTGCGGTATTGTTCGTACGTGTTGAGTTATGGCGGTGACTACAACCCGGAGCAGTGGCCGGAGAGCGTCTGGGCCGACGACGTCGCGCTGATGCGCGAGGCGGGCGTCAACCTGGTCACCGTCGGCGTGTTCGCCTGGGCCTGGCTGGAGCCGGCCGAGGGGCGGTACGCCTTCGACCGCCTGGACCGCATCATGGACGGCCTGCACGCCGGGGGCGTCGCCGTCGACCTCGCCACGGCCACGGCGTCCCCGCCGGCCTGGCTCTCCCACGCGTACCCGCAGATTTTGCCGGTCGACGCCGACGGGCGCCGGCTCACGTACGGCAGCCGGCAGACGTTCTGTCCCAGCTCGCCGGTCTACCGGCAGGCCGCCACCCGGCTGGCCGAGCAGCTCGCCCGGCGCTACCACGACCACCCGGCGCTGGCCATGTGGCACGTCCACAACGAGTACGCCTGCCACAACGCGCACTGCTACTGCGACGTGACCGCCGGGGCGTTCCGCGACTGGCTGCACACCCGGTACGGCGACCTGGACGCGCTCAACGAGGCGTGGGGCACGTCGTTCTGGTCGCAGACGTACACGGACTGGGCCCAGGTGCAGCCGCCCCGCGCGACCAGCACCTCGTCGAACCCGGCGCAGCTGCTGGACTTCAAGCGGTTCAGCTCGGACGAGCACCTGACCAACTTCACCGCCGAGCGGGACCTGCTGCACAAGCTCTCCCCGGGCGTACCGATCACCACCAACCTGATGACCGGCGCCTGCTTCAACCTGGACTACTGGGCCTGGGGCCGGGAGCTGACCGGCCCGGACCGGCTGGTCTCCAACGACCACTACCTCGTCGGCACCGACTCCCGCGAGGCGCCGGCCCAGTCCGCGTTCGCCGCCGACCTGAGCCGCTCGCTCGGCGGCGGCGCCCCCTGGCTGCTGATGGAGCACTCCACCAGCGCGGTCAACTGGCAGCCGCGCAATCACGCCAAGGCGCCCGGCCAGCTCATCCGGGAGAGCCTCGGCAACGTGGCCCGCGGCTCCGACGGCGCGATGTTCTTCCAGTGGCGGGCCAGCCGGGCCGGGTCGGAGAAGTGGCACTCGGCGATGCTGCCGCACGCCGGCACCCGTTCGAAGATCTGGCGCGAGGTCGTCCAGCTCGGCGACCACCTGCGCCGGCTGGCCGAGGTGGCCGGCTCGCGCACGGTCGCCGACGTGGCGGTCCTGCTGGACTACCCGAGCGGCTGGGCGCAGGAGGCACCCAACCAGCCGAGCACCGACATGGACGCGTTCGGCGAGATCATGCGCTGGCACGCCGCGCTCTGGCGGCTCGGCGTCACCGCCGACCTCGCCCACCCGGGCGCCGACCTGTCCGGCTACCGGCTGGTCGTGGCGCCGGCGCTCTACATGCTCCCCTCGGCCGCCGCCTTGCAGTCCTATGTGGACGGCGGCGGCACGCTCGTCGTCGGCCCGTACAGCGGGCTGGTGGACGAGCACGACCGGGTGCACCCCGCACCGCTGCCCGGTGCGCTCGCCGAGCTGCTCGGGATCCGCGTCGAGGAGTTCTACCCGCCGAACGGGTTCGTCACGCTCGACGACGGCGGGACCGGCTACGCCTGGACCGAGGCGATCGAGGCCGAGGGCGCCAAGGTGGTCGCGCGGTACGCCGACGGCCCGGTCGCCGGCGGCCCGGCCATCACCCGGCGCGGCACCGCCTGGTACCTCAGCACCCGGCTCTTCGACGACGTGCTCGGCGAGTTCCTGTCCACCCTCCTGGATCCGAAGCTCGTCCCGGATGGCGTCGAAGCGGTACGCCGCCGGCACGCGGACGGCCGGTCGTACCTTTTCCTCATGAACCACAGCGACGCCGCCGCCCAGGTCGACGCCGCCGGCGTCGACCTGTTGACCGGCGCGGCCTGGGACGGCCGGCTGCCGGCCGGCGGCGTCGCCGTCCTGCGGGAGGAATGATGCTCGCACCGCAGCGCCAAGCCGCCATCCTCGACCGGGTACGCGCCGCCGGCGGGGTCCGGGTCACCGACCTGGCCACCGAGTTCGGCGTCTCCGACATGACGATCCGCCGCGACCTGGAGTCCCTCGCCGACCGCGGCCTGCTCGCCAAGGTGCACGGCGGCGCCACGTCCATGCGGCCCGGCTCGACCGACGAGCCCGGCTTCGCGGCCAAGTCCATCCGGCAGCGCGTGGAGAAGACCGCCATCGCGGCCCGGGCCGCGCAGTTCGTCACCTCCGGCATCGCGGTCGCCCTCTCCGCGGGTACGACGACGGCCGAGCTCGCCCAGCGCCTGGTGGACGTGCCGGACCTGACCGTGGTGACCAACTCCATCCCCGTCGCGGACGTCTTCTACCGCGCCGGTCGCCCCGACCAGACCGTCGTGCTGACCGGCGGCGTCCGTACCCCCTCGGACGCGCTGGTCGGCCCGGTCGCCGTCGCCGCGATCCGATCGCTGCACCTGGACCTGCTCTTCCTCGGCGTACACGGGATGAGCGACCGGGCCGGGTTCACCACGCCCAACCTGATGGAGGCCGACACCAACCGCGCGCTGGTGGCGGCCGCCGAACGCTTCATCGTGCTCGCCGACCACACCAAGTGGGGCACGGTCGGCATCTCGTCCATCGCCCACCTGGCCGACGCGCACGTCGTGGTGACCGACGCCGGCCTGTCCGAAGACGCCCGTGCGACCCTGACCGAGCACGTATCAGAGTTGGTGATTGTTCCTTGAAGCGAGTCTCCCTAGCCCTGGCCGACGGCCGGCAGCTCATCTACTTCGACGAGCGCGACGACGCCGTACGCGACATCGTCGACCAGCGGGAGCTTCCGCCGCCCCCGCCGGCCTCCGAGCTGCGGTACGACGCGCTGGTCGACGAGTGGGTGGCGGTCGCCGCCCACCGGCAGTCGCGTACCCACCTGCCGCCCACCGACGAGTGTCCACTGTGCCCGTCGCGGGACGGCCGGCTGACCGAGATCCCGGCCTCCGACTACGACGTGGTGGTCTTCGAGAACCGCTTCCCCTCGTTCAGCGACCGCCCCGTCGACCTGCCACCGGACGTGGTGGCCCGCCCGGCGCTGGGGCGCTGCGAGGTCGTCTGCTTCACGTCCGACCACAACGCCTCGTTCGCCACGCTGCCGCCGTCGCGGGTGCGCACCGTCCTGGAGGCGCAGATCGACCGCACCGTCGAGCTGTCCGCGCTGCCCGGTGTGGAGCAGGTGTTCTGCTTCGAGAACCGGGGCGTCGAGATCGGCGTGACGCTGCACCACCCGCACGGCCAGATCTACGCGTACCCGTTCATCCCGCCGCGGACCCGCGCGATGCTGGCGGCGGCCCGCGGGCGCCCGGTCTTCTCGGAGCTGCTGGCCAGCGAGCGGGCCGCCGGGGTACGCGTGGTGGCGGCCAACGAGCACTGGACCGCCTTCGTCCCGGTGGCGGCGCGGTGGCCGTTCGAGGTGCACATCGCCCCGCACCGGCGGGTGCCCGACCTGCCGTCGCTCGACGACGCCGAGCGCGACGCGTTCGGGCCGCTGTACCTCGACGTGCTGCGCCGCTTCGACGGCCTCTTCGGCGTACAGATGCCGTACATCTCCGGGTGGCACCAGGCCCCGGTCCACGAGGGACGCGACGTGAGCCACCTGCACCTGCAGATCTTCAGCACCCGGCGGGCCGCGAACAAACTGAAGCACCTGGCCGGATCCGAGTCGGCCATGGGCGTCTTCATCAACGACATCCGCCCCGAAGATGCCGCCCACCTGCTGCGCGAGGCGGGATAGATTCATCCCCGTGGACCTTCGTGTACCGGTCGGGGACGGTGTGCACCTGCGGGTACGCCGCCACGACGGCGACCGCGCCCCGTCGTTCCTGCTCGTGCACGGCCTGGCCTCCAACGCCCTGCTGTGGGACGAGGTGGCCGCCGAGCTGTCCCGGGCCGGCCACCCGTCGTACGCCGTGGACCTGCGCGGCCACGGCGAGTCCGACCTGCCGGAGTCCGGCTTCGACACCGCGACCGCCGCGGCCGACCTGGCCCTGGTCGCGACCTTCCTGGGGCTGCCCAGCATGATCGTCGCGGGCCAGTCGTGGGGCGGCAACGTCGTGGTCCGGCTCGCCGCCGAGCACCCCGCGATGGTCGCGGCGCTCGCCCTGGTCGACGGCGGGTGGATCGACCTCAGCTCGCGGTTCGACTCGTGGGAGGCGTGTGCCACCGCGCTGCGCCCGCCCGACGTCAGCCGGCTGCGCGTCGACCAGCTGCGCGGCTTCCTGCGCCACGGGCACCCCGACTGGTCGCCGGCCGCGGTCGAGGCGACCGTCGCCAACCTCCGCGTCGCCCCCGACGGCACCGTGAGCCGCCGGCTGCCGATCCCCCAGCACATGGCCATCGTCCGCGACATGTGGGACAACCCCCCGCAGCGCTTCTACCCCGCCCTTTCGATGCCGGTGCTGCTGATGCCGGCCGGCGATTCCTCCCTGGCCAAGGCCGCAGCCGCCGGGTTGCCCCACGCCACGATCAAGGAGTACGCCGGCGGCGACCACGACCTGCACGCCCAGCAGCCGCTTCGGGTGGCCCGCGACCTGTTGGAACTCGTGTGAGCGTGCGCAGCGGCGCGGCGCCGCCTTCCCAGCGGCGCCGCGAGCCGCACCCGACCGCGGACCCCGCCGCCACTGGGAAGGCGGCGCCTTCGGGCGCCGCTGCGCACGCGACCAAGCCGGCGATGCGCGGTCTCCTGGTGATCATGGGCTCGGGGGAGACCGCCCCGACCATGGTCAAGCCGCACCGGGCCATCCTGGAACGGGTCGGCGACCGCAAGGCGATCCTCCTCGACACCCCGTACGGCTTCCAGTCCAACGCCGACGACATCTCCGCGCGGGCGGTCACCTACTTCGCCACGAGCGTGGGCCGGCAGATCGACGTACTCTCCTGGCGCCGGCCGCCCGCCGACACCCTCGCCCGGGAGCGGGCGCTCACCACGCTCCGCGAGTCGGGCTGGGTGTTCGCCGGTCCGGGCAGCCCGACGTACACCCTGCGGCAGTGGCGGGACACCCCCGTGCCGGAGCTGATCGCGGGCAAACTGCGGGACGGCGGCGTGGTCTGCTTCGCCAGCGCCGCCGCGCTCACCCTCGGCAGCCACGCCATCCCCGTGTACGAGATCTACAAGGCCGGCATCGACCCGCACTGGGTGCCGGCGCTCGACCTGGTCTCCCCGGTGCTCGGCTTTCCCACCGTGATCATTCCGCACTACGACAACGCCGAGGGCGGCCACCACGACACCCGCTACTGCTACCTCGGCGAGGGCCGGCTGACCGCCATGGAGGCCGAACTACCGCCCGACTCGGTGATCCTCGGCGTCGACGAGCACACCGCCGTCGTCTTCGACCTGACCGCCCGGACCGCGTCGGTGCTCGGCAACGGCGCCCTGACCGTACGCCAGCGCGGCGACAGCGTCGTCCACCCGGCGGGCTCGGTGCTGGACATCGCGTCGCTCCCTTCTGGTGGTGCCGCTCCCGCCTCCGCTCCTGTGGTCCTGGATGAGCCGGCGGCCCCGCCCGCATCCTTGCTGGCAGCCGCCGACGCGCTCGACGCCCGGTTCGCGGCGGCCCTCGCCGGGCGGGACGTCGACGGCTGCGTCAAGGCGATCCTCGAACTCGAACAGGTCATCGTCGACTGGTCCGCCGACACCAACATCTCCGACGAGGGCGAACAGGCCCGCGCGCTGCTCCGCTCGATGGTCGTACGCCTCGGCGAGCTGGCCGAGGCGGGCGCCCGCGACCCCCGCGACGTCCTCGACCCGTACGTCTCCCTGCTGCTGGAGATCCGCGCAGAAGCCCGCGCCAACCGCGACTGGGCCACCTCCGACCGCATCCGCCACCGCCTGACCACCGCCGGCGTAGAACTCCGCGACACCCCCGCCGGCCCCGAATGGCTCATCTAGCCCTTTTCTGCGCCTCTTCCTGCGTCGATCAAGGGCATATGGCCGTGCTTTGATCTCTAAACCACGGCCATATGCCCTTGATCGACGCAGAAATCCTTGATCGACGGACGGGGGCGCGGCGCTCCGTGCTGGCGCCGCCCTAGCCCGCCCTGACCCCGGCCCGGCCCAGCCCCAGTAGGGGACCCCTGTTGGGAGCCCGGGGTGAGTAGGGCGCCCCTATCACCGCCTGGAGGGGAACAGGGGACCCCTTCTCACGCGACATCGCCCGACAGGGGTCCCCTACTCGGGGGTAACCCGCCTAGACAGGGCGCGGGGGGCCCGGGACAGGGCCCCCGCTGGGAAGGGACGGCAGGCTGTTCGCCACAGCCGGAGATCGACGTGGTCGGCGCCCGGTTAGGGCGGCCTCGACCTCCTCGACCTCGTCGAACGCGACTGGCACCGCGTCCATCGGTAGTAACGACTCCACCGGCCGCTAGTAACGGCCCCCCAACCCCCACCGCCCCGTCGATCAAGGACTTCCACGTCGATCAAGGGCAAACGGCCGCGGTTTTGAGATCAAACCACGACCGTTTGCCCTTGATCGACGCACTAGAGGGGCCCTGCAGGGGCCCCGCAGGGCACCGCACGAGAGGGCCTCGCAGGGACCCGCAGGGCCGCGCGCACGAGAAAGGCCCGCAGCGCAGGGGACAGGAGGGATGGAGAGCTAGGCGAGTTTCTTGGCTAGGTTTTGGTCTAGGGCGTTCATGAACTCGTCGGTGGTCAGCCAGGGGGCGTCGCGGCTGATGAGCAGGGCCAGGTCCTTGGTCATCTGACCGCCCTCGACGGTTTCGATGCAGACCTGCTCCAGCTTGTTGGCGAATTCGGTCACCGCGGGCGTGCCGTCCAACTTGCCGCGGTGGGCCAGGCCACGAGTCCAGGCGAAGATCGAGGCGATCGGGTTCGTGGAGGTCTTCTCGCCCTTCTGCCACTGCCGGTAGTGCCGGGTGACCGTGCCGTGGGCCGCCTCCGCCTCGACGGTCCGGCCGTCCGGGGTCATCAGTACGGAGGTCATCAGGCCGAGCGAGCCGAAGCCCTGCGCGACGGTGTCGGACTGCACGTCGCCGTCGTAGTTCTTGGCGGCCCAGACGAAGCCGCCCTCCCACTTCAGCGCGGCGGCCACCATGTCGTCGATGAGCCGGTGCTCGTACGTGATGCCGGCGGTCGCGAACGCCGAAGCGAACTCGGCCTCGAACACCTCGGCGAACAGGTCCTTGAAGCGACCGTCGTACGCCTTGAGGATCGTGTTCTTCGTCGACAGGTAGACCGGGTAGCCGCGGTCGAGGCCGTACCGGAAGGAGGCGCGGGCGAAGTCGCGGATCGACTCGTCGAAGTTGTACATGGCCATGGCCACGCCGCCGCCGGGGTACTTGGCGACCTCGAACTCCATCGGCGCCGAGCCGTCCTCGGGCTGGAACGTGACCGTCAGCGTGCCGGGACCGGGCACCACGAAGTCGGTCGCCTTGTACTGGTCGCCGTGGGCGTGACGGCCGATGACGATCGGCTTGGTCCAGCCGGGCACGAGCCGCGGCACGTTCGACATGATGATCGGCTCGCGGAAGACCACGCCACCGAGGATGTTGCGGATGGTGCCGTTGGGCGAGCGCCACATCTTCTTCAGGTCGAACTCGACGACCCGCGCCTCGTCGGGCGTGATGGTGGCACACTTCACGCCCACGCCGTGCCGGTTGATGGCGTTCGCCGCGTCGACGGTGACCTGGTCGTCGGTCTCGTCGCGGTACTGGATCGAGAGGTCGTAGTACTCCAGCTCGACGTCGAGGTAAGGCAGGATCAACTGCTCCCGGATCTGCTTCCAGATGATCCGGGTCATCTCGTCGCCGTCGAGCTCAACGACCGGGTTATTTACCTTGATCTTCGCCATCGCGCCGGCGCTCCTCTCGCGGGGACTAACAAGCAGTACGAGCGTACTGCACAGCCTAGACTGGTCCGCATGCCGCTCACCCGCACTGTCGGCCCCGCCACCATCGTCGCCATGCAGGACGGTGAGGGGCCCTTCTTCCAGCCTCGGGAGGAGGCATTTCCGCAGGCTACCGCCGAGCAGTGGCGGCGCGCCGACGAACGCGACCCGGGCGCGGTCACGGCCGACGGGCAGTGGTGGCTGCGGTTCCGGTGCTTCGCCGTACGGCACGGCGACCGCGTCACGATGGTCGACACCGGCATCGGCCCCGCCGACTCGCTGGCCGCGAGTTGGGCGCCCGTGCCCGGCCGGCTGCCCGAGGAGCTCGCCGCCGCCGGGATCGACCCCGCCGACGTCGACACCGTCGTGATCACGCACCTGCACACCGACCACATCGGCTGGGCGGTCGTCGGGACGCCGTACTTCCCCAACGCGACGTACCTCATCCAGCGGGCCGACGCGGAGGCGTTCGGCGCGGACCGCAAGGCCCTCCTCGACGGACTCGGCGGCCAGCTACGGCTCGTCGAGGGCGACGTCCGGATCGCCGCCGGACTCACCGCCATCGCCACCCCCGGCCACACGCCGGGGCATCAGTCAGTGCTCATCGAGTACGACGATGAGCGGCTCCTCGTCACCGGCGACCTGCTCGTGCACGCTCTGCAACTGGTAGCGCCGGAAACCCCGTACTCCCATGAGGTGGACGCGGAGATGGCGCGCGAGTCCCGGACGAGCCTGCTCCGCGACGGCCTGATCCTGGCGACCCCCCACCTGACCGACCCGTTCGTCCGGGTGTAGATGCAAGGAAGGGCACCTTGTTATGCAAAAAGCGATAACAAGGTGCCCTTCCTTGCACTTGGTCAGAGCGAAGCGATGTCGGCCTGCTTGGCGCGGACGGCCTCGGCGGCTTCCTTCAGGCCGGCGAGCTCGGTGTCGGTCAGCTCGGTCTCGACGACGCGGTTGACGCCGTTGGCACCGATCGACGCCTCGACACCGAGGTAGACGCCCGCGATGCCGTACTCGCCGTCCACCCACGCACAGACTGGCAGGACCGCGCCGGAGTCCTCGGCGACGGCGCGCGCCATGCGGGCGGCGGCCGCGGACGGGGCGTAGTACGCCGACCCCGTCTTCAGCAGCGCGACCACCTCGGCGCCGCCGTTGCGGGTACGGACGACCAGCTCTTCGATCTTCTCGGCCGGGAGGAACTCAGACAGCGGCTTGCCGTTGACCGTGCACGCCGACGGCACCGGCACCATCGTGTCGCCGTGCGAGCCGAGCGTGAGGGTCTTCACCGACCCGACGGGTACGGCGAGCGTCTCGGCCACGTTGTTGGTGAACCGGGCGGTGTCCAGCATGCCCGCCTGGCCCATGACCCGGTTCTTCGGGAAGCCGGTCGCGAGCTGCGCCAGCGCGGTCATCTCGTCGAGCGGGTTGGAGACGACGATGACGACGGCGTTCGGGGCGTACTTGGCGACGTTCTCGGCGACCTGCCGCACGATCTTGGCGTTGACGCCGAGCAGGTCCATCCGGCTCATGCCCGGCTTGCGGGGCAGCCCGGCGGTGATGACCACGATGTCCGAGCCCTCGATGGCCTCGTACCCCTCGCCGCTCGGCCCGGTGGTCTGCCCGACGACCTTCGTCTCGAAGCCCTCGACCGCGCGCGACTGGTTCATGTCCAGCGCGAGGCCCTCCGGCTTGCCCTCCACGATGTCGGTGAGCACGACCGTGTCGAAGATGTCGTACTCGGCGAGGCGCTGCGCGGTCGTGGAGCCGTAGAAGCCGGCGCCGACGACGGTGACCTTCTTGCCCATGGTCGTCTCACTCTCTGATACGGACGGGTTCCTTTTTTCGGACCGTATCAGCCGGTTCAGGTGCAGAGTCCGTTGACCGGCTCACCTGTGCCGGTCCACACGTACACATCGCTGATCCAACTGCCGTCGGTCAGCTTGTTCCACAGGTCGCTGGTGTAGCCGCCGCGCCCGGTGTGCCGGGTCCCCCGGGCCGAGCAGGCGATCGTCACCGTGTCGCCGTCGGCCAGTTTGCCCGCGATCGGAAACGTGGTCCCCGGGCCGGTACGCCGGTTGAGCGTGCTGCCGCCGTCGGTGTCCACGATGCCCTGCGCGAGGCCGAGCGGGCCGTAGTTGAACAGCCCGCCGCCGACGCCCACCTGCTTGGACCCGTGCCGCGCCAGGCCGCTGTACGCCTTGCCGGTCGCCACGATCACCCACTTGCCGAAGGCGTACCCGTCGATGGGGGCGTAGACCCCGTTGCGGCGAAGCGAAAGGTGCACGTGCTTGCCCGTGGAACGCCCGCCGCACGACACGTCGTTGCCGATGTTGCCGAGGAAGGCGCCCTCCGCGACCGCCCTGCCGTCCACCTTGATGTTGCCCTCCAGGTGGTAGTAGTCGGTCGCGTACCCGCGGTCGTGCACCACCCGCACCCAGCCCTTGCCGGACTTGCACATCGTGTACGCCAGCCCGCCGCGCGCCGCGAGCACCTTGCCGTCGCCGCCGGCCAGGTCGATCGAGCTGCGCACGGTCCCGCCCATCGGGTGCGGCCCGCCGGTGTACCGCCAGGTCTGCCCGAGCCCGTACGGCAGCCGCATGCCGGTGCGCCGGTCACCGTCGCTCTCCGTCCGGTTGCCCAGGACCCGACGCTCGTCGGGGCTGAGGATCGACGCGGCCGCGCTCAGCCGGGCGAACGCGGCCTCGCCCTCCAGGGCCACCTTCCAGCGCGTCGCGGTCCGCCGGGCCACGAAGAGCCAGCCATCCGGGTACGCGTGTTCCGCGGCCGGCGCGGGACGCACGACCGCGCCGAAGCCCCACTCGCCGGTGGTGCGCGGCGCGATGGTCACCTGCGCCCCGGTGCCGATCTTGGCTTTGACAGCGGCTTCCAGGTCTGGCGACGCAGCAGCGAGACCAGGTACGAGCAACAGCGCCGATACAGCGAAGGCCAGCATGCCACGATCATGAACAAATGCGGCGAATCGGTCACGCCGCCGCGCCGACGTTAGGAAGGGACCCTTGCTATGCAAAAAGCGTTAACAAGGTGCCCTTCCTTGCAGCTAGGAGCGTTCGGCGCGCTCTACCACGTTGGTGAGGAGCATCGCGCGGGTCATGGGGCCGATGCCGCCCGGCACCGGGGCCAGCGCGCCGGCCACCTCCGCCACCTCGGGGGCCACGTCGCCGGTGTAGACGCCCTTGCCGTCCGGGCCGACCACGCGGGTGATCCCGACGTCGACCACCACCGCGCCGGGCCGGACCATGTCGGCGGTGAGCAGGCCGGGCACGCCCGCCGCCGCGATCACGATGTCGGCCCCGAGCGTGTGGCTCGCCAGGTCGCGGGTGCCGGTGTGGCAGAGGGTCACGGTCGCGTTTTCGCTGCGCCGGGTGAGCAGCAGGCCGAGCGGGCGGCCCACCGTGGTGCCGCGCCCGATCACGGTGACCTCCGCCCCGCGCAGCGGTACGCCGTACCGCCGCAGCAGGTCCACGATGCCGCGCGGCGTGCAGGGCAGCGGCCCGTCGTACCCGAGCACGAGCCGGCCCAGGTTGACCGGGTGCAGCCCGTCCGCGTCCTTGTCCGGGTCGATCAGCTCCAGCACCCGCTGGGTGTCGATCTGCGGGGGCAGCGGAAGCTGGACGATGTAGCCGTGGCAGGCCGGGTCGGCGTTGAGCTCGGCGACGACGGCCTCGACCTCGGCCTGGGTGGTGTCGGCGGGCAGCTCGCGGCGGAACGAGGCGATGCCCACCTCTTCGCTGTCGCGGTGCTTGCCCCGGACGTACGCGTGGGAGCCCGGGTCGTCGCCGACCAGCACGGTGCCGAGTCCTGGGACGATGCCTCTTTCGGCGAGAGCCTTGACCCGCGACCGCAGGTCTTCCTTGATTGCCGCCGCGGTTGCCTTACCGTCCAGGAGTGTCGCCGTCACGCCGCAAATGGTCTCATAGGGAGCCGACGACGAAATGGTGAGGGACAAAATGCTGCTCCACAGGCTCGCGCTCCCAATCGCGGCCGTCCTTGCTCTGACCGCGTGCGACCCGTTCGGTGGCGACGCGGCCAGCGGCGACGCGCCGGGGGTGGTCAGCATCCAGATCGGCGAGCCGCGACACATGATCCCCACCAACACGAACGACCCCAGCGGCATCCAGGTGCTCGCCGCCCTCTTCGCGCCGCTGGTCGACTACGACGAGAAACACCAGCCGTACGAGGTCGCGGCCGAGTCGATCAAGTCGACCGACCACAGGGTATGGACCATCACGCTCAAGGACGGCTATACGTTCCACAACGGCGAGAAGGTCACCGCCGACAGCTACCTCAACGCGTGGAACTACGGGGCGTACGCGCCGAACAAGCAGGCCAAGAGCTACTACTTCGCCAAGATCGCCGGGTACGCCGCGACCCAACCGGCCGGCGCCGGCACCGCCCCGGCCGCGAAGACCCTGTCCGGGCTGAAGAAGATCGACGACAAGACCTTCCAGGTGACGCTGTCGGCGCCGTTCACCGAGTTCAAGACCATGCTGGGTGACACCGCGTTCTACCCGCTCCCGGAGGCGGCCTGGCAGGCGCCCGGCGTACTGAACCCCGGCTTCGAAAGCGCGGTCATCGGCCAGGGCCCGTTCAAGCTCACGAAGAAGTGGGAGGTCGAGCGCTACGACGCGTACCCGGGAGAAAAGCCCAGCATCAGCGGCGCCGTCTTCCGCGTGTACGACAGCCTGACGTCCGCGTATGCGGACGTCCTCAGCGACGACCTCGACGTGATCCGCACGATCCCGGCGGAGAAGGTGGCCGGGGCGCGCGACGACCTCGGCGGCCGGTACGGCACCAGCCTCGACTCGACGATCCAGTTCCTGGCGTTCCCGGCGTTCCAGCCCGAGTACTTCAAGGGCAACGTGCGCCGCGCGATCTCCATGGCGATCGACCGGGACGCGATCGTGCGCACCGTCTTCGAGGACTCGCAGCAGCCGGCCCGCGCGTTCGTGTCGCCGATCGTGGCCGGCTACCGGGAAAACAGCTGCGGCGCGTCGTGCGAGTTCGACCCCGCCGAGGCCAAGCGCATGTACGCCGAGGCGGGCGGCCCGGCGACGCTCCAGATCAGCTACAACGACGACGGTGGGCACCAGGCGTGGGTGGAGGCGACCTGCGCACAGTTGCGCACCAACCTGGGCGTCCAGTGCACCGCCGTCCCCGAGGCCGGCTTCGGCGACCTGCTCACCAAGGTCGAGCAGCGCAAGCCGGTGGGCATGTTCCGGATGGGCTGGCCGATGGACTACCCGTCGATGGAGAGCTACCTCGCCCCGCTGTACTCCACGACCGGCTCCTCCAACTACGCCGGCTACAGCAACCCGCGCTTCGACACGCTGGTCAGCGAGGCGATGCAGGCGTCCAACGAGGCCAACACGATCAAGAAGTACCAGGAGGCCGAGGACATCCTCGCCCGCGACATGCCGGTCATCCCGCTCCGCTTCGGGCAGAACAACTTCGGCTACTCAAGCAAGGTGAGCGACGTAGCCCTCGACCTCTTCGGCCGCGTCAACCTGCTGAAGCTCACCACCTCCTCGTCGTGATCAAGGCGTCCTTCAAGTCGCTGGAGCGACTTGAAGGACGCCTTGATCACGACGGAGACGGGCTAGTGGAAGAAGTGGCGGGTGCCGGTTAGGTACATCGTCACGCCGGCGGCCTGGGCTGCGGCGATCACCTCTTCGTCGCGTACCGAGCCGCCGGGCTGGACGATCGCGCGCACGCCGGCGTCGATCAGCACCTGGAGCCCGTCCGCGAACGGGAAGAACGCGTCCGAGGCGGCCACCGAACCGGCGGCCCGCTCACCTGCGCGCGTCACCGCGAGCCGCGCCGAGTCCACCCGGTTGACCTGACCCATGCCCACTCCCACGGTGGCTCCGTCGTGGGCCAGCAGGATGGCGTTCGACTTCACCGCGCGCACCGCCCGCCAGGCGAACAAGAGGTCGTCCAAAAGGCCGGCCGCACCGGAGACCAGGCGCCAGGACGCCGGGTCGTCGCCGGGCGCGTCGATGCGGTCGGACAGCTGGACGAGCACCCCGCCCCCACCGGCCGCCACTCCGCCGGCAGCGGTTGGAACGGTGGCGCCAGCAAGATCCGCAAGTTCTTCTTCGCGGAGAGCACCTCCACGGCACCCTCCTCATAGGACGGCGCCACGATGACCTCGGTGAAGATGTCCGCGACCTGCTTCGCCATTTCCACCGAGACCTCGGTGTTTACCGCTATCACGCCGCCGAACGCGGAGACCGGGTCGCACGCGTGTGCCTTGCGGTGGGCGTCGGCCACGTCCCCCGCCACCGCGATCCCGCACGGGTTGGCGTGCTTGATGATCGCGACGGCGGGCTCGGTGAAATCGTGGGCAGCGCGCCACGCGGCCTCGGCGTCCACGTAGTTGTTGTACGACATCTCCTTGCCGTGCACCTGCTCCGCCTGCGCGAGGCCGGGCGGCGAGTCCGGGTTGGCGTACAGGGCGGCCTGCTGGTGCGGGTTCTCGCCGTACCGCAGCACGTTCGACCGCCGCAGCGCCAGCCCGGCGAACGCGGGCCACCCATCCGGCGACGGGTCCAGCGTCGAGCTGCACCATTGGGCGACCGCCAGGTCGTACTCGGCGATGTCCGCGAAGGCGCGGGCCGCGAGCGCCCGGCGCTCCGCGAGCGTGAAGCCATCGCCGCCGAGAGCGTTCAGCACCAAGGGGTACGCCTCAACGGAAGTGACCACCGCGACGGAGGCGTGGTTCTTGGCGGCGGCTCGCACCATGGCCGGCCCGCCGATGTCGATCTGCTCGACGCACTCGTCCACGCCCGCGCCGGACGCCACCGTCTCGTGGAACGGGTAGAGGTTGGACACCAGCAGGTCGAACGGCCGTACGCCCAGCTCCTCCAGCTGCGCGGCGTGGGCCGGCAGCCGCAGGTCGGCGAGCAGCCCCGCGTGGATCGCCGGGTGCAGCGTCTTCACCCGGCCGTCGAGCGTCTCCGGAAAGCCGGTCACGTCTTCCACCCGGGTCACCGGCACGCCGGCCGCCTCGACGGCCTTGGCGGTGGTGCCCGTGGAGACCACCTCGACACCGGCCGCGTGCAGCGCCTGGGCCAGCTCGGGCAGCCCCGTCTTGTCGTACACGCTGAGCAGCGCACGCCGGATCGGACGGCGACCGTCGGACCTCATGGGATCATGACCCTTCTTCCGGTGATGGTCCAGCCCTCGCGGACCAGGCGGCCGACCGACTCGACGAGCTGGCGCCGCTCCGCTTCCTTGATGCGCTCGGTGAGCGTGTCTTCCGTGTCGTCGGGCAGCACGGGCACGGCCACCTGAGCGATGATCGGTCCGGTGTCGACGCCGGCGTCCACAAAGAACAGAGTGGCGCCGGCCAGGCGTACCCCATAGGCGAGCGCGTCGCGCGGACCGTGCATGCCGGGAAATGCCGGCAGCAGCGAATTGTGCGTGTTGATGTACCGGTCGCCGAAGGCGGCCAGGAACTCCGCGCCGACCAGCTTGAGGAAGCCGGCGGAGATGACCAGGTCCGGCTTGTGCTCGGCGACGTGGGCGGTGAGGGCGGCGTCCCACCGCTCGCGGGTGGGATAGGAGCGCACCACGTCGACGAAGGTGGGCACGCCGGCCGCGGCGGCCCGGTCTAGGCCGGCGATGCCGTCGCGGTCGGCACCGACCGCGACGACCCGCGCGCCGTACGCCGGGTCGGCGCTCGCGTCGAGAAGGGCCTGCAGATTGCTGCCCGAGCCGGAGACCAGGACCACGAGGCGGGCGGGTTCGCGCACGTCAAAACCCTACCGGGACGGTCAGGAGTGGCGGCCGGCAGGTACGCTGCCGGTCGCTGAGATACACCGTCATCGACAAGGAGCCTTCGATGCAGCCCGGCTATCCCGGCCAGGACCCGAATGACCAACCGCAATACGGTCAACCAGGTCCGGCGCAACCACCGTATGGCCAGCCGCAGTACGACCCGCAGTACGGCCAGCCACAGTATGGCCAGCCGCAATACGGTCAGCCGCAGTACGGCCAACCCGCCTACCAGGACCCGTACGCGCAGCAGCCCCCGCAGGCGCCGATCTACCCGGGCGCCGGCTACGGCGCGCCGGGCCCGGTCCAGGGCCCGAACAACACCCTGGGCCTCGTCGGCATGATCCTCGGCATCGCGGCGATCCCGCTGGGGCCGTGCTGCACGTTCATCGGCGTGCCGCTCGGCATCGCCGCCCTCGTGCTCGGCTTCCTGGGTAAGAACAAGGTCGACCAAGGCTTGGCGAACAATGCCGGCCAGGCGAAGGCCGCGATCATCTGCGGTGGAATCGGCATCGCGCTGGGCATCCTGTGGGTCGTCCTCAGCCTCGCGTTCAACTGGAACAGCCTGGTCACGAGCTAGGTGTCGCTCTTGACGAACGTGTGACCAACCGCGAGCATCGTCAAGTTCATCGAACACTTTGGGGAGGAATAGAACATGGCATACCCGCCGCCGCCTGCGGCCCAGCCGGCCAGCGACAAGACGACCCTTTGGGGCGTTCTCGGCATCGTGCTCGGCCTCATCTGCTGCCCGATCCTGGGCGTCGTCTTCGGCGTCCTCTCGCTGCAGGAGTCGAAGAAGGCCGGCAAGCCGCCGACGCTGGCCTACGTCGCCTTCGCTGCCGCCGCGCTGAACCTGGTCTTCGGGATCATCTACTACGCGGCCCGGTAGTACACGGCCGACCACACGGTGGGGCGCTCCGGCTTCGGGGCGCCCCACGGTGCTGTCTACGGCGTGAAGATGCGGGTGGCCGTCGCGCCGATCAGCGTGCCCACCGCGACGATCCCGGCCGCCAGCGCCGCCACCTGCCACGCGACCGGGCCGATGTCGGCCATCCGGCCACCGCCGAGCGATCCGCCCGAGAGCACCGCCGCGCCGCCCAGCACGAGGCCGGCGACCGGCCCGGCCAGCAGCGCCGCGCCCAGCACCCGCGGCCACCGCACCGCCCGGTCCGCCCGCGCCATCCGGCGCGCCTGCAGCCACCCCGCGAGCATGCCGGCGACGACCGGCAGCGCGAGCAGCGCGGCACCCGCCCCGCCGAGCGGTCCGTCCGGCAGTCCAGCCAGCAGTGGTACGGCGGGGAGCGCTCCGACGGAGACCTCGGTGGTCCGCACGACCGTGTCGGTGCCGACCGCGAACCCGGGCCCGAGCAGGTACGCGGCCGCCCACACCGCGGCGTTCGGGGCGTACGCCACGCAGACCAGGGTGATCCCGGCCTGCCCGGCCACCCCCGTGCGGTACGCGCCGATGATGTCGCTGGCGTGCCCTCCGCCCAGCGCGATCGCCAGCCCGGCGAGCCCCGCACCGGCGCCCAGCACCAGGAACGCGGCGACCACTCCGGTGCGTACGCCGTCGCGGAGCACGGCGGGGATCCGGCGGGCCAGCACGCGCAGCGCGGCGGTGGTACGCAGCGCGCCGACGAGCGCGGCCACGGCCCCGAAAGCGGCGAACGTGAGCCCGGCTCGGAGCGGGGACGCCGACACGTCTCCGGTGTTCAGGATGACCGCGCCGAGGAGGCCGAGCACCCCGTACCCGATGCCGACCGTGCCCGCGACGGCGAGCGCCTGGGCCGGTGACCCGTGGTGCCGCGCGCCGATGGCCCGGGCGACGTGTACGCCGGCGCGGGACACCCGCCACGCGGCGAACACGCCGAGGGCCAGCGGTGCCAGCCCGATCGGGCCGGCGGGGGTGTCCAGCGGCACGCCGTGGCCGAGGAGCCAGCCGGCGAGCCCGACGCGGGCCGCGCCCGGAAGCGAGCCGGCGTCATCGGCGAGCCGGGTGAGGCTCATGACGACCGCGACCGGCAGGTACGACAGGACCGCCGCCCAGACCGTGGCGACGGCGGCCGCGACCGGGAGTGGGGCCCGGCGCTGCTTGCGGGTGCCACCCGGGCGCTGGCGCGGCAGCCGGACGGTGGGCCGGTGGGCGAGGTCGCCGCCCGCTTCCGTTTTTTGGGGCTGCACGGTGATGCGCACGGTCTCCCTGGTCGCCGGGTCGACCGGGTCGGGCTGGTCAGGGGTCGTCGCGGGCATCAGGCCCTACTTTGGCACGCCGCGGGGCCGGCCGGAGGGCGACACCACCGTCGATCATGGCGTTCGTCAGCCAAAATGCGGGCAAATTAGGACGTACTAGCGTTAGCCTCTGCCCATGAGCGAACCGTACCCACCACCGGCAGCGGCCCCCTCCAATGACCGGACGACGCTGTGGGGCGTCCTGGGCATCGTCATCGGCCTGATCTGCTGCCCCATCCTGGGCATCGTCTTCGGCGTCCTGTCCATCCGCGATGCGAAGCGGGTGGGAAAGAGCCAGGTGCTGGGCTGGGTAGCCATCGGCCTGAGCGTGCTCAGCCTGGTCGGCAACAGCATCTTCTGGATAGCCCGCGACTAGTGCAAGGAAGGGCCCCTGTTAACGCTATTTGCATAGCAAGGGGCCCTTCCTAACACCTCTTAGAACAGGGCGCGCATCAGGCCGGCGGTTTCGGTCGGGGTCTTGCCGACCTTGACGCCGGCGGCCTCCAGGGCGAGCTTCTTCGCCTCCGCGGTGCCGCTGGAGCCGGAGATGATGGCACCGGCGTGGCCCATGGTCTTGCCGGGCGGCGCGGTGAAACCGGCGATGTACCCCACCACCGGCTTCGTCACGTTGGCCTTGATGAAATCCGCGGCCCGCTCCTCGGCGTCACCGCCGATCTCGCCGATCATGACGATCGCATCCGTCTCCGGGTCGTCCTGGAACGCGGCGAGCGCGTCGATGTGGGTGGTGCCGATGACCGGGTCACCGCCGATGCCCACGCAGGTGGAGAAGCCGATGTCGCGCAGCTCGTACATCATCTGGTAGGTCAGCGTGCCGCTCTTGCTGACCAAACCGATCCGGCCGGGGCCGGTGATGTCGGCCGGGATGATGCCGGCGTTCGAGGCGCCCGGCGAGGCGATGCCGGGGCAGTTCGGGCCGACGATGCGGGTCTTCGCACCCTTGGCCCGGCTGTACGCCCAGAACGCCGCCGTGTCGTGCACCGGGATGCCCTCGGTGATCACCACGGCGAGCGGGATCTCGGCGTCGATCGCCTCGATCACGGCGGCCTTGGAGAACGCCGGCGGCACGAAGATGACCGTGACGTCGGCGCCGGTCTCCTTCATCGCGTCGGCCACACCACCGAAGACCGGCAGCTGGTTGCCGTCGAAGTCGACCGTCTGGCCGGCCTTGCGCGGGTTGACCCCGCCGACGACGTGGGTGCCGGCGGCGAGCATCCGCCGGGTGTGCTTGGACCCCTCGGAGCCGGTCATCCCCTGAACGATGACCTTCGAGTCCTTGGTCAGCCAGATTGCCATGATCAGACTCCTGCCGCGGCGAGCTCGGCGGCGCGCTGGGCCGCTCCATCCATAGTGTCCACCCGTTCGACGAGCGGGTTGGCCGCTCCCTCGAGGATGGCCCGGCCCGCCTCGGCGTTGTTGCCGTCGAGGCGCACCACGAGCGGCTTGGTGACCTGCTCACCGCGCTGCTCCAGCAGAGCGAGCGCCTGGATGATGCCGTTGGCCACCTCGTCGCAGGCGGTGATGCCGCCGAAGACGTTCACGAAGACGCTCTTGACCGACGGGTCGGACAGGACGATCTCCAGGCCGTTGGCCATGACCGCCGCGCTCGCGCCGCCGCCGATGTCGAGGAAGTTCGCCGGCTTCACGCCGCCGTAGTTCTCACCCGCGTACGCGACCACGTCGAGCGTCGACATGACCAGGCCCGCGCCGTTGCCGATGATCCCGACCTCGCCGTCGAGCTTGACGTAGTTGAGGTCCTTCTCCTTGGCCCGCTGCTCCAGCGGGTCGACCGCGGACTGGTCCACGAGCGCCTCGTGCTCCGGGTGGCGGAAGGACGCGTTGGCGTCCAGCGTCACCTTCGCGTCGAGGCACAGCACCTGGCCGGTGTCCGTCTTCGCCAGCGGGTTGACCTCCACCAGCGTCGCGTCCTCGGCGATGAACGCCTGCCACAGCTTGACCGCGATCGCGGCGACCTGGTCGGCCACGTCCGCCGGGAAGCCCGCCAGCGCCGCGATCTCGCGGGCCTTGGCGTCGTCGACCCCCTCGTTGGCGTCGATCGCGACCTTGGCGACCTTCTCCGGCGCCTCCTCGGCGACCTGCTCGATCTCCATGCCGCCGGCGACGCTTGCGATGCACAGGAACGTACGGTTCGCCCGGTCCAACAGGTACGAGAAGTAGTACTCCTCGGCTATGTCCGCGGTCACCGTCAACATCACCTTGTGAACGGTGTGACCCTTGATGTCCATGCCGAGGATGTTCGTGGCGTGGGCCACCGCCTCCTCGGCGTTCTCGGCGAGCTTGACCCCGCCGGCCTTACCCCGGCCCCCGACCTTCACCTGGGCCTTGACGACCACGCGTCCGCCAAGGCGCTCGGCGATCGCGCGGGCCTCCTCCGGGGTCGTAGCGACGCCACCGGCCAGCACGGGCAGGCCATGCCGGTCGAACAGCTCGCGCCCCTGGTACTCGTACAGGTCCACGTAGCACCCTCAGCGTGAGAAAATGGGTTGATTGCCGGCAGCCTATCGACCGGTGCACCACCGGCAACCAAACGGGTGCGCGGTGTGCCCTAATACACACACCGCGCTAGTTGATCGGCACCCGCCCGGCCGAGAAGTGGGCGATGGCTCCCATGATCTCCGCCTCGGGCTTGTCGGCGAAGTTCAGCGTCGCGGTGAAACCCGTACCGAAGAAGAGCTGCTGCATCCCGGAGTCGAGCGCGGTGAACGCGCCGAGGTTGGCCCCGGTACGCGGATCGTGCGGCCGCACGCACACCATCTTCTCCAGCGCCCAGCGCCGGCGGTACACCTGCGCGATCGCCTCCCACGGCAGCCAGATCGCCTGCCCGCGGGTGGGCCGCGTCTTGATCCACAGACCGGCCGGTCCGACCGCGAGCACCGGGCCGCCGGAGGTCATCAGGTACACCTGCAGCCCGAAGATCAGGCCGAACAGCGCGAGGAGGCAGCCGGCGATGGCCAGCGTGACGACCACGTCACCGCTGCCGGCGCCGGAAAGGCAGCCGAAGAAGAGCGATACGCCGACCGCGAAGCCGCCGAAGAGCAGGAGCCGCTTCTGGACGCTCGCCCGCACGATGTACGGCTGGTCCTCGGGGATCCGCTTGGTCACGGGCAACTGCGGTGGTGGTGGTTGGTGCCAACCGCCTTGTGGCGGCTGCTGCCAGCCGCCCGGCGGCGGCGGTTGCTGAGGGGGATGGTCACGGAATCTTTTTACCGGGCCTGCGTAACCCCTCGTGAAGGGCATCGTTGATTCAGATGTCAAAGCGATACAGCAGCGACGAAGACGGCCGATGCCCTGTCGGTCGAGGGGTGGCGGCGGGGCATCGTGCATAGAGAGGCCGGACGTGTGAGGGGTGCGTCCGGCCTCTCACCTATTCACCACCAGTAGCCGTCACGCTACTGATTGCGCGACATTCTCGCGTACCCATCCCACAATGGACTGCGTGGTTGCACCCGGAGTAAATATCTTCGCTACTCCGAGTCGCTCCAACTCCGGGATGTCGGCGTCCGGGATGATTCCGCCGCCGAAAACGACGATGTCGGCCGCGCCGCGCTCTCCCAGCAGGTCCACCACCCGCTTGAAGAGCGTCATGTGCGCGCCGGACAGCACGGACAGCCCGACCGCGTCGGCGTCCTCCTGGATGGCGGTCTCGACGATCTGCTCCGGCGTCTGGTGCAGCCCGGTGTAAATGACTTCCATGCCGGCATCGCGCAGCGCCCGCGCGACCACCTTGGCGCCGCGGTCGTGCCCATCCAGGCCCGGCTTGGCGACGACGACCCGAATCCGCGCGCTCATCAGCACCACCCCTCCGGCCGCACTACTCTCCTGAACGAACGGTAACCCTACGGACGCGCTGCGGAACATCCGGGATCACGCAGGACCTTCGCCGTCCAATGAGGATGGCAAGCATATGCCGCTGTTGAATGTGTCACATGACTATCAGTACTACTCGATGTGACTGAATGCTACTAACGAGCCTACGTACAAAAGGTTACGAATTCCGGCATTCCACAACGGACGGTGTCGAGAACTGTAGCGAATTTGCCCGTCTGGCTTGTGACACGCCCACGGATTTAGCTACGGTGTCCAGCGGTTGTCATTCCGGACCCCGCGGGCTGGCAACGCGGTCACCGAGCGTTCACCCCCGATTTCGACGCCGGTACGACCGCCGACCTGACCGACAACGGAGGGTGTGCGTGCGCCAGCGCCTGTCGTCTGAGCCCGACCGATATCGCGGTCGTCGCCGCGTCCCCACCCCTCCACGTAGCCGCTACGCGGCCGTCGTCACCACCGCATTTGTCGGTGCCGGCATTGTCGCGCTCGGCGCGGGTGCGATGCCCGATGCAAAGACCGTCGACCCGTCCGCGGTCGCCGACCTCGACCAGACCTCCACCCAGCAAGATCTCGCCGAGCGCGCCGAAGACGCCGACCGGGCGTCCCGTGGCGACCGGTCCAGCACCAACTCGACCGCCCAGCCCGCGCCCGACGACGTCTGGCTGCTGCCGCTGCACGACTACGAGTTCACCTCGGCGTACGGGATGCGCTGGGGTCAACTGCACGCCGGTGTCGACCTGGCAGCCCCGGAGGGCACGCCGTACCGGGCGGTGCACGCCGGCGTGGTGAAGCTGGCCGGCTACTACGGCGGCTACGGCTACGCGGTGATCGTCGACCACGGCAACGGCATCGAGACCATCTACGGCCACTCGTCGCAGGTGCTGGTCAAGGCCGGACAGCAGGTCAAGGCCGGCGACACCCTCGGCCTGGTCGGTAACACCGGGCACTCGTACGGTAACCACCTGCACCTTGAGGTGCATGTCAACGGTGAGCCCCGGGACCCGATCCCGTGGTTCCGTGAGCGCGGAGCGGACATCAAGCTACAAGTCGAGGCAATTTACGGCGACGTAGCCGCATCCTGACCCTGCGTGTTGTCCCATCAACCGCCCACGCCTCCTGGCATGGGCGGTTTTTTCTCCCCTCTGACCAGGCAAAGTTCGGCGCGTCACACAGCAAAGAGTGACCGAGGCCACGCCTGAGCACGCGGTAGCTACCGGTTAGTAGACCGCAAATGCGGGCAAAGAAGCCCGCCCTCCGGCGTGGGAGCACCCATGTCTGTCACGCCCCGTATCCGTGGTTAACGGCTCGCAACCCAACATTTTCGAGTCCGTGCAAGCAACCACGGAGGTTCCCCCCGTGCACCAGAGCGATACCCCCCGTCGCCCTCGCGGCCCCGAAGTGATCAGGCATCGGGTCCGCGCCCGGCTCGCCGGCCGCGCCCGAATCGTCGTACCGACCGCCGTCGCGCTGGTCGGGCTGGCCCTGACCGGCGTCTCGGCCGCCGTCACCGGCGGTGGTGGCGACGCCGCCCCGGCCGAGCTGGCCGCGGTCGCCGCCGGCCAGGACGCCCGTACCGGCGCCGCGGAGCGCGCCGACCGGGCCCAGCGCGCCGCCCCCAGCCCGTCCGCGTCCACCCCGTCAACCACCCCTCGACCGCCAAGGCCCCCGCCGCCGCGGCCGCCCCCAAGGCAACGACCACCACCAAGGCGGCGCCGGCCTGGGTCAGCCCCATGCCCGGCGCCGGCACCACCTCCTGCTTCGGCATGCGCTGGGGCGTCCTGCACGCCGGCATCGACCTGGCCGCCGACGCGGGCACGCCGATCCACGCCGCCGGCGCCGGCACCGTCGTCGGAGCCGGCTGGCTCTACACCGGGTACGGCATCTCGGTGGTCATCGACCACGGCAACGGCTACCTGACGCACTACGCCCACCAGTCGAAGGTGGCCGTCCAGGCCGGCCAGAAGGTCGTAGCCGGCCAGCTCATCGGGTACGAGGGCTCCACCGGCGACTCGACCGGGCCTCATCTGCACTTCGAGGTGCACCAAGGGCTCTGGAACCAGATCGACCCTGCTCCTTGGATGCGCGCCCGGGGCGTGAATCTCGGGTGCTGAGGGTGGGGGTTTTGGGGGCGTTAAGGGTCCCTGGGTGCTGTCAAGCGGCGCCGGTTGGTCGCTTGCCGGCCAGTGGACTTGGTGGGGCAGGGCGGGATCTTGCGCCCGGACGTGTCCGACATAACCGGACCCAAGATCCCGGCGTACCCCACCAAGTCGAGCGACCAAATCGATCTAGGAAGATCGACGCCAGCCTGCGGTGAGAGCACTTGCCCTGACGCTAACCTCATGATCACCGCGACAATCGGGCTACCGTCCGAGTGGTCAGGGAACGGCGCCACCATCGGCGACGCATCTTGCGCTGTACCGGGTTCCCCTACCTACCCAGCCTTGGGGACCCCGCTCACGCCAGATGCCCCAGTGGGGGCGCCCTACTGACGCAGGCGCGCACGCGACCCCGCCGGCCTCGCCTCGGGCGGCCTCAGGCGGTGCGCCGATCAAGGATTTTCGCGTCGATCAAGGGCGAACGGTCGTGGATTGGAGATCAAAGCACGACCGTTTGCCCTTGATCGACGCCAAAGGGCGCGGGGCGGGGGTTAGAGCTTTTCTATGGGGGCGTGGCGGAGGACGATCCACATGACCTGGTCGCCGAAGTCGACCTTTGCCTGGGTGCGCGCGCCGTAGCCCTCGACCTCGACGACTCGGCCCAAGCCGTAGCGCTGGTGGTTGATGCGGTCGCCGGCCGAGACGCTGGGCACCTGCGGCAGGTCGCTCGCCGTGGCCAGCTTCGCCCCGTCCACGCCGAGCCGCTCGGCCAGGCGGGCGGCCTTTGCCGTACCCCCGGCGAAGCTGCTGCGCTCCCCGCGACCGCCGCCGATACCCCCGCCCGTGCCGGACCAGGACGTGTACGCCGACTCGGTGCGCTCCCAGTGGACCAGCTCGGTCGGCAGCTCGGCGAGGAACCGCGACGCCGGGTTGTACTGCGGCTGACCCCAGGCGCCTCGGGTGACCGCCCGGGAGATGTAGAGCCGGCGCCTGGCCCGGGTGATGCCCACGTACGCCAGCCGGCGCTCCTCCTCCAGCTCGCGGTTGTCGCCCAGCGAGCGCAGGTGGGGGAAGACGCCGTCTTCGAGGCCGGACAGGAACACCACCGGGAACTCCAGGCCCTTGGCGGTGTGCAGCGTCATGAGCGTGACCACGCCTTGGTGCTCGGGGTCGTCGCTGGGGATCTGGTCGGCGTCGGCGACGAGCGCGACCTGCTCCAGGAAGCCGGCCAGCGTGGCAGTCTCGTCCTGCCCTTCCACCCGCTCGGTGTACTCGCGGGCCACGCTCACCAGCTCCTGGAGGTTTTCCACCCGGCCGGCGTCCTGCGGGTCAAGGCTCTCCTCCAGCTCGGCCAGGTAGCCCGAGCGCTGCAGCAACGCCTCCAGGATCTCCTCGGGCGGGGCGGTCGCGGCCTGCTCGCGTACCTCGTCGAGGAGGGTGACGAAGTCGGTGATGCCGTTGACCGCGCGGGTGGAGATGCCGGGGGCCTCGGCGGCGCGTCGCAGCGCGGCGCCGAACGAGATGCGCTCGCGGCTGGACAGCGCCTCGACGCACGCCTCGGCCCGGTCGCCGATGCCGCGTCGCGGGGTGTTGAGGATGCGGCGGATGCTCACCGTGTCGTCGTCGTTGACCACGGAACGCAGGTACGCCAGCGCGTCGCGGACCTCCTTGCGCTCGTAGAAACGCACCCCACCGACCACCTTGTACGGCAGGCCGACCCGGATGAACACCTCTTCGAAGACGCGGGACTGGGCGTTGGTGCGGTAGAAGACGGCGACGTCGCCGGGGCGGGCCTGGTCGGCGTCGCAGAGCCGGTCGATCTCGCGGGCCACCCAGTCGGCCTCGGCGTGCTCGGTGTCCGCGACGTACCCGACGATCTGCTCGCCCGCGCCCTCCTCGCTCCAGAGCCGTTTGGGCTTGCGGGACGTGTTGCGGTCGATGACCGCGTTGGCCGCGTTGAGGATCGTCTGGGTGGAGCGGTAGTTCTGCTCCAGGAGGATCGTGCGCGCGTCGGGATAGTCGCGCTCGAACTCCAGGATGTTGCGGATCGTGGCGCCGCGGAACGCGTAGATCGACTGGTCGGCGTCGCCGACCACGCACAGCTCCGCCGGCTCCAGGCCCGGCGTGCCGGACACCAGCTCCTTGATCAGTACGTACTGGGCGTGGTTGGTGTCCTGGTACTCGTCGACGAGCACGTGCCGGAACCGGCGCCGGTACGCCTCGGCCACGTGCGGATGCGACTGGAGCAAGTGGACGGTCGTCATGATGAGGTCGTCGAAGTCGAGCGCGTGCGCCTCCTTGAGACGGCGCTGATACAGCGTGTACGCCTCGGCGAGCGCGCGCTCGTTGGGCCCCTTGGCCCGGTCGGCGAACGACTCGGGGTCGACCAGCTCGTTTTTGAGGTTGGACACCTGGGCGGCCAGCCCGCGGGCGGGGTAGCGCTTGGGGTCGAGGTCGAGCTCGCGAGCGACCATCTGCATCAGCCGGCGCGAGTCGTCCGCGTCGTAGATGGAGAACGTCGACTTCAGCCCGGCGTGCTCGTGCTCGGCCCGCAGGATGCGCACGCACGCGGAGTGGAACGTGGACACCCACATGAGCCGGGCGCGCCCGCCCACCAGCGCGGCCACCCGCTCCTTCATCTCGCCGGCGGCCTTGTTGGTAAACGTGATCGCGATGATCTGGCCGGGATGGACGTCCCGGGCGGCCAGCAGGTACGCGATCCGGTTGGTGAGCACGCGGGTCTTGCCGGAGCCGGCACCGGCGACGATGAGCAGGGGTGAGCCGGCGTGGACGACCGCGTCGCGCTGCGGGCCGTTGAGGCCGGCGAGCAGCTTTTCCGGGTCGGGCCGGTGGCGCCGCGGCTTTTCCGGCGCATCGGTGGGGGGTTCGAAGAGAGCATGCATCGCAGGGGCGAGTCTATGCCGAGGGACCGACACAACTTCTCCGCGCGCCGGACGGCTACTAAATCGTCACCCGGCGGATCTGGTGCGATCATCCCCTAAACGAGCACGATGACGCATGTTGTCCTGCGCATATGCGAATTAGGGAGAGACACGATGACCCCACCGCGCTCGCGCGGCCGGGCGGTACTGCGTCACCTCGCCGTACCCGCCCTCGCGCTGGCAGTAGTCGCCACGGTGCCGTTCAGTTCCGACGACTCCTCGAAGACCGCGCAGGCCGCGGCCTGGACGCCGATGTCGCCCGTCTCCGTCACCTACGGGGGTGGCCAGCACGGCGGGACCGCCAAGGGCAACCTGCTCGGTTTCAACGACTTCCACGGCGCGATCGACCCGCCCACCGGCAGCGGCGGGCTGGTCAACGGCAACCCGGCCGGCGGCGTCGAATACCTGACCACCTGGCTCAAGAGGCTCCGCGCGGAGGCCGGCGCCGAAGGGCGCCAGTCGATCACCGTCGGGGCCGGCGACCTGGTCGGCGCCACGCCGCTGGTCAGCGCGGCCTTCCACGACGAGCCGTCCATCGAGCTGCTCAACAACGCGGGCCTGCAGGTCAGCTCCGTCGGAAACCACGAGTTCGACGAGGGTACGACGGAACTGGCGCGCCTGCAGCGGGGCGGCTGCCACCCGGTCGACGGTTGCCAGGACGGCGACGGCTTCAAGGGTGCGAAGTTCAAGTACCTGGCCGCCAACGTGGTCAAGAAAAGCACCGGGCTGCCGATCCTGCTGCCCGTGGACATCAAGCAGGTGGGCGGCGTACCGGTCGGCTTCGTCGGCATGACGCTGAAGGGCACCCCCTCGATCGTCAACCCGGCCGGCATCAGCACGGTCGAGTTCCGCGACGAGATCGAGACCGCCAACAAGTGGGCCGCGCTGCTGCGCCTCGCCGGCGTCAAGTCGATGGTCCTGCTGATCCACGAGGGTGGGGCCCAGTCGCCGCCACCCACGCCGCAGCCGGTCGACGGGTGCGCGAACTTCGCCGGCCCGATCACCAACATCGTGGCCGGCCTGCGGCCCGAGTTCGGCATCGTGGTCTCCGGCCACACGCACCGGTTCTACTCGTGCCAGCTGCCCAACTCCGCGGGCGCCCCGACGGTCGTCACCAGCGCCGGCAGCAACGGCGTCCTGGTGACCGACATCGACTTCACGCTGGACAAGCGCAGCGGCAAGTTCGCCGAGGTCGCCGCGCGCAACGTCATCGTGGAGAACGGCGTACGCAACCCCGACGGCACCTGGCAGATCGGCCCGGGCGGCGTGCCCGTGCGCAACCCCGACCTGGTGGACGCGAGCGCGAAGGTGATCGCCGACAAGTACCGGACCGCGGTCGCACCGATCGCCAACCGGGTGGTCGGCAAGATCACCGCCGACATCACCACGGCCACCACGGCCGCCGGTGAGAGCGCACTCGGCGACGTGATCGCGGACGCGCAGCTGGCGTACACGACGTCGGCGGCGGGTGCGCAGATCGCCCTGATGAACCCGGGTGGCATCCGGGCGCCGTTGACGTTCGCCAACTCGCCCGGCGGCGAGGCTCCCGGCGACGTCACGTACGGCGAGTGCTTCACGGTGCAGCCGTTCAACAACCTGGTGGCGACCCAGACCCTCACCGGCGCACTGCTCAAGGAGGTGCTGGAGCAGCAGTTCGTGGGCTTCGGCGGGCAGACGGTCCAGCGCATCCTGCAGGTCTCGGCCGGCTTCACGTACTCCTGGGACTCGACGCAGGCGCCCGGCTCGAAGGTCAGCAACCTGGCCCTGAACGGCGTGCCGATCGACCCGGCGGCGACGTACCGGGTGACCACGAACGACTTCCTGGCCAACGGCGGCGACGGGTTCACCCGGCTCACCGCCGGCACCGACCGGGCCACCGCGCCCGGGTTCGACGTGGACGCCCTGGTGGCGTACCTGGGCGCCGGCGCCCCGGTCGCCCCCGGACCGCAAAACCGCATCGCCAAGCTCGCCTGAGCGGTTAGGAAGGGCCCCCTGCTATGCAAAAAGTGATTGCAGGGGGCCCTTCCTTGCACGACGGCGGGCGGCGCTGGCATACTTCAGCCCGTGGTTCAGCAGGTGCGGCGTTACTTTAGCTACGGCTCCGGGAGTCCGGCAGCCGTAGGTCGCGCCTGATCACAAGACCTACCAAAGCCCCGGTCTCCTGGAGTCCGGGGCTTTCGTGCATCCGGGCTCCAGTGACCGGGACCCACGACAGGGAGTACGCGATGGCCACCGACGTGGTGGAGCAGCCCGGCAAGCCGGCCAACGGCCACGAGACGGGCACAGAGGCCCCAGACGCGGCCGAACGCATCATCGAGATACGGGAACGCATCGACGAGATCGACAGCGCCCTGATCGCGCTCTGGCAGGAGCGGGCGGCCCTGTCCCAGCAGGTCGGGGCGACCCGGGTGGCCTCGGGCGGCACCCGGCTCGTGCTGTCTCGCGAGCGGGAGATCCTGGACCGCTTCCGCAACGCCCTGGGCACCGACGGCACCCAACTGGCCCTGCTCATCCTCCGCGCCGGCCGCGGCCCCCTCTGAGGAGGGCCGCGCCGGTACGGGGCTAGATCGTCCGGGTCGGGAGCTCGGTCAGGTCGCCGGCCTCGTGGGTGGCGACGATCTCGCGCTTTTCGGCGAAGTGGCAGGCGCTCGGGTGGTCGGAACTGTCGCGGACCTCCAGCGCCGGCACCTCGCGGGCGCAGATCTCCTGCGCTTTCCAGCACCGGGTACGGAAGCGGCACCCGGACGGCGGGTTGGTCGGGCTGGGCACGTCGCCGGTCAGCCGGATGATCGCCTTGTTCCGCCGGCTGTTCGGGTCGGGCACCGGCACGGCCGAGAGCAGCGCCTGGGTGTACGGGTGGGTCGGCCGCTCGTAGATCTCGTCCTCGGTGCCGACCTCGACGATCTTGCCGAGGTACATCACCGCGACCCGGTCCGACAGGTGCCGGACCACCGACAGGTCGTGCGCGATGAAGATGTACGACAGGCCGAATTCGTTCTGCAGCGTCTCCAGCAGGTTCATCACCTGCGCCTGGATCGACACGTCCAGGGCGCTGACCGGCTCGTCGCAGACGATGATCTCGGGCCGCAGCGCCAGCGCGCGGGCGATCCCGATGCGCTGCCGCTGGCCGCCGGAGAACTGGTGCGGGTAGCGGTTGATGTGCTCGGGGTTGAGCCCGACCACCTCCAGCAGGTCCTGCACCTTCTGCCGCCGGCTGCCCTTGGGCGCCACCTCCGGATGGATCTCGTACGGCTCGCCGACCAGGTCGCCGACCGTCATCCGGGGGTTCAGCGAGGTGTACGGGTCCTGCATGACCAGCTGGATGTTGCGCCGGAGCCGGCGCAGGCCGCTCGCGCTCAGCTTGTAGATGTCCTGCCCGTTGAACGTCACGCCGCCGCTGGTGGGCGTCTCCAGGTGCATAAGGACGCGGGCCAGGGTCGACTTGCCGCAGCCGGACTCGCCCACCACGCCGAGCGTCTCGCCCTTGTGCAGGTCGAACGTCACACCGTCGACCGCCTGGACGTGCCCGATGGTCTTCTTGAAGACGATCCCGCGGGTCACCGGGTAGTACTTGACCAGATCGCGGACCTCGAGGATGGTCTCAGTCACGGTTCACAAGCTCCTCGGCGAAGTGGCAGGCGCTGGCCCGCGAAGGACCGAGCTGGAGCAGCGGCGGCACCTTCTCCGTACACACCGGCTGCGCCATGGGGCAGCGCGGGTGGAACGGGCACCCGGACGGGATCTTCAGCAGGCTGGGCGGGAGCCCACGGATCGTACGGAGCTGCTGCCCCTTCTCGTCGATGCGCGGGATCGACTCCAGCAGCCCGATCGTGTACGGGTGTGCCGGCTTCGCGTACAGCTCGTGTACGTCGCCTTCCTCGACGATGCGGCCGGCGTACATGACCGCGATGCGGTCCGCCACGTCGGCCACGACGCCCAGGTCGTGGGTGATGAGGATCAGGCCCATCTGGCGCTCGCGCTGCAGGTCGGCGAGCAGGTCCATGATCTGCGCCTGCACCGTCACGTCGAGCGCCGTGGTGGGCTCGTCGGCGATGAGCACCTCGGGGTCGAGCGCCAGCGACATCGCGATCATCACGCGCTGGCGCATGCCGCCCGAGAACTGGTGCGGATACTCGTTCACCCGCTGCTTGGCGTTGGGGATCTGGACCTGGTCGAGCATCTCGGCGGCGCGCTTCTTCGCGTCCCCTCGGCTCATTCCGCGCCGGATCCGGAACTGCTCGGCGACCTGGAAGCCGACCGTGAAGACCGGGTTGAGCGCGGACAGGGCGTCCTGGAACACCATGGCGATGCCCTCGCCGCGGATCCGCCGCCGCTCCTCGGAGGACATCTGCAGCATGTCCTTGCCGTGGAAGCGGATCTTGCCGCCGGTGACGAAGCCGGGCGGGGTGTCCAGGATGCCCATGATCGTCTGGGCGGTCACGCTCTTGCCGGACCCGGACTCGCCCAGTACGGCGAGCGTCTCCCCGGCGTCGACGTGGTACGTCACACCGTTGATGACATTGGCGATGCCGTCCCGGGTGCGGAACTCGACGCGCAGGTCCTCGACCTCGAGCAGGCGGCCGGTGGGGTGACCGGCCTTGGCCGCCTCGGGCTGCTCGGCTACGAATACGTTGGACAACGGATCTCCTACCGGAGCTTCGGGTCGAGGGCCTCGCGGACCGCCTCGCCGAGCATCACAAAGCTCAGCACGGCGGCGACGAGGAACGCGGAGGGGAAGACCAGCCAGTACCACGCGACCCGGAGGTAACTCTGCGAGTCGTTGATCATGACGCCCCAGGACACGACCGGCGACTGCAGGCCGACGCCGAGGTAGGACAACGTCGCCTCGGCGCCGATGAACACGCCGACCAGGATCGTCGCGTACACGAGCACGGGGGCCAGGCAGTTCGGGATCAGGTGCTTGAAGATGATCCGGGTGTTGCTGGCACCCAGCGCCCGCGCCGCGATCACGTAGTCCGCCCGCTTGGCGGCCAGCACGCTCGACCGCATGATCCGCATCGCGACCGGCCACACAAGAACGATCAGTGCCATGATGACCAGGCCGATGATCTTCCACTGACTCGCCGTGGCGCCCTTGGGGTTGAGCGAGAAGAGGATGACGATCGCGCCGAGCACGAACGGCAGCCCGAAGAAGATGTCGGCGATGCGGGACAGCAGCGAGTCGACCCAGCCGCCGCGGAAGCCGGCGAGCACGCCGACCAGGCTGCCGACCACCACCGTGCCGAACGTGGCGGTGACGGCCACGATGATCGACGCGCGGGCGCCGTAGATCGTGCGGGCGTAGATGTCCCGCCCCTGGATGTCGTAACCGAACCAGCCGTGCGCGCCGGGGCCCTGCAGGCTCCGGCTGAGGGTGCCCTGGGTGGGGCTCTCGTTGGTGAACAGCCACGGGAACGCGGCCATCAGCACGAACAGCAGGATGAACGCCGCGGAGATCCAGAAGAGAGGCTTGTGGCGCAGGTCGTACCAGGCGTCGCCCATGAGCCCGCGCGGCTTGTCGCGTTTCGGCGCGGCGCCCGCCGGCGGGGCCGTCTCGACGACGGCACCGGGCTGCTCGGGTGGCGGGGAGGTGACCAGCGAGCCGGAAGTGGGGTCACTCATAGCGGATCCTCGGGTCGAGAGCGGCGTAGAGCAGGTCGACCAGCAGGTTCATCAACAGGTAGACCAGCACCAGGACGACCACGATGCCGACCACCGTCGCGCCTTCCTTGGTGACGATGGCCCGGAAGACCTCCCGGCCGATGCCGTTGATGCTGAAGATCCCCTCGGTCACGATCGCGCCGCCCATCAAGGCGCCGAGGTCGGTGCCGAGGAAGGTGACCACGGGGATAAGCGAGTTACGCAGCAGGTGTACCCCAACCACCCGGCGCTGCGGCAGACCCTTGGCGATCGCCGTGCGGACGTAGTCGGAGCGCTGGTTCTCCGCGATGCTGGTGCGGGTGAGCCGGGCGACGTACGCCATCGACCCGCTGGCCAGGACGAAGCCGGGCAAGATCAACTCACTGAACGCCGGCGGGTTGGAGACGGTCGGGTTGACGATGCCCCACCGCACGCCGAAGAGGTACTGCAGCAGGAAGCCGGCGACGAACACCGGGATCGCGACGAGGAAGAGCGTCGAGACCAGGACGAGGTTGTCGACGAAGCCACCCCGCCGCAGACCCGTGATCACGCCGGCGGTAAGGCCGATGACGCCCTCGATCAGGAGGGCCACCATCGCCAGCTTCAGCGTGTTCGGGTACGCCTGCACGATGATGTCGCTGATCTCGCGACCGCCGAACGTCGTCCCGAAGTCACCCCGCAAGAGGTGACTCATGTAGAAGAAGTACTGCACCGGCAGCGGGTCGTCCAGGTGGTATTTCTCGGTCATCGACTGGACGAAGGAGTCGGGGCAGGGGCGCTCGCCGCACTTGCCCGCGAAGGGGTCGCCCGGCACCGACCAGACGAGCCAATAGATCAACAGCGTGGTCCCGAAGAAGACAGGGATCAGCTGGAGCAGCCGCCTCAAGACGTAACGGCCCATGGGTCCTCCAGATAGCGGCGTCCTGATTGACGCCCGGACACGGATGCCGGCGGCGCCGCCTTGGGGTGCATGGCGGGCCGCCGGGTAACCCCGGGCCCGGCTACCTGATGATGGTATGCCAGGCCCGGGGCCTTGGAACCTACCTGGTTAGACCAGCTCGACCGAGGAGAGGTCGATGGAGCCGACCCAGTTCGTCTTGACGCCCTTGACCCGGTCGGAGACACCGGACTGCTGGGTGACGGAGACGATCGGGATCGACGGCACCTCGGCGTCGACGATCTTGATGGCCTCGGCGAACTTCGCCGCCGCGGCGTCCAGGCTCGTCGAGTCCCGACCCTCGGCGTAGAGGCGGTTGACATCGGCGTTGTCGAAGAGGCTGTCGTTGGACGAGGCACCCTTGACGTACAGCGGGCCGAGCCAGTTCTCGGAGATCGGGTAGTCGGCCTGCCAGCCGGCCCGGAACATGCCGTCCATCTTGTGCGCCTCGATGTTCTGGCGGAACACCGCGAACGTCGGGACACCCACCGCACGGGCCCTGATGTTCAGCGTGGTGGCGATGCTGGCGGCTGCCGCCTCGAACCAGTCCTTGTGGCTGGCGTCGGCGTTGTAGTACATCAGCAGTTCGCCGCTGAAGCCACCGGCCTTGGCCAGCAGTGTCTTGGCCTCGGTCGGGTCGTACTTGCAGACCGAGCAGACGAACGCGTCGGCGTACGGGGTGCCCGGTGCGGCCCAGCTCGTGGACGGCTTACGGGTGTTGAAGAAGATCTTGGAAGCGATCTCCTCCCGGTTGATCGCCAGCGAGATCGCCTTCCGCAGGTCGGCGTTCTGGAACTTCTTGTCGTACAGCGGGAACGCGATGAACTGCTGCACCGGGATCGGCACCTCGAGGGCGCGGTCGCCCAGGTCGGCCTTCCACTTCTCGCCGGCGAGCGCGGAGACCGGGATCTGCTGCTGGAAGTCCAGGTTGTTGGCCTGGAGGTCGGCGTACGCGGCCGTGTCTTCCTGGTACAGCTTGACGGTCACGTCCTTGATCTTGACCTTGTCGTCGAGCGTGTAGTCGTCGAACCGGGTCAGCTTGATCTCGACGTTGTCCGTCCAGGAGACGAACTTGACCGGGCCGTTACCCACGGGCTTCTTGCCCCAGGTGTCCGGGTCCGTCGTGAAGAACGAGTCCGGCATCGGGAAGAACGCGCTGTAGCCGAGCTTCACCGGGAAGATCGACTGCTTCGCGCTGAGCTTCACCGTGAAGGTGTAGTCGTCGACGACCGCCAGGCCGGACATCTTGTCCTTCGCCGGCTTCGGCGCCTTCTTCGGGCCCTCACCATCCGGGTCGTCCGTGTGGACGTCGGCGTAGCCCTCGATGTCGCTGAAGAACGTGCCCTGCTGCTGCCCGTTCTCCGAGTAGGCGGCGAAGTTCCAGGCGTCGACGAAGTTCTTCGACTTCACCTCGGTGCCGTCGTGGAACTTGACGCCCTTCTTGATCTTGATGGTGTAGGTCTGCGCGTCGCTCGTGTCGATCGACTCCGCCACCGCGTTGGTCGGCTGTCCGCCGCCCGGCGGGTAGTTGATCAGGCCGGTCCACAGGAAGTCGAGGATGTCGCCACCACCGGTCTCACTGGTGTTGGCGGGCACCAACGGGAACGCGGGCTGCGTGCCATCGATCGTGATCGCGCCATTCGCGGTCTTATCGGTGGTGGTGCCGCCCTCGTCGTCGTCACCGCCACCGCAGCCTGTCGCGACGAGCGCCACAGCCGCGATTGCCGCGACCGCGCTCGCACGCTTCGAGACTCTCATTTCTCAGGGCCTCCCTTGAGTGGTTGCTGTCGTTCCTCAGGTATTTCGCACAGCTACGGGTCGGTGCCGGCCGAGTTCCGCGGCGCGTCGTGCTGCCAGCAAGCTACCGCCGTTACAAGGCGGTCCTGCGACAGGTCGATGATCTACCGTGATCGGTCGTCACCACCGCCGACGCGCGGAGCGCCGGGGAGGCTCCTGGGTCGCGGACAGCCTTGTAGGCGATGCCTGCGTGCATGACCATGCCTCCTGGGCGTTGGTGCGGGGCGGGTGAGGTGCTGACACTGTGACACCACCCGCCCGCTAACGTGAAGGAGCGTTATCAACCCGATATTCGGCCGGGACGCGGCCGATACTGTGTAAAGATCATGTTTCGCCATGATCAAAAATCTCTGACCTGCGGTTATTCGCTCTAATGGGCGCGATCCGACCCGACGTACCATCGGTTGTTGTGACGTTTCCACCCTCCGCGCCCGCACTCTCCGACGTTCGGCGCGTACTAGCAGTGTTCGCCCATCCCGACGATGTCGACTTCGGTGCCGCGGGCACCGTGGCCGGGTGGGTGGACGCCGGGATCGAGGTCGCGTACCTGCTCGTGACCCGCGGCGACGCCGGCGGCTTCGATGACACTCCTCGGGAGCAGATGCCCACTATCCGGGAAAAGGAGCAGCGCGCGGCGGCCGCCGCCGTCGGGGTCAAGCAGGTGGACTTCCTCGATGGGTACGCCGACGGCACCGTCACGCCGACGCTGACCCTGCGCCGCGACATCACCGCCGCGATCCGCCGGTTCCGTCCGGACCGGATCCTCACCAGCTCTCCCCTGCGCCGGTGGGAGCGGCTGTCCGGGCCGAGCCACCCCGACCACCTGGCGGTGGGCGAGGCGACCACCTGCGCGATCTACCCGGACGCGCGGAACCCGTTCGCGTTCCCCGAACTCCTCCGCGACCGGCTGGAGCCGTGGGTGGTGCGGGAGGTCTGGTACTCCGGCGGTCCGAGCCCGGACCACGCCGTCGACGTCACCGACGCGTACCCCCGAAAGGTGCTGGCACTGCGCGCGCACGTCTCGCAGACCGCGCACCTCGACCCCGACGACGGCTGGCTCCGCGACCGGATGGTCGCGACCGCCGCGGCGGCCGGCCTGCCCGACGGGCGGCTGGCCGAGGCGTTCACCGTCCTGCGGACCGAGTAGCTAGACCAGACGGCGGTCGGCGGCCCAGCGGGACAGCTCGTAGCGGTTGGACATCTGCAGCTTGCGGAGCACGTTCGAGACGTGGGTCTCCACCGTCTTGATGGAGATGAAGAGCTCCTTGGCGATCTCCTTGTACGCGTAGCCGCGCGCGAGCAGCCGCAGCACTTCCCGCTCGCGGTTGGTGAGCTGGTCCAGCTCGGGGTCGGCCACCGGCGCGTCCGGGCGCGCGGCGAACGCGTCGAGCACGAACCCGGCCAGCCGCGGGCTGAAGACCGCGTCGCCCTCGGCAACCCGGCGGATCGCCGCCGCCAGCTCGTCCGGCGAAATGGTCTTGGTGACGTAGCCGCGCGCGCCGGCCCGGATCAGGCCGATCACGTCTTCGGCCGCGTCGGAGACCGACAGCGCCAGGAAGCGCACGTGCGGATGGGTACGCCGCATCGCGTCCAGCACCGCGCGACCGCCGCCCTCCGGCATGTGTACGTCGAGCAGCACCACGTCGGGCTCGGTCGCCGCGATCCGGTTGACGGCCTCGCTCACCGTGCTCGCCTCGCCGATCACGTCGACGTGCACGCCCAGCTCCGCCCGTACCCCGGCGCGGAACATCGCGTGGTCGTCGACGAGGAAGACCCGCAGCCGGCGTGGCGCCTCTGAGTCGGTCATGATCCATCCTTCCCGGCTGTGACGCTGTCCCTGGCCGTCGGCAGGAACAGCCGGACCTCCGTACCGTCCCCGGGTTCGCTGATGATCGTGGCGCGGCCCCCGTGGCGCTGCATCCGCCCGATGATCGATCCACGAACGCCGTGTCGATGATCCCCCACGGTGGATGGATCAAAACCGGCGCCCCGGTCCCTGACGAAGACACTCAACTGATCCGGCTCGACCTCGGCGTAGAGCGAGACGGTCTGCACCTTGGCGTGGCGGGCCGCGTTGACCAGCGCCTCGCGGGCCGCGGCGACCAGCGCGCCGACCCGCTCGTCGGTGTCCCGGTCGCCCACCACCACCGTCTCGACGGTGATCGCGAACGTGTCCTCGACCTCGGCCGCCGCCTGCTCCAGCGCGGCGGCGAACCGCTCGGTCGGCGAGGCGACCGGCTTGTAGAGCCAGTTGCGCAGGCTGCGCTCCTGCCCACGGGCCAGCCGCTGCACGGACTTCACGTCGGCGGCGTTGCGCTGGATGAGCGCCAGCGTGTGCAGCACCTGGTCGTGCACCATGGCGGCCAACTCGGCCCGCTCCTGCTCGCGGATCCGGCCCTCCCGCTCGGCGCGCAGCTGGTTGTACGTGCGCCACAGCACCGGACCGGCCACCACCGCCACGCCGGCGAGCCCCACCAGGGCGAACAGGATGCCGTTGATCACGGCGCCGAAGTTTTCCGCCGGCGAGTAGACCGCGACGACGCCGATGATGCCCACCGCCACCAGGACGCCGCCGCCGATGAAGCGCAGCAGGAACGCCCGCCGGTCGCTCTCGTCCACCACCGCGCCCAGCCACGGCACCCGCGGCAGCGTCTCGCTCCACTGGCGGCGCCGCTCCGGGTCGGACTCGTGCCAGATGATGCCGGCGCCGACCGCGATGATCGCGACGAGCCAGCCGGCCAGGCCGGTGACGCCGAGCGCGCCGAACCCGAAGGCCAGCGTCTGCACCAAGATCAGGCCCAGCCCGATCGCGATGAACGGCAGCAGGTGCATGAAGTTGCGGCGCTGCCCCACGTCCGCCGTACGGGCCTGGAGCGGGAGCACCGCCCAGAACGCCGCGTACAGCAGCAGGCCCAGCCCGCTCAGCGGCAGCAGTACGACAAACGCGATCCGCACCCGCAGCGCCGGAATGCCCAGATGGCGCGCGATCCCGGACGCCACACCGGCCACGACGCGCTGGTCGCGGGAGCGGTCGAGGCGTGGGCGCTGCTCGGTCGGGACGGCGGTAATCGGTCTGCTCCTCGCTTGCGATCTGGGCTGCCTACCGATCGTCACACGGGAGCGGCGCCGCTGGCCACGGGGACGCCCCGGACATTGCGGCCGCAGATCTCAGGGTGGGGTCAGGGTTGGCGCCTGAGGCTGTTCGGGTAGGCAAGCCGCGAGGATCGTAGGCATGACGGATGACGCTGCCGAGCCCCGCCGACCGGAGGGCGCCGAGTCGACCGAGCCCACCGAGTCCGGTGCCGGGTTTACCTCCCGGTACGGTCTGGTCCGCCCGCTGAAGGGGCGTTACCTGGCCGGCGTCTGCGCGGCGATCGGCCGAGCCACCAACACCGACCCCGTGTTGTGGCGCGTCCTGCTCGCCGTCCTGGGCTTCTTCGGCGGCATCGGGATCCTCATCTACCTCGGCGCCTGGCTGATCATTCCGGCCGAGGGCGACAGCGCCTCGCCGGTCGAGTCGATGCTCGGCCGCGGCCGATCCAGCATGTCACCGCTCACCGTGATCATCTTGGGGGTACTGGTCGCCGTGCTCTTCGGCCTGATCGTCACTGACGGCTTCCGGGCTGTGGTGTTGGGAGCGGCCGCGCTCATCGGGGGCGCGCTACTGCTCAACCGGAAGCCTGGCCGCCCCGCTCCGCTGGCACCCGCAGGGGGTGAGGTGCCATTCGGAGCGGGGCGGCCCTGGCAGGCCGCCGCACAGGCGTACCCGCCGGGTCCGGCGTACCCGCCGGGTTCGGGCGGGCCTACGCCGCCCACCCTCGGTTTCCCGGCGGCACCGGTGCCGCCCGCTCCACCGCAGCCGCCGGCTCCGCCCACTCCGCCGGTCCCACCGTCGAGCCCGCGACCGCCCGGCTCCGGGCCCGCTTACCCACCCCAGCCGTACCCGCCGCAGCCGCCGACCCCGCAGGGCGGTGCCTACCGGCCACCGTTCGCCCCGCACGGCCCGTACGCCGGCCCCGCCGGCCCCTACCCACCCCGGTACGGGCCGCCGCCGGCACCGCCCAAGCCGCCGAAGCCGCCCAAGGAGCGCTCGCCGCTCGGCGCCGCGACGTTCTCGCTGATCTTCGTGGCGCTGGGCCTGGTGGCCGCGCTCGACCTGGGCAACATCGTCAGCGTGGGCCCGTCCACGTACTTCTTCGCGGTGCTCGTCACCCTCGCGCTGGGTCTGCTCATCGGAGCCTGGTTCGGCCGGGCCCGCTGGTTGATCGCGCTGGGCTTCATCGCCGCCGCCGCGCTCGGCGTCTCGACGATCGCCGAGACACAGGTCGGCCGGTACGAGACCTCCGGCAGCGACGTCTACTGGCAGCCGGCCAGCGCGGCGGTGATGGCCGACCGGTACGAGCACAACTTCGGCAACGCCATCCTCGATCTGTCCAAGGTGGACTTCACCGGTCAGGACCAGCTCGTCAACGTCCACGTCAGCTTCGGCAACCTGGAAGTGATCGTCCCGCCGAACGTCGACGCGACCGTGCAGGCCGAGGTCAACGCCGGCGACGCGCAGATCTTCGACACCGAGTCCAGCGGCCTGCAGACCAGCCCCGGCGACATCGTCGACAACGGTGTGGACGGGGTCGGCGGCGGCAAGGTCACCATCGTCCTCAAGGTCAACGCCGGCTCAGCGGAGGTGCACCGCTAATGAAACCCCACCGCACAGACGGGGTCTCGCTGACCTTCGCGCTCATCTTCCTGTCCATGGCCACGTGGTGGTTCATCGCCCAGCTCGTCGATTTGGAGCTGCCGGTCGTCGGCTGGTTCGTCGCCAGCGCGCTGATCCTGCTCGGCGCCCTCGGCCTGATCGGTGCACTCCGGTCCGGTCGCGGCGACCAGGCCGCACCCGTCGCCGTGGTACCGCCGCCGGCCGCCGAGCCCGCGCTCGCCCCGGTGAGCGGGCTCCCCGCCGAACTGCACGCCGACATCGTGCGCGAGTTGCTCGCCGGCCCCCAGGTGCCGTACCTGCCGCCGGTGAGCGGGACCCCGGCGTCAAGCACCGAGGAAATCAAGCGCGAACCGTCATGACGCATATGCTGGGCCGGTGACCAACGCTCGAGCCGCCCGCACGCTCACCGCCGAACTGGCCCGCCACACCGGTCCCAAGACCTGCCTGCTCGTCGGCGTCGACGGCCGCTCCGCCACGCTGGCCGCGGCGCTCCAGGCACTCCTGCCGGGCGATGCGCTCACCGTCGTACCAGGGGACGGCGCCGCGGTGGGCGCGCTCCGCGACCACCTCGCGGCCCAGGGCCGCTGGGTCGCCGATCGGGTACGCGTCGTCGACTCGATCGCCGAAGCGGACCCGGCCGAGGTGGTCGTCGTCGGTGAGCCGCTGACCGGCAGCGCCGAAGAGGCCCGGGCGACGGTCGAAGGACTGACCAAGTACCTCGCCGACGGCGGCGTACTCTCCATCGCCGCCGGCCTCACCGGGGGCGCCGCGGCGGAGCTCGACCGGCAAGGCGCGCTCTTCGGCGTCGGCGTGGACACGGTGGTGCGCAACAACCCGCCGCTGCGCGTACACCGGCTGCGGTTCACCCCGGCGGACACCTCGGCCGCGGCCCGCGTCACCCCCGCGTACCGACCGTCCAGCGTGCCCCTGACCCGCGGCATGCACATCGACTCGAACGGCGTGGCCGCGGCGGGCATCGCCCTCGGCGTGGCCGCGCTGATCCGGGCCACCCGGCCGAAATCCCGGCTGTGGCTGGTGCCGGCGCTCGCCGCGGCACCCGTGGCGGCGTTCTTCCGCGACCCCCAGCGGGACGTCCCGGACGACGAGACCGCCGTGGTGGCGGCCAGCGACGGCAAGGTGCTCTCCGTCGAGCGGGTCCGCGACGACCGGTTCGGGCCGGACGAGTTCCTGCGCGTGGCGGTGTTCCTGTCCGTGCTGGACGTACACGTCAACCGCGCGCCGGTGGCCGGCAAGGTGGTCGACTACTTCGTCACCGACGGCGGGTTCGCCGCGGCCATGAAGCCCGAGGCCGAGCACAACGTGGCCGCGTACACGGTGCTGGACACCGCGCGCGGCACCGTCGTGGTGGCCCAGCGCACCGGCCTGATCGCCCGCCGGATCGTGCAGCGCGCCCCGGTGGGCGCCCTGCTGGCGAAGGGCGAACGGTTCGGCTTGATCAGGTTCGGCTCCCGCACCGACGTCTACCTCCCCGCCGAAGCCGCCACCCCCGCCGTAGCCCCCGGCGACCGCGTCCGAGGCGCCACCTCCGTAATAGCCCACTGGACCTAGCCCGCGCGCGCACCCCGCTCCGCGCGCACCCCGCTCCGCGCGCGCACCCCGCTCGCGCGCACCCCGCTCCGCGCGCACCCCGCTCCGCGCGTCGATCAAGGGCAAACGGTCGTGGTTTGATCTCCAATCCACGACCGCTTGCCCTTGATCGACGGCGTTTTCCTTGATCGACGAGCAGTTGCGGGGCCGGGCCGAGACGCAACGCGACCCTTCGTGAGTAGGGCGCCCCCACGGCCAGGGAGTTAAGAGAACCCGGGCCACGTCAGCGCAGACAGCGCCAGATACGTCATCCGTAGCCGCGCCTCGCCCTGATCACACGGACGGCTACCCCACTACGGCGGTGATCATGGGCCTAGCGGCACGAAGAGCCCCGTTCCCCGCCACTAAGCCCATGATCACCGCAGGTCGGCGTCGATCTAGGAAGAATCGTGGGTATCGAGTCCGATTTATACCCACGATAGTTCCTAGATCGATTCGGCGGCCCCAAGGCCGGCAAGGGATCGGCATCAACGTGAAGGATCCGAGTCGTCCCAACGACCCACATCCTTCACGTTCACGCAGACCCGAGATCGGCCGGCCATGACGAGCGGTCAAACCCAAGGGAGCGACCCTTGACACCTTCGGCGGCCTCTTAACGACCCGGCCTTGAGGACGCCCCCACTGCCGGGTAGTCAAGGGGTTCCTGGGCGCTGGTCGCTGCTGGCGGTGGGGGTTCGAGTACCGGACTCGATACCCATGACAAGTCCTAGATCGACGCCAGCCCGCGCGGCAATCGGGCCACCGTCCGAGCGGTCCGGGAAACGGGCGCGGCCGCCGGCGACGCTGTACCAGGTTCCCCTAACTACCCGGCCTTGAGTGCGCCCGTTGCTCCTTGTCTCGAAGCTAAGCCTGGTTTCCCCTGTCGATCTAGGAGTAATCGGGGCCGCTCGCCTCCGGACCGGCGGGACCCGGGACGCAGGCTGCCATCGATCAAGGACTTTCGCGTCGATCAAGGGCATACGGCCGTGGATTGGAGATCAAAGCACGACCGTTTGCCCTTGATCGACGCGCACGCAGGGCGGGAGGCGCGCGCAGGGCGGGAGGGCGGGGTGGGGGTTAGGGGCGGTGGCGGAGCCAGAGGAGGGGGCCGCTGGCCAGGTAGCCGACCACCACGACGGTGAACGTCATTCGCGGGTCGACCAGGGCACCGACCACCGGCAGCAGCCACAGCCACGGCGGCAGCTTGATGAGCCGGGCCAGCTTGGCGTACGGGAAGCTGGATACCATCGCGAACGCGAGCAGGGCCACACCGGCGAGCTGAGCGGCGCCCGACATGGGCAGGTCGATGAGGACGCCGACGGCGAGTACGGCGGCGGCCATGGTGGTGGGCACGCCGCAGAAGAAGCGCCCGTCCTTGGGCGAGACGTTGAAGCGGGCCAGCCGGATCGCGGCGCACCCGGCGACCAGCGTGCACCCGGCGGCCGCGGCGGCCGTGGGGACGGTGCCGACCAGGGAGGCGTAGACCACCACCGGCGCCGCCAGGCCGAACGAGCACATGTCGGCCAGCGAGTCCATCTGGGCGCCGAACGGGCTGGCCACCTCGAACCGGCGGGCCAGCGCGCCGTCCAGGCCGTCGAAGACCACGCAGGCGATGAGGCAGGCGGCGGCGGCGCGTACGTCGCCTTGCATGGCCAGGAAGATCGCGAGCAGCCCGAGCGTGAGACTGCCGAGCGTGCACACGTTGACGATCATGAACTTGGCGCGCCGGGCGGCCGTGTGCTCGCCGGGCAGCAGCGGGATCGTCATGCCGGCCGCGGCTGCCGCACCGGCCGGGGCCGGGCTCATCGGCAGAAGCGACTCGATGTCGTCGTCGGTCAGCCGGTCGAGACTTGGGTGCGCGGGCACGACCACCGTGGTGCCGCCGGTCGGCTCGGGCCGCCGCCGTCCGACCCGGACCAGCAGAACCTGCCGGGCGAACGTGCCACTGCGGCGCAAACGCCCTGCCCAGCGGCGCCCTCCGGGGCGCGGACTGTCCGTCGCACGACGCCGGCGCCAAGGGGCTCTCGGCACGTATTACCTCCATGACCGGCTCGGTCTACCCGCCGCCTCGGCGGCCGTCCGGTCGCATGCGGCCTACACCATCGCACAGTCCGGTCGGCTTGGCGATAGCCACGCGCTGATCTCCAGCGGCAGCTACACATTCTAGCCGGGGGTGTCCAAACCGGTCATCAACCGAGATAATGCCGCTGCCGCCACATCGGTCAGGGGGAGATCCACCGCCTCGGCGAGGGAGAACCACCGGGCCTGCGCCGTCGAGCCGCCCGCCTCGGTCACAGCGGGCTCGGTGGGCGCGTCGACCCGTACCCGGTACGTCGCCCGGACCGCGTGCCAGTCGATCACGTAGCCCTCCGGGCCCAGCGCCCGCGGGTTGTGCCGGTGGGTCACGTCCAGCAGCTCGGTCACCCGCCCGACCTGGTCGGACTCCTCGGCGAGCTCACGTAGCAGGGCCGTCGCGGGCTGCTCGCCGTGATCGGTGCCACCGCCGGGCAGGTGCCACTTGCCGGCGCCCGGATACCCCTCCGCGATGAGCGTCAGCAGCACGTGGCCGTCCGGGTCGGTGACCAGGCCGTACGCCGCGAACCGCTGGCCGCGCGTGATGGGGCCGGTGACGGGCGGTGGCGCCACGAGCGGCGGCGCGGTCACCGGCTCCACGGGTACGTCGAACAGCTCGGCGGTGAACGGCATCATCGGCAGGTCGGGCAGTTCCTCCGGAGCGATCCAGGCGGCGAGATCGGTGGTGCCGTCCGGTTCGTCCCGTAAGGCTCCGTTACGTACGGCGACGTCATAAATGACCCGATCGGTGTGCTTCGTCCACAGCACGTCGGACACCACGGTCCGCAGCCCGGTCACCACGACGGTCAGCCCGGTCTCCTCGGCGAACTCGCGCACCACCGCTTCCGCCGGGTGCTCGCCGTGGTCGACCCCGCCGCCCGGAACCTGCCAGACGCCCGGCAGGTCGGCGCTCGCGGACGCCCGGGTCAGCAGCACCCTTCCGGCCCTGTCCCGGCACACCCCGTACGCCGCGATCCGTCGCTGTTTCACCCGGCGAGCCTACGAGCCCTAGGGCCCGTTTTATAAGGGCTGGCCGGCCTGCGGCGGACCCAGACGACGACCGGCGGCACCGGTCGAAAGGCCGCATACAACACCGGTATGCGACCTTCCGCCCGGCTTGCCCGATCGCCGCCTGGGCCTCGCCTTGGCTCGACCGACCCTTATAAAACGGGCCCTAGAGCCGGGCCGCCTGCATCGCCTCGGCGGTCACCTCGGTCAGCTCGTGTGACCGCAGCGCCCGCAACTCGTCCAGCCCGAACCAGCGCGCCTCGGATGTCGACCCACCGACGTCGCCCACGGTCGGCGGCGCGGGCGACTCGACCTCGACCCGGTAGAAGGCCCGCACGCCGTGCCAGTCGATCGGATAGCCCTCGGGCCCGAGCGAGGCCGCGTCGCGGTGGCTGGCCACGCCCAGCAGCGCGACCAGGCGGCCGCGCTGGCCGGTCTCCTCGTGCAGTTCGCGGATCAGCGCCGCGCCGGGCTGCTCGCCGTAGTCGGTGCCGCCGCCGGGCAGGTGCCAGCAGCCGGCGCCGGGGTAGCCGTCCGCCACCCGGGTGAGCAGCACGCGGCCGCCCGGGTCGGTGGCCACGGCGTACGCGGCGAAACGCTGGGCCCGGTGCAGCCCGTCCGGACCGGGCACGGCGTAGAACGAGGGGAAGTCCGGCGCCTCGTCCGGCCGCAGATCGACGCTGTCCGCGGGCAGGTCCAGCGCGCCAGCGGTGAACGGGCGCAGCGGCAGCGCCTTGGCCGCCTCGATCGTGTGCCAGCGGGCCAGGTCGGTGGGCTGGCCGACGCGATCGCACAGCGTGCCGCCGCGGACCGAGACCTCGTAGATCAGCCGGTCGGTGTGGATCGTGATGCCCCGGTGCGGGAGCGCCCGCATGTCGGCCAGTACGTCGCGCAGCCCTGTCACCGCGACGGACAGACCGGTTTCCGCGGCGGTCTCGCGTACGACGGTGTGGTTGGGGTCTTCACCGTGATCCACCGCGCCACCCGGCAGCGACCAGACGCCCGGGGTTCCGGAGCGTGGCGACGCGCGGACCAGCAGCACCTGGCCATTTGAATCGGTCAAAACGGCGTAGGCCGCGATCCTGCGAAGCGGTTCGAGCGCGGGGGTCACAGGGGGCATTCTTCCCGAATGAGATGACAAGTCTATGACGTCAGTCAGATTCCTGACATAGAGCTACCCCATCAGGGGGTGATCAGGGTACGCATCCGGGCGCTCACCGAGGCCGTGGGACGCCCAGGCGAGGACCGTAGAGGCATGACCCACAACCCTCCCTACAAGCAACTTCGACGGCCCATGACCGACCGCATCATCGCCGGTGTGGCGAGCGGTCTCGGCCGGTACTTCAACGTCGACCCGGTGCTCGTCCGCGTGATCTTCGCAGTCGCGACCCTCCTCACGGCGGGGGTGGCCGCGCTGGCGTACCCGATCATGTGGTTCCTGATGCCGGAAGAGCCGGCCGACGCTCCGGCCTGGCCGACTACTCCCACTCAATAGTGCCCGGGGGCTTGCTGGTGACGTCCAGCACCACGCGGTTGACCTCGGGCACCTCGTTGGTGATGCGGGTGGAGATCCGGGCGATCACGTCGTACGGCAGGCGCGACCAGTCGGCGGTCATCGCGTCCTCGCTGGAGACCGGGCGCAGCACGACCGGGTGGCCGTACGTCCGGCCGTCGCCCTGGACGCCCACCGAGCGCACGTCGGCCAGCAGCACCACCGGGAACTGCCACACGTCCCGGTCCAGCCCGGCGGCGGTCAGCTCCTGGCGAGCGATGAGGTCGGCGGCGCGCAACAGCTCCAGCCGGTCGGCGGAGACCGCACCAATGATGCGGATCGCGAGGCCCGGCCCGGGGAACGGGTGCCGCCAGACCATCGCCTCGGGCAGGCCGAGCGACAGGCCGAGCTGGCGTACCTCGTCCTTGAAGAGGGTGCGCAGCGGCTCGACCAGGGCGAAGCGTAGGTCGTCGGGGAGCCCGCCGACGTTGTGGTGCGACTTGATGTTGGCGGTGCCGGTGCCGCCGCCGGACTCCACCACGTCGGGGTAGAGCGTCCCCTGGACCAGGAATTCCACGTCGCCGGCGGCCGCGACCTCGCGGGCGGCCTGCTCGAAGACCCGGATGAACTCCCGGCCGATGATCTTCCGCTTTTCCTCCGGGTCGGTGACCCCGGCGAGGGCGCCCAGGAACCGGTCGGCCGCGTCGACCACCTTGAGCTTGATGCCGGTCGCCGCCACGTAGTCCTGCTCGACCTGCTCGGCCTCGCCCGCGCGCAGCAGCCCGTGGTCGACGAACACGCAGGTGAGCTGGTCGCCGACGGCCTTGTGGACGAGGGCGGCGGCCACCGCGCTGTCCACACCCCCGGACAGCGCGCAGATGACCTCCTTGTCGCCCACCTGGGCCCGGATCGCGGCGACCTGGTCGTCGATGATGTTGCCCATCGTCCAGGTCGGCTCGATGCCGGCGATGTCGTACAGGAAGCGGGTCAGCATCGCCTGCCCGTGCGCGGTGTGCGCCACCTCCGGGTGGAACTGCACGCCGGCCCGCCGGCCAATCAGGTCTTCGAACGCGGCCACCGGCGCCCCGGGCGACCCGGCCGTGATCGCGAAGCCGCTCGGCGCCTCGGTGACGCAGTCGCCGTGGCTCATCCACACGGAGATCTCCGCCGGCAGGTCGCGCAGCAGCACGCTGGCGTTGGGGCGGGCGGCCAGCGTCGTACCGCCGAACTCGCGCTGGCCGGTGTGCGCCACCGTGCCGCCGAGCGCCTGGGCCATCGCCTGGAAGCCGTAGCAGATGCCGAAGACCGGCACGCCCGCGTCGAAGAGCTTCGCGTCGATCTGCGGGGCGCCCGGCTCGTACACGCTGGAGGGGCCGCCGGACAGGATGATCGCGGCAGGGTCCTTGGCCAGCATCTCGGCGATCGGCATCGAGTGCGGGACGATCTCCGAGTAGACCTTCGCCTCACGCACCCGGCGGGCGATCAACTGGGCGTACTGGGCTCCGAAGTCGACGACCAGAACAGGGCGCGGCACGCTCATGCCCGTCCTCGCTTCGCTGCGGGCGGGCATGAGGCTCCACACGCGCTGTGCCTGATGATTCGCTCGCTCCGCTCGCTCATGTGTACGCAGCCTACAGGCGCAATTCGGCGGGGGCGCCGGCCGGGACCGCGGGTGTCGCCGGCGCCACCGGGGCGACCCGCTCGTACGCCGAGCCGAGCGCCGGGCGCGGGTCGGGCTCGCCCCGGTTGGGCCAGAACGACATCGCCCGCTCCGCCTGCGCGGTGATCGTCAGCGACGGGTTCACGCCCAGGTTGGCCGCCACCGCCGCGCCGTCGACCACATGCAGGCCGGGGTGGCCGAAGACCCGGTGGTACGGGTCGACGACGCCCTCCGCCGGGGTCGCCCCGATCGCCGCCCCGCCCAGAATGTGCGCGGTCAGCGGCACGTTGAACGCCTCGGTGACCGCCCCACCGGGGATCCCGCCGATCTCGTCGGCGAGCAGGCGTACGGCCTCGTTGCCGGCCGGGATCCAGGTCGGGCTGGGCGCCCCGTGCCCCTGGGTCGTCCGTAGCTTGCCCCGCCGGTACCGGGTGGTCAGCGAGTTGTCCAGCGACTGCATCACCAGCGCGATGACCGTCCGCTCGGACCAGCTGCGCACCGACAGCAGCCGCAGGTAGGTCAGCGGACGCCCGGCCAGCGTCCGCAGCCAGCGCAGCGGCCGGCGCGGACCGCCGTCGACCAGCGCCGACTGCAGCAGGCCCATCACGTTGGAGCCGTGCCCGTACCGGACCGGCTCGATGTGCGTGTGCTCGTCCGGGTGGAACGAGCTGGTGATCGCGACCCCCTCGGTGAAGTCCAGCCCGCGCCGCCGCGCGTCCGGCCGCAGCGTGGCCGCGCCGAGGATCGCCTCCGAGTTGGTACGGGTCAGCGCGCCCACCCGGTCGGACAGGCCGGGCAGCGTGCCGGACTCCTTCATCGCGTGGAGCAGGCGCTGGGTGCCCAGGGCCCCGGCCGCGAAGATCACCTGGTCCGCCTCGAAGACCTGCGGTCGCTTCCGCAGCCACGCTCCGGTGCGTACCGTGTCGATCTCATAGCCCGACCCCGACGGCCGGACCGCGACCGCGGTGGTCAGCGGATGCACGTCGACGCCGAGCCGTTCGGCGAGCCAGAGGTAGTTCTTGACCAGGGTGTTCTTCGCTCCGTGCCGGCAGCCTGTCATGCACGAGCCGCAGTGCAGGCAGCCGGTGCGGTCCGGGCCCACGCCGCCGAAGTACGGGTCGGGCACCGTCTCCCCCGGCCGTCCGATGTGGACGCCGACGGGCGTGGCGTGGAAGGTGTGCCCGACCCCCATCCGCTCGGCCACCGCCAGCATCGCGCGGTCCGCGGCCGTTTGTTTCGGGTACGTCGTGACGCCCAGCATCCGTTTCGCCTGGTCGTAGTGCGGGGCCAGCTCGGCACGCCAGTCGGTGATATGGCGCCACTGCGGATCGGCGTAGTAGTGCGGCAGCGGCTCGTAGAGCGTGTTGGCGTAGACCAGGGAACCGCCGCCCACGCCCGCGCCGGACAGGACGAGCACGCCGGCGCCCTGCTGCCCGCGCGCCGAGCGCAGCAGGGTGATCCGCTGGATGCCGAAGCAGCCGAGCTTGGGCGCCCAGAGGAACCGGCGGCTGCGCCAGGAGGTCTGCGGGAACTCGTCGTCGGCGAACCGCCGCCCCGCCTCCAGCACAGCGACCGAGTAGCCCTTTTCGGCCAGCCGCAGGGCGGCCACGCTGCCGCCGAAACCCGACCCGATGACGACCACGTCGTATCGCATGCGCCTCATCATTACTCACGAGTAGGTAGCACACCACCCGCTAAGCGGGCACGATGCGACCTTATGACTCGACGACGGTGGATCCTCATCGGCGCGGCCGCTCTCGCGGCCGTGTTGTTGCTGGCTGGCGGGGCGGTGGCCGTGGGCTTCGCGCTGCGCGACCGGTACGAGGTGCCGACCGCCGACCTGTTCGGCACGCCGGCGCCCGCCGCACCGTCGCCGACGCCCAGCCCGACGCCGGCACCGGGCGCCGACATCAAGGGGCCGCTCAACATCCTCATCGTCGGCATCGACACCCGGGAGAGCGAGCCGGACTGGGAGCCGCACGCCGACGCGGTGACGATCCTGCACGTGCCCGCGGGCCTCACCAAGGGCTACCTGTTCTCGCTCCCCCGCGACCTGGTCGTCGACATCCCCAAGTTCCCGAAGTCCGGCTACCCCGGCGGGCGTACCAAGCTGACCCACGCGATGAGCTACGGCAGCAAGCGCGGCGACGCGAAGCCCAGCGCCGCGCAGGGGTTCCAGCTGCTGGCCCAGACGGTCAGCGCGTACACCGGGATCAAGCAGTGGGACGCCGGCGCGGTGCTCAACTTCCGCGGCTTCCGTAACCTGGTGAACGCCGTCGGCGGCATCGACCTCTACGTCGACCAGAAGGTCACCTCCATCCACCTGAACAGCAGCGGCCGCGGCCTCTCGGCCGGCGGTCCGGCGATGGTCTACAACGTGGGCATGCGGCACCTGAACGGCTGGCAGGCGCTGGACTACTCGCGGCAGCGTTACACCGCCGGTGGCGACTACACCCGGCAGCGGCACCACCAGCAGCTGATCCGCGCGGTGTTCGCCAAGGTGCTGGCGCTGGACATCGCCCGCAACCCGGTGGAGGTCGACCGGGTGCTGCGCGCGCTCGGCGACACCCTGGTGTTCGACGGTCGCGGGCGCCAACCGCTCGACTTCGCGTACGCGCTGAGCGGCCTCAAGCCGGCGGCCCTGACGATGGTCGCGCTGCCCGGCTCGGGCGTGGGCCGCGGCTCCAGCTACCGCGGCGAGGCGCTGACCGCGGAGGGCCGCAAGTTCATCGCGGAGATGCGCGCCGGCCGCGCCGACGCGTACCTGAAGGCCCACCCAGCGCTCATCATCAAGCGCTAGGTGCAAGGAAGGGCCCCTTCCTATGCAAAAAGCGATAGGAAGGGGCCCTTCCTTGCACCTCAGCGGGGGATCTCCGGGGGCGTGTCGCCGATCAGCCAGCGGTCGAAGAAGCCGTCCAGGGACTCGCCCGAGACCCGCTCGGCGACCGTGACGAAGTCGGCCGTCGCGGCGTTCCCGTTGCGCTTCTCCGCCGTCCACGTCTTGAGGAGATTGAAGAAGTCGTCGTCGCCGATCGTCAGCCGCAGCGCGTGCACGGTCAGCGCGCCGCGCTTGTAGACCGCCCGGCTGAAGATGCCCGTCCGGCCCGGGTCAGCCGTGGGGTTCTGCCAGTCCGTGTCGTCGTACTCCTGCTGGAAGCTCTCCTGGACGGACGGGCCACCGTCCTTTTCGGTCCACAGCCACTCGGCGTAGCTGGCGAAGCCCTCGTTGAGCCAGATGTCCTTCCACTGCGCGATCGACACGCTGTCGCCGAACCACTGGTGGGCCAGCTCGTGCGCGACCACGACGAGATTGCGGTTCTGCTTGAACCAGACGCCGCCGTACACCGGCCGGGACTGGGTCTCCAGGGCGTACCCGATGCGGTCGTCGTCGACCACCACCCCGCCGTACGCCTCGAACGGGTACGGCCCGAACTGGGTCTCCAGGAAGTCCACGATCTCGCCGGTACGGGCCATCGAGTCCTCCGCGTCACCGCCTTCCGGCAGGCTCTCCGGGATGGCGATGACCATCGGCTTGCCGTTGTGGGTGCTCGTCTCGACCCGGTACTCGCCGATCGCCAGGTATGCCAGGTAGCTGGCCATCGGGACCTTCTCCGACCACTTCCACGTGGTCCACCCGTCGGCGTCCGCCTTCTCCCCCGGCACGCCGTTGCTGAGCGCCTCCAGGCCCTGCGGCACAGCGATCTCGATGTCGTACGTGGCCTTGTCGGTCGGGTGGTCGTTGACCGGGAACCACGAGCTCGCCGACTCCGGCTGCCCGAGCGCGATCGCGCCGTCGTCGGTGTGCAGGAACCCGCCCTCGCCCAGGTCGGCACTCTGGATCGGCGCCGGCTTGCCCGCGTACGCCACCTCGACGGTGAACTCGGCGTCCTTGGCGATCCCCGCGCCCGGCGTGACGACGAGCTCGGCCTCTTCGCGGGCCTCGGTGGCCGGCTTGCCGTTCACCGACACCGACGACACCGACAGGCCGGAGAAGTCCAGGTTGAACCGCGACAGGTCGGCGGTGGCGACCGCCGTGACGGTGGCGGTGCCGCTCAGCTCGTCGCTACGCGGGTCGTACTTCAGCTTGAGCGCGTAGTTCCGCACGTCGTAGCCGCCGTTGCCGTACTTCGGAAAGTACGGGTCGCCGACGCCGTCCGCACCGGGCTGGAAGTTGCGCTTCGGCGCCGTCGTTGCGGTGCCTGGCTCGTCCGAAGTGCACCCGGCAACAGCAAGCGCGGCAACGGCCGCCACGGCCACGATCCCACGAGTCACGTGGCGACCTTAGCGCTACCGGTCGAGTACCAGCCCTACGCGCTGAAACTCCTTCACGTCGCGGTACCCGCACTTGGCCATCGCCCGCCGCAGCCCGCCAAACAGGTTGAGCTGGCCATCCGGCGCGTCGGCCGGCCCGTACAGCAGCTTTTCCATCGAGCCCAGCGGCTCGTCGGACACGCCGAACGCGCCACGCGGCAGCTTCGGGTGGCTCGCGGCCGAGTGCCACCACGCACCCTGGCCCGGCGCCTCCTCGCACAGCGACAGCGACTCGCCCAGCATCACCGCGTCGGCGCCGCAGCCCAGCGCCTTGGCGATGTCGCCAGAGGTCTGGATGTCGCCGTCGGCGATCAGGTGCACGTACCGCCCGCCGGTCTCGTCGAGGTAGTCCCGCCGAGCCGCGGCCGCGTCGGCGATCGCGGTCGCCATCGGCACCCGGATGCCCAGCACGGTGTCCGTTGTGGACCACTCGTCGGCGCCGACGCCCACGATCACGCCGGCCGCGCCGGTGCGCATCAGGTGCAGCGCCGTCTTGTAGTCGGTGCACCCGCCCGCGATCACCGGCAGGTCGAGGTCGGCGATGAACTCCTTGAGGTTGAGCGGCTCGTCCGTCGTGGAGACGTGCTCCGCGGAGACCAGCGTGCCCTGGATGACCAGGATGTCGACGCCCGCGTCCAGGATCACCGGGGCGAGCGCGAGCGTGTGCTGCGGCGACACCCGCACCGCCACGGTCACCCCGCCCTCGCGCATGACCCGTACCCGCTCGGCGATCAGCTCGGGGCGGATCGGCTCGGCGTACACCTCCTGCAGCCGCCGTGTGGTCGGCGCGTCCTCGTCGAGCGTGGCCAGCTCCTCGAGGATCTTCGTCGGATCCTCGTAGCGGGTCCACAGGCCCTCGACGTTCAGCACGCCGAGGCCGCCGAGCTGACCCAGGGTCACGACCGTCGCCGGGCTCATCGTCGCGTCGGACGGGTGCGCCACGCAGGGGATCTGGAAGGGGTACGCGTCGAGTTGCCAGGCCGTGGACACGTCGTCCACATCCCGGGTACGCCGACTTGGCACGATCGCTATGTCGTCGAGGTGGTAGCCGCGCTGCGCGGTCTTACCCAACCCGATCTCCACCACGTCACGCACGGGACGCTCCTATCGCGTGTGGTAGTTGGGGGCCTCGACGGTCATCTGGATGTCGTGCGGATGGCTCTCCTTCAGCCCCGCCGCGGTGATCCGGATGAGCTGGCCACGGCGGTGCATCTCGGGAATGCTTTCCGCGCCGACGTACCCCATGGCGAGGCGGAGGCCGCCGATGAGCTGGTGGGCGACCTGCGACAGCGGCCCGCGATAAGGCACCTGCCCTTCCACCCCCTCCGGCACGAGCTTTTCCTCGCTGAGCACGTCGTCCTGGAAGTACCGGTCCTTGGAGTAGGAGCGGGCCTGGCCGCGCGACTGCATCGCGCCCAGCGAGCCCATCCCGCGGTACGCCTTGTACTGCTTGCCGTTGATGAAGAGCAGCTCGCCGGGGCTCTCCTCGCAGCCGGCGAGGAGGCTGCCCAGCATGACCGTGTGCGCGCCGGCGACGATCGCCTTGGCGATGTCACCCGAGTACTGGATGCCGCCGTCCGCGATCACCGGCACGCCGGCCGGGCGGCAGGCCCGGGCGGCCTCCATCACGGCGGTGATCTGCGGCACGCCCACGCCCGCGACCACCCGCGTGGTGCAGATCGCGCCCGGTCCGACGCCCACCTTGACGCCGTCGGCGCCGGCGTCGACCAGGGCCTTCGCCCCGCGTACGTCGCCACGTTGCCACCGATCACGTCGACGGCGGTGTCCTTCTTCAGCCGGGCCACCATCTCCAGCACGGCCCGCTGGTGCCCGTGCGCGGTGTCGACGATCAGCACGTCCACGGCCGCGTCGACCAGCGCGCGGGCCCGCTTGTACGCGTCTTCGCCCACCCCGACGGCGGCGGCGACCCGCAGCCGGCCGGCCGGGTCCTTGGTCGCGTCCGGGTACTGCTCGCTCTTGGTGAAGTCCTTGACCGTGATCAGGCCGCGCAGCTTGCCCGCCTCGTCGACGATCGGCAGCTTCTCCACCTTGTGCTGCCGCAGCAGGGCGAGCGCGGCGTCCTTCGACACCCCGACCGGCGCCGTGATCAGCGGCATCCGGGTCATGATCTCGTGCACCGGGGTGGCGGCGTTGGTCACGAACCGCATGTCCCGATTCGTCACGATGCCGACCAATGTCCCGTTCGCGTCGGTCACCGGCGCGCCCGAGATCCGGTAGCGCCCGCACAGCGCGTCGACGTCGCGCAGCGTGTCGTCGGGGCTGCAGGTGATCGGGTTGGTCACCATGCCGGCCTCGGAGCGCTTGACCAGGTCGACCTGGAGCGCCTGGTCGTCGATCGAGAGGTTGCGGTGCAGCACGCCCAGACCGCCCTGGCGCGCCATCGCGATCGCCATCCGGGCCTCGGTGACCGTGTCCATCGGGCTCGACATCAGCGGAATCGACACGCTGACGTTGCGGCTCACCTGAGTGACGGTGTTGACCCGGCTGGGAATGACCTCGGACTCGGCCGGCTGGAGCAGTACGTCATCGAAGGTCAACCCGATCGGAACTTCCACAGCTCATCCCCTCAGTGGCGCGATGGTTCATCGTACCGTTGTCCCTATTTAGCACCCCTGTGCGGCCCACGCGGTGAGCGGTGATGCGACTACGGTGGAGGGGTGCAGCACGACGAGCCGATCGACCCGTTCAACGGCGATCCCGCTGACCCGTCCGCGGGCCTGGAGGACCTCGGTGAGGACCCCCAGCTCGACCCGCTGTCCGACGCGGAACGGCAGGACGTGCTGGAGGATCTGGCCGACCTGGAGATCTACCAGGCCCTGTTGAGCCCGATCGGCGTACGCGGCTTGGTCATCGAGTGCGAAGACTGCCATGAGCCGCACTACTTCGACTGGGACCTGCTCCGGGGCAACCTGCGCCACCTGCTCAACTCCGGCCGCCCGAGGGTGCACGAGCCGGCGTACGACCCGGACCCCGACCACTACGTCACCTGGGAGTACGCCCGCGGCTACGCCGACGGCGTCCACGACACCCTGAGCGACGCCACCGACGACGACACCCCCTAGGCGACCAGGCCGGCGCGGAAGCCGGCCGCCACCGCGTGGGCTCGGTCGCGGGCGCCCAGCTTGCGGAAGAGGCGGCGGGCGTGCGTTTTCACGGTGTCCTCGGACACGAAGAGCTCCCGCCCGATCTCGGCGTTGCTCTTGCCGTCCGCCATCCCGCGCAGGACCTGGAGTTCACGCTCGGTGAGCGACATCCGCCGGGCCACCACCTCGGGTCGATCGCCGGTACGCGGGCCGACCCGCCAACTGGGGCCGGTGTTCGGGCTGCCGGGCGGGCGGCCGGGGCCACCGGGTCCGTTGGTGCCGGGACCCGTGTCGAGTTGGTCGCCGCGCTGGGAGGGCACCATCGACGGAGGTGTGGACGGGCGCGCCGGCCGCAGGTCGGGCGGGTCGGTCTCCGCGACGGGGGCGGCGCCCGGCAGCAGGTCGGCGGCGGGTGCACCGGCCCGGGGCGCGGACGCGCCGGCCCGGGGGCGCGCCGGCTCGGGAAGGCAGAGCAGCAGCGCCTTGGCCACCACGCTCACCAGGTCGTGGTCGCCGGTCCCGCGCAGTACGCCCCGGGCGCCCGCGGCGATCGCGGCGGCGGCCATGCGCGGGTCTTCCGGGCCGAACAGGATGATCAATGCACCGGGCGCCCGGACGAGTACGCGCCGGGTGAAGCCGACGCTGTCGCGCCGGGTCAGCGCGGTGTCCGCGAGGACGATGTCGGCCGGGCGCTCGCCCAGTCGGAGCAGCGCTTCGGTCTCGGACACGGCGGTTCGCACGACGCCGGTCATCCCCAGCCGAGCGGCCGCGGATGCAACGGTTTGCGCCGCGAGCGGCGTCCGGACACACACGAGGACGGTACGCACAGTGATCCTCCTCTTTCCTCTGAGGAGGAGACCACGGAACCTTCTGATCATTACGGGCTTTCGGACGAAAGAAGTTGAAACTTCCCGACAGATCGACACGCCGGTTTCCGGCTCAGCGGGACCGGGTAACCGGTGGTTGCGCGGACCGGAGGGAGCGCGGGAGGAGAGCCGATGTCCAACGTACGCAGGTTGCCGGGGCCCATTGCCGATATCTGGGACTGGCAGCGGTTGGGCGCCTGTCGGGGTCGCGACAGTGCGCAGTTCTTCCATCCCGACGGCGAACGTGGTTCCTCCCGCAACCGCCGCGAGGCCAGGGCGAAATCCGTCTGCGCCGCCTGTCCGGTGCGGGCCGAGTGCGCCGCGCACGCCCTCTCCGTACGCGAGCCGTACGGCGTGTGGGGCGGCTTCAGCGAGTCCGAACGGCTGCGGCTGCTGGCCGTGGGCTGGGAGGACCTCGCCGACCGCCAGCAGACCAGAGTCGACATTGGACGGCTGGAGACGCGGCTGGGCCGCCCCACAAAAGCGCTATTCCACCTCAACGTCGACCGAGTGCCACCCGGTAGCACCGTCGGGAGCCGGCGGGTTCTCCTCCTCCGGCTGGGTCGCGCCGGTGCTGTCGGTCGCGCGTACCTGGAGGCGATGCGCCCCGGACGTCGCATCCCAGCGCCATGACCACTGCACCCAGGTGTCTACGGACACCGTGCGGGCGAGGGTGGCCTCCTGCCACGGGCCGTCGTCGACGCGTACCTCCACGCGGGCGATGCCGCGGTGCTGTGCCCAGGCCACGCCGGCGACGGTGATCGGGCCGGGTGTGAGGTTGTTGCGCGAGCGGGGCGTGTCGATCCGGGACTGCGTCTTGATCGGCGCCTGGGCCGACCAGCCGCGCGGCACCCAGTACGCGTCGAAGTCGGCGAAGCTGGTCAGCTCCAACTCGACGACCCACTTGCACGCGGACACGTAGCCGTACAGGCCGGGCACCACCATCCGGACCGGGAAGCCGTGGTCGATGGGCAGCGGCTCGCCGTTCATGCCGACGGCGAGCAGCGCGTCCCGCCCGTCGCGCAGCACGGCCGTGGGCGTGCCGCAGGTCCATCCGTCGGAGGACCGGCCCACGACCTGGTCGGCGCCGTCGAGCGGCTCGACCTCGTCGAGCAGGTCCTTCAGGGGTACGCCGAGCCAGCGCGCGTTGCCGATCAGGTCGCCGCCGACCTCGTTCGACACGCAGGCGAGCGTGACGTACCGCTCGACCATCGGCCGGGCCAGCAACTGCTCGAAGGTGAGCGTCATGGGCCGGCGCACCCGCCCATGGATCTTGAGCTCCCACGTCGCCGGGTCGACCTGCGGGACCACCAGCGCGGTGTCGATCCGGTAGAAGGCGCGGTTCGACGTGACGTACGGCGCCAGTTGCGGCAGCGAGAGCGTCTCCGGTACGGCGGGAGCGGGGTCGGCCGGGATCGGCAGCGTCACCGCCGACCGGGCCTCGGAGACGGTGCGCCGGTTGGCCAGCCAGCGCCCGCCGAGGCCGGTGGCCGCCGCCGCGCCGAGCACCACCGCGACGCCGGTGAGGAAGTGCCGGCGATCCTCGAGGTCGACGTCGTCAGCCGGGGAGACCAGCCGCCACAGCACCACCGCGGCCGCCCCGACGCCCAGCAACGACGGCAGGGCATAGGCGACGCCCGCGTCCGGCCGGGTCAACGCCGCCCCGATGCCGATCACGCCGAAGAGCGCGATGCCGGCGTAGCCGTACCCGATGTGGCGGACCGCGAGGTAGCCGATCAGCGCGGCGAAGGCCGCGAGCAGCACCACCGTGCCGATCATGAGCGCGGTCTTGTCGTGCACGCCGAACGCGTCGATCGCGAACTGCTTGAGTGGCTCGGGCACGTTGTCGACGACGACCCCGCCGACCGCCACGAGCGGGGCCGACCGGGCGCCGACGAACACGGCGACCAGCTCCGCCAGCCCGAGGGCCACCGCGGCGGCAGCCACGCCCGCCAGCGCACCGCGCACGCCGTTTCGCATGGCACCCAGTCTGCCCCGGGCCGCCGCACTCGCCGCCACTCGGTAAGCCCCCTGTAATGATCAGGGCGTCCCTCAAGCCGCTATAACGACTTGAGGGACGCCCTGATCACGGAAGAGGCGTCGGGCTAGAAGCCCGGGCCGTGCTGGTGACCGTGGCCGTGCCCGTGACCGCCGCCGGCGGCTGCCGGGGCCGGCTTTTCGGGCTTTTCCACGATCAGGCTCTCCGTGGTCAGCAGGAGCCCGGCGATCGACGCGGCGTTGGTGACCGCGTTGCGGGTCACCTTGACCGGGTCGATGATGCCCGCCGCGGCCAGCGCGACGTACTCGCCGGTGGCCGCGTCGAGGCCGAAGCCCCAGTCCTTGGCGCGCACCTTCTCCACCACGACGTAGCCGTCGTGGCCGGCGTTCTCGGCGATCCAGCGCAGCGGCTCGACGAGGGCCTTTCGCACGATCGACACGCCCACCGCCTCGTCGCCGGTCTGGCCGAGCCCACCGTCGAGGGACGCGGCGATCTGCACCAGGGCGGCGCCGCCGCCGGGCACAGTGCCCTCCTCGACCGCGGCCTTGGTCGCCGAGATGGCGTCCTCGATGCGGTGCTTGCGCTCCTTCAGCTCGACCTCGGTCGCGCCGCCGGCCTTGATCACCGCGATGCCGCCGGAGAGCTTGGCCAGCCGCTCGGCGAGCTTCTCCCGGTCCCACTCGGAGTCGGATGCCTCGATCTCCTTGCGGAGCTGGGCGACCCGGTCGGAGACCTCGGACTCGTTGCCCGCGCCCTCGACGATCGTGGTGTTGTCCTTGTCGACCACGATGCGCCGGGCCCGGCCCAGCACCTCCAGGCCGACCCCGTCGAGCTTGTAGCCCAGCTCGGGGGCCACCACGGCACCGCCGGTGAGGATCGCGATGTCCTGGAGCATCGCCTTGCGCCGGTCACCGAACCCGGGCGCCTTCACGGCGACGACCTTGAACGTCTTGCGGATCGCGTTGACCACGAGCGTGGCCAGCGCCTGCCCCTCGACGTCCTCCGCGATGATCAGGAGCGGCTTGTTGGCCTGGAGCACCTGCTCCAGCAGCGGCAGCAGCTCCTCGACCGCGGAGATCTTCTGGGTGGTGATGAGGATGTGCGCGTCCTCGAGCACCGCCTCCTGCGACTCCGAGTCGGTGACGAAGTGCGGGGAGATGAAGCCCTTGTCGAACTGCAGGCCCTCGGTGACCTCCAGCTCGGTGGCCAGCGTGGAGCCCTCCTCGACGGTGATGACACCGTCGCGGCCCACCTTCTCCATCGCCTCGGCGATCAGGTCGCCGATGGTGGCGTCCTGGGCCGAGATGGTGGCGACGTTGGCGATCGACTGCTTGTCGGCGACCTCGACGGCCTTGTCGAGCAGCGCCTTCGACACGGCCTCGGCCGCGATGTCGACGCCGCGCTTGAGACCGGCCGGGTTGGCGCCGGCGGCGACGTTACGCAGACCCTCGCGCACCATCGCCTGGGCGAGCACGGTCGCGGTGGTGGTCCCGTCGCCGGCGACGTCGTTGGTCTTGGTCGCCACCTCCTTGACCAGCTGAGCGCCGAGGTTCTCGTACGGGTTGGCGAGCTCGATCTCCTTGGCGATCGTCACGCCGTCGTTGGTAATCGTCGGAGCGCCGAACTTCTTGTCCAGCACGACGTTGCGCCCACGCGGGCCGAGGGTGACCTTGACCGTGTCGGCGAGCGCGTTGACGCCGTGCTCGAGCAGGTGCCGGGCGTCGTCCGAGAAACTCAGGATCTTCGCCATTAATGTCCCTTCAAGGCGGCAGCGCCCCGGACCATGGTGCGGCCCGGGGCGATGTCAGCGTCAGTCAATCACTTCTCGATGACCGCGAGGACGTCGCGGGCGGAGAGCACCAGGTACTCCTCGCCGGCGTACTTGACCTCGGTGCCGCCGTACTTCGAGTAGATGACCGTGTCGCCGACCTTGACGTCAACCGGGATCCGGTTGCCCTTGTCGTCGACGCGGCCGGGGCCGACAGCGAGGACGGTGCCCTCCTGCGGCTTCTCCTTGGCGGTGTCGGGAATCACGATGCCCGACGCCGTGGTGGTCTCAGCCTCGTTCGCCTGGACCAGAATCCGGTCCTCGAGCGGCTTGATCGCAACCTTGGTCGCGGTAGTCACGGGCATACCCTCCTGGGGTACTGGTCTGGTTAGCCAGCCGAAAGCTCCGGCCGGCGAAATACTGATGCCTCATGCCACCGGGCGATGCCGTCGTCGCGGGTGCCGGCGTGCCCGAAAGCTGGCACCCTCGGTTTGAGAGTGCTAACCGCAGGTTATGCCGGCTTCTAGCACTCCGTCAAGGAGAGTGCCAGCGTGCCCGGAACTGATGGCGCGGCGGGGTGATTTACGGCATCGTTTCTAGGAAGGACGCCGCAGCCGACCGCGCGGAGGCGATAGACATGCAGGCCACAGTCGGTGACCGCTTGCACGTGCACAGCAACACCGTCGGCGCCAAGGACCGAGTCGGCGAGATCGTCGAGGTCCGCGGCGCCGAGGGCAAGCCGCCATACCTCGTCCGCTTCCCGGACGGGCACGAGAGTCTGGTCTACCCGGGTCCGGACACCGTGATCGAGGCAGGTCAGAATAAATAAGTGACCGCCGCGCTCCGTACCCCCGATGGGGAAAGAGCGCTCGCGACGGCGGCGGAACTGGCGGGCGGAGACCCGCTGGCGGCCGCCGCCGCCATGCGTGCCAGTGGCGTGCCCGCCGACCTGGCCGCCGCCGCCCTCACCCAGGCCGAGCTGCGCCGCCGCGCGGCCGGCAAGTTCGGCCGCGACGCGGCCCGGATGTTCTTCACCCGCGCCGGGCTCGAGCAGGCCACCCGGGCCGCCGTCGCGGACCGGCGGGCGGCACGGTTGCGCGCCGCGGGGGTGCGCACCCTCGCCGACCTGGGTTGCGGCATCGGCGCGGACGCATTCGCCGCCGCGCGTTCCGGCATCAAGGTGTACGCCGTGGAAGCCGACCCGGAGACCGCGACGGTGGCTGCCGCGAACGCCTCCGCGCTGGGGCTGGACGTCACGGTGGAGTGCGGCGACGCGACGGCGTTCGACCTTTCCGGAGTGGACGCCGTCTTCTGCGATCCGGCCCGGCGGCGGGGCGGCCGGCGCGTCTTCGACCCGGCCGCGTACTCCCCGCCGTGGGACTTCGTGGCGGCCCTGCCCGAGCGGGTCCCGCGCACCGTGCTGAAGCTGGCGCCCGGCATCGACCACGCGCTCGTGCCGCCCGGCGCGGAGGCCGAGTGGGTGAGCGTGGGCGGCGACGTGGTCGAGGCGGCGTTCTGGTGCGGCCCGCTCGCCTCGGTGCCCCGCCGAGCGACCCTGCTGGACCGCGGCGAGCTCACCGGCTCGGGTGCCGAGCGGGCGCCGATCGGGCCGGTGCGCGACTACGTGTACGACCCGGACGGCGCGGTCGTGCGGGCCCACCTGGTGGCCGAGTTCGCGGCAACGGTCGGCGGCAACCTCGCCGACCCGGAGATCGCCTACGTGTACGCCGACGCGCCGGCGCCAACCCCGTACGCGCGCGGCTTCCGGGTCCTGGTGACGCTGCCGTTCTCGTTGAAACGCCTGCGGGCGCTGCTGCGCGAGCGGGACGTCGGGCGGGTCGAGATCCTCAAGCGGGGATCCGCGCTCGACCCCGAGCGGCTGCGCCGTGACCTGCGGCTGACCGGCTCCGGCCCGGCGACGCTGGTGCTGACCCGGGTGGCCGGGGCACCCACCGTCCTGGTCTGCGACCCGTTGTAGCGTGCACCCGTGGCAGGACAGGGCACGCCGGCGACCGCGCTCCTCGCGAAGCAGAAGATCGCGCACACCACCCACCCGTACGACGTGTCGCCCGACGCGCCCAACTACGGCGCGGAGGTGGCCGCGGCCCTGGGCGTGCCGGCCGAGCGGGTGTTCAAGACCCTGGTCACCGAGGTCGACGGCGCGCTGACCGTCGCCGTCGTACCCGTCACCGGCGAGCTCGACCTCAAGGCGCTCGCCGCCGCGGCGGGCGGCAAGCGCGCGGCCATGGCGGACCGGGCGGTCGCCGAGCGGACGACCGGCTACGTACGCGGCGGGATCAGCCCGCTCGGGCAGCGCAAGCGGCTACCCACCGTAATCGACTCGTCCGCCGAGAAGCATGACACCGTGTACGTCTCCGCCGGCCGCCGCGGCCTCCAGGTCGAGCTGTCCCCCGCCGACCTGACCCGCCTCACCGCAGCCGTCCTCGCGGTCATCGCAACCGCCTAGCCCCTCCCTCCCTCCCTCACTCTCCGTACGCCCACACACCCTCCGCGTACACGCCCGCCTTCCGCGCCTCGTCGATCAAGGACTTCCGCGCGCCGATCAAGGGCTTCTGCGTCGATCAAGGGCTTCTGCGTCGATCAAGGGCGAATGGTCGTGCTTTGATCTCCGATTCACGACCATTCGCCCTTGATCGGCGCGGAAGTCCTTGATCGACGTAAAACTTTCCCCGCCTAGCGGCGCCCAGTTCGAGGGGTTTGGGCATGATCGGCGGTAAAGTGAGGTGATCCACTAATCGGGCATGATCCGCGAACGGGCACATGTCGATCACGTTGCCGAATTGTTATCGCCGCCAACAAACTCGCTGGCTCGACGGTCTTGTGCGACCCGGTCGTGCCGCAATACGTTGCCGGACACAACAAACGTACGTCGACCTGATGACAACCGCGCCCGCCGCGCGACCCACTCCCACCACAAAAAACCCACCTTTTGAAAGGACCCGTGCTATGCGCAAAGGGATCCTCTCCATCGCCGCCGTCAGCCTGCTGACGATCGGCACGCTCGCCGCCTGTGGCGACGATTCGGGCGACGACTCCGGCTCCGGCACTGGCTCCGGCAAGACGCCCAAGATCGGCGTTATCCTGCCCGACAGCGCCTCGTCCGTCCGCTGGGAGACCGCGGACCGGAAGTTCCTGAAGGCGGCGTTCGACGCGGCCGGCGTGGAGTCCGACATCCAGAACGCGCAGGGCGACAAGACCCAGTTCCAGACCCTGGCCGACCAGATGATCACGAACGGCGCCAACGTGCTGATGATCGTCAACCTGGACTCCGGCACCGGCAAGGCCGTCCTGGACAAGGCGAAGTCCCAGGGCGTCGCCACGATCGACTACGACCGGCTGACCCTCGGCGGCTCCGCTCAGTACTACGTCAGCTTCGACAACGAGGCCGTCGGCAAGCTGCAGGGCGAGGGCCTGGTCAAGTGCCTGACCGAAAAGAACGCGTCGAAGCCGGTGGTGGCTGAGCTCAACGGGTCCCCACCGACAACAACGCCACCCTGTTCAAGAACGGGTACGACTCGGTGCTCAAGCCGAAGTACGACGCGGGCGAGTACGTCAAGGGCCCGGACCAGTCGGTGCCAGACTGGGACAACACCCAGGCCGGCACGATCTTCGAGCAGATGATGACCCAGCAGAACGGCAAGATCGACGGCGTTCTGGCCGCCAACGACGGGCTGGGCAACGCCGCCATCCAGGTGCTCAAGAAGAACAAGCTCAACGGCAAGGTCCCGGTGACCGGGCAGGACGCCACGGTCCAGGGCCTGCAGAACATCCTCGCCGGCGACCAGTGCATGACCGTCTACAAGGCGATCAAGCAGGAGGCTGACGCGGCCGCCGGACTGGCGATCGCGCTGGCCAAGGGCGAGACGAAGGACACCGGGCAGAGCGTCAAGGACCCAGAGTCCGGCCGGACCGTGCCGTCCGTGCTGCTGACGCCGGTGTCGATCACCAAGGACAACGTCAAGGACGTCGTCGCCGACGGGTTCGTGACCAAGGCGGAGCTTTGCACCGGGGCGTACGCCACCCTCTGCACCCAGGCAGGCATTAGCTGACCTGATTACGGTCGATCTAGGGCGCACCGGCAAGTGGCCGGTGTGCCCTAGATCAGCGCTAAGGAGAGCACCGTGACACCCCTGTTGGAAGCGCGAGGGATCGACAAGTCGTTCGGTCCCGTTCAGGTCTTGCAAGACGTGGCCTTCGCCGTTCCGCCCGGAGAGGTGACCGCGCTCGTCGGCGACAACGGCGCCGGCAAGTCCACCCTCGTCAAGTGCATCAGCGGGATCTATCCCATCGACTCGGGTGAGCTCTTCTTCGAGGGCCAGCCGGTGCACATCCACGGGCCGCGGGACGCCGCCGGACTGGGCATCGAGGTCGTCTACCAAGACCTCGCCCTGTGCGACAACCTCGACATCGTCCAGAACATGTTCCTGGGCCGGGAGAAGCGCTCCGGCCTCGTGCTGGACGAGCCCACCATGGAACAGATGGCCGCCGACACCCTGGCCGGCCTGTCCGTACGCACCGTGAAGTCTTTGCGCCAGCTCGTCGCCAGCCTGTCCGGCGGCCAGCGCCAGACGGTGGCCATCGCCAAGGCCGTGCTGTGGAACAGCAAGCTGGTCATCCTCGACGAGCCGACCGCCGCCCTGGGCGTCGCACAGACCGCGCAGGTGCTCGAACTGGTCCGGCGGCTCGCCGACAACGGGCTGGCCGTCGTACTCATCTCGCACAACATGAACGACGTCTTCGCCGTCTCCGACAACATCGCCGCGCTGTACCTCGGCCGCATGGTCGCCCAGGTGAAAACGACCGACGTCACCCATGCGCAGGTCGTCGAGCTGATCACCGCCGGGCGCAGCGGCGAACTGGGCCTGCCGGCGGTGGAGAACGGCGCCGAGTTCATGGAATCCGACATCCCGGGAGCGAAGCAATGATCACCACGGCGCATATCGAGCCGGCCGCCGTGACGGCGACCCCGACGGTCGGGAGCCATTTCCGCGACTACATCGGCCGGCTGCGTGGCGGGGACATCGGAGCGCTCCCGGCCATCCTCGGCCTCATCCTGCTGTGCGTGATCTTCTCGATCGCACGGCCGGCGTTCTTCTCGGCGGGCAACTTCGCCAACCTGTTCACCCAGGGCGCCGCGGTCACGCTGATCGCGATGGGGCTGGTCTTCGTCCTCCTGCTGGGCGAGATCGACCTGTCGGCCGGCTTCGCCAGTGGCGTCTGCGCCGCGGTGCTGGCTCAGCTCGTGACGCTCCAGGAGTACCCCTGGTACGTCGCGGTGGCCGCCGCGATCGCCACCGGCGTGGTGATCGGCTTCGTCCTGGGCTTCCTCGTCGCCAAGGTCGGTATCCCGTCGTTCGTCGTCACACTGGCGGCGTTCCTCGCGTTCCAGGGCATCGTGCTGCTGCTCATCAAGGGCGGCACCAACGTGTCCATCCAGGACGACGTGCTCGTGGCCATCGAGAACAAGAACATGACGCCCTGGCTCGGCTGGGCGCTGGCCGCCGCCGGCGTCGCCGGATACGCCGCGGTCCAGCTGCTCAAGCTGCGCCGGCGCGCAGCGCGCGGCCTGGTCACCGAGCCGCTCGCCGTCGTGCTCGCCCGGATCGGGGCGCTCGCCCTCATCCTGGGCATCGCCGTATCCGTGCTCAACCAGGAGCGCAGCCGGAACGTCGTGGTGGTCTCGCTCAAGGGCGTGCCGATCGTGGTGCCCATCATCGCGGCGCTGCTCATCATCTGGACGTTCGTGCTGCAGCGCACCGCGTACGGCCGGCACCTCTACGCCGTCGGTGGCAACCGGGAGGCCGCCCGCCGGGCCGGTATCCCGGTCGACCGGATCCGCATCTCGGCGTTCGTGATCTGCTCCTCGATGGCGGCGGTCGGCGGCATCGTGGCGGCCAGCAAGGCCAGCTCGGTCGATGCCAACACGGGCGGCAGCAACGTGCTGCTGTACGCGGTCGGCGCCGCTGTCATCGGCGGCACTAGCCTCTTCGGCGGCAAGGGCCGCGTGCTCGACGCGGTCCTCGGCGGAGCGGTGATCGCCGTGATCGACAATGGCATGGGCCTGATGGGCTACAGCTCTGGTGTGAAATATGTGCTCACCGGTGTGGTCCTGCTAGCCGCGGCCGTCGTCGACGCCCTGTCGCGCCGCCGAGCAACAGCGACCGGCACACGATAGCGAGGCAAGACGGGGAGGCGGGACAACGGATGCGCACGGGACCAAGCCAGGAGGAGGTACGCCGGCAGAACCTCGGCGCCCTCCTGCGGTACGTGCACATCCACGGCCCGACCTCCCGGGCCGAGCTCACCTCCGAGCTCGGCCTCAACCGCAGCACCATCGGGGCGCTCACCGCCGACCTGGCCTCCGCCGGCCTGGTCACCGAGGCGGCGCCGCGCGAGACCGGCCGGGCCGGGCGACCCTCGCTGGTCGTCCGGCCGGAGTCGGCCCGGGTCTACGCGTACGCCTTCAGCATCGAGGTCGACCAGCTCCGGGTGGCGCGGGTGGGCCTCGGCGGCGAGGTGCTCGACCTGCGGGCCGAGGAGCGACCGGCCGGCCTGGCCGCCGCGGACGCCGTACCGCTGCTGGCCGAGCTGGTCAAGGAGCTGCAACAGTCCGTCCTCGACGGCGCCGTGTACGTCGGCGGCGGCGTCTCCGTCACCCGGATGATGCGGCGCACCGACGGGAAGGCCGGGCTGAGTGCTGGCGCCGGGGCGAACGCCGCCGCCGTGGCCGAGCCGCTGGGCGCCGCCCTCGCCGGCGAGCTGGGCGCCGACCGGCCGGTCGTGGTGGGCAACGCGGCCGACGTCGCCGCCCTCGCCGAGCACGCGCGCGGGGCCGCGGTCGGCTGCGACAACGTCATTTACCTGCAGCGCGACGCCGGCGTGGACGCGGGCATCATCGTCGGCGGGCGGCGGCTGACCGGACACGCCGGGCAAGCCGGACAGGTCGGCCACATGGTCGTACTCCCCGGCGGGCGGCCCTGTGGCTGCGGCTCGCGCGGCTGCTGGGAGACCGAGATCGGCGACCACGCGCTCCTGAACGCGGCCGGCCGGGACCTCACCGGCGGGCGGGACGCGGCGCTCGCCATCGTCGACGCGGCCTCGCGCGGGGACGCCACCGCCCAGGCCGCGGTACGCCAGGTCGGCGACTGGCTCGGCTTCGGCCTCGCCAACCTGGTCAACATCTTCGACCCCGAGATGGTCATCTTCGGCGGCACCCTGCGGGACGTCTACCTGGCCGCCGCCGCCCAGGTCCGCAGCCGGCTCAACTCCATGGCCCTGACCGCCGCCCGCGAGCACGTACGGCTCCGCACCCCCAACTCGGCGAGGACGCCGCCCTCGTTGGCGCCGCCGAACTGGCTTTCGAACGCCTCCTGGCCGACCCGCTGGACGCCGCCCCCTAGCGGAAGAGCGCCACGTAGAGGCCCAGCAGGACGAGGGCCGCCGCGGCGATGGCGAAGAGGATCAGCAGGTCACGCCGGCCGGTGTCGGCTGGGGTCGCAGCGGCGACGGGGAGGTCGTGGGTGACGGCGGCCAGCTCGCCGAGGGTACGGGCGGCGTAGACCACGCTGACCCGCTCGGCGAACTCGTCCAGGGTGAGCCGGCCGACCTCGGTGTGCCGCTGGAGTGCGTCCACCACCCGGTGCCGGTCGTCGTCGGAGGCCCGTATGTCCGCGCTCACCCGCTCAGCGTACGCCGGGTTTCAGGCGACGCAGCCGGGCGTGGGGACGCTCAACAGCCGCCACCCGCCGTCCCTCCACTCCAGAATCACTTGGCAGCTGGCGACGGTCAGGCCGGCCAGGCTGGCCCGCTCCACACCGGTCCGGTCGAGCGTCGCGCGTGGACCCCGGTCGATGGTCGCCTCGTAGATCGGGCGGTCGAGGGTGAAGAGGCTGTTCGTCGTGACGCCCCGCACCAGGTACGCGCCGCCACGCAGCGAGCCACCGCTGTCGTACGCGGATTTGATCGTGTCGGTGACGCCGCGGCAGTCGGCGCAGTCCGCGCTGGTGATCGCCGCGAGGTCCGTGGTGTCGCCCGTCTGTTGGGCGTGGGTGAGCATGTCGAACCAGTGCCGGACGAACTCGATGCCGCCCTCGCGGGTGTGCGCGGCGGCGCCGGCCGGCAGCGGCGGCGCATTCGAGCCGGCCGACGAGGCGGCTCCGCCCGGCGCGGCGGCCGGCACCCCGGTCGGTTCGCCCGCTCCGGTCTCGCCGGCTGGGCCCCACAGCGCCCGCGTCGCCGCGAAGGCGCCGAGGACCATGGCGAGCGCCACGGCGAAGATGACCGCCATCCGGGTCGGGCTGCCGAAGAGCCAGGCGGAGCCCCGGGGTCTTCGGACCCGCTGGCCGCGGGACGGTGGTCCGGGCGGCCCGCCCAGCGCCGCCCGGGACGGGGTGAGCCCCATCGGCGAGGTCTCCAGGCGCGCCGCCAGCGTGCGCAGTTCCTGGCAGACCTCGGTCGCGGATGGACGTACGCCGGGATCGGTCCGCACGCACTCGTCGGCGATCATGCGCAGCCGGGCGGGCGGGTCGCCGGGGAGCATCTCGCCGAGCATCGTGCCGAAGGCGTACACGTCGCTGGGCGGGGCCGGCACCGCGCCGTCGGTCGCCTCGGGCGCGCGGTAGCGGAGCCGCTCGAACGGTTCGGGGTGCCGGCGGCCGGCGCGTACCAGTAGGCTCACCGAGAAGTCGGTCACCCTCGCCGGCCCGTTCCCCGCCGCCGGCACCACCACATTGGACGGTTTGACGTCACCGTGCACGATGCCGACCTGGTGCGCCGCGCTCAGCGCGTCGGCCACCGAGGCGGCCACCGCCGAGGCGGTGGCGGCGTCGAGCGGCCCGGACTTGGCCAGCCGCCGTGCCAGGTCCATGCCGGGCACCAGGTCGCTGACCAGCGCGAGTACGCCGTCCTCGACGACCACGTCCAGCAGCCGCGCGATGCTCGGGTGCCACAGCACGGTGAGCCCGGTCCGGGCGCGCTGGAACCGGTCGACCAGCCGCGGATCGTCGGCGAGATCGGGGTAGAGCATCTTCACGGCGACGGTACGGTCGGTGCCGAGATCCAGCGCCTGCCACACCTCGCCCGTGTCCCCGCTCGCCAGGAACTCATACAGCCTGTAACGGCCTCCCACCGTTCGAGTCACCGCGATCGTCCCCCACATATGACGGTTGGCCTGCAGGATTGTGACCTTCATGGTCACCAACCCATCCCCCGGCCCCGTATGTTCGTATCACTGTGCAACCAACATGGGTATAGGTGAAGGCCCAATGGCGGATTCTGTACTCCGGCACCGGCGCGGCAACCGCAGCCGGGGCATGGCCGTGGGCGCGGCTGCCGTGGCACTTCTCGTCGGCGGCGGCACCTTCGGCTACTTCCAGTACGCCGGCGGCGAAGAGGGCTGCACCGGTACGCCCGTGGTGATCAGCGTGGTGGCCTCGCCGGACCACTACCCGATCGTCAACCAGCTCACCGACCAGTGGAACGACGCCGGACCCACCGTCGACGGCCGCTGCGTCAGTGCCACCGTCCGCGCCATGCCGTCCAGCGCCGTCGCCGCCTCGCTCGGGCCCGGCTGGGACGAGGCCCGGGACGGCCCCCGCCCGGACGTGTGGGCCCCCGACTTCAGCGCCTGGTTCATGCTCGCCGCCGGGCGCCCGGACGCGGCCGGCATCCTGCCGGAGGGCAAGTCGCCGAGCCTGGCCACCTCCCCGGCGGTCATGGCCATGCAGCAGCCGATGGCCGAGGCGCTCGGCTGGCCGAAGCGGGAGCTCGGCTGGACCGACCTGGTCGGCGCGTTCGCGGGCGGCAAGACGTGGGCGCAGTTCGGCCACCCCGAGTGGGGTCCACTGCGGATCGGCATGGCGGATCCGACCCGCTCCGGCACCGGGCTCGTCACGGCGCTCACCGTCCTCGACCCGAACAACGACCAGACCATGGGCAACGACGAACTCTTCGGCGGCTTGTCGATCGCCCAGCTCACCACCACCAGCGCCGAGGACACGGCGACCCTGCTCCAGTCGTACGTCGACACGGCCACCAAGGACGCCGCCAACCTCCCGGCGGCGTTCCCGATCCTGGAGCGGGACCTCGCCGGGTACGCCGCGACCCAGCCGAAGGTGCCGCTCGTGCCGGTGTACCCGCGTGAGGGAGTCGCGTACGCCGACTACCCGTACGGCGTACTGCGCGCGTCCTGGGTCGACGAGATCCGCCAGCGGACCGCCGCCGACCTGCTCGCCTACCTGCAGCGCCCGGAGAGCCAGGCGGCGTACGAGGCGGCCGGCTACCGCGACGCCGCGCACGCCACGCCGAACACCACGCTGATCGCCGCCGACCGCGGCTTCCGGGCCACCGTGAACGCGCCGGAGCGTACGCCCACCGCCCAGGGTCTCAGCCAACTGCTCGGCATGTGGGGCGTGCTCCAGCGCCCGAACAACGCGCTGCTCCTGCTGGACACGTCCGGCTCGATGAACGACCCCGTACCCGGGACGAAGCAGACCCGGCTGCAGTTGGTGCAGAAGGCCGCGGCGACCGGTGCGAGCCTGCTCAACAACCAGACCACGGTCGGGCTCTGGGCGTTCGCGATCGACCTGACCGCGACCACCGACTACCGCGAACTCGTCGCCCCGGGCCCGGCCGGCGCCCCGGTCCGCGGCGTCCCCCGCCGCCAGGCCATCGCGGGCGCCGTGCAGGGGCTGCGGGCGGGCGGCGGCACCGGCCTGTACGACACGATCGCCGCCGCGTACCAGCGGATGTTGCAGGCGTGGCAGCCCAACGCGCAGAACGTGCTCGTCGTCATGACCGACGGCAAGAACGAGGACGAGGAAGGGCTGACGCTCGACCAGCTCACCAGCCGGCTCAAGGCTTCGGTACGAGCGGACCGGCCGCTGCCGGTCATCGGGATCGCGGTGGGGCCGAAGGCCGACGCGAACGCGCTGCAGGAGGTCTCCAAGGTGACCGGTGGCCGCACGTTCGTGGCGCGCGACGACGTCGGCGCGATCCAGCAGATCGTGCTGGCCTTCGCCGGACGGATCTCGTAGCGGGCTCAGTTCCTAGCGGTCCACCTGGGCGAAGTCCCAGGTGTGGGGCGGGCGGGCGGCGAGGCCGGCGGGCGGGTCCGGGAGCGGCACCGGCGCGCTGCGCCACTTGGAGATGACCACGAGGCGGTGGTCGGTGGAGGAGAAGACCTCGCTGGCGATGTGGAGCGGCTCGACCTCGATCCGCGGCAGGGCCGTGTCGCAGACCCACGCGATCAGCTCGCCGAACCGGGCCGGCTCGGCGCGTACCTCCCACATCCGGACGATCACGTCGCCGGACACTACACGCTCACGATCGTCAACGGCATGGCCGAGTCAGCGGGGAGGTCCAGCCTGCTCGGGGCGACGCCCGACGCGACGAGGTGCGCACCGAGGGCCGCCACCATCGCGCCGTTGTCCGTACAGAGCTTGGGGCGCGGCGCCCGCACCACGATGCCGTACTTGGCGCAGCGCTCCTCGGCGAGCGCCCGCAGCCGCGAGTTCGCCGCGACCCCGCCGCCGATGACCAGCGTCTCGATCCCCCGCTCGCGGCACGCGTCGATCGCCTTGGCGGTGAGCACGTCGCACACGGCCTCCTGGAACGCCGCCGCGACGTCGGCGACCGGCACCGGCTCGCCGGCGCGTTCGCGCGCCTCGACCCAGCGGGCCACCGCCGTCTTCAGGCCGGAGAACGAGAAGTCGTACCGGTGCCGTTCCAGGTCCTTGGGCGCGGTGAGCCCGCGCGGAAAGGCGATCGCGTCGCGGTCGCCGTCGCGCGCCGCGCGGTCGATCGGCGGTCCACCCGGGAACGGCATGCCGAGCAGCCGGGCCACCTTGTCGAACGCCTCGCCGGCCGCGTCGTCGATCGTCGCGCCGAGCGGGGTCACGCCGTTGGCGAGGTCGTCCACCTCCAGCAGCGAGGAGTGGCCCCCGGAGACGAGCAGCGCGATCGACCGCTCGGGCAGCGGCCCGTGCTCCAGCGTGTCGACGGCCACATGGGCCGCCAGGTGGTTCACGCCGTAGATCGGCTTCTCGGCCGCGAGCGCGTACCCCTTGGCGGCCGCGACACCCACCAGCAGCGCCCCGGCAAGGCCGGGCCCGGCGGTGACCGCGATGGCGTCGATGTCGGCCAGCGTGACCCCGGCCTCGTCCAGCGCCCGCCGCATCGTCGGCACGATGGCCTCCAGATGGGCGCGGCTGGCCACCTCGGGCACCACCCCGCCGAACCGGGCGTGCTCGTCGACGCTGGACGCCAGGGCGTCCGCGAGCAGCGTGTGGCCGCGCACGATCCCGACCCCGGTCTCGTCACACGAGGTCTCGATTCCCAGAACTAGCGGTTCAGCTGTCATCTCTCATCATCACGAGTGCGTCGGTGTTGCTCGGTTGGTAGTAGCCGCGCCGGATCCCGACCGGCTCAAAACCGTACATCGCGTAGAGCTTCTGCGCGGGCGCGTTGTCGACCGCGACCTCCAGCAGGACCTTGCCGACGCCGCGCTGTTCCGCCTCGGCGAGCAGCGCCTCCAGCAACGCCCGACCGATGCCGCGCCGCTGGGCGTCCCGCCGGACCGCGATGTTCTGTACCCACGCCTCCGCCGGCGACTGGACCGCCAGCCCGGCGTACCCCAGCACGCCGCCGGTCTGGTCGCGGACGACCAGGTAGTGGTGGCTGTTCGCGAGCTCGTTCCAGAACATCGCCGCCGACCACTGCTCGGGCCCGAAGAGGTCCGCCTCGATGCCCAGCACCTCGGCAACGTCCCACCAGCGAAAACGCTCTACCTTCATCGCAGGACAGGCTTGCGGGCGGCCTGCGCCACCGCGTCGGGCCGGCGCAGGTACAGCGGAGTGAGGCGCTCGGTCGGCGCCTTCGCCAGGACACGCTCGGCGGCCAGCGCCACGAGCGCGTCGGCCAGCGGATACCGGGGTTCGTCGCGCACGGGCAGGCCCAGGACGTCCGCGTACCGGTGGGCGCCCTCGCCGACCGCGGCGGTCACCCCCAGCGCGGCCACCCGCTCGGCGACCACCGCCGGCAGGTCAACCGCCGGCTCGGTCAACGGCGTGCCGCCGTCGTACGCGGCCCAGTAGATCTCGCGGCGCCGCGCGTCGGTGGCCACCAGCACCCGCCCCTCAACCTGGCCGACAGCGTCGAGCGAGCAGACGCCGTACGTCGGGACATCCAGCGCCTGACCCATGCTGGCCGCCGTGACCAGGCCGACCCGCAGCCCCGTGAACGGCCCCGGCCCGACGCCCGCCACGATCGCCGAGAGATCCCGCGACCGCACGCCGGCCTCACCGAGCACGGCATCGACGGCCGGGGCGAGCAGCTCACCGTGCGCCTTTGCGTCAACGATTCGCCGCCGGGCGCGCAGCGCGAAGCCGTCGTCGGAGACCTCCGCCAGCGCCGCCGTCACCGCGGGCGTCGACGAGTCCACCACCAGTACGAGCACGATATGCACCCTATCCGGCCCCTTGGCCGCCGCTCCCACGCCCCGCTCCTCGCCCCCGCCCGTCGCCCTAGCCCCGTCGATCAAGGACAAACGGTCGTGCTTTGATCTCCAATCCACGACCGTTTGACCTTGATCGACGCGGATTCCCTTGATCGGCGAGCGAGCAGGTGCCCTGCGTGGACCTTGGTATCCCAGCGCCCCTCTGGGGGCCGCAAGATACCAAGGTCGTTCCCCACGAGCTACGCCCAAACCACCTCACCTCGTCGATCAAGGGATCTCCCGTCGATCAAGGGCATATGGCTGTGGTTTGGAGATCAAAGCACAACCGTTTGCCCTTGATCGACGGGGCGAGGGCGACGGGCGAGGGCGACGGGCGCGGGGCGAGGGGCGACGGGGGCGGCAGGGGGCCGCTGCAACTCCTAGAGCGCGGCCCAGTCGATGGTGAGGAGGCCGGCGTCGGCCAGGGCCTTGTTGGTGGCGCTGAAGGGGCGGCTGCCGAGGAAACCGCGCGGGTTCATCGGGCTGGGGTGGCCGGCTTCCAGGACCACGTGGTCGGGGTTGGTGATGAGGGCGCTCTTCTTGCGGGCGTACCCGCCCCACAGCAGGTAAACCACGCGGCCCGGGCGGGCGTTGAGGGCGCGGATGGTGGCGTCGGTGAAGTCTTCCCAGCCGCGGTTGGCGTGCGAGCCGGGCTTGCCCTCGCGGACGGTCAGCACGGCGTTGAGCAGCAGTACGCCCTGCGCCGCCCAGCCGGACAGGTCCCCCGAGCGTTGCACCGGTACGTCCAGGTCGGCGGCCAGCTCCTTGAAGACGTTGCGCAGCGATGGTGGCGCCGACACGCCGGGCCGGACGCTGAAGCTCAGTCCGTGCGCCTGGCCCGCGCGGTGGTACGGGTCCTGGCCGAGGATCAGCACGCGGCACTGCTCGGGCGCGCACAGCCGGTAAGCGGAGAACAGGTCGTCCTGGGGCGGGAAGACGGTCTGCGCCGCGTACTCGCCCGCGACGAAGGTGCCCAGCTCGGCCGTGCGGGCCGGGTCGAGGTGCGGCTCGACGGCCGTACGCCAATCGGTCGGCAACAGGTCCAGCAGGTCGAGCGTCACAGGCCCTCCAGGCGAGCCGCCCAGTCACCACCGCTGGGCACGAGTTCGATCATGCGGGAATCGTCGTCGCGGCGGTCGATGCGCACCCCCAGGTACGCGTCGGACAGCTGCTCGACCATGCCCTCGCCCCACTCGACCACGGTGACCGAGTCGTCCACCGAGGCGTCCAGGTCGAGGTCGTCGATCTCCGCACGCGGGTCGACCGCCGAGCCTAGCCGGTAGGCGTCCGCGTGGACGAGCGCAACACGGCCACCCTTCGCGGGGTCGGGTCGGTGCACCCGGGCGATGACGAAGGTGGGCGAGGTGACGTCGCCGCGTACCCCCAGGCCGGCGCCGATGCCGCGCACCAGCGCGGTCTTGCCCGCGCCCAGCGGGCCGGTCAGCACGACCAGATCTCCGGCGCGGAGCACGCCGCCGAGCCGGCGGCCAAAGCCCTCTGTGTCTTCAACGGTGGGTAGCGAGATCACGCGGTCAGCTTCTCCAAGAACTCGACGAGGGCGGCGTTGACCTCGTCGGCGTGTTCGAGCATCACGACGTGCCCGCTGTCGGGCACCTTGACGAACTCGGCCTCCGGCAGGTGCCGGACGATCTCCTCCGAGTGGGTCACCGGCGTGATCATGTCCTTGTCTCCGACGATGACGAGCGTGGGCGTGTTTCGCAGCGCCTTGAGCGCCGGATAGCGCGCGTGCGTGTAGAGCGTACGCAGGTACCGCGCGACGGTCTCGGCCGACGTGCGGGAGTTCATGTCCTCCACATAGGACACCAATGCCGGGCTGGGCCGGGGGTTGCCGAAGCCGTACCGCCGGGTGAGCAGCCAGGCCAGGTCGGACGACGCCTGGCGGGCTCGGTCGATCACCCCGCCGCTGAGCCGGGTCGCGCTGTTGACCAGCGGCAGCAACGGCGTACCGGCGCGGGCGATGAGGGCGGGCAGGCCGAACTTGGTCTCCTCCAGCCGGCCACCCGACGTGGCCATCAGCACCGTGGCCACCACCCGGTCGCCGAAGAGCTCCGGGTACCGCTCGGCGAACGCCATGACGGCCATGCCGCCCATCGAGTGCCCGATCAGGATCAGCGGGCCGTCCGGCACCGTCTCGTCGATCACCGCGTGCAGCGCCTCGGCGAGCGCGGGCAGCTCGTACTCGCCGGTCTCCAGCTTGCCGGAACGGCCGTGGCCCGGCTGGTCGTAGAAGACCATCCGGTAGTCCCCGCGGCGGGTCAGCTCCTTGCGCTGGAAGTGGAACGTGCCCATGTCCAGGCAGAAGCCGTGCACGAAGACCAGGGTCGGTTCGAGCGAGGAACCCGCGCCGGTCACGCTGGCCGCGAACTGGGCGTCCAACTCGACGCCGTCGGCCGGCTCGACGATCTCGACGTACAGGTCGGTGCCGTCCGCGGTGGTGACCGTGGTCGACTCGTCGTACGCCTGCTGGCCGAAGTCTTCATCCGCGTACCGGTCGGTGGTGCCGCGCTTCGAGCGGCGGACCAGCGCGCGCTCGGCCACGACGCCCGCCGCGACCCCGACCGCGGCGACGCCGACCACCGCGCCGAGCAGGCCGGCGCGCTTGCGCATCGACTGGCTGGCCAGCGCGCCGAGGCGGCTCATGCGGGAGCTCCGGCGCCGGTGTAGACGCGTGGCACGCGGGTGCTGCCGAAGCGGGTGACGATCTCGTAGTTGATCGTGCCGACCGCCTCGGCCCAGTCGTCGGCGGTCGGCCCGCCGTGCTCGCCGGTGCCGAAGAGGGTGGCCACGTCGCCGGCCGCGACCGGGTCGTCGCCGCAGTCCAGCACCACCTGGTCCATGCAGACCCGGCCGGCGATCCGGCGTACCTTGCCGCCCAGCTCGATCGGGCCGCTGCTGGAGGCGTGCCGCGGGACCCCGTCGGCGTACCCGAGCGGCACGACGGCGAGCGTCGTCTCCCGCTCGGTGTGGTACGTGTGGCCGTACGAGACGCCCTGGCCGGCCGGCACCCGCTTGGTGAGCATGACCCGGGCGCGGGCGGTCATGGCCGGCCGCAGCCCGAAGCGCTCCCCCGGGCTGAGCCGATCTGTGTCGCTCCGCGACAACGGTGTCAGCCCGTAGACCGCGATCCCCGGGCGGACCAGGTCGAGGTGGGCGTCGGGCCGGGTGAGCGTGGCCGCCGAGTTGGCGATGTGTCGCAGGCGCGGGGTCACCCCGAGGCGCTCGGCGGTCGCCAGACCCTCGTGGAAGACGTCCAGCTGCTGATCGATGGTTTCGTGGCCGGGCGCGTCCGCGTACACGAAATGGCTGAACACCCCGACCACCTCGACCGAGCCGTCGGCCTCGGCCTTCGCGGCGGCCTCGACCAGCGCCGGCCAGTCGGCCGGTGTCGCGCCGCCGCGCGCGAGCCCGGTGTCGATCTTCAGGTGTACGCGGGCGGGCCGGCCCGCGAGGTGCGCCGCCTCGACCATCTCGCGCAGCTGGAGCAGGCTGCCGGTGCCGAGGTCGACCCCGGCCGCGACGCCTTCGTGCAGCGGCAGGCCGGGGACCAGTAGCCACGCGAGCACCGGTGCGGTGATGCCGGCGCGCCGCAGCGTCAGCGCCTCGTCGAGCGTGCAGACGCCGAGCCAGCTCGCGCCCGAGTCGAGAGCCGCTCGAGCCACCGGCAACATGCCGTGTCCGTACCCGTCGCCCTTGACCACGGCCATCAGCTCGGCGCTGGTGCCGGCGCGCAACCGCGCCACGTTGTGGCGGATCGCGTCAAGATCGACACGGACCTCGGCTTGCAACATGCCCTTCAGACTACTGATCGATGACACGTAACATCTGGGCATGCGCCTGTCGGTCGTCGTGCCCTGCTTCAACGAGGAGGCTTCCGTTGAGCGGCTCCACGCTGCTGTGACGGCGGCCACCGCCTCGCTGGGGGCCGAGATCGAAATCGTGTTCGTCGATGACGGGAGCGACGACGGCACGCTGGTGGCGCTGCGCGGGCTCGCCGCTCGGGACAGCTCGGTCCGGTACACGTCGCTGAGCCGCAACTTCGGCAAGGAGGCGGCGATGCTGGCCGGCCTGGAGCGGGCCAGCGGCGACGCGGTCGTGATCATGGATGCCGACCTGCAGCACCCGCCGCACCTGCTGCCCCGGATGCTGGAGCTCTTCGAGCAGGGGTACGACCAGGTCATCGCCTGCCGCGACCGGCGTGGCGACCAGTTCTTCCGCACGCTCGCCTCGCGCACCTTCTACCGCATGGTCAACAAGCTGGTCGACGTGCAGTTGGTCGACGGGGCCGGCGACTTCCGGCTGCTGTCCCGGCGGGCCGTCGACGCGGTGCTCTCGCTGCCCGAGTACAACCGCTTCTCCAAGGGCCTGTACTCGTGGATCGGCTTCAACACGGTGGTGTTCGCGTACACCAACGAGGCCCGGCAGGGCGGCCGCAGCAAGTGGACGATCGGCAAGCTCTTCAACTACGCGCTGGACGGGCTGCTGTCGTTCAACAACCGGCCGCTGCGGTTGGCGATCTACGGCGGGCTGGCGCTCACGCTGCTGGCCGTCACGTACATGACGTGGGTCGTGATCAGCGCGTTCGCGCGGGGCATCGACATGCCCGGTTACACCACGATCATCGTAAGCGTGATCGGGCTGGGCGGCATCCAGATGATGATCCTCGGCATCATCGGCGAGTACATCGGCCGGCTCTACTACGAGACCAAACGGCGCCCGCACTACCTCGCCAAAGAGACCGAAATGTCCCCGGTGCAGCCCGCGAGCGCCCGCCGCCCTACCTGAGAAGTCTGTCATCGGCCGTGCGGCCACTTTCCGCAACTGCCTAGTGACAACGGCTTGACACCTCGCCATGACCAAGGGTTACGTTCCTGATCAGGATGTGACGTGGACCACATCAAGGGGGAACCGGGCTGGGGAGGCTCCGGCATGCTCCAAAACATCTATGGGGGTGGATGCAGTGAAGGGCATCGAGGTCAAGACCTTTGACAAGCCAGACGAGACGCGCCCGTTCGAGGGCAACGGATACGCCGACTTCGTCATGGCCGGCGGCCGGACGGTAGCGCGAGGCACGTTCGAGCCGGGCTGGCGCTGGTCACAGAACGTCAAGCCGATCGTGGGCGGGGACTCCTGTCAGGTCTCGCACCTCGTCTACGTGCTGGAAGGGCGGATGCGGATCCACATGAACGACGGCAGCGAGCAGGAGCTGACGCCGGGCGAGGTGGCCGCGATCCCACCAGGACACGACGCCGAGGTGGTCGGCAGCGAGGCATGCGTGGCCCTCGACTTCGGCGAGATCGCGGAATACGCCAAACCTAAGTAGCTCCGCCCAGCGGGACGACGTCCTTCAGCGCGGCGGCGACGTCTGGCGCGGTCACCGGACCGCGCCGGGCCGCCTCACGACCGGCCAGGCCGTGCAGGTACGCCGCCGCGACCGCGGCCCGCTCCGGGGAGAGCCGGGCCGCGAGCAGCGAGCCGAGCAACCCGGCGAGCACGTCGCCGGTGCCGCCGGTGGCCAGCGCCGGCGTACCGGTCGGGTTGGCCCAGGCGCTCCCGGCCGGCGTGGCGACGATCGTGCGGTCGCCCTTGAGCAGGACGGTCGCGTTCATCCAGGAGGCGAGCTGGAGCGCGGCGCCGACCCGGTCGTCGCCGGGCTCCCCGCCGGCCAGCCGGGCGAACTCCCGGTCGTGCGGGGTCACCACGATGGGCGCGTCCCGGCCCCGCAACTGGTCGGCCATCGCGCCGTTGACCAGGAGCGTCAGCGCGTCGGCGTCCAGCACCACCGGCAGCGACGTGGCGAGCACCGAGCGCACCTCGGTCGCGGCGGCGTCGTCCGTACCCAGGCCGGAGCCGCAGACCCACGCCTGTACCCGGCCCGCCTCGGCGACCCGCTTCGTGGCGATCGCGGACGGGTGCTGGCGCAGCACGTGCCCCGCCGCGGTGCCGGCGTACCGGACCAGGCCCGCCGGTCCGGCGAGGGCGCCGCCGACCGAGAGCACCGCGGCGCCCGGGTACGTCGCGGAGCCGGTCGCGATCCCGACCACGCCGCGCGTGTACTTCTCCGACGTCGGGCCGAGCTTCGGCCACCACGAGACGATGTCGGACCATTCGGGTACGGCCAGCGCCGGTTCCGCCTTCAGCCACGGACCGAGCCCGATGTCGACGAGTTCCACCTCGCCCGCGTACGCCGCGGCCGGGCCGACCACCAGCGCCGGCTTGAGGCAGCCGAACGTGACGGTCACATCCGCGCGTACCGCCGGCCCGCGGACGCCACCGGTGTCCACGTCCACGCCGCTGGGGATGTCGACGGCGACCACCGTCGTACGGCGGGCCGCCAGGAGTTGGACCGCCGCCTCCGCGTTGGGGCGCAGCCCGCCGGAGCCGCCCAGTCCGACGATCCCGTCGACGGCGAGATCGACGTCCGGTGGCACGGTGTCCACCACCCGGCCGCCGGCCCGCTGGAACGCCTCCAGCCCGGCCCGGTGCACCCGGTCCGGCGCCAGCAGCACCGCCCGTACGACGGCGCCCCGGCCCGCGAGCCGGGCACCGGCGAAAAGCGCGTCCCCGCCGTTGTTGCCCGCACCGATGAGGAGCAGGACCCGGGCGCCGTACACCCCGCCGCGCTCGGCGAGCAGGAGCGCGCAGCGGCGGGCGAGCCCGGCGGCGGCGCGCTCCATGAGCGCTCCCTCCGGCACGGTACGCATCAGCGCCTCTTCGGCCGCCCGCACGTCGTTGGCCCGCCACGCATGCCTCACTGTGCCTCCACGATCACTGGGCCCTCACGTCCTCCGGGAGCCGTTCCGCGACCACCATGGCGGACGCGATGCCGCCGTCGTGGGAGAGCGACAGGTGCCAGCGAGTGATCCCGCGGTCGGTCGCCACCGCCGCGACCGTGCCGGACACGGTGAGCCACGGCCGGCCGTCCGGGTCGGTGACGATCTCGCAGTCGTGCCAGCGCAGCCCGACCGGAGCGCCCAGCGCCTTGGCGACCGCCTCCTTGGCCGCGAACCGGGCGGCCAAGGACTCGGGCGAGCGCGGGTTGCCCGACGCCGTGAACCGCTCCGCCTCGGTGAAGAGCCGGTCTGCCAGCAACGGGGTACGGGCGAGCGCGCGGATGAACCGGTCGACCAGGACCACGTCGATGCCGACAGACACGATCACGCGCCTACCCTAACGGCGCGGCCGCTATTCCACTGTGACCGACTTGGCCAGGTTGCGTGGCTGGTCCACATCGTGGCCCCGGGTGGCGGCGATCTCGCAGGCGAGGACCTGTAGCGGCACGGTGGTCACCAGCGGGGCGAGCAGCGTCGGCGTGCGCGGCACCCGGACCAGGTGGTCCGCGTACGGCACGACCGCGTCGTCGCCCTCCTCGGCGATGACGATCGTCTGCGCGCCCCGGGCCCGGATCTCCTGGATGTTCGACACGATCTTGTCGTGCAGCACCCCGCGGCCGGCCGGCGACGGCACCACGCACACCACCGGGCAGCCCTCGTCGATCAGCGCGATCGGGCCGTGCTTCAGCTCGCCGGCGGCGAACCCCTCGGCGTGCATGTACGCCAGCTCCTTGAGCTTGAGGGCGCCCTCCAGGGCCACCGGGTAGCCGACGTGGCGTCCGATGAAGAGCACGCTCTTCGCCTCGGCCAGCGACCGCGCCAGCGCCCGTACCGGCTCCATGGTGGCCAGGACCTCCTGCACCTTGCCCGGCATCTCCTGGAGCTGGGCGACGACGGCGGCCACCTCGTCGGCGTACTTGATGCCGCGCACCTGCGCCAGGTGCAGCCCGACCAGGTAGCACGCCACGAGCTGGGTCAGGAACGCCTTGGTCGACGCCACCGCGATCTCCGGCCCGGCGTGCGTGTAAAGGACGGCGTCGGACTCGCGCGGGATCGTGGAACCGTTGGTGTTGCAGATGGCCAGGACGCGCGCCTTCTGCTCCTTGGCGTGCCGCAGCGCCATCAGCGTGTCCATCGTCTCGCCGGACTGGCTGATCGCCACGACCAGCGTGGACCGGTCGAGCACCGGGTCGCGGTAGCGGAACTCGCTGGCCAGCTCCACCTCGCACGGGATCCTGGTCCAGTGCTCGATGGCGTACTTCGCGACGAGCCCGGCGTGGTACGCCGTGCCGCACGCCACGATGAAGACCTTGTCGACGTCGCGCAGGTCCTGGTCGGTGAGGCGGACCTCGTCCAGGATGATCTCGCCGGTCTCCTTGAGCCGGCCCAGCAGCGTGTCGGCGACCGCGCTCGGCTGCTCGGCGATCTCCTTGAGCATGAAGTAGTCGTAGCCACCCTTTTCGGCGGCGGACGCGTCCCAGTCGATGTGGAAGTCCTTGCCGTCGGCAGGCTGGCCGTCGAAGTCGGTGATCTCGATGCCCTCGGGAGTGATGAGCACGACCTGGTCCTGGCCCAGCTCCACCGCTTCCCGGGTGTGCTCGATGAACGCGGACACGTCGCTGGCCAGGTAATTCTCGCCCTTTCCGCGGCCCACCACCAGCGGCGAGTTGCGCCGCGCACCGACCACCGCCTCGGGCGCCTGGGTGTCCACGGCGAGCAGCGTGAACGCACCCTCCAGCCGCTGGCAGACCCGGCGCATGGCGGCCGCCAGCGCCTGCGGGCCCAGCCCGGGAAGGTCGGCCAGCTCGGCGGCCAGCAGGTGCGCGACGCACTCGGTGTCGGTGTCGCTGCTGAACTCGACGCCGCCGGCCTCCAGGTCGGCACGCAGCTTGGCGAAGTTTTCGATGATCCCGTTGTGGATGACGGCGACCCGGCCGTCGCGGGACACGTGCGGGTGGGCGTTACGGTCGGTGGGACCACCGTGGGTGGCCCAACGGGTGTGCCCGATGCCGGTGGTGCCCTCGCCGATGCCGTCCGTCGGGGTCTCCGCCAGGCTCTTTTCGAGGTTGGCCAGCTTGCCGGCCCGCTTGTCGGTCAGCAGTTGGTCGCCATTGACCACGGCGACGCCGGCGGAGTCATACCCGCGGTACTCCAGCCGCCGCAGCCCGTCCAGCACGATCCCCAGCGCCGGCCGGGTGCCGACGTAGCCCACGATTCCACACATGGCCCGCAGCGTAGCGAACTTTCGCTCAATGCGCTTGCTCGAAAACCCTGGTATCACTCATCCGACATGAGCGTTTGCACTGGCACCCCATCGTGTACCACCGTTGGCACTGACCCCTTCGAGAGGCTCACCTCCATGACGTACCCGCCGACGTACTCGTACGAGCAGCCCGCCGCGACCCCACCGAACCGGTCCAACGGCCCGCTCCTCGCGATCGTGATCGCCCTCGCGGTGCTCCTCGTCGGCGGCGCGGGCGTGACCGGCGTCCTGCTGCTGCGCAACGGCGATGGCGGCAACCAGGGCAGCGGCGTCACCCCGAGCGCGGACACCCCGGTCACCACCAGGTCCGAAACGTCCCGCGACGACGGCGAAGGCGAGGGCAAGGTCGTCGTGTACGAGGTGAGCGGCGACGGCCCGGTGAGCATCGTCTACCTCAAGGAGGACGGCCGGAGCCTGGCCCCGGCCAAGGACACCGACCTGCCGTGGCGCCTGGAACTGACCCTGGAAAAGGACGCCGTCGCCGTGACGGTGACCGCGATCCGCCGAGCCGGCGGCGACGGCGAGGTCACCTGCCGCATCACGGTAGACGGCAAGGAGGTAGCCAAACGCACCGCCAAAGGCACCTTCGCCACGGCGAGCTGCAACAAACTCCTCCTCTAGCTTTGACGGAGGCGGTCCACGGCGTCGGCGATGACCTCTTCGCGCTTGCAGAAGGCGAATCGCACCAACGTGCGACCCGCGTCAGCGTCGTCGTAGAAGACCTGGGTCGGCACGGCGACCACGCCACAGCGTTCGGGCAACGTCCGGCAGAACTCCATGCCGTCCGTCCCGCCCAGCGGCGTGATGTCGGTGGTCACGAAGTACGTGCCCTCGGACGGCAGGACCCCGAACCCCGCGTCGGTGAGCCCGGCGACGAGTTGGTCGCGGCGCTCCTGGAGGCTCGCCCGGAAGCCCTCGTAGTAGCTGTCCGGCAGGCCGAGGGCCACCGCGACGGCCGGCTGTAGCGGCGCCCCGTTGACGAACGTGAGGAACTGCTTGACCCGCAGCGTCGCGGCGACCAGGTCGGCCGGGCCGCTCGCCCAGCCGATCTTCCAGCCGGTGCAGGAGAACGTCTTGCCCGCCGACGAGATGCGCAGGGTGCGCGCACGCATGCCGGGCAGGGTGGCCAGTGGGATGTGTGGTGCCGCGGCGTCGGTGAAGGCCAGGTGCTCGTACACCTCGTCGGTCACCGCGTACACGCCGTGCTCCTGGCACAGCTCGGCGATCAGGGTCAGCTCGTCCCGGGTGAAGACCTTGCCCGTCGGGTTGTGCGGCGAGTTGAGCAGCACCAGCCGGGTACGCGGGCCGAACGCCGCCCGCAGCGCGTCCGGGTCGAAGGCGTAGCTGCCCCCGGCGGAGGGACGCAGGGTCACCGGGCGGCGCACCGCACCGGCGAGCGCGATCGACGCCGCGTACGAGTCGTAGTACGGCTCGAAGCACACCACCTCGTCGCCCGGCTCGCACAGCCCGAGGATCGCCGCGGCGACCGCCTCGGTGGCGCCGGCGGTGACGATCACCTCGCCGTCCGGGTCGTACGCCAGGTCCCAGAACCGCTGCTGGTGGGCGGCGATCGCCGCGCGCAACGCCGGGATGCCAGGGCCGGGCGGGTACTGGTTGTGGCCGGTGCGCAGCGCCTCGGCGGCCGCTTCGAGCATCTCGGGCGGCCCGTCGGTGTCGGGGAAGCCCTGGCCCAGGTTGACCGCGCCGGTGCGTACGGCGAGCGCCGACATCTCCGCGAAGATCGTCGTCCCGAAGGCCCGCATGCGGCTAACCCCGGGGTCAGAACCCGTCGTCGTCACGGTCCCACCGTAGCCTCACCGTCGATCTTGAAGTTGTCAGGTGCCATATCGGGCAACTGGACCTGACAACTCCAAGATCGACTGCTAGATGGTGCGGACCACCGCGGCTACGCGTTCCGCTACAAGCTGCGCCCGCTCCAGGGTTTCCGCCTCGACCATTACGCGGACCAGGGGTTCGGTGCCCGACGGACGGAGGAGGATTCGTCCCGTTTCGCCCAGCTCGGCCTCGGCCTCCGCGGCGGCGGCCACCACGGCGGGGGCGGTCGCGCCCGCAGTGCGGTCGGTGACCGGGACGTTGATCAGCACCTGCGGGAGCTTGGTCACCACCGCGGCCAGCTCACCCAGCGAGCGGCCGGTGGCGGCCAGCCGGGACATCAGGTGCAGCCCGGTGAGTACGCCGTCGCCGGTCGTCGCGTACGCCGGCATCACGATGTGCCCGCTCTGCTCGCCGCCCAGGGCGAGGGCGGAGGCGCGCAGCTCCTCCAGGACGTACCGGTCGCCGACCTTGGTCTCGATCAGCCGGATGCCCGCCTTCGACATCGCGAGGCGCAGGCCGAGGTTGCTCATCACGGTCGCGACGAGCGTGTCGGCGGTCAGCCCGCCGCCGTCCCGCATGGCCAGCGCGAGGATCGCCATGATCTGGTCGCCGTCGACCTCGTCGCCCTCGGCGGTGACGGCCAGGCAGCGGTCGGCGTCGCCGTCGTGCGCGATGCCGAGGTGGGCCTGGTGCTCGCGTACCGCGGCCTTGAGCGGCTCCAGGTGGGTCGAGCCGCAGCCGTCGTTGATGTTGAGCCCGTCCGGCTCGGCGTGGATGGCGATAACCTCCGCGCCGGCCTCCCGGTACGCGGTCGGGGCGACGTCGGAGGCGGCCCCGTTCGCACAGTCGACCACGACGCGCAGCCCGTCGAGCCGGTGCGGCACGGTGCTCACGAGGTGCTGGATGTAGTGCTCCGCGCCGTCGAGCAGGTCGTGCACCCGCCCGACGCCGGCACCGGTGGGCCGCTTCCACGCCGTACCATCGGCGACCGCCGCCTCGATCACGTGCTCGACCTCGTCGGGGAGCTTGTGCCCGCCGGCGGCGAAGAGCTTGATCCCGTTGTCGGGCATCGGGTTGTGCGAGGCGGAGAGCATCACGCCGAGGTCGGCCTTGGCCTCGCCGACCAGGTACGCCACGCCGGGCGTCGGCAGCACCCCGACCCGGACCACGTTGGCGCCCGCGCTGGCCAGTCCGGCGACCACTGCCGCTTCCAGCATCTCGCCGCTGGCCCGCGGGTCGCGGCCCACGACGGCGAGCGGCGGGTGGCTGCGGTCCGACTCGGCGAGGGTGTGGGCGGCGGCCACCGCGACCGCCATCGCGAGCTCGGGAGTGAGGTCGGCGTTCGCCTTGCCCCGTACCCCGTCGGTGCCGAACAGACGCGCCATGAGCCCTACTTTCTCGCAAGCGGCAGAACGGCCGGTGCCGCCACTGTTGTCACAGGGCGACCCGGCCGTCTTTTCAGCAGTGCAAAACGCGTCAGCGCTTGGAGTACTGAGGAGCCTTGCGGGCCTTCTTGAGACCGTACTTCTTGCTCTCCTTGACGCGGGCGTCACGGGTGAGGAAGCCGGCCTTCTTCAGGGCTGGACGGTCGTCGAGGTCGTTGACGCAGAGCGCGCGGGCGATGCCCAGGCGGAGTGCGCCGGCCTGACCGGTGATGCCGCCACCACGCAGGTTGGCAATCACGTCGAAGACCTCGGGCTTCTCCGCGGTCACCAGCGGCTCTTTGATCAGCTGCTGGTGCACCTTGCTCGGGAAGTACTCCTCGAGCTCCCGGCCGTTGCAGGTGATCTTGCCGGTGCCGGGCACGATGCGGACCCGGACGATGGCCTCCTTGCGGCGGCCCACAGTTTGGATGGGACGGTCACCACGGGGCACGCGGGCGGCGGGCACCGGAGCGGTCTCGACGGCCGGCGGGGCCGGGGTCGGGACGATGGTGTCGGTCATGCTTGTTCCTTCGCCCGCGCTCACTGCGCGATCTGCTTGATCTCGAACGGCACCGGCTGCTGCGCGGCGTGCGGGTGGTCCGTGCCGGCGTAGACCTTGAGCTTCTTGATCAGCTTCCGGCCGAGCCGGTTGTGCGGCAGCATGCCCCGGACGGCCAACTCGATGGCCCGCTCGGGACGCTTGGTCAGCAGCTCGTCGTAGCCGATCTGCTTCAGGCCGCCCGGGTAGCCGGAGTGCCGGTAGGCGACCTTGGTCTGACGCTTGTTGCCGGTCAGGGCCACCTTGCCCGCGTTGACGATCACCACGAAGTCACCGGTGTCGACGTGCGGCGCGAAGGTGGGCTTGTGCTTGCCGCGCAGGAGCGTGGCGGCGTGGGTCGCCAGACGACCCAGCACGACGTCAGAGGCGTCGATGACGTGCCACTGCCGCTCGATCTCACCCGGCTTCGGGCTGTACGTACGCACAGGTTTACCTTGTCTCGTCGTCGGTCTGGGGGCGCACACCGCTGCGCCGCTTATCCGCGGCGCGCTCGGCACTAGCACAACAGCAGGCAACAATACCTGGTCCGCACCGGCAGGGCAAAAACGGGCCACCCCTCACAAGCTCGGGCGAGGTCACGGTGCGGCACGGTTTACCGGCCGGGTACGTCGAAGGGAATCTGGCGGCAAAGTCTCCTCCGTAACTTGCCTGCCATGAGTACGACACTGACCCCCTCCGTGGCTGGCGCCGCGGCTGCCCCGGCCGCCAAGGGCCGGTGGCTTACACACTGGGACCCCGAGAACGAAGAGTTCTGGGGTACGACTGGCCGCCGGGTCGCCCGGCGCAACCTCATCTTCTCGATCTTCGCCGAGCACCTGGGCTTCTCGGTCTGGACGATCTGGAGCGTGGTCGTCGTCGCGCTGCCGGCGTCCGCCTTCCCGTACTCCGTCGACCAGCGCTTCTGGCTGGTCGCCCTGCCCAACCTCATCGGCGCGCTCATGCGGATCCCGTACACCTTCGCGGTGACCCGCTTCGGCGGCCGTACGTGGACCGTCGTCAGCGCGCTGCTCCTACTGCTCCCGCTGGCCGGCCTGATGTACGCGGTGACCGCCAAGCCGCCGTACGCGGTGGTGCTGGCCCTCGCGGCGACGGCGGGCTTCGGCGGCGGCAACTTCGCCTCCTCCATGACGAACATCTCGTTCTTCTTCCCGGAGAAGAAGAAGGGCACCGCGCTGGGCTTCAACGCCGCGGGCGGCAACATCGGCATCAGCACGATGCAACTGTTCGTCCCCATGGTCCTGGCAGCCGGGCTGGTGTACGGCGGGCTCATGTGGGTGCCGCTGGTGCTGGCGGCCGCGGTCTGCGCCTACCTCTTCATGAACAACCTGGCGGTGGCGAAGACGCCGTTCCGCGCGCAGTTCGCCACCGTGAAGCGGCTGCACACCTGGGTCATGTCGTTCCTCTACATCGGGACGTTCGGCTCGTTCCTCGGCTACTCGGCCGCGTTCCCGCTGGTGCTGAAGCTGGAGTTCCCCGAGGCACCGGTGGGGCACGTCGGCGCGGCCACCATCACGCTCGCGTTCACCGGACCGCTGATCGGCTCGCTGACCCGCCCCGTCGGCGGGTGGCTGTCCGACAAGGTGGGCGGGGCCCGCGTCACCGCCGGCTGCTACGTGCTCATGGGGCTCGGCTCGTACGGGGTCATCGTCGCCACCAACGCGCACAGCCTGGGGCTGTTCCTCGCCTCGTTCGCGCTGCTGTTCGCCTTCGCCGGGGCCGGAAACGGCTCCACGTACCGGATGATCCCGGCGATCTTCGCGGCCAAGGCACCGGACCTGGCCACGGCCAAGCGGGAGTCGGCCGCGACGCTCGGTATCGCCGGTGCCGTCGGCGCGGCGGGCGGCTTCTACCTGCCCCGGGCGATCAGCGACTCGTACACGGCGACGGGCGGGATCACGACCGCGTTCACCTGGTTCTTCGTGATGTACGCCGCCTGCCTCACCGTCACCTGGTGGTGCTACCTGCGCAAGCGGGTGCTGGTCGAGCAGGTCCCCAGCCTGGCCCACGCCACGGTCTAACCCGTCCCACCCCCGTGATCAGGGCGTCCTTCAAGTCGTTGGAACGACTTGAAGGACGCCCTGATCACACGTCTTGGATGATGCGGAGCGCGCGCGAGACCTTGTACATGGTGTCGGTGTCGGCCACGTCGACGCACTCCGTGAACCACTTCTTCATCGGCGACGAGAGCCGGTCGGGCATCACCACGTACTGGCCCATGGTCACGGCGAGCGGGGAGTCGCGCAGCATCTCCTCCTCGACGACCTCCGCCACGACGACGATCGGCACGTCGGTGCTGTTGTAGACGTCGGAGCTGACCACCAGGCCGAGCCGCTCACGAGCACCCTCGACGCGCCAGATCTCGCCCCTACGCAGCACGGAAGATCGCTGCGTCCACCATCGCCGCCTCGCGCTCGTCGGCCAGCGCGTCGGCCTCCAGGTCGAACCCGGCGCGGCTGAGCGCCGCGGCGTGCGCGGAGAAGACCTCACGCAGCGCCTTTTCCCGGGCGGCCTGGTCCATCCAGGCGGACAGCGACATGCCGTCGCGCTCGGCGAACCGGCGCGCCTCCTCGATGGTGTCGTCCGGGAACGACAGGGTCACCTTTTTGGTCATGCCGACGAGCATACCCACGGTATGACCAACCGCGCGACCGAGTGGTACGCTCGCGAGTAATCGGACTATGTATGTGCTGCTAGCACAAACGCCTCATATACCTTATTTTGATCAAATCCGCATCGGGCGAGTCGGGCAAAATTCGCGATCACTATGTCCGATGCGAGAAGCCGATCTTCGTGACACTCTCCCCCAGGGATATACGTCAGACATCTGGGGAGGGATGAACATGGCTGCGCTAGACACGGCATTGAAGGACGCGATGAGCATCGAGGGCGCGCTCGGTGTGGCGCTCGTCGACTACTCGAGCGGGATGACCCTCGGCATCGCCGGCGGGTCGCCGGAGCTCGACCTGGGCGTCGCCGCGGCGGGCAACACCGACGTCGTCCGGGCCAAGATGCGCACCCTGGAGATGCTGAAGATCCCGGACGGCATCGAGGACATCCTGATCACGCTGGACACCCAGTACCACCTGATCCGCCCGCTCAACTCGCGGTCCGGCAAGGGCCTGTTCCTCTACCTGTCGCTGAGCCGCTCCCGGGCCAACCTCGGCCTCGCCCGCCATCAGCTCCGCCAAATCGAGAGCCAGATCGAACTCTGACCGACATGTCGGACTTCAGCATCAGCCAGATCGTCACCAACGCGGTCAAGGACTTTCGGCAGAGCGTCCCCGAGTGCGTCGCCGCCGGCATCGTCGACATGTCGACCGGCATGCTCCTCGCCGTCGAGACCGTCGACACGCACCCCACCGAGGTGCTCGACCTGGCGGCCGCCGCGACGTTCGACCTGTTCCAGGGGCGCAACGTGGTCATGATCGAGGAGATGTTCAAGCAGCGGCGCGGCGTCGACAAGGCCGGGCACTACTTCCGGGAGATCCTGGTCAACAGCGAGAACCTGGTGCACCTGTTCATCCGCAGCTCGGTGACCGAAGACATGGTGTCCGTGGTCGTCTGCCGGCGGACGGTCAACATCGGCATGCTCTTCGCCCAGGCTCGGATGGTGATGCGACGCATGGACGCCGGCATCGGTGTCTGACGCCCTCCGGCGGGCGCCGTAGGTCATGTCGATCGAGAACGTCGCGTGGGGGGACGCGCTGGACATCGTGGGCGCGCGGGCGGTGACCCTGATCGCCCTCGACTCCCGCAAGCCGCTCCGCTCGCACGCCGTGGACCCGCTGCCCGACGGCGAGAACGTGGCGGAGGTCGCGGCGGCGCTGGCCGAGACGGCGGCCGAGTTGGTCCGGCTGACCGACGGCGCGGGCATGGACGACCTGCTGGTGACCGGCCCGGCCTGGTTCCACCTGCTACGGGTGGTCGACGGCGGCTGGGTGGCACACCTGATGCTGGACCGCCGGGTGGCCAACCTGGCGCTGGCGCGGCGGGAGTTCCGGGCGTTGGTGAACAGCGCGACGGTGCAGGAGCGGTCCCGGAGCCCGGCCCTGCCACGGCGTACCCCCGCCGCCAACCTGCCACGGCCGGCGTCGGGGCCGGTCGAACCGTCGAACTGGTTCGCCACGGTGGCCGGGGAGCCGTACAGGACAGACGCCCGGACGCTACGCCGGGTCCGGGACGGGCTGCGACAGCTTGACGGAGGGTGAGGGCATGCAGGACAGGGAGGCGTACCAGGCGGCGTACGTCGAGATGGACGCGCTGAAGCGGTCGGTCAGTGGCGTGGTCGGCTCGGTCATCGCCGGCGTGGACGGGCTGCTGCTCCTCCACGACCTGACCGGCGGGCCGGAGCCACACGACATCGCGGCGCTCGCCGCGACGACGTTCGGGCTGGGCCGGCAGACCGGCCTGGCGCTGCGCCAGGGCGCGTTCCGGGAGTCGACCATCCGCAGCCACAAGGGCTATTTCTCGGTGTACGCCGTCGGCGACGCCGCGCTGCTCGCCGTGCTGGGCGGCGAGGGGCTCAACATCGCCCGCCTCCACCTGGAGGCGCGGCTGGTGACCGAACGGCTGATCGGCATGCTGGACGTGCACGTCCAGGCGCAGTCCCGCCTGTAGCGCGACCTGTCCCTCTTCTCGTCGGGGGAGTGAACGGGTCTTAGCAGGCTCGAAACAATCGGGACCCGGTTGCGAAACCGCATCTCGGCACGCTTTCCGGCATGACAGCGAGTGTGGAGGATGTGACGGCGACCCGAGAGGTCGCCACACATTGTCCCTACTGTGCGCTGCAGTGCGGCATGATGCTGCGGGCCACCCCGGCCGGCAGCGTGGAGGTTCACCCCCGGCAGTTCCCGACCAACCGCGGCGGGCTGTGCCAGAAGGGGTGGACCGCGGCGGAGCTGCTCGACCACCCCGACCGGCTGACCACACCCCTGGTCCGGCAGGACGGCGAGCTGCGCCCGGCCACCTGGGACGAGGCGCTCGACCGGGTCGCTACCGCCATCACGGGGATACAGGAGACGCACGGCAAGGACGCGGTCGCGATCTTCGGCGGCGGCGGGCTCACCAACGAGAAGGCGTACGCGCTGGGCAAGTTCGCCCGGGTGGGCCTGCACACGAAGAACATCGACTACAACGGCCGCTTCTGCATGTCGTCGGCGGCCGCGGCGGGCATGCGGGCGTTCGGCGTCGACCGAGGGCTCCCCTTCCCCCTGGCCGACATCGGCGAGGCCGATACGCTGCTGCTCGTCGGGGCCAACGTCGCCGAGACGATGCCGCCGTTCGCGCGCTACCTGACCGAGCAGAAGGAACGCGGCGGCACGCTCATCGTGATCGACCCGCGCGCCACCGCCACGGCCCGCCAGGCCAGCCTGCACCTGCAGCCGACGCCCGGCACCGACCTCGCGCTCGCCAACGCGATGCTGCACATCGCCCTGAGCGAGGGCTGGATCGACGAGGAGTACGTCGCGAGCCGCACCACCGGCTTCGACGACGTACGCCGCGTGGTCGCCAGCTACTGGCCGGCCCGGGTGGAGCGGCTGACCGGCGTACCCGTCGCCGACATGGAGGCGGCCGCCCGCGCGCTCGCCACCGCGGGGACCGCCATCATCCTCACCGCCCGCGGCGCCGAGCAGCACGCCAAGGGCGTCGACACCGTCACCGCATACATCAATCTGGGGCTCGCGCTCGGCCTGCCCGGACGGCCGGGGTCCGGCTATGGCTGCCTGACCGGCCAGGGCAACGGGCAGGGCGGGCGCGAGCACGGCCAGAAGGCCGACCAGCTCCCCGGGTACCGGAAGATCGACGACCCGGCCGCGCGCGCCCACGTGGCGGCGGTGTGGGGCGTCGACCCGGACGAGCTGCCCGGGCCGGGGCCCTCGGCGTACGAGCTGCTGGACTCGCTGGGCACGCCGGCGGGGCCGAAGGCGCTGCTGGTCTTCGGGTCCAACCCGGTGGTGTCCGCGCCGCGCGCCGCCCACATCGAGGGCCGGCTGAAGAGCCTCGACCTGCTGGTCGTCGCCGACTTCGTGCTGTCCGAGACCGCGGCGATCGCCGACGTGGTCTTCCCCACCGCCCAGTGGGCGGAGGAGGACGGCACGATGACCAATCTGGAGGGGCGGGTGCTGCGGCGCCATGCCCTCCGCAAGCCACCGCCAGGTGTGAGGACGGACCTGGCGGTGATTGCCGAGCTGGCCTCCCGGCTCGGCACCGGTGCACGGTTCACCACCGAACCGCGCGCCGTGTTCGAGGAGCTGCGGCGTGCCTCGGCCGGAGGCGCGGCCGACTACGCAGGCGTGACGTGGGAGCGGGTCGACGCTGAGGACGGCGTGTTCTGGCCGTGCCCATCGGTGGACCGGCCGGGCACGCCGCGGCTCTTCCTCGACAGCTTTGCCACCCCGGACGGGCGAGCCCGGTTTCTGGCGGTCGAGCACCGACCGGCCGCCGAGGAGCCCGACGCGGAGTACCCGCTGTACCTGACTACCGGCCGGGTGCTCGCGCACTACCAGTCCGGCGCGCAGACGCGGCGCATCGACCCGCTGCGCAAGGCCGCGCCGAACGCCTTCGTGGAGATGCACCCCGACCTGGCCGCCCGGCTCGGGGTGGACAGCGGCGACGAGGTCACGGTGACCAGCCGGCGGGGCCAGATGCGCGCCCCGGCACGGCTCACCGAGACGATCCGTCCCGACACCGTTTTCGCACCGTTCCACTGGGGCGGTGCGGCCCGGGCCAACTCACTGACGAGTGACGCCCTCGACCCGACGTCTCGAATGCCGGAGTTCAAGGTGTGCGCAGTCAGAGTGGAAGCAGCAACCACATGAGAGTTGTGATCATCGGGTACGGCATGGCCGGCAGCCGGCTGGCGGCGGAGCTACGCGACCGCGGTCCGGACATGAAGATCACCGTCCTCGGCGCCGAGCGGCACCGCGCGTACAACCGGATCATGCTGTCGAGTGTGCTCGCCGGCAAGGTGCGCGAGCGCGACGTGGAGATCACCGAGGCCGCCGGGCACGGCATCGACCTGCGCCCGGGCGTCACGGTCACCGCGATCGACCGCGCCGCGCGCACGCTCACGACCGACAACGGCGAGCAGATCGAGTACGACCACCTCGTGCTCGCCACCGGCAGCCGCGCGATCATCCCGCCGCTCGGGATCGACGCCAACGACCTGCCCGACCGGGTCGCCGTGTTTCGCACCCTCGACGACTGCCGGCGGATCCTCGCCACCGCGTCGGAGGCGCGCAGCGCCCTCGTACTCGGTGGTGGTCTGCTCGGCCTGGAGGCCGCGCGCGGCCTAGCGGCCCGGGGCCTGGATACCCAGGTCGTGCACGCGGTCGGCCATCTCATGGAGCGCCAGCTCGACCCCGCCGCGAGCGCGGTCCTGGTACGCACCCTGTCCAGCCTCGGCATCACCGCGCACCTCGACGCGATGGCCGCCTCGGTGTCGGCCGACGCCGGCGGCGTCACGCTCGGCCTGGCCGGCGGCCGCGAGTTGCGCGCCGACCTGCTCGTCGTCGCCTGCGGGGTACGGCCGGAGACCGGGCTGGCCGGCACGGCCGGGCTGACCGTGGAGCGGGGCATCGTGGTCGACGACCGGATGCGCACCAGCGACCCGGCCATCTCCGCGATCGGCGACTGCGCCCAGCACGAGGGCGTGGTCAGCGGCCTGGTGGCGCCGGCCTGGGAGCAGGCGCGGATCGTCGCGCGGGTGCTCTCCGGCGGCGACCCGCTCGCCCGCTACCGGCCCCTGCCGGTGGTCACGCGTCTGAAGGCCGCGGGCATCGACCTCGCCGCCATGGGTACGTCGGCGCCGACCGACGGCGCGGAGGAGCTGAGCTTCGCCGACCCGGTCCGCGGCACGTACGCGAAGCTGACGATCGTCGGCGAGCGGCTGACCGGCGCCATCATGCTGGGCGACAACCCGGCGGTCGGCACGGTGATCCAGCTGTTCGACCGCGGTACGCCGGTGCCGGTCGACCGCCGGGCGCTGCTGCTCGGCCGGGCGATCGGGATCCCGGCCGCGACGCAGGCGGAGTCGCCCGCCCTGATGCCGGACGCGGCCACGGTCTGCCAGTGCAACACGGTCACCAAGGGGACACTCGTGCGCTGCTGGCGCGCCGGTGCCCGGTCCGTCGACGACGTGGTCGCCGCGACTCGGGCCACCACCGGGTGCGGCACGTGCCGCGACGCGGTGGAGGGCATTGTCGATTGGCTATCCACAGTGGACTCGGCGGAGGTCGCCGCATGAAACACCTCGTCGTCGTCGGCAACGGCATGGTCGGTCAGCGCTTCGTGGAGGCGCTGCGTTCGCGGGACTCCGCGGGGCAGTGGCGGGTAACCGTGTTGGCCGAGGAGGGGCGCGCCGCGTACGACCGGGTGCGGCTGTCCGCCTTCTTCGACGGGGTGACCGCCGAGGAGCTCAGCGTGCACACCCCCGACGACGGGGTCGACCTGCGCCTCGGCGAGCCGGTGGTACGCGTCGACCGGGACCGCCGGGTCGCGGTCACCGGGGGCGGCGAGTACCCGTACGACGCGCTCGTGTTCGCGACCGGGTCGTACCCGTTCGTGCCGCCGGTCGACGGCGCCGACCTGACCGGCGTGTTCGTCTATCGCACGCTGGACGACCTGGAGGCGATCCGCGACTTCGCCAAGGGCAAGCGCACGGGCGCGGTGATCGGTGGCGGCCTGCTCGGGCTGGAGGCCGCCAACGCGCTGCGCCTGCTGGGCCTGTCCACGCACGTGGTGGAGTTCGCGCCGCGGCTGATGCCGGTGCAGGTGGACGAGGCCGGCGGCGCGATGCTGCGCCGGTATGTGGAGGATCTCGACGTCAAGGTGCACACCGGCACCGCGACGACCGCGATCCGCCCTCGTCAGGACGGTCTCGGCCGCCAGGCCGGAACCTCTGCCAGCACAGTGCATGGTCTGGTGCTCTCTGACGGGTCGTGGATCCAGGCGGACCTCGTGGTGGTGGCGGCCGGCGTCCGGCCCCGCGACGACGTGGCCCGCGACGCCGGCGTCGCGGTGGGCGAGCGCGGCGGCATCCTGGTCGACGCCTCCTGCCAGACCTCCGACGACCGGATCTGGGCGATCGGCGAGTGCGCGGCGGTCGACGGGCGCTGCTACGGCCTCGTCGCACCCGGGTACGCGATGGCAGAGGTGGTCGCCGACCGGCTGCTCGGCGGGCCGGCCACGTTCCCCGGCGCCGACCTGTCCACCAAGCTCAAGCTGCTCGGCGTCGACGTGGCCTCCTTCGGCGACGCGCACGGCACCACCGAGGGCTGCCTCGACGTCACGTTCACCGACCCGGCCACCCGCGTGTACGCCAAGCTGGTGCTCTCCGACGACGCCCAGACCCTGCTCGGCGGCGTGCTGGTGGGCGACGCGTCGGCGTACCCGACGCTGCGCGCGAGCGTGGGTGGCGCGCTGCCCGGCCCGCCGCTCGCGCTGCTCGCGCCCGCCTCCGAGGGGGCACCGGGGCCGGCATCGACGCCCTGCCGGGTACCGCGCAGGTCTGCTCCTGCAACGCGGTGACCAAGGACCAGATCATCGGCGCGATCCACGAGGGCTACACGGACGTGCCGGCCATCAAGGCGTGCACCCGCGCGGGGACGAGCTGCGGCTCCTGCGTACCGATGCTCAAGCAGCTGCTGTCCGTCGCCGGCGTGCAGCTGTCCAAGGCGCTCTGTGAGCACTTCGACCACAGCCGGCAGGAGCTCTTCGAGATCGTCCAGGTGCGCGGCATCCGCACGTTCTCCCAGCTCGTCACCGAGCACGGCCGCGGGCGCGGCTGCGACATCTGCAAGCCTGCGGTGGCGTCGATCCTGGCCTCGCTGGGCAACGGGTACGTCCTGGACGGCGAGCAGGCCAGCCTGCAGGACACCAACGACCACTTCCTGGCCAACATCCAGCGCGACGGGACGTACTCGGTCGTGCCGCGGATCCCGGGCGGCGAGATCACACCGGAAAAGCTGATCGTCATCGGCGAGGTGGCCCGCGACTTCAACCTCTACACGAAGATCACCGGCGGCCAGCGCATCGACCTCTTCGGCGCCCGGGTGGAGCAGCTCCCGCAGATCTGGCGCCGGCTGGTCGACGCCGGGTTCGAGTCCGGCCACGCGTACGGCAAGGCGCTGCGCACCATCAAGTCGTGCGTCGGCTCCACCTGGTGCCGGTACGGCGTACAGGACTCGGTCGGGCTCGCGGTCGCCCTGGAGCTGCGCTACCGGGGCCTGCGCGCACCCCACAAGATCAAGTCTGCGGTGTCCGGCTGCGCCCGGGAGTGCGCCGAGGCCCGCAGCAAGGACTTCGGCATCATCGCCACGGACAACGGCTGGAACCTGTACGTCGGTGGCAACGGCGGCTTCCGCCCGCGCCACGCCGACCTGTTCGCCAGCGACCTGTCCACCGACGACCTGGTCACGTACATCGACCGGTTCCTGATGTTCTACATCCGCACCGCCGACCGCCTTCAGCGCACCGCCGCCTGGATCGAGGCGATGGACGGCGGCCTCGACCACCTGCGCGCCGTGATCGTCGACGACTCGCTCGGGCTGTGCGCCGAACTCGACGCCGCGATGGCGCGCCACGTCGACCTGTACGAGGACGAGTGGCGGGCGACCATCGAGGATCCGGAACGGCTGCGCCGGTTCGCCTCCTTCGTCAACGCGCCGGACACCCCCGATCCGTCGATCAGCTTCGACGTCGAGCGTGGGCAGCCGGTCCCGGCTCTGGGCGAGCGCCGACCCGTGGCGCTCGGACTTCCGACCATAGGAGTACGCCCATGACGGACACTCTGGCGGCGCAGTGGGTCACGGTCTGCCCGTTCCCGAGGCTGGAGCCGGAACGCGGCGTGGCCGCACTGGTGGGCGGCGCCCAGGTGGCGATCTTCCGGACGCACGACGACGCGCTGTACGCCATCGACAACCGCGACCCGATCGCCGGCGCGTACGTGATGTCGCGCGGCATCGTCGGCACCCGCGGCGACGCCCCGACGGTGGCCTCGCCGCTGCACAAGCAGGTGTACGACCTGCGCACCGGCGAGTGCCTGGACGATCCCGAGGTGGCCATACGCACCTACCCGGTCCGGCTGCGGGACGGCTTCATCGAGGTCGCGGCCGGATGAGCGACGAGCTCTCTGGCTTCACCGTCGGGGTAACCGCCGACCGCCGCCGCGACGAGCTGGCGGCGCTGCTGGAACGGCGCGGCGCCCGGGTGGTGCTGGCGCCGGCGCTGCGCATCGTGCCGATCGCCGACGACACCGAGCTGCGCGCCGCCACCCGTGCCTGCCTGGAAACGCCGCCGGACGTGGTGATGGCCAACACCGGCATCGGCATGCGCGGCTGGCTGGAGGCGGCCGAGGGCTGGGGGCTGGCCGAGCCGCTGCGCTCGGTGCTCGGCGAGGCGTACATCGTGACCCGCGGGCCGAAGGCCCGGGGCGCGATCCGCGCCGCTGGGCTGCACGACGAGTGGTCGCCGGCGTCGGAGAGCTGCGACGAGGTCATCGCGCACCTACAGAGTCGCGGCGTCGCCGGCCAGGTCGTCGCGATGCAGCTGCACGGTGAACGCCAGCCGGAGTGCACCGCCGCCCTGGAGGCCGCCGGCGCGACGGTCATCGAGGTGCCGGTCTACCGCTGGGCGCCGCCGACCGACCCCGCTCCCCTGCACCGCCTGGTCGACCTGGTCACCGGCCGGCTCGTGGACGCGGTGACGTTCACCTCCGCGCCGGCCGTGGGTGCGCTGCTGCGCGCCGCCGGGGCGGGTGGCGACGCGGTCCTCGACGCGCTCCGCTCGGACGTGCTGGCGGCCTGCGTCGGCCCGGTCACCGCGGCTCCGCTGCGCCGCCACGGCGTACCGGTGATCGCGCCGTCCAGGGCCCGGCTCGGCGCGCTGGTCCGCACCATCGTGGACGAGTTGCCGCAGCGGGCGGTCAACCTCAAGGTGGGTGGCCACGTGCTGACGCTGCGCGGCCACGCGGCCGTGGTCGACGGCGAGCTGCGTCCGCTGGCGCCGGCGCCGATGGCGGTGCTGCGCGCGCTGGCGTCGACGCCGGGACGGGTGCTGTCCCGGGCCGCCCTGCTGCGTACCCTGCCCCGCGGCGCCGACGAGCACGCCGTGGAGATGGCCGTGGCCCGCCTCCGGGCCGCCCTGGGAGCCCCGGGCGTGGTCCAGACGGTGGTAAAGCGCGGCTACCGCCTACCGGTCGACTAGCTCGCCCGCCCGCCGCCGGCAGCGGCGGGCGTACGAAGTAGGGATCAGCCCACCGGGGTGGGCTGGCGGCCGCCACCACGCTCGGCGCGCAGGGTCACCATCGCGTGCTCGACGACGTTGACCAGCACGTGCTTGACCGAGTCGCGCTGCCGGGCGTCGCACATCACGAGCGGCACGTGCGGCGCGATCGCCAGCGCCTCGCGGATCTCCTCCAGCTCGTACTGCGGTGAGCCGTCGAAGACGTTCAGCGCCACCAGGTACGGCAGGTGCCGGTTCTCGAAGTAGTCCAAGGGCGCGAACGCGTCCGCGATCCGGCGGGTGTCGACCAGCACCGCGGCGCCGACGGCACCCCGGATGATCTCGTCCCACATGAACCAGAAGCGGGTCTGCCCCGGCGTACCGAAGAGGTAGAGGATCAGGTCTTCGGCCATCGTGATGCGGCCGAAGTCCATGGCGACCGTGGTCGTCTCCTTGCCCGGCACCTTCGAGGGATCGTCGATGCCCACACCCGCAGCGGTCATCACCGCCTCGGTGGTCAGCGGGGTGATCTCGGAGACCGCGCCGACGAGCGTCGTCTTGCCCACGCCGAAGCCGCCGGCGACCACGATCTTCGCGGAGGTGATCGCCTTGCTCCGGCGAGCCCCAGTAGGGCTATAGCCTGCGAAGTCCACTCAGCACCCTCTCAAGCAGTTCCATCCGCTCCTCATAGGCTTCGACCGGAGCGGCACTGTGCAGCGTTAGCAGACCTTCAGCCACCATGTCGGCGACAAGCACCCGCGCGACGCCCAACGGCAGGCGGGTGTAGGCCGCTATTTCCGCCAGCGACTGTGCGCGGTTTTCACAGACGGTGGCGATGCGGTGCTTGTCGTGGCCGGCGAACCGGGACTCCTGTACGGCGGCCGGGTCCGCCACGAGCACCGCCTCAAGGGCGATTTCGCGGCGGGGTTCGGTGCGCCCGCGGGTGACCGCATACGGTCGGACCAGCGCGCCCCTTGGGTCTTCTCGCGGTTGGTCCACCATGACGCGGTCACCTCCTTCCGTAGTCGTCCCGGTGTCACCGTCATTATCTACTTAGGACCTAGCGGGCGACGGCCTCCCGGGTCGCCGGCGACAGCGCCGCCCCGACCCGCTCGACGAGAAGCGCCATCTCGTATCCGACCTGACCCACGTCGCAGCTGCGCGCCGCGAGCACGGCCATCGAGGAGCCGTCGCTGATCGACATCAGGAAGAGGTAGCCGCTGTCCATCTCGATGACGGTCTGCAGCACGCTGCCGGCGCTGAACATCCGGGAGGCGCCATCGGTCAGGCTGACCACGCCGGAGGTGATCGCGGCCAGTTGATCAGCCCGGTCGGCGGGCAGGTCCCGCGAGGACGCGAGGAGCAGGCCGTCGGCCGACACCGCCACGACGTGGGCGATACCCGCCACGCTGTCGGCGAAGTTGCTGAGCAGCCAACCCATGTCCTGCATCGCTGCTGGCCTCGTCATCCGCTGGTCTCCTTGGTAGAGGTAGAGCCGTTCTGGTCGGTACCGGCCGCCCGGCCGCGCTGCACCCCCCGGTGATACGCCGACAGCAGGCCGCGAACCTCGTCCGGGGTGCGCCGGGCGCGATCCCGGGCGGCCTTCGTGTCGACGCCACCGGGCACGAGCTGTGCCTGGGGCACCCGCTTGGGCAGGCCGGACCGCGTCTGGCCCGCGCTGGCCGGCTGAGCGGCCCGCTCAGCCAGACGCCACCCTTCATCCGCGGCGGTACGCCACGGCTCGTCAGTGGCGCTCCTGGGGCGCGGAATGGCCGCTTCTACGGGCTCGCTGGGCGGCGGCGGCGCGGGCGGCGGAACGGCTGCTGCCGGCACCACCGGCGGCGCGTACGCGGCCGGCGGCGGGGCGGGTGTCCTGGTGGGCAGCGATCCGCCCATGGAACCGCCGCCCATCGATCCGCCGCGGGTGCCGGACGACGCCGCGGGGGCGTATCCGGTGCCGGCGCTGGCGGCGACCGGGCTCGGGGCGCTCACCGGGGGCGGCGGCGACGCGTAGCCGTCCGCCGGCATCTTGAAGATCTCGGTGGAGGCCGTGCCGTGCGACCGGAACCAGACCGCCTCCATCTCGCGGTAGATCGGCACCTCGCCGCCGTCGTCGGGGCGCGGCACCACACCCGGGGAGCCGGCCACCGGCCCCGACGGCAGGCCCGAGGGCGGCAGCACGGCCGGCGTCATCGGGTGCGCGGTCGCCGGGATCACCGGTGCGTCGGGCCGGCGCAGCGGCGGCGGCGATGACTGCACCGTCGGGTACGCCACCGTGGGGCTGCCGATCCCGGCCTGCGCCGCGGCTGAGCCGGCTAGGGACTGGCCCAGCGTCGGGAACGCGCTGGTCTGCGCGCTCGCGTTGACCGGGACGGCGCTGTCCCACTGCGCCGGCGCCTTGCCCAGCCAGGGGTCGGACAGGGTCGCCGACGACGTACGCCCCGCGGGCGTCATCGGCTGCGGCCACCCGCCCGACTGGGTGCCCACGTTGGCGGTCGGACCGGTCTCCACGGCCAGCGGCGAGCGCGGCCGGGTGAGCACCTGCTCGCGGGTCCGCGGCTTGGGCAGCACGACGATCCCGCTCGGCAGCGTCACCTGCGCGACCGTGCCGCCCTCCACATTGGGCCGCAGCTCGACGCGGATGCCGTACCGGGAGGCGAGCCGGCCCACCACGGCCAGGCCCATCAGCCGGAACGCGGCCACGTCGACCGCGGGCGGCTGGCCCAACCGGTGGTTGAGCGCGTCCAACTGCTCCTCGGTCAGGCCCAGGCCCCGGTCTTCCACCTGGATCAGCACGTAGTCCCGGATGCGCCGGGCGTCGGCGACCACGACCGTGTTGGGCGGGGAGAACCGGGTGGCGTTGTCGAGCAGCTCGGCGATCAGCCGTACGACGTCGTTGACCGCGTGGGCGGCGATCGAGATGTCGGTGTCGACCGTGCCGAACTCGATCCGGTTGTAGAGCTCCACCTCGGACTGGGCGGCGCGCAGCGCGTCCACCAGCAGCGCGTCGTCGCGGCGCGGGGCGGTGGAGTCGGCGCCGGCGAGCACCAGCAGGTTTTCGTCGTTGCGGCGCATTCGGGTGGCGAGGTGGTCCAGCTGGAAGAGCTGGGCCAGTCGCTTCGGGTCCTCCTCGCCGCGCTCGATCATGTCGAGCTCGCCGATCATCCGGTCGACCAGCGCCTGACTGCGCCGGGCCAGGTTGAGGAACATCGCCGAGACGCTGGTCCGCAGGGCGGCCTGCTCGGCCGCGATCCGGACGGCTTCCCGGTGTACGACGTTGAACGCCTGTGCCACCTGCCCGACCTCGTCGCGGTTGGGCAATCGGATCGCGTCGCGCACTTGTCGCACGATCTCGTCAGGCCCGCCCTCACCGATGCTGCGTACGTCGCGGAGCTGAGCCACGGCTTCGGGCAGGTCCCGGTTGGCCACGGCGAGCGCGCCCTCGCGGAGCCGGCGCAGCGACTGGTTGAGCGACCGGGCCAGCACGACGGCCAGCGCGATAGCGATGAAGAGCGTGATGACGACCAGGATCGACTCGACGACGGCCTGCCGGACGACGGCCGCGCGGACGTCGTCGGCGTTGGCGAGCGCGTTCTCTTCGAGCTTGATCTCGGCGAAGCGCATCAGGTCGACGACCGCGTTGATCGACCTGCGCGCGTCGTCCGCGCTGATCAGTGGCCGCTGGCCGATCGAGCGGGTCACCAGGGCCTCGTTGGAGGAGGCCAGGTTGATCGCGTCGCCGGTGACCGTGGCGTCCGCGATGGCCTTCTGGGTGCCGTTGGCGACCAGGCCGAACGCCTGCTGGGCGGACTCCTGCCCGGTCAGCGTCGCGACGAACGAGTTGAGCTGCTCCTCGCCGAGCACGTCGCCGGGGACCAGGGCGGCGTAGACGACCGCCTCCTCCTCGGCGGTGGCCGCCTTGGCCTTGGCGAACGCGTCGAGGGCGCGCAACTCCTCGGCCAGGTTGCCCTCGCCGGCCAGCTGGCCGAGCACCTCGCCGTACGACACGAGGTCGGTCAGGATGTTGCCGTAGCGCAGCACCGCCTCGCCCACCGACCGCTGCTGGCGGGCCTGCATGTTCTGGCGCAGGCCGTTGAGGGCGGCCAGGTGCTGGTCGATCTCGTCCAACCGGCTCTCGACCGACGCGGGCACGTCGCTGAGGTCCTCGCGCTTCGCCGTGTACGCCGCGATCCGCTCGTCGGTGCGCCGGATCGCGTTGTTGTAGTCGTCCGCCTTGCTGTTCTGCACGGCGAGGAAGGCGGCCGCCGACATCCGCTCCTTGTGCATGTCCTGCGTGAGGGCGGCGACGTCCGCCGACAGCGCGGTCAGGTCGCGGATGAGGCTGGCGTCGTAGGCGCCCCGGCCGACGTCGACCAGTCGCACCGTCGCCAGCGCGAGTACCGCGGCCACCGGCACGACCAGGATCAGCGCGAGTTTGGACCTGATCCGGGCGTCCCGCAGGCGCGGGAACCACCGGCGCGCAGCACGTCGGGCCTGCACACCTTTTTCGGGCAGGGTCGTAGGTCCGGTGCTCACGACATCGCCTCCGTCGTTGTCTCCACGTGCGACCCGCCGGCCGGCTGCCTGAGTGCAGCGACTAGCGCCGCACGCGGCACGGCCGCGATTTCACCAGAAGGAGGACCCCCTTGGGAAGCCTCAGTCAGGCAGGAAACGGTCGCACCGTCCCCAATGCCCACGCCGCTCACTCCGCCCCTTCCCGTCGATACTCCCGTGACCAGGGCAAACACCGGTATAGTAGCCATTGATGTCCGCAAAGTTAACGCGCATAAACTTTGCCGGTAACCACTATGTGGGACAACTGTCTCGTGGAGCACCTTGCCTCCCCGCTTGACCCCAGCGCCCGCCATTGGCATGGTTTTCCAGGTTCCACATCACTCCGCGCACACACCGTACGGCAGGCTCCGCGCGTCACTCCACAGGGGACTGACTCTCGCCGGAGCCGTCCACCTGGAGGACTAAGTTGAGGTCCATACGCTCCGTGGCGCTCTCGGCGCTCACCGCAGCCACCTTGGTCCTTTCGGTGTCCGCCTGCCAACTCGGCGACGAGGCGGGGGACACCGAGGAGATCATCATCGGCGCCGACCTGGAGCTGTCCGGGCCGACCGCCACCATCGGCCAGGCGTACCAGCGGGCGCTGGTGCTGAAGATCGACCAGGTCAACGACTCCGGCGTGCTCGGCAACCGGAAGTTGAAGCTGGATGCCAAGGACAACCGCTCGGATCCGAGCCTGTCGCTGAGCAACGTCGGCGAGTTCGCCAACAATCCGAAGGTCGCGGCCGTCGTCATGGGCGTCTGCGGGGATTGCGTGGTGGGCGCCGCCAAGACGTTGAACGACCGCAAGATTCCGACCATCGCGCTCGCTCCGGCCAGCAACGTGGTCACGCCTGTCGCCGAACGGCGCTGGATCTTCAAGGTGGCACCGAACGCCGCCGACAGCGCCGCGGCCCTCACGTCCGAGCTGCAGAACGCCGGCAAGAAGACGGTCGGGCTGCTCTACAGCGACGACGCGTATGGCAAGGAGGGCCGGGCCGCGCTGGAAGACGCGCTCCGCAAGGCCGGGATCGAGGTCGTCGCGGCCGGGCAGGTCAAGAGCACCGACACCGACGTGAGCCAGCCGATGGCGACGATCCTGGCGGAGCAGCCGGACGCGATCGTCGTGTGGACGTTCGCCGACCAGGCCAACCTCGCCGCGGCGAGCGCGCGCCAGGACGACTACCAGGGCAGCCTGTACTTCGACGCGGCCGCCGCCGGCGACCTCTTCCTGTCCGGACAGGCCGCCACCAACGGCGCGACCATGATCTTCACCCAGACGATGGTCATCGACGACGTCATCGCCACCACGCCGGCGAAGGCCGCCCGCAAGCAGTGGTTCCGCGACTACACCGCCAAGTACGGCAGCTACTACGGCTTCTCGTCGTTCGCGGCGGACGCCGTGCAGATGGTCACCAACGCCTTGCAGGGCGCCACGACCGTCAACCGGGACAGCGTCCGGGCGATCCTGGAGACCTCGCAGTTCGACGGGATCTCCGGGCCGATCCGCATCACCCCGGACAACCACTCGGGCCTGATGCCGCAGGCGCTCACCGTGCTCGTGGCCCGCAGCGGCCGCTGGCGGCTGGCCGGCTAAGGAACAAACCGACATCCGGGTACGGCGGTGCGCCGTACCCGGATTTCCTTATTACTTACCGTTCAGTAGTGGCCCGCACCCACGGGAGCAGCAGGCGCTCGGCGCCGACCACGACGTAGTAGAGCGCGATGGTCGTGCCGGCGATCAGCACGAAGGCGCCGAAGGCGGTCGCCGAGTCGCCCTGCCCGAGGGTCTGCAGGATGATCGAGCCCAGCCCCGGCCGGGCGGCGTCGCCGGCCTGGAACTCGCCGATGACCGCGCCGACCGACGCCAGCGGCAGCGCGAGCTTCAGGCCGATGAACAGCTGCGGAAGCGCGGACGGCAGTCGTACCTTGACGAACATCTGCCGGCGGGACGCGTCCAGCGAGCGGGCCATCTCGGCGAGCTCGGACGGTGTCCTGGTCAGGCCGGTCACGGTAGCCAGCACGACGGGGAAGAACGACATCACGAAGATCATGAACTGGATCGGCGGCTGGCCCCAGCCCAGCCAGGCGACGAGCATCGGGCCGAAAGCGATCTTCGGTACCGCGTTGATCGCCACCAGCAGCGGCGAGAACATCCGTTCCAGGACCCTTGAGCCGGCCAGCACGAGTCCGATCAGGAACCCGGCGGCCGACGAGATCAGGAAGCCGACCACCACCTCCAGGGAGGTCACCAGCGTCCCCTTGAGCACGAAGTCGCGGTTGGTGTTGAAGTTTCGCAGCACGTCCTGCGGCGGTGGCAGCACCACCGGGTTGGCCCAGCGGAACACGCTCGTGATCAGCCACCACACGAAGACCGTGACGACCAGTCCGGCCACCGGGTAGACGACCCCGGGCAGCCGTACCCGGGTCCTGACCGGCGGCGCCGCGACGGGTGCCGGGGCGACGGACGTCTCGTTCATGTCAGGCTCCTTGCTGCGCAGATGTCCGGGTGTGGCGGCCGGTTCCGGCCGCCACACCCGCCTCGCCGTCCGAAGGACTATGCCTTCGGCGTCAGGTCGACGGAGATGATCTGCTCCGGGGTCAGGCCGGCCGGGACCTGGCCCGCGCCCTGCAGGATCGCGATGCTCCGCGCCACCCGCTGGGTGTCGATCGTGCCGATCTTCTCACCGCTGCCGGCGGACCGGACGAACGCGCCCATCAGCTCCAGTTCGGCCTGGGCCGCGACCGGGTTGGCGGTCGGGTCCTTCGCCTTCAGGATGTCGGCGGCCTCCTTGGGGTTGGCCAGCGCGTACTCCAGGCCCTTCAGCAGAGCCGCGGCGAACGCCTTGACCTGGTCGGGCTTCTCCTTGGCGTTCTTGGTCGAGGTGACCAGCACGTTGCCGTAGAGGTCGGTGAGGTAGTCGCTGTACGGCAGGAAGACCGGGGTCTTTTTGGTGACCGCGGCGATGGTCGGACGGCCCACGACGAACTGCCCGATGCCGTCGACCTTTCCGGACCCGAGCGTCGCGATCAGCGTCGCCGCCTCGCCGTCCTGCCACTTGACCTTGTTGTAGTCGATCTTCGCCAACTTGGCGTACGTCGGGAAGAGGTTGCGCACCACGGACCCGGGGGTGTCGGCGAGCGTCTTGCCCTCCAGGTCCTTCGGGGTCTTGATGTTCTTGTCCTCGGTGGTGGCGATGGCGGCCATCGTGCGCTGCTGGATCGCGGCGACCGCCGTGAAGTCCTTGACGCCCTTACCGAGCTGCAGAAGGCCACCGGTGAGGTCGATCGGGGTGTAGTCGGCCTTGCCGCTCACGATGGCGGTGATGTTGCCGCCGGTCCCCTGGCCCTTCTGGACGTCGACCTCGAATCCGGCGTCTCGGAAAAATCCCTTTTCGAGCGCGACCCAGGCGTACGAGTCGCGGCCAAAGTTGCCGAACGACGTGAGGTACGTCACCTTCACCGGTGTGCCGTTGGCGGCGGCGTTGTTGCCGCCGCCGGTCTCCTCGGGCTCGTCAGAGCTGCAGCCCGCCACCACGGCCAGCGCCGTGGCCAGCGCGGCTGTCGCAAACGTGCGGGTAAGCCTTCTCATGAACACTGTCCTTCCCAACTGGAGGGGTTCGTTGAGAGCCTTCGACCTCGTGGTCGAGGGGAGACCACGATGCCGCTTCATGAATGTCCGCGGCACAGCGTAGGCGAAAGGCTAGTTTGCGACGCAAGGCGTATCCGGTTACGAACCGATCCCGGACGGGGTATCGCGGCGTAACGGGATCCCGATAGCCTGACCGCGACCAATCCCCCACCCTTCCCGACAGGCGGTCACCGTGCGGGTCAGCGTCTTCACCGAGCCACACCGCGGCGCCACCTACGACGACCAGCTGCGGCTGGCCCGGCTCGCCGAGGACAGCGGCTTCGAGGGCTACCTGCGCGCCGACCACTACCAGGCGATGGGCGCCGAAGACGGGCTGCCCGGCCCGACCGACGCCTGGATCACGCTGGCCGGGCTGGCCCGCGAGACCAGCCGGATCCGCATCGGCACGCTGGTCACCTCGGTCACGTTCCGCCTGCCCGGGCCGCTGGCGGTCGCCGTGGCCCAGGTCGACCAGATGAGCGGCGGCCGGGTGGAGCTGGGCATCGGCAGCGGCTGGTACGAGCGCGAGCACACCTCGTACGGCATCCCGTTCCCGCCCGTGGCCGAGCGCTTCGACCGGCTGGCCGAGCAGCTGGCCGTCATCACCGGGCTGTGGTCCACCCCGGTCGGCGAGCGCTTCAGCTTCAAGGGCGAGCACTACCAGCTGGCCGACGCGCCGGCCCTGCCCAAGCCCGTGCAGCAGCCCGGACCGCCGATCATCGTCGGCGGGCGCGGGCCCAAGCGCACGCCGGAGATCGCCGCGCGGTACGCCGACGAGTTCAACATGCCGTTCAAGAGCGTGGCCGAGAGCGCGTCGGCGTTCGAGCGGGTCAAGCGGGTCAGCGCGCGGATCGGGCGCACCACCCCGTTGGCCCTGTCTGCCGGCATCGTCGTGGCGATCGGCCGCACCGACGCCGAGGCCCAGCGCCGGGCCGCGCCGCTGCACGCCAAGAGCGCGCTCCCGCCGGAGGACCCGGTGGTCGGCTCACCCGCGCTGCTCGTCCAGCGGATCGGCGAGTTCGCCGAGGTGGGCGTCACCCGCGTGCACTTGCGGATCATCGAGATGGACGACCTCGACCACCTGGAGCTGATCGCGTCCGAGGTGCTTCCGCAGCTGGGTTAGCCAGTCGTCTCGCGTACCCACGGCAGGAGCAGCCGTTCGACCACGACGACCGCGTAGAACAGCACGATGCTCATCGCCGCGAGGAGCACGATCGCGGCGAACGAGACCGCGGTGTCCGACCCGGCCGTGTAGATGACGAAGCCGAGCCCCGAGGTCGAGCCGAAGAGCTCCGCGATGGCCGCGCCGATCACGGCGAGCGGCATCGCGGTCTTGAGGCCGACGAAGATCTGCGGCAGCGCCGCCGGCAGGCGCACCTTGGCGAACGCCTGCCAGCGCGACGCGGACAGCGACCGGGCCAGCTCGGCCAACTCCGCGGGTGTCCGGGTCAGGCCGCCGACCGTGGCCAGCACGACCGGGAAGAAGCACATCAGGACCACCATCACCACCTTCGGCGCCTGGCCGAAGCCCAGCCATACCGTCAGCAGCGAGCCCAACGCCAGCTTGGGTACGGCGTTGAGCGCCACCAGCGACGGATACATGGCCTCCTCGATCCAGCGCGAGCTGGCCAGGGCGGCGCCGATGAGCACGCCGGCCACCACCGCCAGCGCGAACCCGGCCAGCGTTTCCAGCAGCGTCACCCAGGTGTTGTCCGCCAGGTACCCCGGCAGCCGGCCGAACACGGCGGCCACCTCCCGGGGCGTGGGCGCCACGTACGACTGCACGTCGAACGCGACGATGACCAGCCACCACAGCGCGACGGTGGCGCCGGCACCGGCGAGCGGTAGGAGGATCCTTCTCAAGCCTTCGGCGCCAGGTCGAACGACACCACGTCCTCCGGCTTGACCGCGGTCGGGATCACGCCGGCGTCCTTGACGACCGCGATGTTCTTGGTGACCCGGTCGAGGTCGAGGGCGCCCACCACGGCGCCGCCCTTGACGTACGGGGCCATCAGGGTCACCTCGGCGGCGGCCACCGGCTGCGGCTGGATCTTCTGGTACTTGGCGTAGATCTGCCCGGCCTCGGCGGGGTTGTCGATCGCGTACGCCAGGCCCTTGAGCATCGCCTGGTTGAAGCGCCTTATCCGGTCGGGATCGTCTTTCGCGGACTTGGCGCTGACCGCCAACCCGTTGCCGTACAGGTCCGGCAGGAAGTCGCTGAACGGCAGCACGACCGCCTTGCGACCCTTGGCGGCCGCCTCGATGCCCGGCGTGCCCACCACGAACTGGGTGGCCGCGTCGATGCTGCCGGCGGCCAGGTTCTGCCCCATCTGCTGGGCCGGCACGTTGACCCACTGGATCTTCGAGCCGTCCACGCCGGCCTTGCTCGCGTACGCGTCGAACAGCGTCTTGACGACCCCGCCCGGGATGTACGCGATGCGCTTGCCGGCGAGGTCCTGCGGCTTGGCGATGCCGCTGCCCTCCAGCACCATGAGGCAGGCCAGGTTGCGCTGGTGGATCGCGCTCACCACGGTGAAGTCGGTGAACGTGCCCTTGCCGTACTCGATGAGGGCCGCGGTGATGTCCACGATGGCGAAGTCGGCCTGGCCGCTCTGCAGGAGCTGGAGGTTCTGGTTGGTGCCGTTGCCGGGCTTGACGTCCACATCGAAGCCGGCCTCCTGGAAGAAGCCCTTCTCTTTTCCGACGTAGACGTACGCCTCGCGGCCCTGCACGCTGACGCCGGTGAGGTAGGTGACCTTTTCCGAGCCGGTGGCATCCGCGGTCGGTTGATCGCTTTCGCTGCTGTCTTTGCCGCAGCCGACGGCCAACGCCAACACCATGACGGCCGCCGCGGTCACCCGCTTGATAGACATCGATGCACGCTAGCGGGAGGAATGCCAAGATCGGAACTCTTCCCGTAACCTGGCACCATGATTCGACTGGCCGGCGTGTCGCAGACGTTCCAGGCGCGTTCGGGCGCCGTAGAAGCGCTGCGAAACATCAACCTGACCGTCAGTGAGGGCGAGTTCGTCGCGGTCATCGGCCGCTCCGGATGCGGAAAGTCCACCCTGCTGCGGCTCGTCGCCGGCCTCATCGCGCCGTCCAGCGGCGAGGTGTCGGTCGGCGAGACGCGGGTGACCAAGCCGCGCAAGGACGTCGCCATGATGTTCCAGCGGCCGGCCCTGCTGCCCTGGCGTTCGGTGCTCGACAACGTGCTGCTGCCGGTGGAGATGTTCGGCTGGAAGCGCGCCGAGCACCGCCAGCGGGCCGAGCAGCTGCTCGACATGGTCGGGCTGAGCGAGTTCCACAAGAAGCAGCCGCACGAGCTCTCCGGCGGCATGCAGCAGCGGGTCGCCCTGTGCCGCGCGCTCATCCAGCGGCCCAAGGTGATGCTGATGGACGAGCCGTTCTCCGCCCTGGACGCCCTCACCCGCGAGGAGCTCTCCGGCGAGCTGCAGCGCGTCCACATGGAACTCGGCGCCACCACCGTCTTCGTGACCCACTCGATCGACGAGGCCGTGCTGCTGGCCGACCGGGTCCTGGTGCTCAGCCCGCGCCCGGGCCGGCTGCGCCGCATCGTCGACGTCAACATCCCCCGGCCGCGCACGCTCGGGCACAACGCGTACCTGGAAGAAGTGGCGCGGTGCAGCGCCGAGCTGCACGAGCTGCTCTTCGCGCCGGACGGCCCACCGCCGGCCCCGCCGTCGACGCCGGCGCCCCGGATGGCCCGCGAGAAGGTTTAGGGCGTGCCTGGTGGATCTTGTGGGTGCGAGGCGAGGTCCAGGCGGCGTCCGGTGGTGCCGGGCGGAAGGTCGCATACCGGTGTTGTATGCGGCCTTTCGACCGGTGCCACCGGTCGTCGTCTGGGCCCGCCGCAGCCCCACAAAGATCCGCCAGGCACGCCCTAACCCAGGCCGGCCATCATCTCGGCGAAGCCGGCGGCCGCCGTGGGCGAGGAGAAGAGGCGCTCCAGCCGCGCCCTCGCCAGCTCCCGCCGGAACGGCCCGTTGACCGAGGCATCGCCCGAGTCGTGCAGCATCTCCGTCATCCAGCGGGAAAACTCCTGGTAGTTCCAGGTCCGCCGCAGGCACGTCGCGGAGTACGCCCGCAGCGGCTCGCCGTCGCCGTCCCGGATGGCCGCGCGCAACCCGCTGGCGAGCACGTCGGCGTCGGCGAGCGCCAGGTTCATCCCCTTGCCGGCCATCGGCGTGATGATGTGCGCGGCGTCCCCGACCAGGAAGAGCCGCCCGTACGCCATCGGGTCGACCACGAAGCTGCGCATCTCGACGACGCCCTTCTCGGTGATCTCCCCGGCGGGCAGGCCGCCGTCGCCCAACCGCAGGCGTATCTGTGTCCAGATCCGCTCGTCCGTCCACTCCGCCAGGTCGTCGCCCGGCCCGCACTGCAAGTAGAACCGGCTGGCCCGGGGGCCCCGGGGGAAGTGCGCCGCGAAGCCGTGCGTGCTGACCGCGAAGAGCGGATGGCGCGGCGGCGGCACGTCGGCCAGCACCGTGAACCAGCCGATCCCGTGGTCCAGGGTGTACGCCGTAAGCGCGTCCGCGGGAACGCTCGGGCGGCAAACCCCGTGGAACCCGTCGCACCCGGCCACGAAGTCGCACTCGATCTCGTGCGCGGCGCCGGCCGGATCACGGTAGGTGACCGACGGGCGGGATCCCTCCAGGCCGTGCAGGGCCACGTCGAGCGCCTCGAAGCGCAGGTCTCCGCCGTCCTCCAGCAACGCCGCCATGAGCCGCTGCACCAGGAACTGCTGCGGCAGGATGTGGTTGTGCCGGCCGCCCGCGAGCGCGGCGACATCCAGGTACCGGGGCACCCCGTCGAGCCGGAACTCGTAGACACCGTCCACCCTGGCGTCCATCAAAACCCGGCCGGCCAGGCCCCATTTCTCCAGCATGCGGCCCGCGTGGTGGTCCAGCACGCCGGCGCGCTGCCGGCTCTCCACATAGGACCGGCTCTGCCGTTCCAGCACCACGCAGTCGATGCCGGCACGGCCCAGGAGATTGGCCAGCGTCAGCCCCGCCGGGCCCGCGCCGACGATCGCCACCGTGGTTTTCTCGCGTACGTCGTCAGCCATCGATGACGACCTTAGGGCTGACTGTGTGACGTCTCAAGCTCTCCATGGCTGGGTGGCGGCGGCTGGCATCCCCACGTAACGTGCCGGACATGGCATTGCGTACCTGGAGCAAGGTGCTGCTCGCCGCGCTCGGCGTCGGCCTGCTCGCGGGTGCGAGTCAGTTGGGCGTCGCGTTCGGCCTCGGCATCGTGCGGCTGAGCCGCACCTTCCCCACCGGCGAGGAAAACCAGTGGACCGCCCAGATGGCGTGGGTGACCTGGTTCGCGATGGTGGCCGCGGTCGCCGGCGCCGTCGCCGCCGACCGGATGGCCCGCCGGCACGGCCACGTCGGTGGCACCGGGTCCCGCATCGCGTACGCCGTGTGCGCCGGCATCGGGGCGGCCGTCCTGGTGCCCCTGTGTATGCAGCCGGCCCGCTTCGCCCAGGTCCAGTCCACCGACCCGGTCCTGGTGATCGGGCTGTCCGCCGCCCTGGGCGCCATCGCCGGCGTGTTCGTCGCGATCGCCGCGCTCAGCCAGGAAAGCCTGCTGTGGAACGTGGTCGTCGTGACCGCGGGCGGCTGGCTGCTCGCGATCATCTCCGTGGCGCCCTCGCTCGGCTCCGGCGACCCGCTGACCGACGTACGGCTCGGCGTGCCCGACCTGGCGTCACTGAGCACCGGCACCACGCAGAGCCTGGCCGTCATGACCATGCCGCTGCTCGCGCTGGTCGGCGGCGCCGCCATCGCCGGCGTCGGGCGCTGGCTGGGCCGCCCGCCGATGACGATCGCGGCCTCGGGACTCATCGGTCCGGCGATGATGTGCCTGGCGTACCTGGTCGCGGGGCCGGGCAGCTCGGCCGACAAGTACCAGGCGGCGCCGTACTGGGGCGCGCTGGTCGCGGTCGGCGCCGGCGTACTCGGCTCGGTGCTCGCCACGGCGGCGCGCCGCCCGACGTTCCCGTCCCGCCGCCCGGAGCCCGACTCCGCCCCGTCGCCATCCCCCGCGCCCTCGCCGCCCTCCGCGGCCCCGCGGCCCTCCCAGTCCTCCGCCTCATCGCCGTCCTTGCCGGACGAGCCGACCGCGGACCTGTCGCGCGGCTCCTCCGACGACGAGCCGTCGACCGTCGACCTCGCACGCTCCACGAACGAGGGCCGGCCAGCACGGCGGCCGCCGCCTGCGGCTCGCGAGTCCGCGGTCGGCGGGGCGGTGACCGCGTTCGCCGCCGGCCGCCGGGCCGCCGCCCGCCAGGCCCAGCCCGACGACCCCGCGGCGAGCACGCCGGCACCCGCCCGGCCATCGAAGGCGGCCCCCAAAGACGCGCCGGGCGACCGCCCCCGGAAGGGTCTTTTCGGCCGCCGGCGCGCCACGCCGGCCCCGCCCGAGCCCGATCCGGAGCCGATCCCGAAGGGCGACGTCCCCACCCAGCGCGGTAGCCAGACGCGCCCCGAGGCGCCGCTGAAGCCCCGCGACGAGGAGTACGTCGACTGGGTCAGCGGCCTCTCCACCGACCCCGACAAAGACCGCCCCTAGGACTTTCCGTGTCGATCAAGGCTTTGCGCGTCGATCAAGGGCAAATGGTCGCGGTTTGATCTTTGATCCACGGCCGTATGCCCTTGATCGACGCGAAAGTCCTTGATCGGTGCAGGGTTTGGAAGCTGATAGTTGCTGAGTACGATGTCCGAATGCTGACGCCGACGCCCCTCATGCGCCTCGTGTCCGGTTTCTGGAGCTTCAAGACGTTCGCTGCCGCTGTCGAGTTAGACCTGTTCAGCAGGTTGGCCGGCGGCAAGACCATCACGGTGGAGAAGGCCGCCGCCGACCTCGGCCTCGCCGACCGCCCGGCCGACCTCCTGCTCGCCGCGTGCGCCTCGCTCGGCCTGCTCGACAGATCCGGTGACGGCTACCGCAACTCGGCGCTGGCCGAGGAGTTCCTGGTCTCCGGCAAACCGTACTACTTCGGTGGCCAGGTACGGTACTGCGACGCGCGGACGTACCTGCCGTGGCACCGGGTCGGCGACGCGCTGCGCACCGACCGGCCGCTGACCTGGGACCCGGACAGCCAGGAGTCGATGTTCGAGACCGAGGACCCGCAGATCCTCGAGCTCTTCTGGGAGGCCATGTACTCCACATCGATCTTCACAGCCCGCGCGCTCGGCGAGGCGTACGACTTCGGCGCGCACACCCGACTGCTCGACGTGGGCGGCGGCTCCGGCGCGTACCCGATCGAGCTGTGCCGGCGGTATGCCGGCCTCCAGGCGACGGTGTACGACCTGCCGCATGTCTGCCCCATCGCCGACGAGAAGGGCGCGGCGGCCGGGCTGAGCGACCGCATCGACAGCTTCGCCGGCAACTTCCTGCACGAGCCGGCGCTGCCGCCCGGGTACGACGTCATCCTGCTCAGCATGATCCTGCACGACTGGGACGAGCCGACCAATCGTGAGCTGCTGGGCAAGTGCTTCGCGGCGCTGCCGACCGGGGGCGCGGTGGTGGTGTCCGAGCTGCTGCTGAACGCCGACCGGACCGGCCCGCCGGAGGCCGCCCTGATGGGGATGAACATGCTCGTCGAGACGGTGGGCGGCCGGAACTACTCGGAGACGGAGTACGTCACCTGGCTGACCGAGGCCGGCTTCGTCGACGCCGAGGTCATCCACTTCGAGGCGCCCGGCGCGAACGGCGTCGTGGTGGCCCGCAAGCCCTGACGCTCCCCGGGCGCGGCGGGCGCCGCGCCCGCTGTGGCGCCGCGCGTCGCGGCGCCGCGCCCGCCGATCAAGGACTTTCGCGTCGATCAAGGGCATACGGCCGTGGATAAGAGATCAAACCACGACCGTTCGCCCTTGATCGACGAGCAAAGCCTTGATCGACGCGGAGGCCGGACGCGCGCAGGCGCGCGAAGCCAGAAGCGCGGGAACGCGCTCAGGCGAGGGGAGGTACACCCGGGAACCCGAGTCCAGGAACTCCTCCGACTTTTCCTTCATGCCGCGCGCGGCGTACTCCTTGAGCTCTTGGGTGATCTTCATGGAGCAGAACTTGGGGCCGCACATCGAGCAGAAGTGCGCCGTCTTGGCGGGCTCGGCCGGCAGGGTCTCGTCGTGGTATGCCCGCGCCGTCTCCGGATCCAGCGACAGGTTGAACTGGTCCGCCCAGCGAAACTCGAACCGCGCCTTGGACAGCGCGTCGTCCCACGCCTGCGCCCCGGGGTGCCCCTTAGCGAGGTCGGCGGCGTGTGCGGCGATCTTGTACGCGATGACGCCGGCCTTCACGTCGTCGCGGTCCGGCAGGCCCAGGTGCTCCTTCGGGGTGACGTAGCAGAGCATCGCGGTGCCGAACATGCCGATCATGGCGGCGCCGATCGCCGAGGTGATGTGGTCGTACGCGGGGGCGATGTCCGTGGTCAGCGGTCCGAGCGTGTAGAACGGGGCCTCGTGGCACACCTCCTGCTGGAGGTCGACGTTCTCCTTGATCTTGTGCATCGGCACGTGGCCGGGCCCCTCGATCATCACCTGGACGTCGTGCTCCCACGCCACCTCGGTCAGCTCGCCCAGCGTGCGCAGCTCCGCGAACTGCGCCGCGTCGTTGGCGTCCGCGATGGACCCCGGCCGCAGCCCGTCGCCCAGCGAGAACGTGACGTCATAGCGCGCCAAGATCTCACAAAGTGCAGCGAAGTTGGTGTACAGGAAGTTCTCCTCGTGGTGCGCCAGGCACCAGGCGGCCATGATGGAGCCGCCGCGCGACACGATGCCGGTCACCCGGTCGACGGCCAGCGGCACGTACCGCATGAGCACGCCGGCGTGCACGGTCATGTAGTCGACGCCCTGCTCGCACTGCTCGATGACGGTGTCCCGGAAGACCTCCCAGGAGAGCTTGACCGGGTCGCCGCCCACTTTCTCCAGCGCCTGGTAGATCGGCACGGTCCCGATCGGCACGGCGGAGTTGCGGACGATGGCCTCGCGCGTTTCATGAATTCGGCGTCCGGTTGAAAGATCCATCACGGTGTCCGCGCCCCACCGTGTCGCCCAGGTCAGCTTCTCCACCTCCTCCGCGATCGAGGAGGTGACCGCGGAGGTGCCGATGTTGGCGTTGACCTTCACGAGGAACCGCTTGCCGATGATCATTGGCTCGATCTCGGGGTGGTTGACGTTGGCCGGCAGGACGGCTCGGCCAGCCGCGATCTCTTCTCTCACCAATTCAACAGGCACGTCCTCGCGGATCGCCACGAACTCCATCTCGGGAGTGGCCACCCCAGCACGCGCATAAGCAAGCTGCGTCGGACGGGATCCCGCCAGCGGCGTACCCGCACCCCGCACGGGGGCGACATCGCCGCGTGAAGCGATCCACGGCCCCCGCAACGGCGGCAACCCGACCGCGGGGTCCGACCCCGGCCCGGACGTGTCGTACAGGCGGAGCGGTGGTTCGCCGCCGGACAGCTCCACCTCGGCGAACGGCACCCGGATGTCGGGCCGGGATCCCTCGACGTACACCTTGCGACGAGCTGACATCGTGCCTCCTCAGCTGCTAGATCGACTTCCAGTCCAGGTGGTCGAGCGGCCCGGTGCCGCCGCCCAGCTTCCAGTCGCGCGCACCCGCGAGCGCTCGGGCGACGTACTGCTTGGCGAACACGAGCGCGTCCGGCACCGAGTCGCCCAGGGCGAGCCGGGCGGCGATCGCGGCCGAGAACGTGCAGCCGGTGCCGTGCGTGTTGCGGGTGAGGATGCGCGGGTACCGCAGAAACCGCGTGCCCGCGTCGGTCCACACCGCGTCCACGGCCTCGCCGCCGGCCACCATGTCGCCGCCGGTCACCACCACGTACTTCGGCCCGCCGGCCGCGAGCTGGCCCGCGGCGCCGGCCATGTCCGCCGGCGTGGTCACCGGCCAGCCGACCAGCGCCGACGCCTCCTCGCGGTTCGGCGTGGCCACCAGCGCGTACGGCAGCAGCCGCTCGATCGCGCCGACCACGCCCAGCCGCCGGCCGCTGGACGACTCCAGCACCGGGTCGATGACCAGGTTGGGCAGCAGCCCGGCGCGGGCCTTGGCCAGGACCGCCGCCGCGACCTCGCCGGTGGCCAGCATGCCGGTCTTCACCGCGAGCGGCGGGAGGTCGTCGAGCACCGAGGTCAGCTGCGCGCTGACCACGTTGCCGGGCATCGGGTAGACGTCCTGAACGCCCCGGGTGTTCTGCGCGGTCGTGGCGGTGATGACCGACGTGCCGTACACCCGCAGCGCCGCGAAGACCTTGAGGTCGGCCTGGATGCCGGCGCCGCCACCCGAGTCCGAGCCGGCGATGGTGAGCGCGATCGGAGGTGTCATAGTCCCACCCCACCCCGCTCCGCAAGGGCCTCGACGGACTCCGTCGCACCGCGCAGGTCACGGACCACCGCCGCGGGATCCTCCGCCCGCATCACCGCGCCCATCACGGCCACACCGGCGGCCCCCGCGGCCACGCACGCGGCCGCGTTGGCGGGCGTGATGCCGCCCAGGGCCAGCACCGGAACGGGCGAGCGCGCGACCAGCTTCGCCAGCCCGTCAATTCCAAGCGGGGGCCGTATCCAGGCTTCGAGGGCGTGGGATAGACGGGCGAAACGACCGCGTATTGCTCTGTCGTAATCCGGGAGAGCTCGACGGCGTCGTGGCAGGAGCGACCGACGAGCGCCAGCTCCGGCGGCGGGTACGGCCCGGCCGCCGCCAAGTGCACCGCATCGCCACCCAACGGATCCGGTCCAGCCACGATCAAACCCGCGCCGACCACCGCGCGCAGGGCCGCCGCCAGCGCCGCGCGCTCATCGGGCGGCAGGTCTTTTTCCCTGAGTACGACGTACGCCGCCCCGCCTGCGAAAGCCGACTCGACCACCTCGACGAGCGACCGGCGCGCCTGACGACGGTCGGTCAGCACGACGATCACAGGTGGGGCCTTCCTTCGTCCGGAGTGGACGCCAACGCGTGGAACCGCTTGGGAATCCGCCCTGCACCGGCAGCCAGCCAGCCCGCCTCGACCGCGTGCCGCATCGCCGCCGCCATCCGCACCGGGTCGGCCGCCCGGGTGACCGCGCTGGCCAGCAACACCCCGTCGCAGCCCAGCTCCATGGCGAGCGCGGCGTCCGACGCGGTGCCGACGCCGGCGTCGAGGATGACCGGCACCCGCACCGACTGGCGGATCAGCCGGATGTGGTGGGGGTTGTTGATGCCCAGCCCCGATCCGATCGGCGCACCCGCCGGCATCACCGCGGCGCAGCCCGCGTCCGCCAGCCGTCGGGCCAGGATCGGATCGTCGGTGGTGTACGGCAGCACGGTGAACCCGTCGGCCACGAGCTGCTCGGCGGCGCGCATCAGCTCGACGGCGTCCGGCAGCAGCGTGCGCTCGTCGCCGATCACCTCCAGCTTGACCCACGGCGTCTCGAACGCCTCGCGGGCCAGGTGGGCGACCTTGACCGCCTCGGTCGCGGTGTAGCAGCCGGCCGTGTTCGGCAGCACCCGTACGCCGCGCCGGTCCAGCAGGTCGAGCAGCCCGCCGCTCATCGTCGCCGCGGTGTCCACCCGGCGCAGCGCCACGGTGACCAGCTCGGTCCCGCTCGCCACGATGGCCTTGTCGAGTACGTCCAGACTGGACGCTCCCCCGGTGCCCAGGATGAGCCGACTTCCGAAGTCGACGCCGGCGATGCGCATGCTCAACCCCCCTGCGCCGCGGTCAGCACCTCGATCTGGTCGCCATCCCGCAGCGCCGCCCCGGGCCAGCCGCTGCGCGGCACCACCTCGCCGTTGACCGCGACCGCCACGCCACGCTGCCGGTCGGTGACGGCGGTGACCGCCTCGGCCACGGTCGCCCCGTCCGGCAGGACTCGCGCGCTCCCGTTGACGACCACGTTCATGTGAACCTCGCGGGGGTGAAGGGGGCCAGCATCGGATCCGGCTCGCCGGTCTCGATCAGGTCGGCGATCAGGTCGGCGGTCACCGGGGTCAGCACGACCCCGTGCCGGTGGTGGCCGGTCGCGACGACCGTCCCGGGGCCGTGGAAGCCCAGGATGGGCATGTTGTCCGGGGTACCCGGGCGGTGGCCGGCGATGGCCTCGGCCAGCTCGTACTCGACCAGGTCCGGCACGAGGTCTGCGGCCGCGCGCAGCAGGTCGAGAACGGCTCCGGCGGTCACGAGGGTGTCGGTGCGCTCCTCCACGGTCGCCCGACCACCACCTCCCCGTCGAGTCGCGGCACGAGATACACGTGACGGCCATCGGCGTACCCGCGAATCACGTGCCGGAAGCCCGGCGGACGGCCATCGGGCGCGCGGAGGCGGAGGATCTGGCCCTTGACCGGGCGGACCGGCAGCCCGGTCAGGGCGGCCGAGCCGCAGCCGGCGGCGATGACAGTACTTCCCGCATTTTCCCGGTGACGGCCGATTTTCGTGCCGGCGGCGAGCGCGGCCCGGCGCAGCGCGGGCACCAGCCTGCGCGGATCGACCTGGTGGTCGTCGGTGAACGCGCCGCCGCGCACCCGCGGCGACAGCAGGGGCTCGACGTCCCTCGGTCGCACCTTCTCCACGCGCAACCCCAGATCACGCTGGTACGTCCAGAGCCGCTCGGCCTCGGCGTAGTCGTCGCCGGTCAGCGCCACGATCAGCGTGCCGTCGGTGCGGTAGCCGACGTCTTCGCCCAGCTCGGCGGCGAAGGCCGGCCACCGCTTCGCCGACTCCACCAGCAGCCGGGTGAGCGGCTCCTCCCCGAAGTACGCCTCGGCGACCGGCCCGAGCATGCCGGCGGAGGCGTGCGCCGCGCCGCGCCGCCCGTCGTCGACGACGCTCACGCGCATGCCCCGCGAGGCGCACCGCCAGGCGATCGCCAGCCCGATGGGGCCGGCCCCGATGACGGTGACGTCGTTCATGTCAGCGCCTTCCACAGTTCCGCCGACGCTTGAGCCGGATCTTTCGCGTTCGCGATCGCGCCGACCACCGCCACCCCGTACGCGCCCGCCCGCCTCAGCTCGGGCACCCGGTCGGCGGTGACCCCACCGATCGCGATGACCGGTACGTCGACGGCGGCGGCCACGGCCGCGACCCCGCCCGGCCCGATCGGCGGCGGCAGCCCGTCCTTGGTGCTCGTGGCAAAGGCCGGCCCGACGCCCAGGTACGTGGCCCCGCTGTCGACAGCGGCCCGCGCCGTGTCGGGATCGCGGGCGGTCGCGCCGAGCACGGCGTGCCGGCCCAGCACCCGGCGGGCCGCGTCGACGGGCAGGTCGAGCGCCCCGACGTGCCCGCCCGCCGCGCCGACCGCGAGGGCGATGTGCAGCCGGTCGTTGACCAGCAGCAACGCGTCGCCGCATGCGGCCTTGACGCGACACGCCAGCTCGTACGCGTCCCGGTCGCTCGTGTCGTCCTCGACGCGCACCTGGATCGCGATGTCCCCACCGGTGGCGGCGACGGCGGCCCGTACGACGGCAAGCGGGTCGCGCCGGGCGTCGGTGATGAGATGAAGCCTAGGAAAGGACACGCCGCTCCTCCCTGCGCCGGCATTACCCGGATCAGGTTCGACGGTCGGGGGCTGCATGCCCCCTCTCAGCCCGGTGCACCGGGCTCCCGCGGGGTTGTACTCCTTGCGGCGAGACTACGACGCTGACCTCAAGGCGTAAAGGGCGGGACAGCGGGTGAGACTTCTGTTACGCCATGATGTCCCGATGCCTCGGCACGCCCACATCCCACCGCGGCTCGGTTTCCTCCCCTTCCGGGGCAGCGAGGCGATAGCCAGCGGCCGGCTCACCAAGGCCATGCTGCGCGGCCCTACGTGGTTCCGGCTCCTACCGGATGTGTATGTAAGTACTGCCTCCTTCGAGGAGCACCCAGACCATCGCATGTGGTGCGACGCCGTCGCGCTGTTGCTCCCCGAAGGCGCGGCGATCGGTGGGCTGAGTGCCGCGTACCTGTGGGGTGTGAACCTGCTGCCCCACGACGCGCCGGTCCATGTGGTGATCCCCGAACGGCGACGGCTTCGACCGCATCCGCGCATTGCGACCATCCGGTCTTCAGTCGCCACATCCGACGTCACGCGCTTTGCCAATGTGCCCGTCACCACGCCGGTGCGTACGGCCTTCGACCTCGCGAGGCGCCCACCTCGCGTGGACGCGCTCGTCGCTGTCGACGCGCTCTTACACCGGCGGGTTGTCAAGCTTTCCACGCTCGCGGCGTACGCCGAGGCGCACCGCGGTTGGCCGGGCGCCCGCCTCCTCGGCGAGGTGCTCGCCCTCGCCGAGGAGAAGAGTGAGTCGCCCATGGAGACGCGGCTGCGCCTGCTTCTCATCGACGGCGGCTTGCCCCGCCCGGTGGCTCAGCACGACGTCCTCGACAAGCTCGGCCGCTTCCTCGCCCGCCTCGATTTGGCGTACCCCGAGTTGCTGATCGGCATCGAGTACGAGGGCGATCACCACCGGGAACGGGCGACGTTCCGGCGGGACGTCGCCCGCCTCAACGCCCTCCGCGCGATGGGCTGGCTGATCCTCCGCTGCACCGCCGACGACATTTACCGACATTCCGCCCGGCTGATCCGCGACGTCACCGCCGCCCGGAAGGAGCGCGGCGCGTGACTGGAACGCCAGTGCTGTTATGGCGGGGGTTTAACAGCACTGGTGTTCCGGTCAGGGCACGGGGACCGTGGTGCGGACGGTCGCCTGGTCGACGTCGGAGATGCGGATCGTAAGGGTTAGCTCCCACTTGCCCGGGTACGGGAACGACAGCGGGCCGATCCCCTGGTTGCCGTCGATCGTCACGACGTCGTTCTTCAGCCCGTCGATGCCCTTCTCCGGAAGGGAGAGCGTCACTTTCCACTCCGCCACGTCCTGGACCGGCTTGCCCTCGGGCGTGTAGACGAACGCGTGCAGCGTGTTGTACTCCCCCAACTGCACCGGAAAGATCTCGAACTGTACAGAGTAGACAGAACTGTTCAGGGTAGTGGAAAAACCAACCGCCTGCTCGGCGGCGGCGGCTTCGACGCCGGCTGAGCGGCCCGGCGTCGTCTGCACGAGGGCCGAGCTGGCGACGAGGATGAACGCGGTGATGCCCAGTTCGACCGACGCGAGGCGGCGCACCCCACCGGGCGAACTGCGCAGCACCAGCCGCCGGGAGAAGAACGCCACCGCCAGCACGGCGATCAGCAGGCCGGCCTTCACGAGCAGGAGTTGGCCGTAGCGAGTGTCGAAGAGGCGGGCGAGGCCGCCGATCTCGATGACGGCCTGCAGCACACCGCCCAGCACGAGCCAGCACACCGCCGCGGTCGCCCACCTGGACCAGATGGGGAGGATGATGCCCAGCACGCGGTGGTCGGGCCCGCCGCGACGCAGGAGGAAGGCCACCAGCACGATCAGGCCGCCCAGCCACACCGCCATGCTGGCCAGATGCAGGACGTCCCCGACGGCCGAGACCGGCGGAATCGGCGAGGCGGCCGGGTGACCGGCGAACGGCCAGGTGAAGAGGCCGACGACGGCCGCTCCCGCGAGCGCGAACCGGGTGACCCGCCGGGCCTTGACCCGCAGCGCGGGGCGGATGAGCGCCGCCACGACGGCGATCACGAGCAGGCGCACCAGCAGGGCGACGCCGGTCTCGCTGGTCACCACCTGCTTCAGCTCCAGCGGCGAGACGTCGAACGGTCCGGCACCCGACGTGTACGGCGCTTGCAGCCACAGCGAGCACACCGTGCTCGCGGCGAGGAGCGACAGTCCGGCCCACACCAGGCGCAGCGGCCCGCGCCGCGATTGGCGCCGGGGCCAGAGCACCGCGAGCATCAGCAGCGGCCCGACGACGAAGGTCAGGCCGACATAACCGGCGTACTTCGCGGCGGAGAGCAGTACCGCCACCGCCGTGTTGTCCGTGGACACCTCGGGCGCGGTCTCGGACGGCGCGCCGACCGAAAACGTGTACGCGCCGGTGAGCGGGTGGCTGTCGGCGGAGATGATGCGGTAGCTGACCACGTACGTGCCGAGCGGCCGGTCAGCCGTCCGCACCGCGATGGTGAGCGTGGTGCCGGTCGCCACCGGGTCGCCGTCGTTGATGCGCTTGCCGTTCGGCGCGATGACCTGCGTCTTGCCGGGGATCACGCGGACCGGCTCGTTGAAGGTGAGCGCGATCGTGGTCGGCGCTGTGGCGACGACGGCGCCCTGCTGCGGGGTCGCGGTCACGAGGACCGCGTGTGCGCTGGCTGCCGTCGGGGCACCAGGAGCCCGAGGCACAGCCCGAGCAGCACTGCCCCCAGCCAGCGTCTCATGCCAGTAGTTCGGATCCCGGCGGGGAAAGGTTCAACGGTCACCACACCGGCTCGGGCGTCTCGACCACCTCGCCATCGCCGGCGAAGACGACAAACCGGTCGAACGACCGCGTGAACCACCGGTCGTGCGTCACCGCGATCACCGTGCCCTCGAAGGCGCGCAGGCCCTCTTCGAGGGCCTCCGCCGACGCCAGGTCCAGGTTGTCGGTGGGTTCGTCGAGCAACAGCAGCGTCGCCCCCGACAGCTCCAGCATGAGTACGAGGAACCGCGCTTGCTGCCCGCCCGAGAGGGTGCCGAAGCGCTGGTCGCCCTGCCCCGCCAGGTCATACCGGTTGAGCACCTTCATCGCGGCGTGCCGGTCCATGCCGGCCCGATGATCGTCGCCCCGCCACAGCACCTCGACCAGCGTCTTGTCGAGCAGTTCGGGATGGTCATGCGTTTGGGAGAAGTGACCGGGATGGACCCGGGCACCGAGCCGGGCCACCCCGGCGTGGGCCACCGAGGACGGATCGCCGAAGAGCCGTAGGAAGTGCGACTTGCCGGTGCCGTTCGCGCCGAGGACGGCCACCCGGTCGCCGTACCAAATCTCCAGGTCGAATGGGTAGGTGAGGCCGTCAAGCTCGAGCTGCTCGCACATCACGGCTCTCTTGCCGGTCCGCCCGCCGGTCAGGCGGATGCGGATGTCCTGGTCGCGCGGCGGCAGCGGCGGCGGCCCGGCCTCCTCGAACTTCCGCAGCCGGGTCTGCGCGGCCTGGTAGCGCGAGGCCAGGCCGTCGTTGTACGCGGCCTTCTGCTTGTACATCAGCATCAGCTCGCGCAGCTTCTGGTGCTCCTCGTCCCAGCGGCGGCGCGTCTCCTCCAGGCGGTCGTGCCGGGCCGCCCGGGCGTCGTGCCAGGACGCGAAGCCGCCGGGGTGCACCCACGCGCTCCCGCCCTCGACGGCCACCACCCGGTCGGCCGTTTGAGCCAACAATTCTCGATCATGCGATACGTAGAGGATGGACTTGCTCGACTCCCGCAGGCGCTCCTCCAGCCAGCGCTTTCCGGGCACGTCGAGGAAGTTGTCCGGCTCGTCGAGCAGCAGCACCTCGTCGGTGCCGCGGAGCAGCAGTTCGAGGGCGAAGCGCTTCTGCTGGCCGCCGGAGAGCGTGCGCACCGGCCTATCTCTCGTCTCTTCCCAAGGTCGCCCCATGACAATGGTCGACACGGTGTCGAAGAGGACCTCGGCGTCGTACCCGCCGGCCTCACCCCAGGCGGCCAGCGCGTTCGCGTACGCGATCTGCTGCCGCTCGGTGGTGAGCGAGGCGGCTGCGGCGGCCAGCCGCTCGCCGGCGGCCCGCAGCGCCGGCGGCGCCAGCGAGAGGGCGAGGTCGTGCAGCGTGGATTCATCTCCGATCATGCCGATGAACTGCCGCATCGCGCCCAGCCCGCCGGCGCGGGCGATGCCACCGGTCGGCACCGGCAGATCGCCGGCCACCATCCGCAGCAGCGTCGTCTTGCCGGCGCCGTTGGGCCCGACCAGGGCCACCTTGGCGCCCTCGCCGACCCGAAACGAGACGTCCCGGAAGAGCTCCCGCCCGTCCGGCAGCGTGTGCCCGACCCCGGCGACGTCCACATAACCCACGCAGGCATCCTGCCCGATGCCCTGTTACCCGTCACCTACTTTAAGAACACGAAACCCCTTCTGGCTGGCGTGCCGCTGCACCGTCCGGCCGCGGTCGACGAGCCACTGCTGGAGCGAGTCGGCGCCGAGGTGCCGGGCCACGACCAACCACGCCACGCCGCCCGGAGCCAGCCGGGGCAGCCAGCGGTCGAGCATCGCGTGCAGTTCCGGCTTGCCGATCCGGATGGGCGGGTTCGAGTAGATCGCGGCCAGCGCGACCCCGTCCGGGATGTCGGCCACCACCTCGATGTTCTCCGCCCCGACCCGCACGGCGTTCTCGGCGGCCAACTCGCGGGCGCGGGCGTTCACGTCGACGGCGTACACCGTGGCCTTGGGCACCGCGGTCGCCAGGACACAGGCGATGGGGCCATAGCCACAGCCCAGGTCGAGGAACGGACCGGCGGCGCCGGCCTCCGGCAGCGGGGCCTTGCGCAGGAGTACAGCGGTGCCGGGGTCGAGCCGGTCGGCGGAGAACACGCCCCCGCGGTGACCAACGTGAAGTCCCGGCCCGCGGCGGTGAAGCCGATCTCGCGGCGGCGTTCGGTCACGCGCGGCTCGGCGCTGAAGTAGTGCTCTCCGGTCACGTCGAGCATTCTCACACGGGGATCGCTCTATCGTGGATTGCGGCTTTTTGACCCAAATACCTAAGTTACCCTGTCCGGCATGGTTTATGGGCGACATGCCCACACAGGTCCCAGACACGCCCGCCCGGCGCTGGCGCCCGTCGCCGCCCTGCTCAGGCGGCCCCGGAAGCGGACCTGGCAGGCGCTGACCAGCGGGCTCAGCGCCGTGGCCCTGCTGATGGTGTGCGGGCTGAGCTCGTACTTCATCGTGGCGGACGAGCGGCAGGGGCGGGACGCGCAGGCGTCGGGCAGTGCCGCCCCCACCGCGCTCCCGCGCGACATCAGCTCGCGCGAGGTGGACGCGGCGCCGCTCACCACGGCCGAGGTCTTTCCCGGCCGGGAGATCCGCATCGGTCCGGGTGAACCGCCGTACCGGGTGCTGAAGACGCAGTCGACCGGGCGCTGCCGGCTCGCCGCCACCGGCGAGCTGGGCAAGCTGCTGGCCGACCTCGGCTGCGCCCAGGTCGTCCGGGCGACGCTGCGCTCGCCGACCGGCAAGTACCTGGTCACCGCGGGGGTGTTCAACCTCGACGACGTGGAGGGCGCCAACTGGGCGCACATGAAGATCAAGCCGATGGTGGACACGGGGAGGGGCCGCTTCGCCGGGTTGGTCGCGGGCCGGGGCACCGAGCCGGTCGCGCTGGCGTCCGCCCAGGTCGGCTGGCACGTGCGCGGGCACTACCTGGTCTACTGCGTGATCGCGCGCGCCGATGGAAAGACCATCACGGCGCGCGACCCGTACGCCCCGCAGATCCTCTTCGACATGATCGAACTGCACCTGCGCGGCACAGTCCTGGCGAAGCGGGCGACGCGGTCAGCCGCGTAGCCGGCGGGTCAGCTCGGCGCGCCGGGCGTACTCGACGGGATCCGCGGGGTAGCCGACCGCGACGAGGGTCAGGCCGTGCGCGGGCGCGACGGTGACCTCGCTGGAGCGTTCCCGGCGGGTCAGCAGCGCGGCCGGCCAGTCGACCGGGCGGCGGCCGTCGCCGGCGGCGAGCATCGCCCCCACCAGGCTGCGCACCATCGCTTGGCAGAACGCGTCGGCCTGCACGGTGGCGACCAGGATGCCGTCCGGGTCACGCCGCCAGTCGAGGCGGGAGATCGCCCGGATCGTGGTGGCGTTCTCCTTGCGCTTGCAGTACGCCGCGAAGTCGTGCTCGCCCAGGAGGCCCTCGGCGGCGGCGTTGAGCGCGGCCAGGTCGAGCGGGCGAGGCCAGGCGAGCGTGTCGTGGCGGGCCAGCGGCAGGGCGCCGTACGGGACGTCGGTGACCCGGTACTCGTACCGGCGGAACGTCGCGGAGAACCGGGCGTCGAAGTCGGCCGGCACCGCGGCGGCCGTGGTAACCCGCGCATCGGCGGGCAGCAGGGCGGCGAGGCGGCGTACCAGGGTCGGCGCCAGCCGCTCCCACGCGTCGTCCGGCAGGTCGACGTGGCAGACCTGGCCGGTGGCGTGCACCCCCGCGTCGGTACGCCCCGCCACGGTCAGGCCGGTCGCCGCGCCGGGTCCGAGGAGCCGGTCCAGTGCCGCGCAGAGCACGCCGGCGACGGTACGGCGCTCCGGCTGGGCCGCCCAACCGGAGAAGTCGGTGCCGTCGTACGCCACATCCAGCCGTACCCGCGTCATCCCCTCCTCCCCCTCCCAACGTGATCAAGGCGTCCTTCAAGTCGTTCTAACGACTTGAAGGACGCCTTGATCGCTATGCGGTGGTGCTGCTCAGTCCTTGACCTCGTCCTTGGCGCCGGGCGCCTCGGTGGCCTCGGCCTCGGGCTCGGGCTCGGTGGCTTCGCTCGACGCGGCCGGGGGCTCCTCCTCGCCGGCGAGCGCCTCGACCTTGTCCTGCTGGGCGGCCGCCTTGCGGGCGGTCTTCTTGGCAGCCTTCGCGGCCTTCGCCGGCGGCGCGACCACCAGCTCCTCGACCAGCTCGATGATCGCCATAGGCGCGGCGTCACCCTTGCGCGGACCGGTCTTCACGATCCGGGTGTAGCCGCCGCTGCGGTTGGCGTACCGCGGGGCGATCTGGTCGAACAGCTCGAAGACCACGTCCTTGTCCCGGACCACGGTCAGCACGCGACGCCGCGAGTGCAGGTCACCGCGCTTGGCCTTGGTGATCAGCTGCTCCGCGAGCGGGCGCAGCCGCCGGGCCTTGGTCTCGGTCGTGGTGATCTTGCCGTGCCGGAACAGCGACGTGGCCAGGTTGGCCAGCATCATCCGCTCGTGCGCGGGGCTGCCGCCGAGGCGGGCACCCTTGGTGGGCGTGGGCATCTTTTCGTGCTCCTGTAATCGGGCAGTCGCTAGAGCTGCTCGGTCTCGCGGTAGTCGTCGGAGTCGTAGTCAACCTCGCCGAAGGAGTCCACGACGTGCGCCGGGTCGAAGTTCGGAGCCGAGTCCTTCAGCCCCAGGCCCATCCCGGCGAGCTTCATCTTGACCTCGTCGATGGACTTCTGACCGAAGTTCCTTATATCGAGCAGGTCGGCCTCCGTACGCCCGATCAGCTCGCCGACGGTGTTGATGCCCTCACGCTTGAGGCAGTTGTACGACCGGACGGTGAGGTCCAGCTCCTCGATCGGCAGAGCCAGGTCGGCGGCCAGCTGGGCGTCCTGCGGGGACGGCCCGATGTCGATGCCCTCGGCGGTCTCGTCCAGCTCGCGGGCCAGGCCGAAGAGCTCGACCAGGGTCGAGCCGGCCGAGGCCAGCGCCGTACGCGGGCCGATCGACGCCTTGGTCTCGACGTCGATGATCAGCCGGTCGAAGTCGGTGCGCTGCTCGACACGGGTCGCCTCGACGCGGTACGTCACCTTCAGCACCGGCGAGTAGATCGAGTCGACCGGGATGCGGCCGATCTCGGCGCCGGCCTGCTTGTTCTGCGCGGCGGTGACGTAGCCGCGACCCCGCTCGACGGTCAGCTCCATGTCGAGCCGGCCCTTGCCGTTCAGGGTGGCGAGCTTGAGGTCGGCGTTGTGCACGGACACGCCGGCCGGGGGCTGGATGTCGCCCGCGGTGACGTCGCCGGGGCCCTGCTTGCGCAGGTACATGCTGACCGGCTCGTCGTGCTCGGAGCTGACGCACAGCTCCTTGACGTTCATGACGAGCTCGACCACGTCCTCCTTGACACCGGGGATCGTGGTGAACTCGTGCAGCACGCCGTCCACCTTGATCGACGTCACGGCCGCGCCGGGGATGGACGACAGCAGCGTGCGCCGCAGGGAGTTGCCGAGCGTGTAGCCGAAGCCGGGCTCGAGCGGCTCGATGGTGAACCGCGAACGGGTCTCGCTGATCGACTCCTCGGAGAGGGTCGGCCGCTGGGTGATGAGCACTGTGTTTCTCTTTTCTGCCGGGGCCGCCCACTATTTGACGACCGCGAACCTGACGGCCGGCGCGCCCAGGTCGACGCGCCGGCCCTCTCAAGCGTTACTTGGAGTAAAGCTCGACGATCAGCTGCTCCTGGACCTGCGTGTCGATGACCTGCCGGGCCGGGAGGGTGTGCACGAGGATCTTCATCTGGCTGGGGATCGCCTCGATCCACGCCGGGACGCTCTTGGAGCCGGCCTGCGCCTGCGCGACGATGAAGGGCGTCAGCTCCTTCGACTTCGGCCGCACGTCGACGATGTCGTGCTCCTTGACGCGGTACGACGGGATGTCGACCTTCTTGCCGTTGACCAGGAAGTGGCCGTGCTTGACGAGCTGGCGCGCCATGTCGCGGGACATGGCGTACCCGGCCCGGTAGACCACGTTGTCCAGGCGGGACTCGAGGATCTGCAGCAGCACCTCACCGGTCTTGCCCGGCTTGGTGACGGCCTCTTCGTAGTAGCCGCGGAACTGCTTCTCCAGCACGCCGTACACCCGGCGGGCCTTCTGCTTCTCGCGAAGCTGGAGCAGGTACTCGCCCTCCTTGGTACGGCCGCGGCCGTGCTGCCCGGGCGGGAACGGCCGGGACTCGAAGGGGCACTTGGGACCGTCGCACTTGCTGCCCTTGAGGAACAGCTTCATCTTCTCCCGCCGGCAACGGCGGCAGTCAGCACCGGTGTAACGAGCCATGTTCTTCTAACCCATCCCTCTCAGACCCGGCGCCGCTTCGGCGGACGGCACCCGTTGTGCGGCTGCGGCGTGACGTCGGCGATCTGGCCGACCTCGAGGCCGACGGCCTGCAGCGAACGGATGGCGGTCTCCCGGCCGGAGCCCGGCCCCTTCACGAAAACGTCGACCTTGCGCATGCCGTGCTCCATGGCCCGGCGAGCGGCTGCCTCGGCGGCGAGCTGCGCGGCGAACGGAGTCGACTTGCGGGAGCCCTTGAACCCCACCTGACCGGCGGACGCCCAAGAGATCACCGCACCGGTCGGGTCCGTGATCGAGACGATGGTGTTGTTGAACGTGCTCTTGATGTGCGCCTGCCCGTGGGCGACGTTCTTGCGTTCCTTGCGCCGGACCTTCTTGACGGCGGCCCCGGTGCGAGCCTTCGGTGGCATAAGTCTTCTGCGCTCCTAATTACTTCTTGCCGGGCTTCTTCTTGCCGGCGACGGTCCGCTTCGGACCCTTGCGGGTACGCGCGTTGGTACGAGTCCGCTGCCCACGGACGGGCAGGCCCCGGCGGTGCCGGATGCCGGCGTAGCAGCCGATCTCGACCTTGCGGCGGATGTCCGCGGCGACCTCGCGGCGCAGGTCACCCTCTACCTTGAAATTGGCCTCGATGTAGTCGCGGAGCTGCACGAGCTCCTCGTCCGTGAGGTCCTTAGCGCGCTTGTCGGGGCTGATGCCGGTCGCGGTGAGCGCCTCGATGGCGCGGGTCCGACCGACCCCGAAGATGTAGGTGAGCGCGATCTCCATCCGCTTTTCGCGGGGGAGGTCGACGCCGACTAGACGAGCCATGCGCGGGCGTACTCCTTGTGGGTTTCGCGGAGGTCTGTGCCCGGCCCACCCCGCTTGCCCAAGCGGGCCCCGGCCTCCGACCGGGGGTCAGCCACGAATGCGCCGTGATCGGCGGAATTCCGCGGCTGGGACGAGCTTCTTCTGTTGGGTGCGTCAGCCCTGGCGCTGCTTGTGGCGCGGGTCAACGCAGATGACCATGACCCGGCCGTGCCGGCGGATAACCCGGCACTTGTTGCAGATCCTCTTGACGCTCGGCTTGACCTTCACGGTTCGCCTTTACTCTTCCGGTTGTTAGCTCGACGACTACTTGTAGCGGTAGACGATGCGCCCGCGAGTGAGGTCGTACGGCGAGAGTTCGACGACGACCCGGTCTTCGGGCAGGATGCGGATGTAGTGCTGCCGCATCTTGCCGCTGATGTGGGCCAACACCTTGTGGCCGTTGGCGAGCTCCACCCGGAACATGGCGTTCGGGAGTGGCTCGATGACCCGGCCCTCGATCTCGATGGCCCCGTCCTTCTTGGGCATGTCCTCCGCTGTCCTGACGTCGGGTTCTTCGGACAGGCTCGCACCGTCTTACACGAGTGAGGAAATCCACCCGCGCCAGCCGCGGCTCCGGCTACCCACAGAAGCGCGTGGTGGGCATGCCAGAGTGGACGCTGCGCGCCGACCGCCCAGTGTACGCGCGTTCACGTATCGACAGCAAACCGAGTGGTTAGCCGTCACTCTCGGCTTCTTTGCTGGCCTTTTTGTCTGCCTTTGCGGCCTTTTTGCGGGCCTTCTTGGCGGCCCACTTCTGCGGCTCGCCGCTCATCAGCCCGGTCACCGTCTGGACGAGGAGCACCGCGCCCCACGGGCCAGCCACCCAACCCGGCCAGAAGTAGATCAGGTCCTGCGCCATCAGGCAGATGACCGCCCAGATGCCCACCGTGATCGCGACCACGCCGGCGTAACGCTCCCAGACGTCGATCAACCAGCGCCGGGTCGCGTCGGAGTAGGGCAGGTCCAGGTCTGGTCGCGCACCGGCGGGAACGACCTGGGACCGCTCCAGCGGCACGGTGCCCGGCAGGTCGGCGAGCAGGCGGTCCAGGTCGCCATACGTCTTCGCCGTGTACGCCCGCTGCAGGCGCTCGTCGTACTCATGCAGGTCCAGCCGACCCTCGTTCAGCGCGGTGCGCAGCCGTTCCGCGACCGCATGCCGGTCGTCGTCCGCGGCGCGCATCTCGTCCCGCCCATCCACGCCTACGAGCATGCCATCCGCGTACGTTCCACGGCAGCGCCGACCTTGATCACGTTGATCAGGGAATGCCTCTCTCGACACGCCACAACATGCCCGAGCCGTTCCCTGATCAACTCGCTCGCGGCTACGCCCGGGCGGGCTCGCGGGCGGTGACCAGCTCGCCGAGGCGTTCGCGGCCGCCGTCGGGGGCGGTGAGGACCCAGACGCCGTCGTCCAGGAGCGCCATCGAGTGCTCCACGTGGGCGGCGACCGAGCCGTCGCGGGTGACCACGGTCCAGCCGTCGTCGAGCTCCTCGGTCTTGGGCGAACCGATCGTGATCATGGGCTCGATGGCGAGGGCCAGCCCGGGCACCAGGCGCGGACCGCGGCCGGGGCGACCGTGGTTGAGCACGTGCGGGTCCTGGTGCATCTCGGTGCCGATGCCGTGCCCGCCGTACCCGTCGACGATGCCGTACCGGCGGCCGGATCGCCGGACGGCGGACTCCACGGCGTACGAGATGTCGGTGAGCCGGCCGCGTCCGGAGGCGGCGCCGCGCGCGGCGGCGGCGATGCCCGCCCACATCGCGTCTTCCGCCACTTCGGCCATGTGCAACAGTTCGGGACGTACCTCGCCGACCGGTACGGTGATCGCCGCGTCGCCGTGCCAGCCGTCGAGCACCGCGCCACAGTCGATGGAGATCAGGTCGCCGTCGCGCAGGATCTGCTGGGGCGAGGGGATGGCGTGCACGATCTGCTCGTTGACGGAGGAGCAGATCGAGGCCGGAAAGCCGTGGTAGCCCTTGAACGACGGCACCGCGCCGGCACCCCGGATCACCGATTCGGCGAGCGCGTCCAGGTCGGCGGTGGACACGCCCGGCGCCACCGCTTCACCCATCTTGGCCAGCGCGGACGCCACGACGAGACCCGCGGCACGCATCTTCTCGATCTGTGCGGGGGTCTTGAGCTGGATAGCGAGTTGGTGGCGGCGCATAGTTCGAGGCTAGCCGCCGTACGAGCGGAGGGCGTCGATCGCGCGCACGGTCACGTCTTCGACGGGGCCGGTGGCGTCGATGCCGACCAGCTTGCCCTGCGCGCCGTAGTAGTCGACCAGCGGCGCGGTCTTCTCGGCGTACTCCACGAGGCGGTTGGCGATCGTCTCCGCCTGGTCGTCGTCGCGCTGGAAGAGCTGGCCGCCGCACCGGTCGCAGATGCCCTCGCGGGACGTCGGGTCGAACTCGACGTGCCAGATCTTGCCGCAGCCCCGGCAGGTGCGCCGGCCGGACAGCCGCCGGATGACCTCGTCGTCGTCGACCACCAGCTCCATGACCAGGTCGAGCGCGGTGCCGAGGTCGGCGAGCAGCTTGTCGAGCGCGACCGCCTGCGGGGTGGTACGCGGGAAGCCGTCGAGCAGGAAGCCGTCCGACGCGTCCGTCTCCGCCAGCCGGTCGCGCACCATGTTGATCGTGACCTCGTCAGGCACCAACTGGCCGGCGTCCATGTACCGCCGCGCCTCCACGCCGAGCGGCGTGCCTTGCGACACGTTGGCGCGGAAGATGTCCCCGGTCGAGATCTTGGGCACGGCCAGGTGGGCGGCGATGAACTCTGCCTGGGTCCCCTTTCCCGCCCCTGGAGGACCGACCAGTACGAGGCGCATCTACCGCAGGAACCCTTCGTAGTTCCGCTGCATGAGTTGGCTCTCGATCTGCTTCACGGTCTCCAGGCCGACGCCGACCATGATCAGCACTGCCGTGCCGCCGAACGGGAAGTTCTGATACTGGCTGCTGTTCAGCCAGATGAAGAAGAAGTTCGGCAAGATCGAGATTAGGCCCAGGTAGAGGGCACCCGGAAGGGTGATCCGGCTCAGGATGAAGTCGAGGTACTCGGCGGTGGGCTTGCCCGGGCGGATACCTGGCACGAACCCGCCGTACTTCTTCATGTTCTCCGCGACCTCGGTCGGGTTGAACGTGATCGACACGTAGAAGTACGTGAAGAAGATGATCATGAAGAAGTAGACGACGATGTAGACCCAGTCGGCCGGGTTGGCCAGGTGGTTGTTGACCCAGGCTTCCCACTTGCTCGGGTTGGTCTGGTAGTCGGTGAACTGCAGGCCGAGCTGCGGCAGGTAGAGCAGCGACGACGCGAAGATGACCGGGATGACGCCAGCCTGGTTGACCTTGAGCGGGATGTACGTCGAGGTGCCGCCGTACATCCGGCGACCGATCATGCGCTTGGCGTACTGCACCGGGATGCGGCGCTGCGCCTGCTCGATGAAGACGACCGCGGTGATGACCACCAGGACCAGCGCGAGCACAAGGAAGAATGCGCCCCAGCCCTCGCTCTCCTTGATCGTCCAGCCCTCGGAGGGGAGCCGGGCCGCGATCGAGGTGAAGATCAGGACGGACATGCCGTTGCCGACGCCGCGGTCGGTGATCAGCTCGCCGAGCCACATGACCACGCCGGTACCGGCGGTCATCGTGACGACGAGGGCGACGAGCGTGATCCACAGCGGCATGCCGGTGCCCTCGGGAATGAGGGGCCACTGGTCACACTGGTTGTTGAAGAGCTGCCCGGAGCGGGCCAGCGCCACGAACGCCGACGCCTGGAGCACCGCGAGACCGAGCGTCAAGTAGCGGGTGTACTGCGTGATCTTCGCCTGGCCGGCCTGACCCTCCTTGCGGAGCTGCTCCAACCGCGGAATCACCACGGTCAGCAGCTGCAGGATGATCGACGCGGTGATGTAGGGCATGATGCCCAGCGCGAAGACCGACAGCGACAGCAGCGCGCCGCCAGAGAATAGGTTCAACAGCGTGAAGACGCCGGGCGCACCCTGCTCCATCGCCTCGATACACCGCTGGGCGTTGCCATACGACACACCAGGGCTCGGCAGCGTCGCGCCGAGCCGGTATATCGCCACGATGAAGATCGTGAACAGCAGCTTCTTGCGCAGGTCAGGCGTGCGGAACGCACTGAGAAACGCGGAGAGCAACTTCTTCCTCCTGCGCGAGGCGGCCGCCGGATGATGGCGGGCGGGTCGGGCGTCGGGCGGTCACCCGACATCCATACTGGCAACGGACTCTAACAGTACGGTGTGAGTTCGGGCAGATGCGCCCGGGGACATACACCGTTCCCTATGTTAACTGGGCGAAACGCCAGATAGTAGACGTGGCGCCCGTCAGTCGCTAGGCAACTGGCGGGCGCCACTGAATCGTCCTACAGCTCGGTGACCGTGCCACCGGCGGCAGTGATCTTCTCCTTGGCCGACGCGCTGAACGCGTGCGCCGACAGCTGGAGCCGTACGCCGCCGAGGTCGCCGGTGCCGAGCACCTTGACCAGCTGGCCCTTGCGGACCGCGCCGGCCTCGACCAGCTCCGCCGGGCCGATCTCTCCACCGTTCGGGAAGAGCTCGGCCAGGCGCTCCAGGTTGACCACCTGGAACACGACCTTGAACCTGTTCTTGAAGCCCTTCAGCTTCGGCAGCCGCATGTGGATGGGCATCTGCCCACCCTCGAACGACGCCGGAACGTTCTTGCGGGCCTTCGAGCCCTTCGTACCGCGACCGGCGGTCTTGCCCTTGGAGCCCTCACCGCGACCCACACGGGTCTTTGCGGTCTTGGAACCGGGAGCCGGCCGGAGGTGGTGGACCTTGATCGTCATTACTCGACCTCCTCGACCTTCACGAGGTGGTTCACAGCGAAGATCATGCCCCGAATCTCGGGACGGTCCTCCTTGACCACCACGTCGTTGATCCGCTTCAGCCCCAGCGACCGCAGCGAATCCCGCTGGTTGCGCTTGGCCCCGATGTCGGAACGGGTCTGGGTGACCTTAAGGCGTGCCATGCTACGCACCCACCCCTGCCCGGTTCGCCAGCATGGCGGCCGGAGCGACGTCCTCGACCGGCAAGCCGCGGCGCGCCGCGACCGCCTCGGGCGACTCAAGGCTCTTCAGGGCCGCGACGGTGGCGTGCACGATGTTGATCGGGTTCGACGAGCCGAGGCTCTTGGAGAGCACGTCGTGGATGCCCGCGCACTCCAGCACCGCGCGCACCGGGCCACCCGCGATGACGCCCGTACCGGCACTGGCCGGCTTGAGCAGCACGACGCCGGCGGCGTCTTCGCCGGTCACCGGGTGCGGGATCGACGCGGCGATCCGGGGCACCTTGAAGAAGTGCTTCTTGGCCTCCTCGACGCCCTTGGCGATCGCCGCGGGCACCTCCTTGGCCTTGCCGTAGCCGACGCCGACGGTGCCGTCGCCGTCGCCCACCACGACCAGCGCGGTGAAGCTGAACCGGCGACCGCCCTTGACGACCTTGGCGACACGGTTGATGGTGACTACCCGCTCGAGGTGCGGGGTCTTCTCTACGGGCGCGTTGCCCCCGTCACGGCCGCGACCGCGACCTTCACGACGGCCGCCACCTTCGGTGTTACCGGACCCGCCGCCCCGGCGCTGCTGACCTGGCATTGGTCATTCCTTCCTAGAACTCGAGTCCGGCTTCGCGGGCGGCGGACGCCAGAGCGGCGATGCGCCCGGCGTACCTGTTGCCACCGCGGTCGAAGACGACCTTGGAGATACCCGCGGCCTTGGCGCGGTCGGCGAGCAGAGCGCCCACCTTGCCGGCCAGGGCGCTCTTGTCGCCCTCGCCGCCCCGGATCGACGCGTCCAGGGTCGACGCCGACACCAGGGTGTGCCCCTTGGCGTCGTCGACGATCTGGGCGGTGACGTGCCGCAGCGAGCGGGTAACCACCAGGCGCGGACGCTCGGCGGTGCCGACGACGTTCCTGCGGACCCGGAAGTGCCGGCGCGCCCGCCCGACGGCGCGCTTCGCGGCGACACCGCGGCGGCGCTTGAGCAGAGTCGCGCTCACTTCTTACCTGCCTTTCCAGCCTTGCGGCGGATGACCTCGCCCTGGTACTTGACGCCCTTGCCCTTGTACGGCTCCGGCGGGCGGATCTTCCGGATGTTCGCGGCGACCTCACCGACCTGCTGCTTGTCGATGCCGGCCACGTGGAAGAGCGTCGGCCGCTCCACCGAGAAGGTGATGCCCTCCGGCGCGGGAACGAGCACCGGGTGCGAGAACCCGAGCGCGAACTCCAGGTCATTGCCCTTGGCCGTCACCCGGTAGCCGGTGCCGTTGATCTCCAGGCTCTTCCGGTAGCCCTCGGTGACGCCGATGATCATGTTGGCGACCAGGGTACGGGAGAGGCCGTGCAGCGCCTTGGAGCGGCGCTCGTCGTCGGGCCGGTTGACGTGCACGTTGCCGTCGTCGCCCCGCTCCGCCGTGATCGGCTCGGCGAGGGTGTGCGACAGCTCGCCCTTCGGGCCCTTGACCTGCACGGTACGGCCGTTGATGGTGACGTCGACGCCGGTGGGTACGGGGATCGACTTGCGTCCAATTCGCGACATATCTAGCTGCCTCCCGTCACCAGACGTAGGCGAGGACTTCCCCGCCCACCCTCGCTTGCGAGCCTGCCGGTCGGTGAGCAGCCCCTGAGACGTCGAAATGATCGCCACGCCGAGGCCGCCGAGCACGCGCGGAAGCTCCGGGGACTTGGCGTACACCCGAAGGCCGGGCTTGGATACGCGCCGGATGCCGGCGAGGCTGCGCTCGCGGCTCTGGCCGTACTTCAGCTCGACGATCAGGCGCTTGCCGACGGCGCCCTCTTCGGGGTCCTCGACGGACCAACCGGCGATGTAGCCCTCGGCCTTGAGGACCTCGGCGACGTTCGCCTTGATCTTCGAGTAGGGCATGGTCACCCGGTCGTGGTACGCCTGGTTGGCGTTACGCAGACGCGTCAGCATGTCTGCGATCGGGTCGGTCATGGTCATGGGTTTGAATCAGCCTTTCTCACCGCGGTTCCCGCCTGAAGTGGGCCTACGGCGAAGCGATAGCTACTACCAGGAAGCCTTGGACACGCCGGGCAGCTCACCGCGGTGGGCCATCTCCCGGATGCAGACGCGGCAGAGACCGAACTTGCGGTACACCGCCTTCGGCCGCCCGCACCGCTGGCAGCGGGTGTACGCGCGCACCGAGAACTTGGGCTTCGCGGCCGCTTTGAGGATCAGCGCCTTCTTCGCCATTGATCAGTTCTCCTTGAACGGGAAGCCCAGGAGCTTGAGCAGCGCCCGGCCCTCGTCATCGGTCTTCGCGGTGGTGACCACCGTGATGTCCATGCCCCGGACCCGATCGATCCGGTCCTGGTCAATCTCGTGGAACACCGACTGCTCGGTGAGCCCGAACGTGTAGTTGCCGTTGCCGTCGAGCTTGCGCGCGTCGAGGCCGCGGAAGTCGCGGATACGCGGCAGCGCGATCGACAGCAACCGGTCCAGGAACTCCCACATCCGGTCGCCACGCAGCGTCACCTTGGCGCCGATCGGCATGCCCTCGCGGAGCTTGAACTGCGCGATCGACTTGGTCGCCCGGCGTACCTGCGGCTTCTGACCGGTGATCGTGGCGAGGTCGCGGACCGCGCCGTCGATCAGCTTGGCGTCCCGGGCGGCGTCGCCGACACCCATGTTCACCACGATCTTGACCAGGCCCGGCACCTGCATCGCGTTCGCGTACGTGTACTGCTCGCGCAGCTTCGCCACGATCTCGTTGCGGTACCGCTCCTTCAAGCGGGGAAGCGTCTTCACGGGAGCAGTCATCACAGGTCCTTACCGGAGCGGCGCGAGATGCGGACCTTCTGGCCGTTCTCGTCGATGCGGTAACCGACGCGGGTCGGCTTGCCGTCGGAGTCCACGACCATCACGTTCGAGACGTGGATCGCGGCCTCCTGCGTGACGATGCCACCGGTCTTCGCACCACGCTGGGTCGTGCGGATGCGGGTGTGCTTCTTGACGCGGTTGACGCCCTCGACGATGACCTTGTCCTGCCGCGGCAGGGCCGAAATGACCTTGCCCCGGGCACCCTTGTCCTTGCCGGCGATGACCTCGACCGTGTCGCCCTTCTTAACCTTCACGGTTAGAGCACCTCCGGTGCCAGCGAAATGATCTTCATGAACCGCTTGTCCCGCAGCTCGCGGCCAACCGGACCGAAGATGCGGGTGCCACGCGGGTCACCGCCGTCCTTGATGATCACGGCGGCATTCTCGTCGAAGCGGATGTACGACCCGTCCGGCCGGCGCTTCTCCTTCGCGGTGCGGACGACGACCGCCTTGACGACGTCGCCCTTCTTGACACCCGCGCCGGGGATCGCGTCCTTGACCGTGGCCACGATGACGTCGCCGATGCCGGCGTAGCGCCGACCCGAGCCACCGAGCACCCGGATGCACAGGATCTCCCGCGCACCCGTGTTGTCGGCGACCCGCAGTCGCGACTCCTGCTGAATCACGTCTAACTCCTATGTCTGCCAGTTCTCCGCCGGGCCGAAGCCGACGGAGCTTGGCGGAACGGTCGGCTGAACTACTTTGCCTTCTCGAGGATCTCCACGACCCGCCACCGCTTGGTAGCGGACAGCGGACGGGTCTCCATCAGCAGCACCCGGTCGCCGACGCCGCACGCGTTCTGCTCGTCGTGCACCTTCAGCTTGCTCGTACGGCGGATGACCTTGCCGTACAGCGGGTGCTTGACCCGGTCCTCGACCTCGACCACGACGGTCTTGTCCATCTTGTCGCTGACGACCAGACCCTCACGGACCTTGCGCCGGGCCCGAGGCGCGGCGACGTTCGACTCACTCATGAAGCAATCACCTCAGTCGGCGCGGCCGAGAGCCCCAGCTCGCGCTCGCGCATGATCGTGTAAATCCGGGCGATCTCCTTGCGGATGACCTGCAGACGCTTGTTGTTGTCCAGCTGCCCGGTCGCGCTCTGTACGCGGAGGTTGAACAGCTCCGCCTTGGCCTCCCGCAGCAGCGCGACCAGTTCCTCGTCGGACTGCTCGCGCAGCTCGGCGGCCTTGGTGCCCGCTGCCATCAGACCTCACCCACTTCGCGCGTCACGATGCGGCACTTCATCGGAAGCTTGTGGATCGCGCGACGCATCGCCTCTCGCGCGATCGCCTCGTTCGGGAATGACATCTCGAACAGGACCCGTCCCGGCTTGATGTTGGCGACCCACCACTCCGGCGAGCCCTTACCGGAACCCATCCGGGTTTCGGCCGGCTTCTTCGTCAGGGCCTGGTCCGGGAAGACCGTGATCCAGACCTTGCCACCACGCTTGATGTGGCGGGTCATCGCGATACGCGCCGACTCGATCTGCCGGTTGGTCACGTAGGCGGGCTCCAGCGCCTGGATACCAAACTCACCGAAGACCACCCGGTTGCCGCCCTTGCTCGCCCCGGACCGGGACGGGTGGTGCGGCTTGCGGAAGCCCTTCGGGGGCTTACGCGGCATCAGCATGTGTCAGCCCTCCTGCTGCTGCTCACTGGGAGCGTCACTCGGTGCGGCCTCCGGAGCGGCGGCCGCGGGCGCGGGCTGCTCGGCAGCCGCCGCGGCAGCCGCACGGCCCGCCTCGGTGCCGCCGGCGGTCGTACCGGAAGAACCGGAACGGCCACGGCGCGGCCGCTCGGGACGGTCGCCGCGATCGCGCCGCGGACGCGCCGGGCCCGTGTCGGCCGGGGTCTCCCGGCCGGGTACGGCGTCGCCCTTGTAGATCCACACCTTCACGCCGATCCGGCCGAAGGTGGTACGCGCCTCGAAGAAGCCGTACTCGATGTTGGCCCGCAGCGTGTGCAGCGGCACCCGGCCCTCGCGGTAGAACTCGGTGCGGCTCATCTCGGCGCCGCCCAGGCGGCCCGAGACCTGCACCCGGATGCCCCGCACGATCGGGTTCTTCATCGCGGACTGCATGGCCTTGCGCATCGCCCGGCGGAAGCTGACCCGGCTGGACAGCTGCTCGGCCACGCCCTGCGCGACGAGCTGCGCGTCCGACTCGGGGCTCTTTACCTCGAGGATGTTGAGCTGCACCTGCTTGCCGGTGAGCTTCTCCAGCTCGCCGCGGATCCGGTCGGCCTCCGCGCCCTTACGGCCGATGACGATGCCCGGCCGGGCGGTGTGGATGTCGACCCGGACCCGGTCGCGGGTGCGCTCGATGTCAACCTTGGAAATGCCAGCGCGCTCCAGGCCCTTGGACATCATCCGCCGGATCTTCACGTCCTCGGCGATGTAGTCCTTGTAGAGCTTGTCCGCGTACCAGCGGGACTTCCAGTCGGTCGAGATGCCGAGCCGGAACCCGTGCGGGTGAACCTTCTGACCCATTACTCGGTCCCTTCCTCGGCGGTCTCCGCCTTCGTCTCAGCCGGCTCGGTCGCCTTGGCCGGAGCGGCGGCCTTCTTCGCCGCCTTGCGAGCCGGCCCCTTCGGCGCCACGGCCTCCACCACGATCGTGATGTGGCAGGTGCGCTTGCGGATCCGGTACGCCCGACCCTGCGCCCGCGGCTGGAACCGCTTCAGCGTCGGTCCCTCGTCGACGTACGCCTCGCTGACGAGCAGCGCCTCGGGGTCCAGCCGCTCGTTGTTCTCGGCGTTCGCGATCGCGCTGGCGAGGACCTTGTAAACCGGCTCGCTCGCCCCTTGCGGCGCGAACTTCAGCACCGTGAGTGCCTCCTGCGCGGGCAGACCGCGGACGAGGTTGACCACCCGGCGCGCCTTGGTCGGCGAGATGCGCACGTGCCGCGCAACCGCCCGCGCGCCCGGAAGCGCCGGAGCGTCGCCCTTAACTGGCATCGCTGTAACCCCTTGATCCTTTATCCGTAGTCCTGCCGCTTACCGGCGCCGGCTCTTGCGGTCGTCCTTCTCGTGACCCTTGAACGTGCGGGTCAGCGCGAACTCGCCGAGCTTGTGCCCGACCATCGCCTCGGTGACGAACACCGGTACGTGCTTGCGTCCGTCGTGCACCGCGATCGTGTGCCCGAGCATCTCGGGGATGATCGTGGAACGCCGGGACCAAGTCTTGATGACGTTCTTCGAGCCCTTGTCGTTCTGCGTCTCCACCTTCTTGAGCAGGTGGTCGTCGATGAACGGGCCCTTCTTGAGACTGCGTGGCATGGGTTAACCCCGCTTCCGGTTTGCGTAACGACGGCGGACGATCAGCCGGTCGCTCGGCTGGCCCTTACGGCGGGTGCGGCCCTCGGGCTTGCCCTGCGGGTTCACCGGGTGGCGACCGCCGGAGGTCTTGCCCTCACCGCCACCGTGCGGGTGGTCGACCGGGTTCATGGCCACACCGCGGACGGTCGGGCGCTTGCCCTTCCACCGCATCCGGCCGGCCTTACCCCAGTTGATGTTGGACTGGTCGGCGTTGCCGATCTCGCCCACGGTCGCGCGGCAGCGCACGTCGACCCGGCGGATCTCACCCGACGGCATACGCAGCGTGGCGTACGCGCCCTCGCGGCCGAGCAGTTGGATGCCGACGCCGGCCGAGCGGGCCAGCTTGGCGCCGCCGCCCGGGCGCAGCTCCACGCAGTGGATCTGCGTACCCACCGGAATGTTGCGCAGCGGCAGGTTGTTGCCCGGCTTGATGTCGGCACCCGGCCCGGACTCGACCCGGTCGCCCTGCTTCAGGTCCTTCGGCGCGACGATGTAGCGCTTCTCGCCGTCGACGTAGTGCAGCAGCGCGATACGGGCGGTGCGGTTCGGGTCGTACTCGATGTGCGCGACCTTCGCCGGTACGCCGTCCTTGTCGACCCGCTTGAAGTCGATCAGCCGGTACTGGCGCTTGTGCCCGCCGCCCTGGTGACGCGTGGTGATCTTGCCGGTGGCGTTCCGGCCGCCCTTCTTGGGCAGCGGCACCAGCAGCGACTTCTCCGGCGTCGAGCGCGTGATCTCGGCGAAGTCGGCGACGCTGGAGCCACGGCGGCCCGGCGACGTCGGCTTGTACTTACGAATCGGCATCGTTTACCACTCCCTAGCTGACCGGGCCGCCGAAGGCCTCGATGCGGTCACCGTCAGCCAGCTTCACCAGCGCCCGCTTGGTGGCCTTGCGCTGCCCCCACCCGGTACGGGTGCGCTTGCGCTTGCCCTCGCGGTTGGCGGTGTTGACCGTCAGGACGCGGACGTTGAAGATCTGCTGGATAGCGATCTTGATCTCGGTCTTGTTGGCGTCCGGGCGGACCAGGAACGTGTACCAGTTCTGGTCGAGAACGCTGTAGCTCTTCTCGGACACGACCGGCGCGATGATGATGTCGCGCGGATCCGGGATCGTGGTCACTTGCCTTCCTCCGTCGTCTCGCCCAGGAACTCGGCCAGCGCGTCCTTGGTGAAGACCACGTCGTCGGCGAGCAGCACGTCGTACGTGTTGAGCTGGCCGGCCTCGATGAGGTGCACGCCGCTGCCGCCCAGGTTGCGCAGGGAGAGCCAATTGAGCTCGTCCACGCTCGTGAGCACGACCAGCACGCGCTTGCGCTCGGTCGCCGTACGCAGCGTCTTCAGGGCTTCCTTCGTCGACGGCTTCTCGCCCGTGACGAAACCCTCGACGACGTGCAGGCGGCCCTCGCGCGCCCGGTCCGACAGGGCGCCACGCAACGCGGCGACCTTCATCTTCTTCGGGGTCCGCTGGCTGTAGTCGCGCGGCACCGGGCCGTGGACCACGCCACCGCCGGTGAACTGCGGCGCGCGGATCGAGCCCTGGCGGGCACGACCGGTGCCCTTCTGCTTGTACGGCTTCTTGCCGCCACCGGCGACCTCACCGCGCGTCTTCGCCTTGTGCGTGCCCTGGCGGGCGGCCGCGAGCTGGGCCACCACGACCTGGTGCATCAGCGGGATGTTCGCCTGTACGTCGAACACCTCGGCGGGCAGCTCGACGGTGCCGGCGGTCGTGCCCTCGGGGTCAGTACGCCAACCGTGGTCACTTGGTAGCACCACCCTTCGCCTTGGCCTTGGCCGCCGTGCGGACCAGGACCAGCGCGCCGGCCGGGCCGGGGATCGCGCCCCTGACCAGCAGCAGGTTGTTGTCGGAGTCGATCGCCTGGATGGTGAGGTTCTGCGCGGTGTACCGCACGCCACCCATCCGGCCGGCCATCCGTACGCCCTTGAAGACGCGACCCGGGGTCGCGCAGGCGCCGATCGAGCCGGGCGAGCGGTGCTTCCGCTCCACACCGTGGCTCGCGCGGAGGCCGTGGAAGCCGTGCCGCTTCATGACGCCGGCGAAGCCCTTGCCCTTGGTACGACCGGTGACGTCGATCGGGGCGCCCGCCTCGAACGACTCGACGGTGACCTCCTGGCCGAGCTCGTACTCGCTCGCGTCGGTCGTGCGCAGCTCGACGATGTGTCGCCGCGGCGCCGTGCCGGCCTTCTCGAAGTGGCCGGTCCGGGGCTTGTTCACCTTGCGCGGGTCAACAGCGCCGAACGCGAGCTGGATGGCGGCGTAGCCGTCCTTGTCCGCGGTGCGCACCTGGGTCACGACGCACGGGCCGGCCTGCACCACGGTCACCGGGACAACCTTGTTGTTGTCCCAGACCTGGGTCATGCCGAGCTTGGCGCCCAGGATGCCCTTCACTTGCCTGTCCATGAGTTCGCAGTCCCTACAGCTTGATCTCGATGTCGACGCCAGCCGGCAGGTCGAGGCGCATGAGCGAGTCGACCGTCTTGGGGGTCGGGTCGATGATGTCGATCAGACGCTTGTGCGTGCGCATCTCGAAGTGCTCGCGCGAATCCTTGTACTTGTGCGGCGACCGGATCACGCAGAAACGGTTGATCTCGGTCGGCAGCGGCACCGGGCCCGCGACCTGAGCACCGGTACGGGTCACCGTCTCCACGATCTTCCGAGCCGAGGAGTCGACGACCTCGTGGTCATAGGCCTTGAGCCGGATGCGGATCTTCTGTCCCGCCATGGTGGCTTCTGTTCCTTCTCTCGCGATGCCGCTGTTTGGCCGACCCCCGCGGTCGGGCGTGTCGCGCCCTGTGGCCAGACTCCGCCCCATATCTGGGGCCGATCCTGGTTGGTGCGGGGGTCAAGGCACCGGGCGTGTCAACACACCCCGGCCACCCGCGAGGATGGCCGGCTGCTGTTTATCGTTACGAACGGCAGCAGCCGGCCACCCCGCAAAAGCGCAACCTGACTAGTATGCCGTACTACCGCACGGCAGGTCTAATCGGGGTTACTCAGTTCACTTGATGATCTTGGTAACCTGGCCGGCGCCGACCGTACGGCCACCCTCGCGGATCGCGAACTTCAGACCCTGGTCCATGGCGATGGGCTGGATCAGCTTCACGGTCATCGAGGTGTTGTCGCCCGGCATGACCATCTCGGTGCCCTCGGGCAGCGTGACGACGCCGGTGACGTCCGTGGTGCGGAAGTAGAACTGCGGCCGGTAGTTCTGGAAGAACGGCGTGTGACGGCCGCCCTCCTCCTTGGACAGGATGTAAACCTGGCCCTCGAACTCGGTGTGCGGCGTGGTCGTGCCGGGCTTGATGACAACCATGCCCCGCTCGACGTCCTCACGCTTCACACCACGCAGCAGCAGACCGACGTTCTCGCCAGCGCGGGCCTCGTCGAGCAGCTTGCGGAACATCTCGATGCCGGTGCAGGTGGTCTTGATCGACTTCTCGCGAATGCCGACGATCTCGACTTCCTCGTTCGGCTTCAGCACGCCACGCTCGGCGCGACCGGTCACCACGGTGCCGCGACCGGTGATCGTGAAGACGTCCTCGATCGGCATCAGGAACGGCTTCTCGACCTCGCGCTCCGGCTGCGGGATCGCGGTGTCGACCGCGTTCATCAGCTCCATGAGCTTCTCGGTCCACTCCGCGTCGCCCTCGAGCGCCTTGAGCGCCGAGACGCGCACGACCGGCAGGTCGTCGCCCGGGAACTCGTAGATGGACAGCAGCTCACGGACCTCGAGCTCGACGAGCTCAAGGAGCTCCTCGTCCTCGACCATGTCGCTCTTGTTGAGCGCCACGACGATGTAGGGAACGCCGACCTGGCGGGCCAGGAGCACGTGCTCCTTGGTCTGCGGCATCGGGCCGTCGGTGGCGGCCACGACCAGGATCGCGCCGTCCATCTGCGCGGCACCGGTGATCATGTTCTTGATGTAGTCGGCGTGACCAGGACAGTCAACGTGCGCGTAGTGCCGCGCCTCAGTCTGGTACTCGACGTGAGCGATCGAGATCGTGATGCCGCGGGCCTTCTCCTCCGGCGCCTTGTCGATCTCGTCGAACGGCGTGTACGGGTTGAGGGTGGGCATCTTGTCGTGCAGGACCTTGGTGATGGCCGCGGTCAGCGTCGTCTTACCGTGGTCGATATGACCAATGGTGCCGATGTTGACGTGCGGCTTAGTCCGCTCGAACTTCGCCTTCGCCACTGGTGTCCTCCTGTGGACTTCTTGGTTCGTACGCTTGGTCTTGCAACTGTGCGGCCATCAGGCCCGGTCTGGCGCAGTTCTTGGGCTACTCGCCCGTCGCCTTCGCGATGATCTCCTTCGCCACGTTCTGGGGAACCTCGGCGTAGGAGTCAAACTGCATGCTGTAGCTCGCCCGGCCCTGGGTCTTCGACCGCAGGTCGCCGACGTAGCCGAACATCTCCGACAGGGGAACCAGGGCGCGGACGACGCGGGCACCCCGCGCTCTTCCATCGCCTGGATGATGCCCCGGCGGGAGTTGAGGTCGCCGATGACGTCACCCATGTTCTCCTCAGGAGTGGTGACCTCAACGGCCATCATCGGCTCGAGCAGCGCCGGGTCGGCCTTGCGGGCGGCCTCCTTGAGCACCATCGAGCCAGCGATCTTGAACGCCATTTCGGACGAGTCGACCTCGTGGTACTTCCCGTCCAGCAGCGTGAGCTTCACGCCCACCAGCGGGTAACCGGCGAGGATGCCGTACTGCATGGCGTCCTGGGCACCGGCGTCGACCGAGGGGATGAACTCCTTCGGGATGCGACCACCGGTGACCGAGTTCTGGAACTCGTACGTCGGCGCGTCGGTCTCCAGCGGCAGCGGCTCAAGGCTGACGACGACGCTCGCGTACTGGCCGGAGCCGCCCGTCTGCTTCTTGTGCGTGTACTCGACCTTGTCCACCTTCCGGCGGATGGTCTCGCGGTACGCCACCTGAGGCTTGCCGATGTTGGCCTCGACGTTGAACTCCCGGCGCATCCGGTCGACCAGGATGTCGAGGTGCAGCTCGCCCATACCGGAGATGACCGTCTGACCGGTCTCCTCGTCGTTGGCGACGCGGAACGTCGGGTCCTCTTCGGCCAGGCGCTGGATCGCGGTGCCCAGCTTCTCCTGGTCGGCCTTGGTCTTCGGCTCGATCGCCACCTGGATGACCGGCTCAGGGAACGTCATCGACTCCAGGATCACCGGGTTGGTCGGGTCGCACAGCGTGTCACCAGTGGTGGTCTGCTTGAGCCCTGTACCGCGATGATGTCGCCGGCCTGCGCCGTGGCACGCTCTTCCCGCTTGTTGGCGTGCATCTGGTAGATCTTGCCGATGCGCTCTTTGCGGTCCTTGGTGGAGTTAATCACCTGGGAACCGGATTCGAGCTTGCCCGAGTAGAGCCGGACGTAGGTGAGCTTGCCGAGGTGCTTGTCCGTCTGGATCTTGAAGGCCAGCGCGGAGAACGGCTCGCTCATCGACGGCTTGCGCAGCAACGGCGTCTCACCGTCGGTCGCCGTACCCTCGATCGCCGGGATGTCCAGCGGCGAGGGCAGGAAGTCGATCACCGCGTCGAGCATCGGCTGGATGCCCTTGTTCTTGAACGCGGAACCGCACAGCACCGGGTTGGCCTTGCCTGCGACGGTGGCCCGCCGGATGCCCGCCTTGATCGCCTCGGCGGAGAGCTCCTCACCCTCGAGGTACTTCTCCATGACAGTGTCGTCAACGTCGGCGAGCGTCTCGATCAGCTTCTCGCGCCACTCGGCGGCATCGTCGGCGAGGCCGGCCGGGATCTCCTCGATCGCGTAGTCCTCGCCCTTCTGGGTCTCACCACGCCAGGTCAGCGCGCGCATGCCGATCAGGTCGACGACGCCGATGTGGTCGCCTTCGAGCCCGATCGGGATCTGCAGCACCAGCGGGGTGGCGTTCAGCCGGTCGATCATCATCTGCACGCAGCGGAAGAAGTCCGCGCCGGTCCGGTCGAGCTTGTTGACGAAGCACATCCGGGGAACGTTGTACTTGTCCGCCTGGCGCCACACGTTCTCGGTCTGCGGCTCCACGCCGGCCACGCCGTCGTACACCGCGATCGCACCGTCGAGCACCCGCAGGTTGCGCTCCACCTCGACCGTGAAGTCGACGTGGCCCGGGGTGTCGATGATGTTGATCGGGTGACCCTTCCACTCGACCTTGGTGGCGGCCGAGGTGATGGTGATGCCCCGCTCTTGCTCCTGCTCCATCCAGTCCATGACGGCGGCGCCCTCGTGGACCTCACCGATCTTGTACGTGATGCCGGTGTAGAACAGGATCCGCTCAGTCGTGGTCGTCTTACCGGCATCGATGTGCGCCATGATGCCGATGTTGCGGAGCTTGGCAAGCGCGTTGTCGGCGGCAGCCACGGTAATCCCTACTTCGTCGTCTCGTCGGGGTGCTGGGGTTACCAGCGGTAGTGGGCGAAAGCCTTGTTGGACTCCGCCATCTTGTGCGTGTCCTCGCGCCGCTTCACCGAAGCGCCGAGGCCGTTGCTCGCGTCGAGCAGCTCATTCTGCAGCCGCTCGATCATGGTCTTCTCGCGGCGGGCCTTGGAGTACTGCACCAGCCAGCGCAGGCCCAGGGTGGTCGCCCGGGTCGGACGGACCTCGACCGGCACCTGGTAGGTCGCGCCACCGACACGGCGGCTGCGGACCTCGAGGGTCGGCTTCACGTTGTCCATCGCCCGCTTGAGGGTGACGACCGGGTCGGTGCCGGTCTTCTCCCGGCAACCCTCCAGCGCGCCGTACACCACACGCTCGGCGAGCTGGCGCTTGCCGCGCATCAGGATCTTGTTGACCAACTGGGTGACCAGCGGTGAGTTGTACACCGGATCGGCGACCAGCGGCCGGCGCGGCGCGGGGCCCTTACGCGGCATATCAGCTCTTCTCCTTCTTCGCGCCGTAGCGGCTGCGCGCCTGCTTACGGTTGCGGACGCCCTGGGTGTCCAGCGAACCGCGGACAATCTTGTAACGCACGCCCGGGAGGTCCTTCACCCGGCCGCCGCGCACGAGCACGATCGAGTGCTCCTGCAGGTTGTGGCCAACACCGGGGATGTACGCGGTCACCTCGATCTGGCTGCTCAGCTTCACACGAGCGACCTTGCGCAGCGCCGAGTTCGGCTTCTTCGGGGTGGTGGTGTACACACGCGTGCACACCCCGCGCCGCTGAGGGCTCCCCTTCAGCGCCGGGGTCTTGGTCTTGCTCGTCTTGGCCTGCCGGCCCTTGCGGACCAGCTGCTGGATCGTGGGCACCGGGTTTCTCCGCTCCCTTGCTTCTGCGTCTGTGTGCCTTCTGTTGTGTCCCGGGTCAGCCCTCACGGGCGTCTCCGGCACCCGCGGTCGGGCGTGTCGTCCGGCACACGGTTCCGGTGCGCGCTGGCACGTGCACCAGGTTGTCTCGTTGTCCCCGCTGCGCCGCACCTGAGGGGCGCACGCACGGATTGCCCGGGCAGGCCCGGGCACGAGGGGAAAGAGTACCCACCGTGAGCGCACAGGTCAAAACGAGACCCGCTGGCCCACGCTCGGCAACTCCGACCCCAAGTGTAACGCGCCATCCCGCCCCTCCCCACCTCACCCCACCCCCACCGCACCGCCCCGCCGCCATCCCGCCCCACCGCGTCGATCAAGGGCAAACGGCCGTGCTTTGATCTCTAAACCACGACCGTTTGCCCTTGATCGACGCGGAAATCCTTGATCGGCGCACAACAGGGTCGGGCGGGTCGCCAGGCCGGTGGCTCGGCACGCCTGGCCGTGAGTAGGGCGCCCCTGTTGGGCGCCCCGAGCTGAGTGGGGCGCCCCTACTCCCTCCCAGGCGACAGCAGGGGCGCCCCACTCACGCCAAATCGCCCAAGCGGGGCGCCCAACTAGCGCGCCGCCCGCCGTGCCGTCAATCGGGAGCGCCGTGCACCCCACACCGCCTGCTCCATCCGAGCCGCTCCCCACCCCAGCACCACCGCCAGCCCGGAAAGCACCCCCGCCGAGACCGCGCCCGCCATCCAGCGGCACCCAACCCGGCACGGCCTCCACGCCGATCAAGGACTTCTGCGTCGATCAAGGGCAAACGGCCGTGGAAAAGAGATCAAAGCACGACCGTTTGCCCTTGATCGACGCAGAAGAGGGGCACGAGGGGGCACGAGGGGCAGGAGAGGGCAAGGAGGGGCGCAGGAGAGAGCTATGAGGCTAGTTGGATGGCTAGGGACGCGGCGAAGCCGATCACGGTGATGGCCAGGCCGGTGGCGCCGCACACGATGCCCGCGATCGCCAGCCCGCGCCCGGTGAACCGTACCGCCGGCGGTGGGGCCGCTCGGCGGATCTGGCGCAGCCCGAGCATGCCCAGTGCGACCGCCGCCGCCCCGGCCAGCCCGGAGATCAGCGCGAACGCCCCGGCCACCCAGGCTCCCCAGCCGTCCTGCGCGCCCAGCAGCCCGAAGCACGACACCACCAGCGAGACCAGCACCGACCCGATCCCGGCCACGAGCGCCCCCACGGCGAGCCCGGACGTAACCGGCGGGACATTGAGGTGGACGACCGCGAAGGGCGTGCCCGGCACAGGCTCGACCCGCCGAGGCGTCAGCCACGCCTCACGCGGTGGTGGAGGGACGGTCACGTCGCCACGCTAGTCGACCGTGGGACCGAAGTCCTGCCCAGTGGGCGCGGTCGCGAAGTCGACGACGCCGATCACGATCGCGATGACCACCGCGGTGGCGGCCAGCGCGAGGCCCGCCCAGGCGAGCCTTTCACCGCGGCGCAGCCACGCGCTCCCGGTCAGATAACCACCCGACGAGTACGCCTCGCGGCGCGCCTGCGTCGCGAGGACGAGCGCGATGCTGGCCGGCACCACGCCGCCCACCAGCGGCCCGGTGAGCAGCGCGACGAGGCCCAGCGCGAACACCGCACCCGCCTTCGTCGAGCGCACCGGCTCCGGGTCGAGCGGATGGCGCAGTACGGGCGACGTGGTCACCACACCACCCTACAAAGCGCGAGGCGCCCCGCACCGGGATCGGTACGGGGCACCTCGAACCAACAACGAACTAACAGACTTACCGGTACGACCCGAAGTCGAAGTCGTCCAGCGGCACGGCCTGCCCGCTGGCCGGCCCGAAGCCGTAGTCGGTCTCGGGGTACCCGGTCATCGAGTACACCTTGGCCTTGGCCTCCTCGGTCGGCTCGACCCGGATGTTGCGGTACTTGCTGATGCCCGTACCGGCCGGGATGAGCTTGCCGATGATGACGTTCTCCTTCAGACCGATCAGCGAGTCGCTACGCGCGTTGATCGCCGCGTCGGTCAGCACCCGGGTGGTCTCCTGGAAGGAGGCCGCCGAGAGCCAGGAGTCGGTCGCCAGCGACGCCTTGGTGATGCCCATGAGGACCGGACGACCGGCGGCGGGCTCGCCGCCCTCGGCCACGAGCCGGCGGTTTTCCGACTCGAAGACGGCCCGGTCGACCAGCACACCCGGCAGGAACTCGGTGGCACCCGAGTCGATCACCGTGACCCGCTTCAGCATCTGCCGAATGATGATCTCGATGTGCTTGTCGTGGATGAGCACGCCCTGCGAGCGGTAGACCTCCTGGACCTCCTGGGTCAGGTGGACCTGGACCGCGCGCGGACCGAGGATGCGGAGCAGCTCGTGCGGGTCGATCGTGCCCTCGGTGAGCTTCTCGCCGACCTCGACGTGATCCCCGTCGTGCGCACGCAGGCGTACCCGCTTGGAGATCTTGTCGTGGACGATCTCTTCGCTGCCGTCGTCCGGCACGATGATGATCTTCCGCGACCGCTCGCCGTCTTCGATCCGGATCCGGCCGGGGGTGTCGGCGATCGGCGCCTTGCCCTTGGGCACGCGCGCCTCGAAGATCTCCTGCACACGCGGCAGACCCTGGGTGATGTCCTCACCGGCGACACCACCGGTGTGGAAGGTACGCATCGTCAGCTGCGTACCCGGCTCACCGATGGACTGGGCGGCGATGATGCCGACCGCCTCGCCGACGTCGACGGTCTTGCCGGTCGGCAGCGAACGGCCGTAGCAGGCCGCGCAGACGCCCAGCTTCGACTCGCAGGTGAGCACGCTGCGCACCCGGACGGTCTCCACACCGGCGGCGACCAGCTTGTCGACGATGATCGAGTTGAGGTCGACACCGCGCTGGGCGACCAGCGAGCCGTCGGCACCCTTGATGTCGTCCGCCAGGGTACGGGCGTGCACGCCGGTCTCGGCGTGCTCGTGCACCACCAGCTCACTGTTGATGTGCTCGCCGACCTGCATCGGGATGGCCCGATCGGTGCCGCAGTCCTCCTCGCGGATGATCACGTCCTGCGACACGTCCACCAGACGCCGGGTCAGGTAACCCGAGTCGGCGGTACGCAGCGCGGTGTCGGCCAGACCCTTGCGGGCACCGTGGGTGGAGATGAAGTACTCCACCACGGACAGGCCCTCGCGGTAGCTGGACTTGATCGGCCGCGGGATGATCTCACCCTTGGGGTTGGCCACCAGGCCGCGGATCGCCGCGATCTGCCGGAGCTGGAGCAGGTTACCGCGGGCACCCGAGTTGATCATGACCCACAACGGGTTTTCCTGCGGCAGCGAGGTTTCCATCTCCTTGGAGACCTCGTTGGTCGCCTTGGTCCAGATCTCGATGAGCTCGCCGCGACGCTCCTCGGCGGTCATCAGGCCACGCTGGTACTGCTTGTCGATCCGGTCGGCTTCCTTCTCGTACCGCTCCATGATCTCGGGCTTGCGCGCCGGCGGGATGACGTCTTCCATGCCGATCGTCACGCCGGACCAGGTGGCCCAGTGGAAGCCGGCCTCCTTGAGCGCGTCGAGCGTGGCCGCCAGGGCAACCTTCGGGAACCGCTCGGCCAGGTCGTTGACGATCGCCGACAACTGGCTCTTGCGGATCTCGTAGTTCACGTACCGGTAGCCCTGCGGCAGGGTCTCGTTGAAGAGAGCCCGGCCCAGCGTGGTCTCCACGATCAGCTGCTCGCCGGGCGTCCACCCTCGGGGGCGGTCCACTTCGGCCCGCCGATGCCGTTGTCGACCTCGACGACGCCCCGCAGCCGGATCCGGATGGGAGCACCCAGACCCAGCTCACCGTTGTCGAAGGCCATCCGCGCCTCGGCGTCCGAGCTGAACTCCCGGCCCTTCCCCGCGCCCTCGGGCTTGAGGTGGGTCAGGTGGTACAGGCCGATGACCATGTCCTGGGTGGGCATGGTGACCGGCTTGCCGTCGGCCGGCTTGAGGATGTTGTTCGACGACAGCATCAGGATCCGCGCCTCGGCCTGCGCCTCGGCGGACAGCGGCACGTGTACGGCCATCTGGTCGCCGTCGAAGTCCGCGTTGAACGCGGTGCAGACGAGCGGGTGGATCTGGATCGCCTTGCCCTCGACCAGCTGCGGCTCGAACGCCTGGATGCCCAGACGGTGCAGCGTCGGCGCCCGGTTGAGCAGCACCGGGTGCTCCCCGATGACCTCCTCCAGGACGTCCCACACCACCGGCCGCTGCCGCTCGACCATCCGCTTGGCGGACTTGATGTTCTGCGCGTGGTTGAGATCGACCAGGCGCTTCATCACGAACGGCTTGAAGAGCTCCAGCGCCATCTGCTTGGGCAGACCGCACTGGTGCAGCTTCAGCTGCGGGCCGACGACGATCACGGAACGACCGGAGTAGTCGACGCGCTTACCGAGCAGGTTCTGCCGGAAGCGGCCCTGCTTGCCCTTGAGCATGTCGGACAGCGACTTCAGCGGCCGGTTGCCCGGGCCGGTGACCGGACGCCCGCGGCGGCCGTTGTCGAACAGCGCGTCGACGGCCTCCTGCAGCATCCGCTTCTCGTTGTTGACGATGATCTCGGGCGCGCCCAGGTCGATCAGGCGCTTGAGCCGGTTGTTCCGGTTGATCACACGGCGGTACAGGTCGTTCAGGTCGGAGGTCGCGAAGCGGCCACCGTCCAGCTGCACCATCGGCCGCAGGTCCGGCGGGATCACCGGAACGCAGTCGAGCACCATGCCGAGCGGCGAGTTGCGGGTGTTCAGGAACGCCGCGACGACCTTGAGCCGCTTGAGCGCCCGGATCTTCCGCTGGCCCTTGCCGGACCGGATGATCTCGCGGAGGTTGTCCGCCTCGGCGTCGAGGTCCATGTTTTCCAACAGGGCCTTGATCGCCTCGGCGCCCATGCCGCCCTTGAAGTACTCGCCGAACCGGTCGCGCAGCTCGCGGTACAGCAGCTCGTCGGTGACCAGCTGCTTCGGGTCCAGCTTCCGGAACGTGTCGAGCACCTCGTCGAGCCGGTCGATCTCGCGCTGCGCCCGGTCACGGATCTGGCGCATCTCGCGCTCGCCAGCCTCCTTGACCTTGCGCCGCACGTCCGCCTTGGCGCCCTCGGCCTCCAGCTCGGCCAGGTCGGCCTCGAGCTTGGCGGCGCGCTTCTCGATCTCGGAGTCGCGGCTGTTTTCCGACTGCCGCTTCTCGGCGAGGATCTCGTTTTCGATCGTCGACATGTCGCGGTGGCGGGCCTCGGTGTCCACCCCGGTCACCACGTACGACGCGAAGTAGATGATCTTTTCGAGGTCCTTCGGCGCCAGGTCGAGCAGGTAACCGAGGCGGCTCGGCACACCCTTGAAGTACCAGATGTGCGTGACCGACGCGGCCAGCTCGATGTGGCCCATCCGCTCGCGGCGCACCTTGGATCGGGTCACCTCGACGCCGCAGCGCTCACAGATGATGCCCTTGAAGCGCACCCGCTTGTACTTACCGCAGTAGCACTCCCAGTCCCGCTGCGGACCGAAGATCTTCTCGCAGAAGAGCCCGTCCTTTTCCGGCTTGAGCGTGCGGTAGTTAATCGTCTCGGGCTTCTTTACCTCGCCGTGCGACCACTGACGGATGTCGTCCGCGGTCGCCAGGCCGATCCGCAACTCGTCGAAGAAGTTGACGTCGAGCAATTTATGTCCCTCGAGTCGTGTCGTATCTCTTGCCAGCTGATGGGTGGGTCAGCGGGGGCCGCCGACCCACCACCTCACACTTCCTCGACGCTGCTTGGCTCACGCCGAGACAGGTCGATGCCCAACTCCTCCGCAGCCCGGAAGACCTCGTCGTCCGTCTCGCGCATCTCCAGAGCCACGCCGTCGCTGGAGAGCACCTCGACGTTGAGGCACAGCGACTGCAGCTCCTTGAGAAGCACCTTGAACGACTCGGGGATGCCAGGCTCGGGGATGTTTTCGCCCTTGACGATGGCCTCGTAGACCTTCACGCGGCCGAGCACGTCGTCGGACTTGATCGTCAGCAGCTCCTGCAGCGCGTACGCGGCTCCGTACGCCTGCATCGCCCAGCACTCCATCTCACCGAAGCGCTGGCCACCGAACTGCGCCTTACCACCCAGCGGCTGCTGCGTGATCATCGAGTACGGCCCGGTCGAGCGTGCGTGGATCTTGTCGTCGACCAGGTGGTTGAGCTTCAGGATGTAGATGTAGCCGACCGCGATCGGGTCCGGCAGCGGCTCACCGGAGCGGCCGTCGAACAGCTGGGCCTTGCCCGAGCCGCCGACGAGCTGGACGCCGTCGCGGTTGGGCAGGGAGCTGGCCAGCAGGCCGGTGATCTCGGCCTCCTTGGCGCCGTCGAAGACCGGCGTCGCCACGTTGGTGTCCGGCACCGACTCTTCGGCGCCGATCGCCTTGAGCGCCCGCTTCCAGTCCGCGTCCTCGCCGTCGATCTTCCAACCGGTCTTGGCCACCCACCCGAGGTGGGTCTCCAGGACCTGGCCGATGTTCATCCGGCTCGGCACACCCAGCGGGTTGAGCACGATGTCGACCGGCGTGCCGTCCTCCAGGAACGGCATGTCCTCGACCGGCAGGATCTTGGAGATGACGCCCTTGTTGCCGTGACGACCGGCGAGCTTGTCACCGTCCTGGATCTTGCGCTTCTGGGCCACGTAGACCCGGACCAGCTCGTTGACGCCCGGGGGCAGCTCGTCGCCGTCCTCGCGGGAGAACGTCCGTACGCCGATGACCGTGCCGGTCTCGCCGTGCGGCACCTTCAGCGAGGTGTCGCGGACCTCGCGCGCCTTCTCGCCGAAGATCGCGCGAAGCAGCCGCTCCTCCGGGGTCAGCTCGGTCTCGCCCTTGGGCGTGACCTTGCCGACCAGGATGTCGCCGGGGACGACCTCCGCACCGATCCGGATGATGCCGCGCTCGTCGAGGTCGGCGAGCATTTCCTCGCTGACGTTCGGGATGTCGCGGGTGATCTCCTCCGGACCGAGCTTGGTGTCGCGGGCGTCGACCTCGTGCTCCTCGATGTGGATCGAGGTGAGCACGTCCTGCTGCACGAGGCGCTGCGACAGGATGATCGCGTCCTCGTAGTTGTGGCCCTCCCACGGCATGAACGCGACGAGCAGGTTACGCCCGAGCGCCATCTCGCCCTCGTCGGTGCAGGGACCGTCGGCGATGACCTGGCCGGCCTCGATGCGGTCGCCCTCGAAGACGACCGGCTTCTGGTTGACGCAGGAGCCGGCGTTGGAGCGGCGGAACTTGTGCAGCAGGTAGGTGCGGCGGTGGCCGTCGTCCTGGTGCACCGTTACGTAGTCGGCGCACAGGTCCTCGACCACACCACCGAACTCGGCGACGACGACGTCACCGGCGTCGACGGCGGCCCGGTACTCCATGCCCGTGCCAACCAGCGGCGACTCGGCCTTGACCAGCGGCACCGCCTGGCGCTGCATGTTGGCGCCCATCAGGGCCCGGTTGGCGTCGTCGTGCTCGAGGAACGGGATCATGGCGGTCGCGACCGACACCATCTGGCGCGGCGAGACGTCCATGTAGTCCACCGCGGCCGGCGTGACGTAGTCGACCTCGCCGCCCTTCCGGCGGACCAGGACCCGGTCCTCGGCGAACGTGCCATCCGACTTCAGCGGCGCGTTGGCCTGGGCCTTGACGAACCGGTCCTCTTCGTCCGCCGTCAGGTAGTCGATCTGGTCGGTGACCCGGCCATTGTCGACCTTCCGGTACGGCGTCTCGATGAACCCGAACGGGTTGACCCGCCCGAACGTGGACAGCGCGCCGATCAGGCCGATGTTGGGGCCTTCCGGCGTCTCGATCGGGCACATCCGGCCGTAGTGGGACGGGTGTACGTCACGGACCTCGAAGCCGGCCCGCTCACGGGACAGACCACCGGGGCCCAGCGCGGAGAGGCGCCGGCGGTGGGTCAGGCCCGCCAGAGGGTTGGTCTGGTCCATGAACTGGGACAGCTGCGACGTACCGAAGAACTCCTTGATCGCCGCCACCACCGGGCGGATGTTGATCAGGGTCTGCGGCGTGATCGCCTCGACGTCCTGCGTGGTCATCCGCTCGCGGACGACGCGCTCCATGCGGGACAGGCCGACCCGAACCTGGTTCTGGATCAGCTCGCCGACGGTGCGCAGGCGACGGTTGCCGAAGTGGTCGATGTCATCGGCCTCGTAGCCATCCTCGCCCGCGTGCAGGCGGGCAAGGTACTCGACCGTGGCAACGATGTCCTCGACGGTCAGCGTCCCCGTGGTGATCGGGATGGCGACCTCGAGCTTCTTGTTGAACTTGTAACGACCGACCTTGGCGACGTCGTACCGCTTCGGGTTGAAGAAGAGGTTGTCGAGCAGGGTCTGGGCGTTCTCCCGCGTCGGCGGCTCCCCAGGGCGCAGCTTGCGGTAGATGTCCAACAGCGCCTCGTCCTGGCCGGCGATGTGGTCCTTCTCCAAGGTGGTCATCATCAGCTCGGACCAGCCGAACCGCTCGCGGATCTGCTCGTTGGTCCAGCCGATCGCCTTGAGCAGGACGGTGACGGCCTGGCGGCGCTTGCGGTCGATACGGACACCGACGGTGTCGCGCTTGTCGATGTCGAACTCCAGCCAGGCACCCCGGCTCGGGATGACCTTGACGCTGGACAGGTCGCGGTCGGACGTCTTGTCCGGCTGCTTGTCGAAGTAGACGCCCGGGGAGCGGACGAGCTGGCTGACCACGACGCGCTCGGTCCCGTTGATGATGAACGTGCCCTTGGGCGTCATCATCGGGAAGTCACCCATGAACACCGTCTGGCTCTTGATCTCGCCAGTGGTGTTGTTGGTGAACTCCGCGGTGACGAAGAGCGGAGCGCAGTAGGTCAGGTCCTTCTCCTTGCACTCCTCGATCGAGGCTTTGACCTCGTCGAAGCGCGGTGCGGAGAAGGAAAGGGACATGGTGCCCGAGAAGTCCTCAATTGGACTAATCTCGTCGAGGATCTCCGCGAGACCTGAGCGGGCGTGCGGGTCATCAGCCGACCGGCCCTGCCAGGCCTCGTTGCCCACCAGCCAGTCGAACGACTCGGTCTGGATGGCAAGGAGGTTGGGGACCTCAAGATGTTCGGTGATCCTGCCGAATGAAATCCGGCGGGGAGCGAAAGCGCTCGACGTACGACTGGTCTTCGCAGGGCGGGAAGCTGCCAAGATGCGTCCTTCCGAGGACCGGTGCTGCAAAACGGCCGTTGCGCGCGCACCCCGACTGGACCCGATCCGGACGGCCAGTTTCGGACATTCCGGGCAGGGCTAAAGTCGGAAGGCAGCGCAAACTAGCAGTGTAGCCGAACGGCTAACCGCTGTCCAGCCCACCACGGCAGCGCGCGGCGGAACGTGCTTCATGGCGCCTCACGGCGCCTCCAGCCCGCTCAGAACGCGGCGCGCAACCCCGGTGCCGACCCGATCCGGAGCATTGCGATCACGCAATCCCTGCGATCTCCCAAAACTCCAGCCCCAGCCGGTGGCCGTTGCAAGCGCGGAAGGACTTGCTGATGTCAGCGTGCCTGCCAGCAAACGCTGCGTCAAGGGTTCTGCCGCGGGTCGGACTCGCGTGATCGCCGCCACGTCCGAATTTTGGGCAGAAATGACGAAGAGGCCCCCATAGGGAGCCTCTTCGCAACGCGCTGAATTTACTTGAGAGTAACCTTCGCGCCCTCGGCCTCGAGCTTGGCCTTGGCCTTCTCGGCGCTCTCCTTGTTCACCTTCTCCAGGATGGCCTTCGGCGCGGCCTCGACCACGTCCTTGGCCTCCTTGAGGCCCAGGCCGGTCAGCTCGCGCACGACCTTGATGACCTGGATCTTCTTGCCGCCGTCGCCCTCGAGAATGACGTCGAACTCGTCCTGCTCCTCCTCGACCGGCGCCGCGGCGGCGGCCGGGCCGGCGGCCGCGATGGCGACCGGTGCGGCGGCCTGAACGTCGAACGTGTCCTCGAACTGCTTCACGAAGTCCGAGAGCTCGATCAGCGTCATCTCCTTGAACGCGTCGAGCAGCTCGTCGGTGCTGAGCTTCGCCATGGTGTCTGGCGTCCTTCCTTAGTTGTTTGCGTCGCGGCCGCGAATCAGGCGGCCTGTTCCTTTTCGCGCTTGTCCTGCAGAGCAGCCGCCAGACGGGCGGTCTTGGTCAGCGGAGCCTGGAACACGGCCGCGGCCTTGCTCAGGTTCGCCTTCATGGCGCCGGCCAGCTTGGCCAGCAGCACCTCACGGGACTCGAGGTCGGCGAGCTTGCTGACCTCGGTAGCCGAGATCGCCTTGCCCTCGAACACGCCGCCCTTGATGACCAGAGCCGGGTTGGCCTTCGCGAACTCACGCAGGCCCTTCGCCGCCTCCACGACATCGCCGGAGACGAAGGTGAGCGCGGTAGGACCGGAGAACAGCTCGTCGAGGCCGCTGATGCCCGCCTCCGTCGCGGCGCGCTTGGCCAGCGTGTTCTTCGCGACCGAGTACGTCGCGGTCTGGCCCAGCGAGCGCCGCAGCTGGGTGAGCTGCGCGACCGTCAGGCCGCGGTACTCGGTCAGCACGGTCGCCTCCGCGTTGCGGAAGTGCTCGGTGAGCTCGGCGACGGCGGTGGCTTTGTCGGCTCGAACCGGCTTGTCCGCCATGTCCCTCCTCTCTCGTTGCGCCAGGCTGGTGGTCCAAGGCCCGGCAACGAGAAACGCCCCGGCGCAGGGGCGCACGGGGCGGGACACGGAGCGTCACGCTTGTACACCGCCCTGCGCGGGATGCCCGTCGAAGCGGGACCTTCGACCGCGCCGGAGCGCGGTAACCAGCGGTCTTCGGGTGGTACTTCGCCGGCAAGGGTACGCGGTTTCGCGCCCCCCACCAAATCCGTGATCAGGACGTCCCTGAGGGGACGCCCTGATCACGGTGGAGAGCCTTAGGCGTCGGCAACCTCGACGAGGTTCTTGGTCACGTTCGGGTCGATCGGCACACCGGGGCCCATCGTCGTGGTGACGGTGACCTTCTTCAGGTACTTGCCCTTGGCGGCAGAGGGCTTGGCGCGCAGGATCTCGTCGAGCACGGCCGCGTAGTTCTCGATCAGCTTGTCCTCCGCGAAGGAGGCTTTGCCGATGATCAGGTGCAGGTTCGAGTGCTTGTCCACCCGGAAGGTGATCTTTCCACCCTTGATGTCGGCCACGGCCTTGGTGACGTCCATGGTCACCGTGCCGGTCTTGGGTTCGGCATGAGACCGCGCGGGCCCAGGATCCGCGCGATCCGGCCGATCTTGGCCATCTGGTCCGGCGTGGCGATCGCCGCGTCGAAGTCCAGCCAACCCTCCTGGATGCGAGCGACCAGCTCGTCGGTGCCCACCTCGTCCGCGCCGGCGGCGACGGCCTCCTCGGCCTTGGCGCCGGCCGCGAAGACGATCACGCGGGCGGTCTTGCCCGTGCCGTGCGGCAGGTTGACCGTGCCGCGGACCATCTGGTCGGCCTTACGGGGGTCGACGCCGAGGCGCATAGCGACCTCGACCGTTGCGTCGAACTTGACGGTGCTGGTCTCCTTGGCGAGCTTGATCGCCTCGGCGGGGGTGTAGAGCTTCGAGCGGTCGATCAGCTCGATCGACTTGCGGTAGTTCTTGCTGTGCGGCATTTCTGCGTTTCTCCTGTGGTCAATGGCGGGCCCGAGCGGACCCTCCCACGTACAGCGGTCAGTCCTTGACGGTGATGCCCATGGAGCGGGCGGTGCCGGCGATGATCTTCTCGGCCTGGTCGATGTCGTTGGCGTTCAGGTCCGACATCTTCTTCTCGGCGATCTCGCGCAGCTGGGCGCGGGTGACCGAGCCAACCTTCTCGGTGTGCGGCGTGCCGGAACCCTTCGGCACGCCGGCGGCCTTGATCAGCAGCCGGGCGGCGGGCGGGGTCTTCAGCACGAACGTGAAGGACCGGTCCTCGTACACGCTGATCTCAGCCGGGACGATGTCGCCCCGCTGCGACTCGGTCTGCGCGTTGTACGACTTGCAGAACTCCATGATGTTGACGCCGTGCTGGCCCAGCGCGGGGCCGACCGGCGGTGCCGGGGTCGCCTGACCCGCCGGCAACTGCAGCGTGAACGTCTTGACGAGTTTCTTCTTCGGAGGCATGGCTCTTCCTGGGCGTGTGGTGACGTGTTGTTGAGATCCTCGCCGACCTTCGGTCGGCTCAGGCAGACTCACGGCCATCGACGCGCGCACGGTCAAGCGCGGCCGACAGGCCGACGGTCAAGCGTAACGCAGACCGATTAGATCTTGGCGACCTGGTTGAAGTTGAGCTCGACCGGGGTTTCCCGCCCGAAGATCGACACCAGCACCTTGAGCTTCTGCTGATCGGCGTTGATCTCGCTGATCGTCGCCGGCAGCGACGCGAACGCCCCGTCGGTGACGGTGACCGAGTCGCCCACCTCGAAGTCGAGCACCTTGACCTCGGGCTTGGCCTTCTTCTGCTCGGTCTCGACCGCGGGCGCCAGCCACTTGAGCACCTCGTCGAGCGACAGCGGCGCGGGGCGGTCGGCACGGTCGGTCGCGCCCACGAAGCCGGTGACCCCGGGGGTGTTGCGCACGCAGGAGTACGACTCCGGGGTCAGCTCCATCCGGACCAGGATGTAGCCGGGAAAGACCTTGTTCTGCACCTGGAGGCGCTTGCCGTTCTTGACCTCGACCTCTTCGCGGGTCGGCACCTCGACCTGGAAGATGTACTCCTCCATGTCGAGGCTCGTGATCCGGGTCTCGAGGTTGGTCTTGACCTTGTTCTCGTAGCCGGCGTACGAGTGCACCACGTACCAGTCGCCGGGCGCGTAGCGCAGCTTCTGCCGCAGCTCGGCGACCGGGTCGTAGTCGCTGTCCGGCTCGGCGACCGGCGCGTACTCCGGCTCGCTGGCAGCCGTCGCCACCGCGGACTGCTCGTCGGCGGTCCCAGCGGTCTCGTCGTACTCAGGCACGCTCGCTCACTTCCGTGTGTCTTTATTCCTGGTTGCCGAAGACGAACAGCACGCCCTTGGCGAACCCGAAGTCCAGTCCGGCCACGATCGCCAGCATGAACGCGACGAACACGACCACGACCGCGGTGTAGGTCAGAAGCTCCTTGCGCGTCGGCCAGATGACCTTACGCAGCTCCGCCACGACCTCGCGGACAAACCGCACGAGCCGGCCGAATATGCCCACCCGGCCGGTTTCCTTCTTGGCCTTGGGCTTGTCCGACTCCGCCTTGGGGCGCGCACGAGTGGCCACGCCGCCGCCCGAAACGGGCTCGTCGTCGGCGTCATCGTCGACAGCGTCGTCGAAGACCTCGTCGAGGTCGTCGTCTGCGGCGTCATCGTCGCGCCGGTTGCTCTCGGCCACTTCGCCCTCCGTGGGGGTGGTTGTCACATCAGCCGCCCAACGGACCCGGGAAGAGCCACGGCCAGCAGAGCCGGCGGGACCCACCCCGGGGCCGGTCAGGCCTAAGGCGCAGGGGCGACAGGACTCGAACCTGCAACCTGCGGTTTTGGAGACCGCTGCGCTGCCAATTGCGCCACACCCCTGTGCGGGAAGTCACCCCGCTCGGGGCACACCCGAGCAGGGGTCACTACCCCACGGCGGACCAGTGTACGGGTAGCCGCCGGAGTTTCCCAACACCGGTACCCGCTAAGGACTTTCACGACGGACGATCGCCCGTGCCTGGGACAGCACCTTTTCCCCGTGACAGGTCGCGGTGATCTCGATCCGCGTGTCGCCGCCCTCGGTTTCGCCCTTCACGACGCCGCTCACCTGGACCTCGGTGCCCTCGTCGTCGTCCGGCACCGGCACCGGCCGGGAGAACCGCACGCTGTACTCCACCACCGCGTCCGGCGCGCCCGCCCACGCGGTGACCGCGCGGCCGACCAGCGCCATGGTGAACATCCCGTGCGCGATCACGCCGGGCAGGCCGACCTTGGTCGCGATCCGCTCGCTCCAGTGGATGGGGTTGAAGTCGCCCGACGCGCCCGCGTAGCGGACCAGGTCCGCGCGGGTCACCCGGTAGGTCTGCACCGGCAGATCCATCTCAGCCCTCCCCGCGTACGACGAGCTTGGACCAGACGCTGACCACCGGCTCGCCGGCGGTCGTGGTGACGTCGGTCCGAGTGGTCAGGAACTCGTGTCCACCGCGGGAGATGATCTCCTCGATGGTGTTGACGCAGACCAGCTCGTCGCCCGCCACCACCGCGCGGGTGTACGCGAAGCGCTGCTCGCCGTGCACCACCCGGCTGTAGTCCACGCCCAGCTCGGGGTCGTCGACGATCTGCCGGCTCGCGGCCATGGTGATGACGACCGGGAACGTGGGTGGCGCCACGACATCCGCGTAGCCGCCGGCGCGGGCTGCCTCCGGATCGAGGTACAGCGCGTCGTCCGCGCCGATCGCGCGCGCGAACTCACGGATCTTCTCGCGACCAACCTGGTACGGAGCGGTCGGCGGATATGTCCGGCCGACGAAGGAGAGGTCCAAGGGCATGCCAGCGAACCTACCGCCAGCGGGTGCCCTCGCGCTCAGCGCGTCTCGCACTGAGCCCGATGACCGCTTAGCGAGTCTCGCGGTGTGCGGTGTGCTTGCCGCAGCGCGGGCAGAACTTCTTCAGCTCGATGCGGTCCGGGTCGTTACGACGGTTCTTGCGCGTGATGTAGTTGCGCTCTTTGCACTCCACACACGCCATAGTGATCTTGGGACGGACGTCGGTCGCCTTAGCCACGGCGGAGTGCCTTCCTCGTCGACTTGCTCGTTTACCGGCACGCAAGCGTACCCGGACACGCGAAGCGGACGCCAGCGGGGTGGCGTCCGTTACGTTTGCGTAGCGGTGGCCGGACTTGAACCGGCGACACAGCGATTATGAGCCGCTTGCTCTGCCATCTGAGCTACACCGCCGTGATGGGTCAAGTAGACCCTCTGAGCCCCCTTACGGAATCGAACCGTAGACCTTCTCCTTACCATGGAGACGCTCTGCCGACTGAGCTAAGGGGGCGCGTGCGCCTGGGTAAGAGTACACGGCGCCCTCCGCCTCACGAAATCGGATAGCCGTGTCGCAGCATGCGGTCTAGGTCACGGCGCGCAGCCTGCGGACCTCGCCCAACGGCGTCGGTTCGGCCTCGGTGCGGGCGCCGAACCACGCCTCCAGCCGCTCGTACGGCAGCGGGCGGCTGAACAGGAAACCCTGGCCGATCTCGCAGCCCATCTCCTTGAGCAGCTCGAGCGTCAGCTCGCTCTCCACGCCCTCGGCGACCACGGTCAGCCCGAACTGCAACGACAGCGCGACCACGGCCCGCACGATCGCCAGATCGCCCGCGTCCGTCGCCATCCCCTGCACGAACGACCGGTCGATCTTCACCTCGTGCACCGGCAGCCGCCGCAGGTACGACAGCGACGAGTACCCGGTGCCGAAGTCGTCCACCGACAGCCGTACCCCCAGGTCACGGAGCCGGCGTAGGGTGGGCAACGGGCGGTCGTTCGGGCCGACGACGCCGTCTTCCTTGATCTCGAAGGTCACCTGCTCGGGCGCCACGCCGTACTCCCGCAGGAGCGCGTCGACGCGGCCCGGGAAACCCGGGTCGACCAGCGTACGCGGGGAGAGATTGACCGCGACGGACAGCGGGCGGTCCGCGTCGGCCCACTCCCGGCAGCGCCGCAGCCCTTCCTTGAGGACCGCCTCGGTGAGCCGGCCGAGCTGGCCGGTGTGCTCCGCCACCGCGACGAAGTCCTCCGGGGCGACCGCGCCGTGCGCCGGATGCTCCCAGCGGGCCAGGCACTCCACCCCGACCAGCCGGCGGTCGGTCAGCGTCACCTTCGGCTGGAAGTAGACCTCCAGCTCGTCGTTGTCGAGGGCGCGGCGCAGATCGCCGGCCAGCTCCAGCCGGCGCACCGACCGCGACTCCAGGCCGGCGCTGAAGAGCTGCACCCCACCGGGCACGGACTTCGCGGCGGTCGTCGCCACGTCGGCCCGCTGCAGCAGCGTCGCCGGATCGCTTCCATGATCCGGGTGTACGACGACGCCGACGGCTGTGTCGACGTCGATGGTCAGCGTGCCGAACTTGATCGGGTCGCGGACCTGCTCGCGCAGCTCGACGGCCAGCAGGGTGGCCGCGTCGGCGCTCTCCGAACGCAGCGTCACCACGAACTCGTCGCCACCCACCCGGCCCACCAGGGCCGCCGGCGGGGCGAACGCGCGCAGCCGCTTGGCGACCTCGGCGAGCAGCTTGTCGCCGGCGGCGTGGCCGAGCGACTCGTTCACGTCGCGCAGCCGGTCGACGTCGAAGAGCAGCACCGCGACCACCTCGCCGGGCGCCCGGACGATGACCGACTCCTCCAGCGCCTCGGTGATCCGCCGCCGGTTGGCCAGCGCGGTGAGCCCGTCGTGGTACGCGTCGTAGCGCAGCCGGTCGACCAGCCGCGAATTTTCCACCGCGACGCCGGCGTGCGCGGCAATCGTCTCCAGCACGCGGACGTGGCCGGACGTGAAGTCGCCGATGTCGCCGAGCCGGTTGACCACCTCGAGCGTCCCGATGACCGCCTTGCCCGAACGGAGCGGGGTGACGATCAGGTCCTTGACTCCGCTCTCGCGCAGCGCCTGGCGCAGCGCGTCGTCGGCCTCGAACCGCGACCCCGCCGCCACCGTACGGCCGCCCGCCTCCTGCGCCCGGGCCCGGACGAGCGCCGGCGTCGGCACGACGTCGAGCAGCCCCGAGTCGTCGACCCGGGCGGAGAGCAGCACCTCAGGGTGCCGGCCCTGCGCCGGCAGCCACAGCGCCGCGTACTCCGCCTGCACCAACGCGCGGACCCGGAAGAGCAGGTCGTCGGCGAGCCCGCCGTCCTGGCCACCCTTGCCGATCGCCCGGCTCAGGTCGTACAGCTCGGAGAGCATGCGGTGCTGGCCCAGGAACTGCGCGTACGAGCGGTACATGAGCAGCATGACCACGGCCAGGCCCAGCACCAGCAGGGCCGACCACGGGGTCACCTTGAGGACGAGCAGCACGATCAACCCGACCGCGACGTTGACCCCCACGGTCATGAGCAGCATGCGGTATCCGGTCCGGACGACCTCACGCCCGGCCGCGAGCCCTTGGATGACGGCGAAGACGCCGACCACCGAGACGAAGGTGGCCAGCGTGTACGTGGCGACGGCGGCGAACAGGATCCCCCACGTGCCCGGCCCGACGCCCCGCATCGGGGGCAGCGCCAACAGCACCACGCCAGCGAGCGCGGTCGCGGCCGCAGCCCTGGCCACGTTGAACCAGAGCTTGACGGGCGGGAGCCGGCGGCGCAGCTGACCCACCAGCGCGGCGATCGTGAAGACCAGCACCACCACCACGGGTGGCAGGAAGAAGAACGCCAGCACCATCGGGATCTCGGTGACCACGACGGTGACGCCGTCCCGGCGTACGACGAAGGGAAGGATGACCACCTCGACGCCGACCGTGATCGCCAGCAGCAGAGCCGCTACGGCGAGATCATTACCGGTGACGGAGTCATCGACCAGCGCCAAGCCGGTCGTCAGGATGACAGCGAAAAGCCCCAGTGGGCCCGTGATCAACCAGGCATCCTCGGCCGTGCGTCGTCTGGGCGCCTGCCGCGAAGACATGCCAATCAGGGAGTCGAGGAGACGGACCACTCAAACCCGGCGAGCGGTGCGCTCCATTCGAACCCCATGGTGGTGAACCCGCCAGACCCCGCGACCACGCCGATCGCGAAGGCCAGCGCGAGAGCCAAGCCGGCCAAGCGGCCTAGTCTGCCTGCACGCATCGAACGCTCCTGTCGGGGTAACCGCATGTGACTGCCATCTAAGATGGTGAAGCCCATCGTGCCACACCTACGGCTCGTGACACATCCTGATCCGCCGCTAAGAACCACACTGCGCAAAAACATGTCTGAACGGCTGATCGAAAGCTTAGGTAGTCATTAGGGCCCCACCTGCAACGGGAGTTTACGCAGCCCCGGGCCCGTTGGCGAGCCCCGTCCGCGGTGTTGAGAAAGACCCGATTTTCCCGTCTCCAAGTCGGAGCAAGACTCACTTTTGTGCGTGATTTGCGGAGCTTCGCCACTCGGTCTCGTTTGTCCGTAGCTCGCCGCATCGGTCCGTTACGGAGGGCTCGTTCCCTGTATGCCACTTACGCCCCTCAGCTCCGCAGGCCCGGGTGCGGCGTCCACTGTGGTCGGCGACGGCAACGGGAAAGCCCCCGCCAGCGTCGGCTGACGGGGGCTTTTGCCCAGCAAGTGGCGGGTAGAGGATTCGAACCTCTGTAGCTTTCGCGACGGATTTACAGTCCGCTCCCATTGGCCGCTCGGGCAACCCGCCTAGGGCGTGCCGCCACGGCGATCGCGGCAGCGGAAGCAAGGATAGCGGTTGCACCGGCCCATCACGCAACCGGGTACGGTCGGCATGTCACGGCCCCGAGAACATCTTCATATCGTCGCAAAGCAGGAGCATGACCATGGCAGCCAACCCGTCGTTCGACATCGTCAGCAAGGTCGACCGGCAGGAGGTCGACAACGCCCTCCGGCAGGCGGAGAAGGAGCTCACGACGCGCTTCGACTTCCGCGGCACTGGGGCCCAGATCTCCTGGTCGGGCGAGGAAGCGGTCAGCCTCCAGGCGGAGACCGAAGACCGGGCCAAGGCCGCCCTCGAGGTCTTCAAGGACAAGCTGGTCAAGCGCAACATCTCGCTCAAGGCGCTGGACGCGGGCGAGCCCCGGACGTCCGGCAAGACCACCAAGATCGACTGCACGATCGTCCAGGGCATCGACCAGGAGAAGGCGAAGGCCATCGGGAAGAAGATCCGCGACGAGGGCCCCAAGGGCGTTCAGGCGCAGATCCAGGGCGACCAGCTGCGCGTCACCGGCAAGAAGAAGGACGACCTGCAGGCCGTGATCGCGCTGCTCAAGGAGTCGGACTTCGGGATCGCCCTGCAGTTCACAAATTACCGGTAGCGGCCAGCGTCCGGTCGATCCGGGCGGTGGCGTGCGCGTCCGCGCGGGCGATCGCGCCGGAGGGCACGCCGGCGACTAGCGCGGCCATGCCGACGGCCGCGCCGGCGAAGAGGAACGCCCACGGTACGCCGCCGGGCTGGTCCACGATCAGCCCGGCGACCGATCCGCCGACCGCCGTGAACGCCACCGCCACGGTCACCACCCAGGTGTACGCCTCGTTCAGCATGCTGCCCGGGGCGATCCGCCCGACCATGTTGTTCTCCACGGTCAGCGCGGGCGCGATGGTGGCTCCGCCGAAGGCCAGTGCCAGGCCGAGCGCGACCGGGCTGGGCATGGCGCTGAAGAGCACGAAGGACGCCGCGACCCCGCCCAGCAGCAACGCGAACTGCCGGGCCTGGTTGCGCGCCGGCCGACGGGTGCCGAACCAGAACCCGCCGGCGGCGCTGCCCAGCGCCCACACCGCGAGCAGGACACCGCCGAGGCTGTCCCCGTCGCTATGCCGGCTGGCGTACGCGGGCACGATCACTCCGGCGGCGCCGAAGGCGGTGCCGAGGCCGGCGACGCACACCAGCAGCGCCGGGAATCCGCCGATCCGCAGCGGCCCGAGCCCGCGCGCCCGCGCGTCGTGCGGGTGGCGGCGCCAGCCGCGCATCGCGGCGCCGCGGGCGACGGTCACCGTGCCCACGAGGGTGAGGACCGCCGCGCCGACGAGGGCCGCCGCCGCGTTGGACACCAGCACGAAGCCGGCCACCAGCAGCGGCCCGATCACGAAAACCAGCTCGAACAGCGAGGTCTCCGCGGCCAGCGCGGCGCCGCGTAGGTGATGACGGCCGCCGCCGGGCTCGGTCAGGTCGTTCCAGGCACCGCGGATCGCGGCGGTCAGCGGCGGGTACGTCGCACCGGCCACCCCCGAGGCCACGAACGTGAGCGGTAGCGCCTCGGCCCGGCTGGCGACCAGCAGGACGGCCAGTGCCACCGGGTGGGCGATGCCGGTCACCAGGAGTACGGGGGACGGCCCGATCCGGTCGGCGATGCGCCCCGCGACGGGGCTGAGCGCGGCGCCGGCGACCGCGTAGATCCCGCCGGCGATGGCGGCCGGCGTGTACCGACCGGTGACGTCCTCGACCAGCAGGAGCAGGGCCAGCGTGGTCATGCCGATGCCGAGCCGGGCGATGATTCCGACGATCAGGAGGACCGGGGCTCCGGGGATTCGCCACACCGCTAGGTACTGGCGCAACGCAGCCACAGCCGACCTCCCGTGTAATGACCGACGGCCCATCCGTCCCTAACGTACCGTCCGCGATCAAGGAGTTTTTCGCCGATCAAGGGCGAACGGCCGTGGATCGGAGATCAAAGCACGGCCGTATGCCCTTGATCGACGGGAAAGCCCTTGATCGACGCGGAAAGGGCCCGCGCGAAGAACGGGCAACGCGCGAAGAACGGGCAACGCGCGGAGAGCGGGCAACGCGCGGAGAGCGGACGGGCGGGACATGTAGGGGCCCGCGCGGGGAGGGAGGCGCCCCGCGCGGGCGAGGGAGGGGGGCTACATGCGCTGGACGGGGCCGGCGTTGGCGGCCATCTGCTCCAGCCGGCGGACGCGCTCCTCCATGGGCGGGTGGGTGGAGAAGAGGGACGCGATGCCGCCACCCCGGAACGGGTTGTCGATCATCAGGTGGGCGGTGGTCGTCAGCTGCCCGCTGGGCGGGAGCGGCATCTTCTGCGTGCCGTAGTGGATCTTGCGGAGGGCGGAGGCCAGGGCCAGCGGGTCGTTGGTCAGGCTGGCGCCGGACGCGTCGGCCTGGTACTCGCGGCTGCGGCTGATCGCCAGCTGGATCACCGAGGCGGCGATCGGGCCGAGGATCACCATGAGCAGCAGGACGGCCGGGTTGACGCCGTCGTCATCGTCGCCGCCGAGCGGGATGAAGAGCGCCAGGTTGGCGACGAACGTGATGATGGTGGCGAGCGCGCCGGCCACGCTGGAGATCAGGATGTCGCGGTTGTAGACGTGCGACAGTTCGTGGCCGATGACGCCGCGCAGCTCGCGGTAGTCGAGAATCTGCGTGATGCCCTGGGTCACCGCGACCGCCGCGTGCTTCGGGCTACGGCCGGTGGCGAACGCGTTGGGCTGCATCGTCGGGCTCACGTACAGGCGGGGCATGGGCTGGCCGGCCTGGGTCGAGAGCTCCCGGACCATCTGGTAGAGCGCGGGGAACTGGGCCTCGGTGACCGGCTGGGCCCGCATCGAGCGCAGCGCGATCTTGTCGGACCAGAAGTAGCTGACGGCGTTGATGCCCAGCGCGATCACCACGGCGATCATGAGACCGCCGCTGCCGCCGAGCCAGTAACCAAGGGCCAGGACGATACCGGAGAGCAGGCCGAGCAGGGCGGCCGTCTTGAGACCGTTCCAGTGGCTGTGCACTTTCACTCACTCCTTCAGCACCCGGGACCTCTACGGGCCCGGCAACCCGTTCAACAACGGGCCACCCTCCCCATCATCCGCGTACCGCTGTGAGTTGGCTGAGAGACCGTTCAGGACAGGTCGAGCACGACCTGAGGAGCGAAACCGGCCACGACGGCGGCGAGCGTCACCACGCCGAGGGCGGTGGCGACCACCCACGGCACCCGGACCCGCGGTGCCTGCGCCGGAGCCGCGTAGAGCACGGCGGCCACCCGGATGTAGTAGGCCAGCCCGATCACCGCGTTGATGGCGACCACGACGGCGAGCCAGCCGGCTCCCCCGTCCAGCAGCGACCGCACGATCACGACCTTGGCGAAGAGTCCGGCCAGGCCCGGCGGCAGGCCGGCCAGGCCGACGAGCGCGAGGACCAGCGCCGCGCCCACCCACGGATGCCGCCGCGCGGCGCCCCGGTAGTCGGCGATGAGACCGCCGTCCGCGCCCGGTCGCAGCGCGGCCACCGCGCCAAAGGCAGCCAGTTCCATGAGTACGTAGAAGACGGTGTACGCGATGGTCGCCGACACCGCGGTGGACAGCGCCTCGTCGGTGCGCCCGCGGGACAGCATGAACGCGCCCAGCGGGGCCAGGATGTAGCCGGCCTGGGCCACGGAAGACCAGGCGAGCAGCCGTACCATCCGGGTTTGCCGCAGGGCGACCAGGTTGCCGACGGTCATGGTCAGCACGGCCAGCACGGCGAGCGCCGGGCCGGCCAGGTCCAGGGCGGGGCGGAGCCCGTCGACGACGGCGTACAGGATCGCGATCACGCCGCCGAGCTTCGAGGCGGTCGACAGGTAGGCGGCGACCGGCACCGGGGCGCCGTCGTACGCGGCCGGCGCCCAGGCGTGGAACGGCACAGCCGCCACCTTGAACGCCAGCCCGGCCAGCACGAGCACCACCGCCGCGCCAGTCAACGGCAGATCGGGCAGCCCCGCGGCGAGCAGCGAAAGATGCACCCGGCCGGAGACGGCGTACAGCAGGGCGGCGCCGAGCAGGGTCACGGCGGTCGCCACGACGCTGACCACGAAGAACGTGACGGCTCCCTCGGCGCTCTCCACGGTGCGGCGGCGCAGCCCGACCAGGACGTACAGCGGCAGGGTGAGGGTCTCCAGCGCCACGATCAGCGTGATCAGGTCGCCCGCCGAGCCGAGGGCCACGCCGCCGGTCATCGAGCAGGCGAGGAGGAAGGCGTACTCCCCCGGCGGCACGTCCCGAGTCGCCGCGGAGAACCCGAGCACGCCCAGCGTCAGCACCGCGAAGAGGGCCGCGACCAGGGCGGACCGGTCGTTCGCGACGAACGAGCACGCGCCCGGCACGCAGAACGTCGCCCGGTCGTCGCCCAACCCCACGATCACCGCGCCGGCGGCCGTCGCGAGCGCGCCCACTGCCGCCACCACCAGGACCGCCGCCCGCCGGGCCACGATCAGGTCGGTCAACAGCACGAGTACGGCGGTGCCGGCCGCCAGGTACGCCGGCAGCAGCGCCACATGGTCCACGGACTGGGTCATGAGCCGACCACCGAGGTGAGCACGTTGATCGGGAAGTCCGACATGCCCAGCACCAGCGCCGGCAGCAGCCCGAGCACGAGCGCCAGCACCACCAGCGGCGCCCAGACCAGCACCTCCACGCGGGCCAGGCCCGGTGGCTCCAGCGCGCCTGCGGCCGGCCCGTGGGTGACCCGGCGCAGCAGCCGCAGGAAGTACGCCGCGGTGAGTGCCCCGCCGGCCGCCGCGACCACCCCGAGCGTGGTCCACAGGGGACCGCCCCGGTACAGGGCGGCCACCACGGCGAACGCCTCACCCCAGAAGCCGGCCAAGCCGGGCAGCCCCAGCGAGGCGATCGCGGCGAAGCCGAGGATGCCGGCCAGGGCTGGCGAGCGTTCCCGCAGCCCGCCCAGCCGCGTCAGGTCGCCGGTGTGCGCGCGGTCCTTGATGGCGCCGGCCAGGAAGAAGAGCAGGCCGGTGATGACGCCGTGTGCCACGTTGCCGATCAGCGCCGCCTGCAGGCCGGTCGCGGTCAGCGTGGCGATGCCGAGCAGCACGAAGCCCATGTGCCCGACGCTGGAGTACGCGATGAGGCGCTTCAGCTCGGTCTGCGCCAGGCACACCAGCGAACCGATCACGATCGCGGCGACGGCCAGCACGCCGAGCGCGGGCGCGGCCCACCGCGCACCCTCCGGGGTCACGCCGACGCCGACCCGGATCAGGCCGTACGTGCCCATCTTCAGCAGCACGCCGGCGAGGATCACGCTGCCGACCGTGGGCGCCTGGGTGTGCGCGTCGGGCAGCCACGTGTGCAGCGGCCAGAGCGGGCTCTTCACCGCGAACGCGATCGCCAGCAGGATGAACGCCGCTATCTGGGTGTTGCGGGAGAGCTCGAAGCCGCCGGTGAGCGCCACGATGTCGGCGGTGCCGGCGGACACCACCACGGTGAACACGCCGACCAGCAGCAGCACCGAGCCGAAGAGCGTGTAGAGCACGAACTTGCGCGCCGCGTGCGCCTTGCCCTCACCGCCCCAGATCGCGATCACCGCGTACATGGGCAGGAGCACGACCTCGAAGAAGATGAAGAAGAGCACCAGGTCCAGCGCCAGGAACGTGCCGAGGATGCCCACCTCGATCACCAGCAGCAGGGCCACGAGCGTGTTGCCCCGCCCGGGCTCCGGGACCCGCCACAGGGTGAACGCGCAACACAGCAGCGTCAGCAGCGCGGTGAGCACGATCAGCGGGTACGACACGCCGTCCACGCCGAGGTGAAAGCGCAGGTCGAGCCCCGGCACCCAGGACACGTCCATCTCGTACCACGGGCGCACCGCGGCGGAACCGTAGGCGAACCACGAGTCCCGGTAGAGCGGCACCGCCAGCACCAGGGCGACGGCGGCGGCGACCGTGCCGGCGAGGCGCCCGGCCCGATCCGGCAACGCCACGGCGCCGACCGCCCCGATGGCAGGCACGACGAGCACCGCGACGAGGAGAGCGTTCATCGCAGTGCCACCCCTGCCACCGCGAGCAGGAGCGCGGCGGTGAGGACCGCCGTCGCGGCGCGCGGCAAGCCGGTGCGGTGAGCCGCGGCGAGACGCTTCGCGGCGCCCACGGCACCGCGCCCCGTCCCCTCCACGGCACCGTCCACACCGACCTCGTCAGCGAGTCGCACCGCGCTCGCCAGGGCACGCGTTGGGCGTACCAGAAGAAGATGCTGGACCGCGTCGAGCCAGAAGGCGCGGGCGAAGGCCGGGACGGCAGGCACGCCGCGCCAGCCAACGGCGAAGCCGGCGGCCAGCAGCGCGAGCGGGAGCAGCAGCCAGCCGTCCACGTGGAACTCCTCCAGGTCGAGCGCGGACCGGAAGGCCGGGAGGAAGACGGCGAGGCCGAGTACGGCGCTGGGGATCGCGAGGAGCGCGACGGGCCAGCGCATGAGCGGCGGCGGATCGTGTGCGACCGCATCGGCCCTGGCCTCGCCCAGGAAGACGCCGCGGAGCAGGCGGGCGGAGTACCAGGCGGTGATGCCGATGCCGGCGAGGGCCGCCGACCAGACCAGCCAGCCGACCCACTCCGGCGCCGGGCCGTGCGGGTGGCGGGCGGCGTTGATGATGCCCTCCTTGCTCCAGAACCCGGACAGCGGCGGCAGCCCGGCCAGCGCGCCCAGCCCGATCGCGAACGACCAGAACGTCACCGGCATCCCCCGGCGCAGGCCGCCCATCGCGGACATCAGGTTGCTGCCGACCACGTGGATGACGCACCCGGCGGCGAGGAAGAGCAGGGCCTTGAACGCGGCGTGGGTGAGCAGGTGGAAGAGCGCGGCGGGGGGCGAGCCGACCGCCAGCGCGCCGGCCATGTAGCCGATCTGGGAGACCGTCGACCAGGCGAGGACGCGCTTGATGTCGTCTTGCGCGGTGGCGGCGAGCGCGCCGAGCAGCAGCGTGATGGTCGCCATGACCCCGAGCACGGCCAGGACGGTGCCATTGAAGATCGGGTAGAGCCTGGTCACCACGTAGATGCCGGCCGCCACCATGGTCGCCGCGTGGATGAGGGCGGAGATCGGCGTGGGGCCGGCCATCGCGTCGGGCAGCCAGGTGTGCAGCGGGAACTGGGCGCTCTTGCCGGCCACCCCGGCGAGCAGCAGCAGGCCGGCGACGGTGAGCGTGGTGGCGCTGTAGTCGTGCGCCAGGACGTCGTCGATGCGGAAGCTGCCGGCGCCGATGCCGAGCAGCGCGATGCCGAGGAGGAAGCCGACGTCGCCGACGCGGGTGACGATGAACGCCTTCACCGCGGCGGCCGGCGCCTCGGGGAGGGTGCGGTCGTGGCCGATGAGCAGGTACGAGCAGATGCCCATGACCTCCCAGCCGACCAGCAACATGATCAGGTCGTCGGCCACCACGACCAGCAGCATGGCGGCGGTGAAGAGGCCGACCTGGGCCGCGTACGGCGGGTAGCGGTCGTCGTGCGCCAGATAGGTGATCGAGTAGACCTGTACGGCGAGCGCGACCACGCCCACCGCGATGGCGACCAGGGCGGCCGGCTGGTCCACCAGCACGCCGAACGTGATCGTGAAGTCGCCGATCCTGACCCACTCGCGGCTGGATTCGACGGGGTTGCCGGCGGCTAGGGCGACCGCACAGACCAGCGCGGCAGCCGCACCGATGACCCCGAGCGCGGCGGCCGCCTTCCTGCTAGTCGTGAGAAGCCCGATGAGGGCGAGCGCGAACGGGATGCCCGGCAGCAGGTAGGCGATCACGCGGGGTCCCCGCGGAAACGTGGAGCGCAGCGGAGCGTTTTCGTGGGGTGCTTCATGCGTCCACCCGTTCGAGGGGGACCTCGTCGACGGCCACACTCGCCCGCAGGCGGTAGAGCTGAAGCACGATGGCCAGCCCGACGCCCACCTCGGCGGCGGCGATCACGATCACGAAGAGGGCGAAGACCTGCCCGGTGTGCGGGAGCGCGGCCCGTACCGTGGCGTCGGCGGTGATCAGGATCAGGTTGACCGCGTTGAGCATCAGCTCGACCGACATCAGCAGCAGTACGGCGTTGCGCCGGCGCAGCACGCCGTACACGCCGATGCCGAAGAGCAGGGCGGCGGTGACGTAGGGGATGACGGGCCTCATTGGTTCGCGCCTATGTCCGGCCGCGACACCACGATCGCGCCGACCAGGGCGGCGAGCAGCAGCACCGACAGCACCTCGAACGGGAGCACCCAGGACCCGAAAATCTCCGCGCCGATCCGTTCGGCGGTGCCGGCCTCCGGCAGGTCCACGGTGGACCACCGGAACGCGTCGACGAGCAGCGCCGTCAGCCCCAGCCCGGCACCGCCGCCCACCAGCACGGCCGGCCAGCCGGGCCGGTCCAGGTCGGCCGAGGCGCCGATCGGGGCGCGGGTCAGCATCACCGCGAAGAGCAGCAACACCACCACCGCGCCGACGTAGATCAACACCTGCACCCAGGCGACCAACTCGGCCGTGAGCACCAGGTAAAGGCCGGCCATCGCGCCCAGGCACACGACCAGGTAGAGGCCGGCGCGGACGAGATGCTTGGTGGTGACGACGAGCAGGGCGGAGCCCACCGCTACGGCCCGAGCCCGAGCAGCAGCGCGTCCGCGGCGGTCACGTCTGAGCCTTCTTGGCCGCCGCCGCCTCTTCCTTCGAGGGCTCACCGTTGGGATCGTGCGAGGGCGGCGGCGGCACGGTGGCCATCCACTCGCCGAGCCGCTCCTTGTCGTGCAGGAGGTCGCGGATGTCGTACTCGGCGTACTCGAACTCGGGCGTCCAGTAGAGCGCGTCGAACGGACACGCCTCGATGCAGATCCCGCAGTACATGCACAGGGAGAAGTCGATGTCGAAGCGGTCCAGCACGTTGCGCTGCCGGGCCCGGGCCGCGCCGGGCACGACCACCTCTTCCTTGTGCGAGTCGATGTAGATGCACCAGTCCGGGCACTCGCGGGCGCACAGCATGCAGACCGTGCAGTTCTCCTCGAGCAGCGCGATCACCCCACGGGTGCGCGGAGGCAGATCCGGCGCCACATCCGGGTACTGCTGCGTGTGCGACCGGCGGGTCATCGTCTTGAGGGTGACGGCCAGCCCTTTCGCCAGTCCTTCGCCAGGCACGCCCATGCCGCATATCCTGCCCCCTCACCCCTACAGCGCGAGCACCAAGGCCCTTCGCCCCACTCCTTCCCGTCGATCAGCCCCTCACCGCGCCTCCGCCGCGTTTCCCGCCGCGCCCCTCGCCGCGCCTCCCGCCGCGCCTCCCGCCGCGTCGATCAAGGACTTCCGCGTCGATCAAGGGCAAACGGCCGTGCTTTGATCTCCGATCCACGACCATTCGCCCTTGATCGACGCGGAAGTCCTTGATCGGGCTGAGGTGGGCGGGCGCTCGCCGGTCTCGCGGGCGGTCATGTCGGATACATCCGGGCGTAAGGCCCGCGGTAGCCCGACCGCTGCGGTGATCATGGAGTTGGCGTCCGGGCAAGCGCTCTCTCCACCGCCAACCTCATGATCACCGCAGGCCGGCGCCGATCAAGCGACCTTGGGGCGCTCCACTCACGCCGGCGCCACACCCGGAGGCAGAGATGGAGGGGGAGGAAATCCACGCCTAGTTGTTGAAGGACCTGGAAGAGTTCGTTGACGCTCCAGATGTCGCTGATCTTGCCGTCGGCGTCGAAGCGCAGGAAGGTGGCGCCGGAGTAGCTGACCACCTGGCCGGTGGGCGGGACCGGGCCGAAGGGGCCCATCTGGGTGCCGGCCGCGCGCCAGTGGATGGCCGCGCGCTCGCCGTCTACGAGCAGGTCAACGATCTTGTAGCGCTGGTCCGGGAACGACGAGCGGCGGTCCCTGTGCCAGGCCAGTACGCCTTCCGGCCCGGTCGTGCCCAGTCCCGGGCAGTCGCCGGCGACCAGGTCGTACGCCGTTTCCTCGCGCTCGCCGTTCCAGACGTCGGCCACGAAGCGCCGCGCCACGGAGTCCACATCGACCACGGTGGCGCAGCTTACAACAAGATCTTCACAGTTGCGGTCAAGACCAACTGGCCGAGCGCGATCGGCACGAGTACCAGCCAGCACAGCCGCTGGAGCTGGTCTTCGCGCAGCCGGGGGTACGCCACCCGCAGCCAGATGATCACAAAGGACACCGCGAAGATCTTGACTAGCGTCCACAGCCAGCCGAGGTAGTCGTCGCCGAACGGGCCCTGCCAACCGCCCAGGAACAGCACGGTGGTCAGGGCGGCGATCACCACGATGCCGACGTACTCGGCGAGGAGGAAGAACGCGAACCGCAGGCCGGTGTACTCGGTCATGTACCCGAAGACCAGCTCGGAGTCGGCGATCGGCATGTCGAACGGCGGCCGGCGGATCTCGGCGACCCCCGCGATGAAGAAGACCGCCATGGCGGGGGCCTGCCACAGCAGCCACCACGGCTCCCACGCGTCGACGATGCCGGGCAGGGAGAGGGTGCCGGCGGCCATGGCCACGCTGGCGGCGGCGAGCACCAACGGCAGTTCGTACCCGAGCAGCTGAGCGGCGGCGCGGAGGCCGCCCAGCAGGCTGTACTTGTTGGCCGACGCCCAGCCGGACATGAGCACCGCGACCACGCCGACGCCGACGACCGCGAGCACGAAGAACAGCCCGATGTCGAGCGGCTGCCCGACCAGGTCACCGGGGCCGAGCGGGATGACCAGCAGCGCGAGCAGGTACGGCAGCAGGGCCACCATCGGGGCGAGCCGGAAGACCTGCCGGTCCGCGGCGCGCGGGGTGACGTCCTCCTTCTGCACGAACTTGACCCCGTCGGCGATGAGCTGGGCCCAGCCGTGGAACGCGCCGGCGTACATCGGGCCGAGGCGACCCTGCATGTGGGCCATCACCTTGTGCTCGGCCTGGCCGATGAGCAGCGGCAGGGTCAGGAACGCGATCACCACGCCGGCGACCCGGATGGTGAGCTCCAGCCAGAGCGGCATCAGGCCGGCCCCCACTCGCCGGGTGCGGGCACGCCGGGTGGGCGCATCGGAGCACGCTTGGCGGTGCCGTGCTCGGATTCACCCGGCTCCTTCGCGCCGGGCCAAGCCTTCGCGACCCGAGACGCCAGCACGAACTCCTTGCGCAGCGGGTGCCCCTCGAACTCCGGCGGCAGCAGCAACGGCGTCAACCCCGGATGGCCGGGGAAGTCGACGCCGAACATCTCGTGCGTCTCCCGCTCGTGCCAGGCCGCCCCGGGGTAGATCGCCACCACCGACTCGACGGCGGCCGCGTCGCGGGGCACGCGGGTGCGCACCAGCACCCCGTGCCGGCGGCTCGTGGACCACAGGTGGGCCACGATCGCGAAGCCTTCGGCCAGTTCGTCGACCGCGGACAGCCAGTCGAAGAAGTCGCAGGCCAGGTCGGCGTCGTCGCGGGCCACCCGCAGGGCGGCAGCCCAGGCGTCCGGCGGCACGTCGACGGTGGCCCGCGCATACGCCTCGCCACCCGACACCGACGCCACCGCGTCGGGCACCCGACCACCCAGCCGCGCACCGACCTCTTCCGGCGTCATGCGAGGGATCTTACGGCCCCACCCCCGTGATCAGGGCGTCCCTCAAGTCGCTATGGCAACTTGAGGGACGCCCTGATCACAGAGGGGTCGTGGTGGTGACCGCCGCCGGGAGGAGGGACTCGATCTCCGCGCGCGGCGGGGGCGTGGCCCCGGGCCGGGCGCAGACCGCGGCGGCGGTCGCGCTCGCGTACCGCATCGCGCGCGCGACCGACTCCGCGGTGAGGTCGCCGCCCAGCGCGGACAGCAGCCCGGCCGTGAACGCGTCGCCGGCGCCGACCGTGTCGGCCACCGTGATGCGCGGCGCGGCACAAACCGTCAAAAGCCCATCGTGTACGCCGACCGCGCCCTGCCCGCCGCGGGTGACCACGACGACGCGCGGCCCGTACCCGGCCCAGCGGGTGGCGACGGCGACGTCCAACTCGCCCGGGTACAGCCAGCGCAGGTCCTCGTCGCTGACCTTGACCACGTCGGCGGCCCGGACGATCTCCTCGACCCGGGCGAGGGCGGTGGCCCGGTCGCCGACCAGTGCCGGCCGGATGTTCGGGTCGTACGACACGAGCGCGCCGGCACCGCGGGCCGCCTCGATCAGCGCCAGCACGGCCGCGTCGCCCGGCGCCACCGCGGTCGCCAGCGAGCCGGTGTGCAGGCAGCTGATCCTGGCGAGGTCCGGCGCGCCGGCGTACGCCCAGCCGAACCGGAAGTCGTACGTGGCGGCGCCGGTCTCGTCGATCCGGGCGAACGCCACGCTGGTGGTGTCGGTGCCGGCCAGGTCGGTCGGTGCGACGCCGTACTTCTCCAGGTGCTCGCGCAGCAGCCCGCCGAACAGGTCGGTGCCCACCTCGGTCGCGAACCGCACCTCGTGGTCGTGCGCGGCCAGCCCGACGGCGACGTTGAGCGGGCTCCCGCCCGGGGTCGCCACGAATTCCCACGTGCCACCACGGCTGATCAGGTCGACCAGACTTTCACCCACCACCAGGAACGCCACGAAGGTAAGGATAGGCCCATGACCTCGCCATCTGTTCTGCCCGTGATCGACATTTCCGGGCCCGATGACGGCCCGGCCCGGCAGATCGAGGCGGCCTGCCGGGACACCGGGTTCTTCTACGTGACCGGGCACGGCGTACCGGCCCGGCTGCTGGGCGAGCTGGACGCCGCGAGCCGGCGCTTCTTCGCGCTGCCCGAGGCCGAGAAGCTGGAGATCTCCATGGATCGCGGCGGGCCGGCCTGGCGCGGGTACTTCCCGGTGGGCGGCGAGCTGACGTCCGGCCGCCCGGACCTGAAGGAGGGCGTCTACTTTGGCACCGAGCTGCCGGACGACCATCCCCGGGTACGGGCCGGGCTGCCGCTGCACGGGCGCAACCTCTTCCCGACTCAGGTGCCGGAGCTGCGGGCGGCCGTGCTGGCGTACCTGGAGGCGCTGACCGGCGTCGCCCAGGCGGTGCTGCGGCTGGTGGCGGTGAGCCTGGACCTGCCCGCCGACTACTTCGCGGCGGGCTACACGGCGGAGCCGACGGTCCTGTTCCGGATCTTCCACTACCCGCCGTCGCCGCCGGACAGCGACGACTGGGGCGTCGGCCAGCACACCGACTACGGGCTGCTCACGCTGCTGGCCCAGGACGACAACGGCGGGCTACAGGTGCGCACGCCGGCCGGCTGGGTGGACGCGCCGCCGCTGCCCGGCACGTTCGTGTGCAACATCGGCGACATGCTGGAACGGCTGACCGGCGGCTGGTACCGCTCGACCCTGCACCGGGTGCGCAACGTCAGCGGCAACGAGCGGCTGTCGTACCCGTTCTTCTTCGATCCGGACTTCATGGCCGAGGTGCCGGCGCTGCCGGCGAGGGCCCGGACGACGGCGGCGGGCGAACCACGGTGGGACGGCGCGGATCCGCGGGCCTTCACAGGGACTTACGGAGAGTACCTGCTCGCCAAGGTCTCGAAGGTTTTTCCGCAGCTGTCCGGCGAGGTGCTCTGAAGCCGCCGTTGGTCGGAGCCCAGTCGGCACCGTCCCGGCTGTCGGCCGTCCACCCCAGCATCGAGGCGACGAACAACGCCAGGAAGAAGCCGACGAGAAATAGCCAGTCCATCGCTAGAGATCCCTCGACCAGATCTCTTCCACCAGGTCAAAGCCGTACGCCGTGACCTTCTTCTCCTCGTCCAGGGTAAATCCGACCCGCTGGTAAACGCGGTGGGCGTCGAGCGTCGCGTCGTACGTGTAGAGCAGGATCCGCCGGTAGCCGGACCGCTTGGCGAACCGCAGGCACTCCTCCACGAGCCGGCTGCCCACGCCCATCCCCGGGCGCTCGACTCGACCAGCAGCAGCCGGAGCTGGGCGGTCGCGTCGTCGTACCGGACGCACATGACGCAGCCGACCGGCGCGCCGTCGACCTCGGCGATCCAGGCCGCCTCCCGCCGCGGGTCGTGGCCGGCCGCGTAGTCGGCGACGATGCGGGCCACGTACGCCTCGAAGTCGGCGCCCCAGCCGTACTCCCGCGCGTAGATCGCCCCGTGCCGCTGCACGATCCAGCCCAGGTCGCCGGGCGTCGGCGCGCGCAGCACGACCAGGTCGCGGCGCGACCCTGCCAGCCGGCTCGCTTCGGCCCTGGCTGCCGGATCAATCCGGGCTAGTCGCTTCGCGCCCAGCCCCGGATTGATCCGACCCCAGGGCCGACCACCGAGCAGCTCCTCGATCGTGGTCATCGCGCCCAGCAGCCGCCGCTGGTCGGCCTCGCCGAGGGCGCCGATCAGCTCGCCGACCTGGGCGCTCGACCGCTGGTCGAGCTCGGCCTGCACCGCCCGCCCGGCCTCGGTGAGCTCGATCACCTGGCGCCGTGCGTCGGCCGCCGACCGGGACCGGCGCACCATCCCGTCCGTCTCGAAGCGGGCCAGGATCCGGCTGAGGTAGCCGGCGTCGAGGTCGAGCAGCCGGCGCAGCTCGACGACCTCGGCTGCGTCCCGCTGCGCCAGCTCGAAGAGCACCCTGGCCTCGGTGAGCGTGTACGGCGAGTGCACCAGTCCCTCCTGGAGCACGCCGATCACGCCGGTGTAGAAGCGGTTGAAGGCCCGGACGGCGGCCACGCGGTCACTCATTGCCCATCTCAACCTTTCCTTTGACTCCGTCAACTATCTCGCCAACCCGCGCCCATCGCAAGGGGATTCACAATGGCGGGATGCGGGCTTTGACGATCACGCCGGGACGGCCGGATTCGCTGCGGCTCGTGGACGGCGTGCCCGAGCCGCCCGAGGCGGAGGGCCCGATCCTCGTCGAGGCCATCGCCGTCGGCGTCTGCGGCACCGACCGCGAGATCATCAAGGGTGAGTACGGCGAGGCGCCGCCCGACTCCGAACGCCTGGTCATCGGGCACGAGTCGCTGGGCCGGGTCCTCGAAGACCCGACCGGCACGCTGCGGCCGGGCGACCTCGTCGCCGGCATCGTGCGCCACCCCGACCCGGTGCCGTGCCCCAACTGCGCGGTCGGCGAGTGGGACATGTGCCGCAACGGGCTCTACACCGAGCGGGGCATCAAGGGCCGGCACGGCTTCGCCCGGGAGCGCTGGCGGGTCGAGCCACGCTTCGCCGTACGGCTCGACCCCGAGTTGTCCGAGGTGGGCGTGCTGGTCGAGCCCACGGCCGTGGTCAGCAAGGCGTGGGAGCACATCGAGAAGGTCGGCACCCGGGCCCGCTGGGAGCCGCGGACCGCCCTGATCACGGGCGCGGGACCGATCGGCCTGCTCGCCGCCATGCTCGCGGCGCGGCGCGGGCTCGACGTACACGTGCTGGACCGGGCCGTGGACGGGCCGAAACCGGACCTCGCGGCCCGCCTCGGCGCCAGCTATCACACGGGTACGGTGGCCGACCTGGACTTCGAGCCGGACGTGGTCGTGGAGTGCACCGGCGCGCCCTCGGTGGTCGTCCAGGCCATCGAGAAGGTCGGGCCGGACGGCGTGGTGTGCCTGACCGGGCTGTCCACGGCCGGCAAGCAGGTCGGCGTCGACGCCGGGGCGCTCACCCGCGCGGTCGTCCTGGAAAACAACGTGGTCTTCGGCTCGGTCAACGCCAACCGCCGGCACTGGGACGCCGCCGCCGCGGCGCTGCGCGACGCCGACCGCGGCTGGCTGTCCGGCCTGATCACCCGCCGCGTCCCGATCGAGGAGTACGCCGAGGCGTATGCGCCCCGGGACGGGGACATCAAAGTGATCTTAGGGTTCTAGCACGATCTTGCCGACCACGGTCCGGTCGTTGAGCATCCGCAGCGCCTTGGGGGCGTCGGTCAGCGGCATCCGGGCGGCCACCTCCGGTCGCAGCTCGCCGGTGCGCAGCAGCTCGATGACCGTGGCCAGGTCCTCGTCGAAGTGGTTCTTGTGGTTGATGGAGTAGAACCTGGCCCGGCGCCCGTTGGGCACGATGGACCACCACAGCATCCGACCCATCGCCTGCACGTACGGCGTCAGCCGCCAGCCCTTGTCGTCCAGGGTCGCGGCGCTGCCGTACACGATCAGGACCCCGCCGCGGCGGAGCATCCGCCACGACCGCTTCAGCCCGGGGCCGGCGGCGTGGTCGAAGACGGCGTCGACGGCGCCCACCTTCTCCACCAACTGCGGGTCGCGGTAGTCCACCGGGGTCGCGCCCATGGCACGTACCCGATCGTGTTTGGCCGTTGAAGCGGTGCCGATGACCCGGGCGCCGGCCGCGAGCGCCAGGCGGACGAGCAGCGTGCCGACCCCGCCGGCGGCGCCGTGCACGAGCACCGTCTGCCCGGCGGACACCCGCGCCACCCGGTGCACCATCTGGTACGCCGTCACCCCGTTGGTGATCAGGGCGACGACCTCGGCGGCGTCCAGCTCCTCGGGGACGGGCACGAGGTGCTCGGCCGGCAGGTCGACGGCCTGCGACCAGGCGCCGGTGCGGGTCATGGTGGCGACCCGCTGGCCGGTGCCCTCGACCCGCCCCACGAGGTCGTAGCCGGGCACGAACGGGAACTTCGGCTGGGCGTAGTAGCGCCCGCGCAGCATCTGCACCTCGGCGAACGCGACGCCGGTCGCCTCGATCCGGACCCGGACCTGGCCCGGAGCGGGTGGCGGCAGCTCCCGCTCGCGGAACTCCAGCACCTCGGGCTCGCCCGCGTGCGGCATGACCACCTGAGTGACCTTCATTGTTAGACCCTCTCTCGCTCGTTAGAAGCTCTAACTCAGGTTAGACTCTCACGCATGGAGAGCGCAACCCGCCGGGAGAGACTCCGGGCCCAGACCCGCGAGGAGGCGAAGGCCGCGGCCCTGCGGCAGATCGCCGCCGCCGGCCCGCAGTCGCTGTCGCTGAACGCGATCGGCAAGGAACTGGGCATGAGCGGGCCCGCGCTCTACCGGTACTTCTCCGGGCGCGACGAGCTGCTCACCGAGCTGATCAGCGACGGGTACCACGACCTCGCCGACGCGATCGAGGCCGCGGCGGCGTCGGCGGCCGGGGCCCCGCCCACCGACCGGATCCGGGTGCTGGGCCGCGCGTACCGGGATTGGGCACTCGCCCAGCCGCACCGGTACCTGCTGCTCTTCGGCACGCCGGTGCCCGGGTACGTGGCACCGGAGCACACCCGGGATGCGGCGATCCGGACGATGAGCGTGCTCCTGGAGCCGATCGCCGCGCTGGCACCGGTCTCCCGCTACCCGGAGTTGGACGCCCAGGTCGCCGGTCCGGTGCGGCGGCTGGGCATCGTCTGCTGGACCCGCATGCACGGCGTGGTCAGCCTGGAGGTCGAGGGCCACTTCACCCTGATGGGGTTCGACCCCGCCCTCCTGTTCGAAGCCGAGGTCGAGGAGCTCATCCGGCTGGCGACACCGGACTAGCCTGCCCTGCATGAGTACTGATCAGCGGGCGAGCCGGATCGTCGACGTGCTGCTGGCCGAGTTCGGCGAGCTGATGGCCCAGGACCCCGCCGCCTTCCGCCGCAAGTTCCGCAAGATGGCGGCCTCACCGTTTGCCTTCTACCGCGGCAGCGCCGCGCTCTTCTACGCGGACATGACCGGCGACTTCGCCGACGACCGGTTCCTCGACGAGTGGACCAGCCGGGTATGGATCCACGGCGACCTGCACGCGGAGAACTTCGGCACCTACATGAACTCGTCCGGGCAGCTCGTCTTCAACGTGAACGACTTCGACGAGGCGTACGTGGGCCCGTTCTCCTGGGATCTCAAGCGCTTCTCGGCCAGCATCGCCCTCATCGGGTACGCGAAGGCGCTCTCCGACGCGGTGATCAGCGACCTGGTGACCCGCTTCGCGACGGCGTACCTGACCGAGCTGCGCGCCATCGCCGCCGGCGGTGACGACGCGATCGGCTCGATCACCCTGGAGAACGCGGACGGTGTGCTGCGTACGGTGCTCCAGCAGGCGCGCCTCAACACCCGCGTCGACCTGCTCAAGGAGCAGACCACGATCGACAACTACGACCGGCGCTTCTCGCTCGGCGATGGCGTGTACGAGATCGACGCGGCGACCCGGGACACGGTGGTGGCGGCGTTCGAGGCGTACCTGGGCACGCTGCCGGAGGCGACCGCGGCCCTGCGCCCGGTGGCCGCGCACATCAAGGACGTGGTGCTGCGCAAGGGCGTGGGCATCGGCTCGGCCGGGCTGCCGTCGTACAACCTGCTACTGGAGGGGCACACCCAGGCCCTGGAGAACGACGTCGTCATCTACATGAAGCAGGCCCAGGTGCCCGCGGTCGCCCGGCACATCGCCGACGAGAAGGTGCGCGGCTACTTCCGGCACCAGGGCCACCGTACGGCCGAGTCGCAGCGGGCCCTGCAGGCGCACGCCGACCCGTGGCTGGGCTACACCGAGCTGCACGGGGTGGGCCAGCTCGTCGCCGAGGTCTCCCCGTACGCCGCCGACCTGGACTGGGCCGACGTCAACGAGCCGGACGAGCTGGCCGGCGTGGTCAGCGACCTCGGGCGCGCGGTCGCCCGGATGCACTCGGTCGCGGACGACGAGTCCAGTCACGACCTCGTCGACTTCTCCACCGAGGAGGCGATCGTCGCCGTCGTCGACAAGGACACCAACGGCTTCGTCAACCACCTGGTCGAGTTCGCCCACACGTACGGCGTACGCGCCCGCGAGGACCACCAGATCTTCGTCGACCTCTTCCGCAACGGCAAACTCCCCGGCGTCTAACGTTCACAAATCCCTAGGGCTCGACGGTCCACAGTGACTCGATCGGCATCGCCCGAAGCCGATCACCGAACGGCAGCGTCTGTTGGCCGCTGTACAGCACGAAGCCCGCGACGAAACGCTCGCCGAGCCGCGTCGCAAGATGTCGAAGGCCGGCCAGATCCTCGGTACGGACCGTCGCCGCTGCTTTCGCCTCGATCGCGACGACTCGGCCGTCGGGCGTCTCCAGCACGGCGTCCACCTCCGTGCCGTCCTTCGTCCGGTAGTGATACAGCTCGGCCCGTTGGTCGCTCCAGGTCAGCTGCCGTGCAAGTTCCATAAGGACGAAGTTCTCCACCATCGGCCCCGCCGCGCCGCCGGGTTCTGCCAGCCGACCGCTGTCCTGACCCAGGAGGTGACTGGCGATACCGCTGTCGACGAACGCCAGCTTCGGCGTTGAGATCGCCCGCTGGGTCTGCCCAGCAGCCCACGCCGGAATCCGCTTGACGAGAAAGGCGGCGGAGAGCAAATCCAGGTATCTATTCAGGGTGCTTCTGGATATTCCGGATAGACCTGACAAAGTACCCGGCACGAGCAAGCCTCCCGCTCGGCTTGCGAGGAGAGCGAGAAGCTTCCGCAACTCCCCGAGACGCTCGATCGCGGATAGCTGCATCACGTCGCGTGACACGAGGGTGCTGAGATACGAATCGAAGAACGCCGGGCGCCTACGCGGCTGTCGCCGAACAGCCTCCGGGAAGCCGCCCCGCACGACTCGGTCCAGATAGTCCCGACGTCGTAGCCCGGACTCGCACCTTAACTTCGACCCATGAGTAAACGCGGCGTCCACGAATCGGTCTGCCGCGCCCTCAATCTCCCCTGGGCAAGAGGCCACATCTCGATGATCTCCATGCGGCCCGGCAATGCATCCGGGAGATCCCGCAACGCCAACACCTGTGACGATCCGGTGAGCAGGAACCTGCCCGGCCGTGGATCTGAGTCCACCGCAAGCTTGATTGACCGAAAAAGCGCCGGGCTGAGCTGGACCTCGTCGATGACAAGCAACCCGTCATGATCGACGAAGCCTGCTGGATCGTCCTGCGCGGCGCGGAGGGTCGCCGGGTCGTCGAGAAACCTCAGCAGCGCCCGATCCGTGTTGGCGGCGACCAACCGAGCAAGGGTGCTCTTACCAACCTGGCGAGCGCCGTTGATCGTAACGACACGGGTATCCGCCAGTGCCTCGTCCACCATGGCTTCGGCATGGCGCACCAACAGCTCGTTCCGCGTCTCCACCGTCCCATTATGGACGCCTGGCCGCACAATCCGTGGACGCCTGGCCGCGCGGGTCGTGGACACCTGGCCGCATGGTTGGTGGACGTTTGGCCGCTAGGTGCGTGGACGGTCAGCCGCTCCGTCTCAGTCGCGGTCTTCGGGGTGGGGGTGCAGGTACTCCAGCTCCCCCGGCGGCAGCGGCAGCTCGCGGTCGTCGCCGAACGGGGCGCCCGCGCCGGCCCGGTCACCGGTGATCTCGGTGATCGGGAGCCGGCCGTCCGGGCCCAGCGGCGGCGGTAGGGGCGCCGGGATCGAGCGGTGCCAGTCGATGTTGTCGGGGAGCACCACACGGCGGTGGGGCTCGGGCGTGACAGATGGTGCCATGAGAGCCTCCACGTCCCGGCCGTTGGGCACGGCGAGCGGGTCGGGTCGGGCGACGCCGCCGATGCCGGACTGCTCCGCCGCGATCTTTTCCTGAAGGCGCAGGATGCCGTGCAGCAGCGCCTCCGGTCGCGGTGGGCAGCCGGGCACGTAGACATCGACCGGGATGATCTGATCGACGCCCTTGGTCACCGAGTACGAGTCCCAGTACGGGCCGCCGCAGTTGGAGCAGGCGCCGAACGAGATGACGTACTTCGGCTCGGGCATCTGGTCGTACAGCCGTTTGATGGCGGGCGCCATCTTGTCGGTGACGGTGCCGGAAACCACCATCAGGTCGGCCTGGCGCGGGCCGTGCGCGAACGGAATCACGCCCAGCCGGATGAAGTCGTGCCGGCCCATGCTGGTAGCGATGAACTCGATGGCGCAGCAGGCCAGGCCGAAGTTGAAGACCCACAGCGAGTAGCGCCGACCCCAGTTGAGCACGAACCGGATCGGCTCGCCGAGCACTGCTGGCAACTGCACGACACTAGTCAATCACAGCCCTCGCGCCCGCAACCCGGCCGAACGATGACGCGTGTTAAGCGCGCTCAACGAGGAGGACGGGATTGACACGGGGAGGGACTGTGCAGGTGTCGACGCCACCACGCCTTGACGGGGCACCGCCGGATGTGGGACGGGGAATGACCGAGATCGACTTTGACGGCTTTTATCACGCCCACTTCCGGGCGATGACGGTGCAGCTGACCGCGTACACCGGCGACCTGGCTCAGGCGCAGGACCTGGTCCAGGAGGCGTTCTGCCGGGCGTACGCGCGGTGGAGCAAGATCATCGGGTACGACGACCCGGTCGCCTGGGTGCGCCGGGTCGCCTGGAACCTCGCGGCCAGCCGGTGGCGCCGGCTCCGTACCGCCCGCGCGTACCTGCGGCACCAGCGCGAAGAGCACGTGGCCGGGCCCAACCCGGACCGGGTCGCGCTGACCGCCGCGCTGGCCCGGCTGCCGGAGAACCAGCGGCGCGCCGTCGTGCTGCACCACCTGGCCGACATGTCCGTCGCGGAGATCGCCCGCCAGGAAGGGGTCGCCGAAGGCACCGTCAAGTCCTGGCTGCACCGCGGCCGAGCCGCGCTCGCCACGCTGCTGACCGAGCACACGGAGGAGAGCCGCCGTGACTAACCAGCTTGATGACATCTTCGCCCAGTACCGCGCGGACCTCACGCCGGAGATCGAGCCGGCGGGCCCGGGGCGGTCCGGATCACCGTGCGCCGCCGGCGCCAGGTCACCGCCGCCACGCTCGCCGCCGTCGCCGTCGTGCTGGTGGTCGCGCCGGTCGCCGGCTTCGCCGCCCTCAGCCGCGACTCGCACCCCGGGCCGGCGCCCGCCGAGTCGGGGTCACCGACGCCCTCCGTGCCTCCCACCCCGACGGCGACTCCACCGGCCACCCCATCGGCCGTGCCGGACGGCCGGATCTCCCGGGCGCAACTGCTCGCGGCGACCGTGACCCTTCCGCGGTGGCAGTCAGGCGCCCCCGCGTCGTGCCTGACGAAGAACGTTCGACTGGCCGGGAGCAAGACCTCCAGCAAGCCGTGGCTGGGGGCGGTGATCCACGGGGACGCGGACGGCGACGGCGCCGAGGAGACCGTGGCCACGCTCGCCTGCTCGCCCGGCAACACCGACATGCAGCAGGTGGTCGTGTTCGACCGCGACAAGGCGGGCCGGATCGTGACGCTCGGCCAGGTCGTGCGCACCGGCGACGAGATCGGCTGGCTCATCGAGGCCGCCGTCTCGGGACCGCGGACGGTCCGGGTACAGGTCGGCGACGTCCAGCCGTGCTGCGACGTGGACGAGGAGCAGATACAGAAGCAGACGCGGACGTACGTGTGGAACGGCACCGGCTTCCAACAGACGGGCTGGCCGACCGCGTTCACCGGCAACCCGAACTCCACCGACCTGTCCGTCGAGGTGACCGACCTGGTGCTCACCCCAAACGCCGCGGACGGCCGCCTGCACGGCACCATCACCGTGAACGTCCGGAACCTCGGGCCGCAAGACGCGGAGCGGGTGGACGTGACCTTCGGCTTCGACCGCGAGGTGCGGCACGAGGGCACCGGATGGGACACCTGCCAGGGCGAGGTGGAGCCCGGACCTCGCTGCCAGTTGTTCGGCATCGTCCACGCCGGCGAGCGGCGGACGTGCGTGTTCGAGTTCAGCATGGAGGCGACCGCGCCGTTCAACGGCACCGCCACGGTGCAGGTGTCCGGGATGAACGCCGTAGGGACGTTCGTGCCAGACCTCGCCAAGGCGAACAACCGCCTCTCGTTCGACTACCGCCGCAAGTGATCAGTACGCGGGGCGCTGCAAGTGGCCGAGAAAGTCCACCAGCAGCGCCTCGCGTACGGCCGGTGGGGCGGCGTTGAGCAGGGTGTTGATGGTCGCCATCCGTTCCGGCAGACCGCCGGGGCCGACACCGAGGGCCGCCAGCAGCGCGGGCAGCGGGGCGTCCAGCGGCACCGGCGGGAGCGAGACCGGGCCGGCCGCGCGGGCGGCCGCCGCCGCGTCGCGCAGGTCCGCACCGAACTCGCCCACCCGCGGCGCCACCGACGGGGTCACCGTGAGGTGGATGCTGGCCGGCAGCTCGCCGTACGCGAACTGCGGTTGGGTGTGCCAGCCACGGGCGGCCAACTCGTCGGCGAGGACAAAGATGTCGAGAACGTCCGAGGTGAAACAGACCACAGTGGACTCGGGCGGCGCGACGAGGCGCAATCCGTCCACAGCGGACACCGCGGCGGCCAGTCCGCGCACGGCTTCCCACGTACGCGCCGCGAGCGCCAGGTAGCCCTCGTCGCCGATGTGCCGCAGCACGGCGTACGCGGCGGCGATCGGCCCGCCCGACCGGGTGGACGAGATCACCGGGTTGACCATCGGGTAGCCGGGCCAGTCCGCGTACGCGAAGTACTGCGGCCGGCGCAGGTCGGCGTCCCGGTGCAGCAGGACCGAGACGCCCTTCGGCGCGTACGCGTACTTGTGCAGGTCCACCGAGATCGACGTGACCCCGGGGACGGACAGGTCGAACGGCGGCACGTCCACACCGAGCCGCCGCAGGTAGGGCAGCGTCCAGCCGCCGAAGCAGGCGTCCACGTGGCAGCGGACCCCGCGTTCCGCGGCCGCCGCCGCGATGCCCGCCACCGGGTCGACCACGCCGTGCGCGTACGACGGCGCGGAGCAGGCCACCAGCACCGTGTCCGGGCCGATCGCCGCCGCGACGTCGGCCACCGCCGGGCGCAGGGTTTGCGGCGACACGGGTACGACGTCCAGCGCCACGCCCAGGTAGTGCGCCGCCTTGGCGAAGGCCGCGTGCCCGGTCGCCGGCACGACCAGGCGCGGCTGCCGGGACGGTGCGCCGTCCCGGGCCGCCTTCACCGCCAGCATCAGCGACTCGGTGCCACCGCCGGTCACGCTGCCGACCGTCTCGGGCCCGCCCCCGAGCAGCGTGGCCGCCGCGCCGACCAGGACGTTCTCTATCGCCAGCAGGGACGGGAACGCGGTCGGGTCCAGGCCGTTGACGTGCGCGGACTCCTCGTGCGCCGACTGGGCCAGCGCGTCGAGGCCGGGCAGGCCCGGGTCGTAGACGTACGCGAAGAGGCGGCCGCCGTGGGTCGGGCGGTCGGCGGCGCGCAGCGCCCGGATCTCCTCCAGCACCTGCTCAGCCGGCAGGCCGTCCCTCGGCAACGACATGGACGTCACCGTACAAGCGCTCCTCGGTCAGGTCGTAGCCGCGCATCACCAGGACCGGCAGCGCGACCACCACGGCGGGGAGGACGGTGAAGCCGAGGAGCACGCCCAGCCGAGCCGTGCCGTCCTGCGCCGCCGCCTCGCCGCTGGCCGACGAGACGTACCCGGAAAGCTGCAGGACCAGCGCGTAGATGCCAGGGCCGAGCGCGAGGCCGAGGGTCTCCCCGGCCGTCCACAGGCCGGTGAAGACGCCGGCCTGCCGGCGGCCGGTGCGCACGGTGTCGTACGCGATGCAGTCCGGCAACATCGACATGGCGAAGACCTGCTGGCCGGCGTACCCGCAGCCGACCGCGGCCACGACCAGGTAGACGGCGACCGCGGGCAGGGCCGGCGCCGCGACCAGCAGCAGCGCGCCCGCCGCAAAGATCAACGAGGCCGACACGAACGACCGCAGCTTGCCCACCCGCAGGCCCACCCGGCGCCACACCGGCATCACCAGCAACGCCGGCCCGACGAAGCACGCGAAGAGCACGGTCGGGCCGTCGTCGGGGCGTTCGATCACGTGATCGGCGAAGTACTTGACCCCCGCGAGCATGGTGCCGATCCCGGCGGCCTGGATCACGAAACACACCAGCAGCAGCCGGAACGGCCGGTTGCCGGTCGCCACCGCGAGCTGGGCGCGCAGGCTCGGCTCGCTCTCCCGCACCGGCCCGGCGGGGATGCTCCGGGTGCCGAAGTACACCCCGAGCGCGCCCAGCACGATCATCCCGGCGCTGAACAGGCCCATCCAGCGGTACCCCGGGATGCCCTCGCCGCCCGCGCTCACCACGAGCGGGGCCACCGCGCCGGACACCAGGATCGCCAGCGCCAGGAACGCGATCCGCCACGTCATCATGCGGGTCCGCTCCGCGTACCCGTCGGTCATCTCCGCGGGCATCGCCACGTACGGCACCTGGAAGAACGCGAACGCCGTCGCGGTCGCCAGGAACGCCACCGCGACGTAGGCCGCGGCGCCCGCGCCGGTCCCGTACGGCGCGGCGAAGATCGCCGCGAAGAGCACAGCAAGGGCCAAACCACCACCCAGGAGGTACGGCCGCCGGCCGCCCCACCGGTCCGAGATGCGCCCGGCGACCGGGTTCACGAGCACGTCCCACGCCTTGGGCACCAGCACCAAAAGACCCGCCACACCGGCCGCCACGCCCAGCGTGTCGGTCAGATACGGCAGCAGAAGCAGCCCAGGCACCGTGCCGAACGTTCCTGTGGCCAGCGAACCCAGTGCGTATCCGACGTGGATCCTGCGCGGCAACCCGTCGCTCATGGGCGCGGATGTTATCCATCAGGCCACGCGTTTCAACAGATGGTTCTACGCTGCGGCGCGTGAGTATTAGTGCTCCGACGGCCGCCCGGATCGCGCCGCCGGCTCGAGAGGAGGCGATGCGGGTGCCTGCCGGTGTCGCCGCCAACCACCCGGCCACCGCCGAGGTGGGTCTGCGCATCCTCGCGGCCGGGGGTTCGGCCGCGGACGCCGCCGTCGCCGCCGTCCTCGCGACCTCAACCAGCGAGAGCATCCTGACCGGGATCGGTGGGGGCGGGTTCGCCACGTATTACGACGCGTCGACACAGACGGTGACGTGTCTGGACTTTTTCTGCTCGGTGCCGGGGCTGGATGGCGACATCCCCCGGGCCCGATGGTCCCCATCGAGGTGACGTTCGGCGGCGTGCCGCAGACGTACTCGATCGGGGCGCGAGCGTCGGCGTGCCCGGCGTGCCGGCCGGCTGCGGCGAGGTGCACCGGCGCTGGGGCCGGCTGCCCTGGCAGCGCGTCGTCGAGCCGGCGGTCACGCTGGCCCGCAGCGGCGTGGTCCTGCCCGCGGCGCACGCCCGCACGCTGGTCTCGGTCGCGCCCGCGCTGCTGCCCGGGGAGGGTGCGGAGATCTACGCGCCCGGCGGCCACCTGCTGCTGGGCGGCGAGCTGCTGCACCATCCCGGGCTCGACAAGGCCCTGGACGGGCTGGCCGAGGAGGGGCCGGCGGTCTTCTACACCGGGCGCTACGGGCAGCTGCTCGTCGACACCGTACGCGCGGTCGGCGGGGTGATCGGCCCGGCCGACCTGGCCGCGTACCGGGTGCTGGAGCTGGACGTGGGGCACGCGCTGCTGGGCGGCTACCACGTGTACGCCCGGCACGACCTCAACGGCACCATCGACACGCTCGCCGCGCTACCCCCGGACCTGGGCGAGATGACCCGTCCCGCCCGCGCTGTCGCGGTGGCCAACGCCCTGCGCACGTACGGCCGGCAGCGGCTCGGCGACACGACGAACATCTCGGTGGTGGACCGCGAGGGCGACGCCTGCGTGATCACCACCACGCTCGGCATCGGCGCCGGCGTGTGGCTACCCGGGCTGGGCATCAACCTCAACTCGATGCTCGGCGAGGGCGAACTGATCACGCCGGACCTCGTGGCGGGGCGCCGGATGCAGTCGATGATGTGCCCGCTGGTGGTCGTCGACGACGACGGCGACCTGGTGGCGGCCGCCGGCTCGGCCGGGGCGTCGCGGATCCGCACCGCCCTCGTCGACACCCTGCTGGGCGTGCTGGTCGACGACCTGGACATGCCCTCGGCCATCGCCCGCCCGCGCTTCCACGTGGTCGACAACACCGTGCACGCCGAGCTCGGCTACCCGGCGGACGAGCTGGACGCGCTGCGCGACGCCGGCTACGAGATCAACCAGTGGCCGGACATGAACCACTACTTCGGCGGCGTCAGCGCGGTGGGGCGTGCCGGTGCCGCCGGCGACCCGCGCCGGGGCGGGGTCGGCGCGATCGGCTAGTCCGGCATCCAGGCGGCCTGCTTCATGTCCACCCGGCCGTTGCGCATCGGGGTGGCCTCGCCGATCAGCCGGGCCATCGCCTCCAGCTCGTGTCCGGGCACCACGCGGCCGGCGTTGTTGACCACGCGGTGCCAGGGCACGGGCCCGCCGTACCTGGCCATGATCGTGCCGACCAGCCGCGCGGAGGAGCGCCCCGACCGGTCGGACAGGTAGTCGGCGATCGCCCCGTACGACATCACCCGCCCCGACGGGATCCGCTCGACCAAGGCCAGCACCGCCTCGACGTACTCCTCCGGGGTCACGGGCGCCAGCCTAGGGTTCATCTGGCAATGGAGAATGGGTGGGTGCGCGAAGCAGTCACCTCAGCCCGGCGGATCGTCGTCAAGATCGGTTCGTCGTCGCTGACCACCGCCGCCGGAGGGCTCGACACGGCTCGTGTCGACGCCCTCGCCGACGTGCTGGGTGCCCTCGCGAGCGACGGCCGAGAGGTCGTCCTCGTCTCCTCCGGCGCGATCGCCGCCGGCCTCGCGCCGCTGTCGATCCCCCGGCGACCGCGCGACCTCGCCACCCAGCAGGCGGCGGCCAGCGTCGGGCAGGGCCTGCTCATCGGCCGGTACGCCGCCAGCTTCGCCCGCCACGGCCTCACCGTCGGCCAGGTGCTGCTCACCGTCGACGACGTGACCCGGCGCGCGCACTACCGCAACGCGTACCGGACGCTGCGCAAGCTCCTCGACATGCGGGTCGTGCCGATCGTCAACGAGAACGACACGGTCGCCACCGAGGAGATCCGCTTCGGCGACAACGACCGGCTCGCCGCCCTGGTCGCCGCGCTCGTCCACGCCGACCTGCTCGTCCTGCTCTCCGACGTGGACGCGCTCTACACCGGCGACCCGGCGCGCCCGGACACCCGCAAGGTCGCCGAGGTGCGGAGCGAGCAGGATCTCGCCGGCATCACGCTGGGCCGACCGGGCAAGGCCGGCGTCGGCACCGGCGGCATGGTCACCAAAGTCGAGGCCGCCCGGATCGCCACCGGCTTCGGCATCCCGGTCGTGCTGACCGCCGCGCCGCTCGCCGCCCCGGCCCTGACCGGCGACGAGGTGGGCACGCTCTTCCATCCGGTACGCCAGCGGCCCACCGCCCGCCTCTTCTGGCTGGCCCACGCCACCTCGCCGCGCGGCCGGCTGCACCTCGACCCGGGCGCGGTGCAGGCGGTGGTGGCCCGGCGCAAGTCGCTCCTACCCGCGGGCATCACGGCGGTGGACGGCGCGTTCACCGCCGGCGACCCGGTCGACCTGGTCGACGCCTCCGGCGCCCCTGTGGCCCGCGGGCTGGTGAACTACGACGCGGTCGAGCTGCCGTCGCTACTCGGCCGCTCGACGGGTGAGCTGGCGGCGGCGCTAGGCCCCGCGTACGAGCGCGAGGTAGTCCACCGCGACGACCTCGTCCTCCTGTGAGCTGCAAGGAAGGGCACCTTATTATCGATTTCTGCATAGGAGGGGTCCCTTGCTAACAGTCAACGAGCAGGCACGGCTGGCCCGCGAGGCGGCCACCGAACTGGCCACCGCGACCCGAGCCGCCAAGGACAACGCGCTCCGGGCGATGGCCGACGCGCTGCTCAGCCGTACCCCGGAAATCCTTGAGGCCAACGCGGCGGACGTGGCGGCGGCGCGCGAAGGCGGCCTCACCGACGCGATCATCGACCGCCTCACCCTCACGGACGGGCGGGTCGCCGGCATGGCCGACGCGCTGCGGCAGATGGCCGCCCTGCCCGACCCGGTCGGCGAGGTGGTACGCGGCTCGACCCTCCCCAACGGGCTGGAGCTGCGGCAGATCCGGGTGCCGTTCGGAGTGGTCGGGATCGTCTACGAGGGCCGGCCGAACGTGACCGTCGACGCCGCCGGCATCTGCCTCAAGTCGGGCAACGCGGCGCTGCTGCGCGGCTCCTCGTCGGCGGCCAAGTCGAACGCCGCGCTCACCGCCGTACTCCGGGACGCCATCGCGGGCGCGGGCCTGCCGGCCGACGCGGTCCAACTGCTGGACGCGACGACCCGCGACTCGGTCAAGGAGCTGATGCGGGCCCGCGGCCTGGTCGACGTGCTGATCCCGCGCGGCGGTGCCTCCTTGATCAAGGCGGTGGTCGAGGAGTCGACCGTGCCGGTGATCGAGACCGGCGTGGGCAACTGCCACGTGTACGTCGACGCCGCCGCCGACCTCGACAAGGCCCTGGCCGTGACGCTGAACAGCAAGACCCAGCGGCTGTCCACCTGCAATACCGCGGAGTCGCTGCTGGTGCACGCCGACGTCGCCGACGCGTTCCTGCCGCGGATGCTGGCCGCCTTCGCGGACGCCGGGGTGACCGTGCACGGCGACGACCGGGTGCGGTCCTACTCGGACGCGGTGGTGCCGGCGACCGACGAGGACTTCGGGACCGAGTACCTGTCCGCCGACATATCGGCCGCCGTCGTCGACTCGCTGCCCGCCGCGGTCCAGCACATCCGCCGGTACGGCTCGCAGCACACCGAAGCCATCATCACCGAGTCCGTGGGGGCGGCTCGGGAGTTCACGGCTCGGGTCGACGCGGCGGCGGTGATGGTCAACGCGTCCACCCGGTTCACCGACGGGGGCGAGTTCGGCTTCGGCGCCGAGATCGGCATCTCCACCCAGAAGCTGCACGCCCGCGGCCCCATGGGCCTCCCCGAACTAACCTCCACCAAGTACGTCGTAACCGGCGAAGGCCACGTCCGCTCGTAGCGGGCCCCTCGTCCAGGGCCCCCTCTTGGCGTCGATCAAGGGCAAACGGTCGTGGTTTGATCTCCAAACCACGGCCGTTTGCCCTTGATCGACGCAAAAGTCCTTGATCGGCGAGACCCCGCGAGCCCAAGCGCCCGCCGCGCCTCAGCGAGCGGCGCGGATCGCCGCCAGCGTCGTGTGTACGTCGAATGCCGGCCCGTCGTCGCTCGGCCAGCCACCGTCGCTGCGCTGGGTCTCGGCGAGTCGCCGCCGGGCCGCCACCAGGAGCCAGTCCTCGGCGGCCACGCCCACCCGGCGCAGCGTGCACGCCATCGCCGCCACGTCGGCCGGGGTCATCTGGGGCAGCCGGTCACCGAGCATGATCTGGATGCGGGCAGCCTCGTAGAACATGTCCTGCCGGTGCAGTACGGCGGCGCTGAGCCACGCGCTGACCAGGAACGACGGCCAGCTTCCGTCGGCGCCGAGATGCGCCGCGATCGCCTGGGCGGCCGCCCGCAGCTGATCCTCGTACTTGGCGGGCGCGACGCTGAGCCAGAACGCGGCGTTGGCGGTCAGGTAGAGCCGCGCCTCCGGGTCGCCGGGTTTTGCCCATGTAGGCGCCTCGGCGGCCAGCGCTTCGTCCTCTTCCCACATGCTGTCGCGCTGCCGGCTGGCCAGCCAGTCGAAGGCCCGGCGGGCGGCGGGCCGGCCCAGGGCGCCAAGGTCGTCGAGCTCGGCGAGGCGGAAGCAGGTGGCGTCGACGGAGGCGATCTCGCCGCCCCAGAGCGCCGGCCAGCCGCCGTCCGGGGCCTGGCCGATCTCGGCGGTGGTGAGGAGCTCCTGGCTCGGCGCGGCCCCCGTACGCAGGAACGACAGCCGTGCGCGGTCCACGGCGTCGCCGCGGGCCACGACGAACCCAATAGCGCCGTCCATGTCGACCACGGGCGACACGCTACAGCCGCCCAAACGGCTACGCCTCGGTAGGTCAGCCAAGGTCAACTGACCACCCGGCGCCCCTGCGAGCCCGTCGCTCCGCGATCAAGGACTTTCGCGTCGATCAAGGGCAAACGGTCGTGGATTGGAGATCAAACCACGACCGTTTGCCCTTGATCGACGGGGAGAGGGGGTCGCACCGCGGCGGCCGCGGAGAGAGGTCCAGTCAGTACGACGGCAGCGACGGGTCTATTTGCTTGATCCAGGATAGGACGCCGCCCTGGACGTGTACGGCGTCCTTGAAACCGGCGGCCTTGAGCGCGGCGAGCGCCTCGGCCGACCGTACGCCGGACTTGCAGTGCAGCACGATCTGCCGGTCCTGCGGGAACCGGGCCAGCGCCTCCCCGGCCAGGATGTCGCCCTTGGGGATGAGCGTGGCGCCGGGGATCCGCACGATCTCGTACTCGGCCGGCTCGCGCACGTCGACGAGGAAGAGGTCCTTGCCGGCGTCCTGCCACTCCTTGAGCTCCCGAGCCGTGATGGTCGAGTTGACCACCGCCTCCTCGGCCTCCGGCGACACCGCACCGCAGAAGTCCTCGTAGTCCTCCAGCAGGTCGGTCACCGTCGGGTTCTCGCCGCACAGCGCGCAGTTCGGGTCCTTGCGGACCCTGATCTTCCGGTACGTCATCTCCAGCGCGTCGTACACCATCAGCCCGCCCACGAGCGGCTCGCCGATACCGGTCAGCACCTTGATCGCCTCGGTGACCTGGATCGCGCCGATGGAGGCGCAGAGCACGCCGAGCACACCACCCTCGGCGCAGGACGGGACCATGCCGGGCGGCGGGGGCTCGGGGTAGAGGCAGCGGTAGCAGGGACCGTGCTCAGACCAGAACACCGACGCTTGCCCATCGAACCGGTAGATGGAGCCCCAGACGTACGGCTTGCCGAGCAGCACGGCCGCGTCGTTGACCATGTACCGGGTGGCGAAGTTGTCGGTGCCGTCGACGATCAGGTCGTACTGGGAGAAGATCTCTCGCACGTTCTCCCGGTCGAGCGCGGTGTTGTGGATCACCACGTTGACGTACGGGTTGATCTCGCGCACGGAGGCGGCGGCCGACTCGGCCTTGGGGCGCCCGATGTCGGACTGGCCGTGGATGATCTGCCGTTGCAGGTTGGACTCGTCGACCGTGTCGAAGTCGACGATGCCGAGGGTGCCGACGCCGGCCGCGGCCAGGTACATCAGCGCGGGCGACCCGAGACCGCCGGCGCCCACACACAGCACCTTGGCGTTCTTCAGCCGCTTCTGCCCGTCCACCCCCACGTCCGGGATGATCAGGTGGCGGGAGTAGCGGCGGATCTCGTCAACGGTGAGCTCGGCGGCGGGTTCGACGAGCGGGGGCAGCGACACGGTGGACTCCCCGGATCGATTGAGAGCGGTAACCGGACCATTGTTGCTCGGCGGCGACCCACCACAGCAATGACGTGGCCCACTACGGGACGGGCGCGCCCGAATACCGCCGCCCGTCCAGGTACGGCCAGCCGTTCGCCAGGCAGCCGCGCAGCCCGAGCGTCTGCTGCTGCATCACCGGGGCGGGCGCGCCCGGCGACGGGCATGCCTCGTGCCCGTGCCCGAACTGGTGGCCCACCTCGTGGTTGATCGCGTACGCCTGATAGTCCGCGATCGGCGCCCGGTAGTCCGGTACGGCGGTGAGCCAGCGCGCCAGGTTGATGATCACCTGCCCGGGAAGCCGGCACGACGTGTACTGCTCGGTGTCCAGCCCGCCGGCCGCGCACATCCGCTCCGAGGTGGCCGGCGTCGCGAGGTAGACGGTGAACTCCGCACCCATCCCCTTCGGCACCCGCTGCAGGCGGAACTGCTTCGCCGCGATCCAACTGCGCGGGTCGCCGAGGATCCGGTCCACCGCGCCGGCGAAGGCGTCCGGGTCCTGGCCCACCGTCTCCTCCACGGCGATCCGGAAGCGGCGCAGCATGCCGCCCGTACCGAGTAGGGGCCCGCTGCCGGCGGCGTACGCGAACGTGCCCGGCCCGGTGACCGGAAAGCTGGGCGCTGCAGACGGGGTCGGGGACAACGATGGCGACGGCCGCAGCACCACCGGGACCAGCGGTGCGACGGTGGTCGCGGCGGGGGTCGGGGTCGGTTGGGTGAAGACGGGCGCCGGAGTGCGATCCCGCGCCAGGTCGATGCCGATCAGCCCGGTCGCCGCCACCAGCAGCAGGAGCACGGCGCTGCGCCGCCGCCGGTGCCGCATCCGATCGTGCGCGATCCTGCGGGCCTCCACGCGGGGGCGCGCCTCGTCCGGACGAGCCCTCGCCGGGCCAACAGGGGACACACGGGTCGTCATGGTCCACTCAGGGTGCCAGCGACACCGCCCGCCAGCCCGGACCGCCGCGCCGACTTGTCTGGATTTAGTGCGCTATTTCAGTGGGCCGGCGTACCGGCGGCCGTTCAGGTACGGCCACGGGTTGGCCACGCAGCCCTTGAGGCTGATCGTCTGCTGCATCATCACCGGCGCCGGCCGCCCGGCACCCGGGCACAGCTCGTGCCGGTGTCCAAGCCGGTGCCCGACCTCGTGGTTGACCACGTAGAGGCGGTACGCCGCCAGCGGCACCTTCGCGGCGACGTACTCGTCGATCGACAGCCGCCAGCGGTCCAGGTTGATGATCACCTTCGCGCCGATCCGGCACGACGTGTACGGCCGCCCGTTGATGTTGGTGTTGACCCCGCCGGCCGCGCACAGCCGCCCGGAGGTCTCCCGGGTCGCCAGGTGCACGGTGAAGTCGTGCGCCTGCCCGCTGGGCACCCGTTGCATGCGCAGCCCGCCGCTGATCCAGCTGCCGACGTGGCCCAGCGCGGCATCGACGGCGGCACCGAACTCCTCGACGTCCTCGCCCGTCTCCGGCTCCACGGCGACCCGGTAGCGGTACAGCCGACCGGTGCGCCCCAGCACTTCGCCCTGCTCCACGCCGTACTCGAAAATGCCGGAGCCGGACGACGGGATCGGCCCCGAGAGCCGCAGGACGGGTGGCGCGGGCTTGGGCGAGACGGTGGGTGACGGACTCGGACTCGGACCAAAGCTAGGAGAAGCCGGCACCACGGCCGCCGGCGTGGCCTCCCGCGCGGTCAGGCGGGGAATGGACGCCCCGAGCAGCGCGATGCCCGCCACCACGGCGAGCCCGGCGATCAACCCGAGGACCGCCCTCACGCCGGTGCGACCCGGGGTGCCGGGAGGCGCGGGTGCGACGTGCCGGCCGGGCGTCCGCCGGCCGGCCCAGCTCGTCCAGGAGCGCGACCGCCGCGCGTGCCACCAGGCGCGGGACCTCCATCTGCGCGACGTGGCCGACGCCGTCGAGGATGAGCAGGCGGCTGTCCGGGATCACGCGCGCCACCTGGGGCGCGACCCGGATGTCCACGAGCTTGTCCTGGCGACCACCGATCACCAGCGTGGGCGCGGTGATCTGGGATGCGACCCGCCACTGCGAGCCCGAGCCGGGCAGGTACGCCCGCAGGAAGCTCGACACGAGCCCACGCAGCGTGCGCAGGTACGCCCCGACGTAGTGGTCCAGCTCGTACCGGATCTTCAGCTCTTCGATCGCCTCGGCCCGGCGCTGGTCGAGGACCCGGCTGGGGTCGGCGAAGCACGCCTCGATCACCTGATCGGTCATCTCCTCCGGCGTCATGCGCGCCAGCAGGGTGGCCGCCAGCCGCTCCCCCGCGGGAGCGCCAGCAGCGGCAGCACCCGGGCCTGGGTGGAACGGCGCGGGTCCAGGAACGGCATCGCCGGCGAGACCAGCGTCAGGGTCCGGACCAGGTCGGGCCGGGTGCCGGCCACGCGTACGGAGATCGCCCCGCCCAGCGAGTTGCCGAACAGGTGCACCGGGCCGCGGTCGGAGTGCTCGATCCAGCGGATCACCCGGTCGGCCAGGGCCGCCACCGTGTACCGGCGGGCGGGCTCGCTGCGCCCGAACCCCGGCAGGTCGATCGCCTGCCCGTCGAGCCGGTCCGACAGCAGGCCGGCGAGGTCGGTCCAGTTGGTCGACGACCCGCCCAGGCCGTGCACGTAGAGCGCCGGCTCCGCGCCCGGGGCGGTCCCGGGCGTATCCCGGACATACGTGGCGGAACCGTCCACCAGCACCGATCGACCCGGCCAGGGCGGCGGCACCCGGTCAAGCGGGAAGAGGTCGTCCGCTCCGAGCAACGCGCGCTTCATCGATCAATTGTGCCGCGATCATGCGAGAAGCGCCTCAAGTCTTCGGTTGACAGCGTTGAGCGTGGCCCGGACCACGGCCTGGCGCGGGTCGCCGGCCACCAGCGCGGAGCCGGCGAGCTGCTCGACCCACCCGCCGCACACCAGCAGCACCACGGCCACCGCGACCTCGCAGCTGCCGAACGGCACGACCGCGGCGTGCTCGACGAAGCACTTCCCCGGTCGCCCACCTGCTCGGCGGTGCTCAGCAGGTCGTCCACGGCGGACGCCGCGGCGGTGGCGCACAGCCGCAGCACGTACGCGTCGACCGCCGGGCCGTTGGACCGGCCGGTGGCCCGCCGCTCGTCGGCCGCCAGCCGCACCTCGACGGTGGCGTCCAGCCCGAACGTGCTGACCTGGACCTCGTCGATCACCACGCGCGGGCCGGGACGGGCCCCCGGGTTCAGCGGTCGCGGCGGCGCCGGCTCCGCGGGACTGCTCTGGCCCATCGGGTACGGGGTGCTCTCGCTCTCTTCCTGGGCCCGGCGCGCCCGGCGGCGGGGCGCCTCGGCGGGGACCGGCGTCCGCTCCGCGCGGGCCGTCCCGGGGAGCGCTCCTCCTCGCCCGTCGACGCGGCCCGCAGTGCGGAGAACGCGGACGCCGGCTGCCGGGGCTGCGCGGGCACCTCGGCGCGCGCCGTCACCGGGCGGCTGGGCTCGGGCGACGTCGGCGCGGCGGCCAGGCCCATCCGGTCCTGCAACAGGCGGGCCACGATCCGGCTCACGTCGGCCGGGTCGGCACCGTCGGCCAGGTCCAGGCGCAGGCTGTGGGCTCCGGCGTTCGTGGTGCGCAGCGAGGCGTCGCGCACCCCCTCGACCCCTCGTACGGCGGCGAGGATCGCCTTGACGTCGAATCCCTCGGGACGCTCACGCGGCTGCACGTCGTCGCGGCGCAGATGGCTCCAGATGCGGGTGAGATCGGGTCCGTCGGCGGGTGGCTCGGTGGTGGGCGGCTCCGGCACGGTGGGCACGTCCGGCTCGGCCGGCACCCGCTGCGGCAGCACGTCGGCCACCGGCTCCGGCGGGCGGGGCGCGGGCGACGGGCTGGGCGGGGCGGGGGCCTGCTGCGCGGGCAGCGGGCTCGGCGGCACGAACCCCGGCTCCGGGCGCGGCGGCTCCGGCGCACGCTCGGGCTGCGGCCACTCCTGCGCCCAGGTCGCGGACCGTACGGGCGGTGGTGGCGGGGCCGGGGGCGGCAGAGGCGGGGGCGGCGGCGGGGCCACCGCCTGCGGCCGCTCGTAGATCGACGTGTCGTACATCGGCCGGTCGTACGACTGCGGCTGGAAGCCGGGCGGCACGTCGTACCCGGGGCTGGGCGGCGGAGTCGGGGTGGTCGGGGTCTGCCGGCGGGTCAGCGGCACGCCGCCCGCGGGAGTCGCGTCGTCGGCCCCGTGCCGGGCGCCCTCGCGCGGCAGCGGCATCGGTGCCTGGGTCAGGGCGTCCCGCTCGATGGGCGGCGTCGGGCGCTCGACGGGCACCGGGAGGCGGGCCGCGTCTTCGAGGTCACCCTCATAGGGGTACGGCGGGGCGCTCGCCGGCACCCGGACGGCGACCGGGTTGGACTCGGCGGGCGGCGGCTCGTCGTACGTCGAACCGTTGATGCCCGACGCGCGCATGGGTGGGGGCGAGACCGGCGCGCCGGCCGGGCTCAGCGGCGAGAGCAGGTCGGCGTACCGGGGGGACACGTCCGCCCAACCCCGGGTGCTGGGCCAGCTTCCCGGCATCGGCTCCGGGCCTGGCTCCAGCGCGGCGCCAGCGTTCGACCACACCGCGTCGGCCGCGGCCCATCCGTTGAGCCTGGCCTGACCGGTGTTGTCGGCACGTCCGGCACGATCACCGCGCGGACCTGCGCCGTTACCGTTCTCCCCCGGCGTGACGCCACCGGGTTGCCCTGTTTCGTCCACCGTGCGCTCCTCGGTTGCCCCCGCTGAGGCTACCGTGTGCTGACAGTGGCGATAAGCCGCAACGTCAGGCTAGTTCGATGGTCGGTCGATGTTTACCCGTTCCGTCGCTTTAGCCGGACCTCAAAGAAAGCTCAACGGAGAAAGACGTGAAAGTCGAGGTGACGGCATGGCCGTAGGGTCGGGCAGCGCGCCGGCGACGGGGCGGCCCACGCGCCTACCCCGTTCCGCACGGCGCAAGCAGCTCCTCGAGGCGGCGCAGGAGGTGTTCGTCGCGCAGGGCTATCACGCCGCCGCGATGGACGACATCGCGGAGCGGGCGGGCGTGTCGAAGCCGGTCCTCTACCAGCACTTCCCCGGAAAGTTGGAGCTCTACCTGGCGCTGCTGGACACGCACTGCGACGCGATCGTGGCCAAGGTGCAGAGCGCGATGACCGCCACTAACGACAACAAGGACCGGGTACGCGGCGCGGTGCAGGCGTACTTCGACTTCGTCGACCACGAGAGCGAGGCGTTCCGGCTGGTCTTCGAGTCGGACCTGCGCAACGAGCCGGCCGTACGCGAGCGGGTGGAGCGGGTCGAGAGCGGCTGCATCGCGGCCATCACCGACACGATCATCTCCGACACGGGCGTGAGCCGGGCCCGGGCCGAGCTGCTGGCCTCCGGGCTGGTGGGCGCGGCCGAGACGGCGGCGCAGTTCTGGCTGGCGGCCGGCCGGCAGGTGCCCAAGGCGGAGGCCGAGGCGCTGCTCGCGGCCCTGACCTGGCGCGGCATAGCGGGCTTCCCGTTGCAGGGCGAGCCAACCTGAGGTCCAGGTCGCGCAGTCGGCTAACGTTGCACCGGCGGATTTTTCGCCGCGACTGAGGAGGGTCACGTGGAGGTCAAGATCGGCGTGCAGTACGCAGCGCGCGAGCTCGTGATCGAGAGCGCGCAGACGCCGACCGAGGTGGAAAAGATCGTGACCGACGCGATCGAGACCGAAGGCGTCCTGTCGCTCACGGACGAGAAGGGCCGGCGGGTCATCGTGCCGGTCGGCAAGGTGGCATACGTGGAGATCGCCGAGGCGTCGCCGCGGGCCGTGGGCTTCACCGCGCGTTAGGGCGTGTCTGGTGGATCTTTGTGGGGCTGCGGCGGGCCCAGACGACGACCAGCGGCACCGGGCGGAAGGCCACATACAACACCGGTATGCGACCTTCCGCCCGGCACTACCGGACGCCGCCTGGACCTCGCCTCGCACCCACAAGATCCACCAGACACGCCCTAATTGTTGAGGCCGACCGCGGCCATGCGTGCCGTGTGCGCCGCGGTCAGCCGCTTCAAAAGCGCCTGTACGCCCGCCTGGTCACCCGAGCCCTCGACGATCAGGATGGTCAGCGCGATCCGCTCCCCAGCCATCCGCTGAGCCTGGGTGAGCCCCTCGCCGACGAGCCGGCGGGCCCACATCGACAGCCGGTTGGCGACCTTCGGGTCCGCGGCGATGGCGGCCCGGATCTCGGTGGCCGCGAAGTCCTCGTACTGCGAGTCGTGCAGCACCTCCAGCACCAGGTCACGGTCCACCTGGGCGAGGAACGTGGCCACCTCGCGGAAGAAGTCGTCGGCGATCCCGTCCCAGACGTACGCCTTCGTGAGCGCCTCCAGCCAGTCCTTCGGCTCGGTCAGCTCGTGGTACTCCTGCAGCGCCGCGACGTACGGCGTCATCGCCTCTTCCGGGTCCGCGCCCAACTCGCTGAGGCGCCCGACCAGCCGGCGGTAGTTGATGATCTCGACCGCGGCCATCTCGCAGAGCACCGCACGGCGGCGCAGGTCCGGGGCGAGCCGCGCGTCGGCGGCCATCCGATCGAACGCGAGCAGTTCGGCGTACGCGATCATGCCGAGCAGTTCGACGACCGCGGGGCTCGGCTCTGAGACATCGGACACGAGCGCACCGTACACAATCTGAGCACGCTTCGCCCATGTCAGGTAACATTGCGCCAGTCGCCGCTGACCAAAGATCAACACAACCCCAGCCAGCGGCACGCGTGCGGCCCGCGATCGCATCGACCACTGTTATCGCGTGTGGCCCGCGCCATACCGATTGAGCGCCCTTGGATGTGAATGGGGCGCACCACGAGAGGGCACCCCCAAAACTCCATGAGCGAAACCGAAGAAACCATTACCCGCGCTCCCGTTCGACCCGACAGCCCCACCTTCACCGACCTGGGCGTCCGCCCGGAGACGGTGGAGGCGCTCGAAATGGTCGGCATAACCAGGGCTTTTGCCATCCAGGAGTACGCGCTGCCGATCGCGCTGCGCGGCACCGACCTCATCGGCCAGGCACCCACCGGCACCGGCAAGACGCTGGGCTTCGGCGTGCCGCTGCTGCAGCGGGTGTTCGCACCCGGCGAGGGCAGCGACGGTGTGCCGCAGGCGCTCGTCGTCGTACCCACCCGCGAGCTGGGCCTCCAGGTCGCCAAGGACATCGCCGCCGCCGGCAAGACCCGCGGCGTGCGCGTGCTGCCGATCTACGGCGGCGTGGCGTACGAGCCGCAGGTCGAGGCCCTGCGCTCCGGCGTGGAGATCCTGGTCGGCACGCCCGGCCGCCTGATGGACCTGGCCAAGCAGAAGAAGCTTCGCCTCGACCGGGTGCACGCGCTCGTGCTCGACGAGGCCGACCGCATGCTCGACCTGGGCTTCCTCGACGACGTCGAGAAGATCCTGGCCATGCTGCCGGAAGACCGGCAGACCATGCTCTTTTCCGCCACGATGCCCGATCCGATCGTCACCCTGGCCCGGCGCTTCCTGCGCCACCCGGTGACGATCCACGCCGGCCACACGGCCGAGACCGGGCCGTCCCCGCTGACCAAGCAGGTCGCCTACCGCACCCACCCGATGAACAAGATCGAGGTCGTGTCGCGGATCCTGCAGGCCAATGCACGCGGGCTGACGATGATCTTCACGCGCACCAAGCGGTCCGCCGACCGGGTCGCCGAAGACCTCGACTTCCGCGGGTTCGCCGCCGCTGCCGTCCACGGCGACCTGGGCCAGGGCGCGCGCGAGCGGGCGCTCCGGGCGTTCCGGGCCGGCAAGATCGACGTACTCGTCGCCACCGACGTGGCCGCCCGCGGCCTGGACGTCTCCGGCGTCACCCACGTGATCAACTACGACTGCCCGGAAGATCCGGACACCTACACCCACCGCATCGGCCGCACCGGCCGGGCGGGCGCGAGCGGCGTCGCCGTGACGTTCGTCGACTGGGAAGACATGCCCCGCTGGCGACTGATCGACAAGTCGCTGGGGCTGGAGATGCCCGAGCCGCCCGAGACGTACCACACGTCGCCGTACCTCTTCGCCGACCTGGACATCCCCACCGACGTGTCGGGGACGCTGCCGACGGCCGAGCGCACCCGCGCCGGCCTCTCGGCCGAGGTCGAGGAAGACCTGGGCGGACGGGGCCGCGGGACTCGCCGCCGCGCCCCGGTCGCCGCCCGCGGCCGGTCCCGCTCCCGAGGGGGTACGACGGAAGCCCGCGACCCGGTTACCGCCGAGGGGACCGCTTCGGCCGACCCCGAAGCGCCTCGCCGCCAGCGCAGGCGCCGCCGGGCCGGGGAAGTGGTCGCCGACGGCGCCCCGCAGGCGGCCGACGCGCCGACCGACGCGGCTCCCGCCACCCCTCGCCCCGCCGACGCCGCCGCCGCGCGGGCGGTGCCGCCGCCACAGAAAGTTGATCATGAACTTGTCCGCGCGAAAGGGTGTTCAAGATGCGGACAAGTTCATGATCAACAGCCAAGGGGCAAGGGGCCCCTCCGCCGGAGAGTGACAGGACTACGGCGGAGGGGCCAGGCCCCGGTGCGCTGCGGGTCACACCGGGGAGCTTTGGATCAGTTGAGGGTGCAGGGGGCGAGCGCGTCCAGGCCCACCGGGCGGGCGTTGATCCGGCCGATCGCGGTCGCGATCCGGTTGATCGTGGCGATCCGCTTGTCCTCCAGCGGCCCCAGGATCGCGTTCTGCACGAAGTTCGGACCACCCTGACCGACGGTGCTGATCAGCCGGGCGTTCGCCTCGGCGATCTGCGTGTCCAGCAGGGCCAGGTTGCGGTCCACCTCGGCCTGCGCACCCGCCGGCACGGCCGGGAGCTGGCTGCGCACGTCCGGGCAGCTGATCGTGCCGGGATCGGCCGCGGCCGGGTCCTCGGCAACCGGATCCTCGGCGGCGGGCTCCTCAGCGGCCGGGTCTTCGGCCGCCGGGTCCTGCGCCGCGTCACCGCCAGCGGCCTGCAGCGTGCACGGCGCCAGCGCGTCGAGCCCCTGCGGGCGGGCGTTGATCCGGCCGATCGCGGTGGCGATCCGGTTGATCGTGGCGATCCGCTTGTCCTCCAGCGGACCGAGGATCGCGTTCTGCACGAAGTTCGGGCCACCCTGGCCGACGGTGTTGTCCAGCCGCGTGTTGGCCTCGGCGATCTGCGTGTCCAGCAGGGCCAGGTTGCGGTCCACCTCGGCCTGCGCACCCGCCGGCACGGCCGGGAGCTGGCTCTCGACGTCCGGACACACGATCGTGCCGCCGTCGGCCGCGGCACCGCCGTTGGCCCCGTCGGCAACCGCGACCTGGGTCGACTCGGGCGCGCTGCCGCCGCCGGCGGTCGCCAGCGAGCAGGTCGCCAGCCCACCGAGGTTGGTCGGCCTGGTGCCCTGGCGGCCGATGGAGATCGCGATCCGGTCGATCGTCGCCGTGCGCTTGTCCGCCAGCGGGCCGAGGATCGCGTTCTGCACGAAGTTCGCGCCGCCCTGGCCCGCGCTGGTCGCCAGCCTGTTGTTGGCCTCGGCGATCTGCGTGTTCAGCAGGGCCAGGTTCCGCGACACCTCCGCCTGCGCGGATGCCGGCACGGCCGGTAGCTTGTCCGCCACGCTCGGGCAGCTGATGGTCGACGCCGAGGCGCTGCCGCCCGCCGCCGCCACCCCGATGCCGACACCGGCAAAGACGACCGCCGCGCCGGCAGTGGCGATTACTTTCCAGCGGCGGCCCATCGGCAGCCGTCCATTGTGTTGCCTGTTCGTGCTCGTGGACATGCGCTTACAACCCAACCCTTCGGGCCTGCTGTGGAGGTGAAGCGCCGTCCGACGGCTGGTGCCGTCCGCCTCGCATTTGAGTACGGTGGGAGTGCTCCCACGGTTCAAAGGATTTTTCTCAGCGCGCGTCCGGGCGGGGAGTGATGCCCAGCACAGCGCATGCCTCGCGGTACATGCGGGCGGCCTCGGCGCGTACCTGCCGGCGCTCGGTCAGCCGCTCGGTGAACGGGATCCGCACCGGCACCGGAGCACCGTCCACAGTGGCGAGAAAGTCCATCCCGTCCGCGTCCATTCCGGACATCGCGGCGTCGGTCGCCCGCGGCTGGTTGCCCAACCCTTGGCAGATCACGCGGCAGTCGTCCGCGTGGTCGCCGTTCATGTGCCGCATGATCGCCGCGATCACGTCGGCCGTAAACGGACCTTTTTCAACCTGGACCGCACGGTCCGTGTCGCCATGACGGGCCGCAAGTGGAGGTTGAAAAAGGTCCGCTGGGTCCGTCATGCCACCACCTTGCCAAGGTCGTCGAGCATCGCGGTGTTCAACCGGTACGCCAGCGAGACCTCGTCGAGAAACCGCTCCTGCTCCACGGCGTCCCACGGCACCGTGTCGAGCAGTTGCCGGTACCGCTGCTTGACCGCCCGCGGCTCCACCCCGGGAAACTCGAAGAAGTTGGTGCCCGCCCCGGCCAGGCCGTACGCCTGGTCCAGCGCCCGCCGGATGACCTGCCCGCCGGACAGGTCGCCGAGGTAGCGCGTGTAGTGGTGCGCCACGAACCCGGCCGGCCAGGTGAACGCGACCTCCCGCAGCCGGGCCCGGTACTCCGAGGTGGCCGCGCTCGCCGCGACCCGCGCCGGCCAGTCCGCGCCGATCAGGTGCTCGAGGTCGGCGACGAGGGCGGGCAGCCGGGTCAGCTCGTCGAAGACGAACGCGCCGGCGACCGGGTCGGCGCGCATCTCGGCGGCGGCGTCCTCCAGCGTCTCGTACACGAAGAAGAGCTGGGCGGTGAGCGCCGCGTAGCCGTACCGGTCGAGGCGGCCGCCCAGCAGCGCGTCGAAGTACGCCATCGACTGCGCGGCGGCGTGATCGGACCGCGTCGCCTCCCGTACCCGCCCCGCGAAGCCCATGCCCGCCCCTTCCCGCAAAAGTTAGGTAAGCCTAAGCTAGGGACCACGCGTGATCAAGATGGGCCGAACGGCGGATACGCTGGCAGGCATGGCGCGCCCGCTCGACGACGCGCTCGCCGAGGTGCGGGCGCTGCTGTTGGACCCGAGCCTGACCCGCGCGGTCGCCGCCGGCCGCCGCCGAGGTCAGGCTCCTTCCGTGGTACGCGCCGAGCTGCGCCCGGTCACCCTCAAGGGCGGCTCGCGGCTGCAGATCGTGACCAACGACGGGGCCCGGCCGTACACCCGGAACGTGGCGCCCGGTCCGGAAGCCGGGGCGGCGGTGGACGCCCTGCTGGCCGAGCCGTTCGGCAACTGGCACGTGGAGACCACCGCCGCCACCGTGCAGGTACGGGTGACCAAGAAGGGCGAGGCCCTGGTGCACCGCGCGGCGGCCGCCCGTACGACCGCACCGGCGGCGCACGACCGGGAGAAGGAGTACCTGCTCGACCCCGGTGACCCGCTCTTCGACGAGATCGGCGGCAACGCGGCCAAACGCCGGCAGGTCGACGCGTTCCTGCGCGCGCTGGCCGCCTCCGTCACCCCGCTGCCACCGAAGCTGCGCGTGGTCGACCTGGGCTGCGGCAACGCGTACCTCACCTTCGCTGCCTACCGGTACCTGGCCGGGCAGGGCGTCGACGTGGAGGTGGTGGGCGTCGACGTACGCGAGGACCAGCGCCGCCGCAACACCGAGCTGGCCGAGCGGCTCGGCTGCGCCGACCGGGTCCGCTTCGTCGCCGGCACGATCGCCGAAGCGCCGGTCGACCCGCCGCCCGACCTGGTGCTGGCCCTGCACGCCTGCGACACCGCCACCGACGAGGCGCTCGCCCGGGCCGTGCGCTGGGGCGCGCAGTGGGTGCTGGCCGCGCCGTGCTGCCACCACGACATCGCCGCGCAGTTGCGCGGGCGGCCGGCTCCCGACCCGTACCCCCTGCTTGTCCGGCAGGGAATCCTGCGCGAGCGCTTCGCGGACGTCCTCACCGACGCGCTGCGTGCGGCGCTCCTGCGCCTGCACGGCTACCGGGTCGAGGTGGTCGAGTTCATCGACTCCCGGCACACGCCGCGCAACCTGCTGCTGCGCGCCCGGCGCACCGACTCGCCGCCGCCCTCCCCCGCCGAGTACGACCAACTCGTGGACCAGTGGGGCGTGACGCCGGCCCTGGCGAAACTCCTTACACCGTCAGCGTGAACTCGGCCGTGTGCACCTTGCCGGCGACCTGGAAGTCGAAGAACATCCGGTAGCGGCCGGCGCTCGGGGCGGTCAGCCAGAACTTCACCGCGCCGTCCACCAACTCGGGCTCGGGGTGCACGTGGACGTACCCGAGGTCGCCCTCGCGCAGCACCACCAGGTGCCCGTACGCCCCGAGGTAGCGCTCCAGGCTGCCGTTCACCCGAAAGAGCAACGGCTGGACCGCACCGGACGTGGGGGTGCCCTCGTAGCCGACGCTGAACCCGGCGACGGTGGCCTGCTTGGCCTGGGCCGGCAGCGGGCGCGCGGCATAGCTGCCGCTCACGGTCAGGTCGACGCCGAGGGTCACGGCCGTCCGGCCGGCGGCTCCGGTGGCGGTGAAGTCCGCGTACGCCCGCCAGGCACCGGCGGCGGGCAGCGTGAGCGGCACGGTCCAGCGGCCGTCCGGGGCCATGGTCGGATGCAGGTGCTGGTAGCCGGACAGGTCGCGGCGTACGACGATCATGTGTAGCGGCTTGTCGTGCACGACCTCGAACGCGGTGACCGGCCGCTGCTGCGCGTCCACGACGTGGAAGGTGAAGTCGTTCCGCTGGTTCTGGGCGAGTGTGGTGGCCCCCGGGACCAGCGTGTACCCGCTCGCGCTGACCGCCAGCCCACCCGCCTCGGCGCCGGGTCGGGCGGTGGTCGTACCCGGACCGCCGTGCTCGTGCGGGCCGGTGCCCGGGGCGTGGGTGTGGCCGCCGCCGGGGTCGCTGGGCGGCGCGGCGGCCGGGATGGGGGTGGGGTCGCCGCCACCCGTCAGGCGGCCCAACCCGAACCCGCCCATCACCGCGATGACCAGACCCGCGACGAAGAAGGCGATGCGGCTGTTCGTCACGGCACCCAGTATGCGTCGTTAGTCCCTCGTGCTTTCCTTCGTGTCGGTGGTGACCGCTTTGGCGCTGGTCCCGATGGTCCCCGGCCCTCCTGGTGATCAACTTGACGGGAAGCTCTACGCCGCCGCCGAGCGCCTGGAGCGGGTGATCGAGGACTACAACGAGGTCCGCGACGACCTGCGCGCCACCCGCCGCGAGCAGGCCGACCTGGCGGTCCGCATGCGGCCGCTTGAGCAGGCGCTCGCCGCCCGGCAGGCACGGATCGGCATGATGGCCGCGACCGAGTACCGCAACAGCGGCGCCGGCCCCGTCCTCGCCGTGATCACCGCCGAGTCCGCCTCCGCCCTGGCCGACCGCCTCCTCATCCTCGACCTCCTGGCCGCCCAGCAGCGCGAGGCGATCACGGCCCTGACCGCGGCCCGTGCCCGCTTCGACGCCACCCGCCGTACGCTCGACGCCCTCGCCGCCCAGCAGACGGCCCAGGAGCAGCACCTCACCGGCCAGCGCCGGCAGATCGAGAAGGACATCTCCGACCTCGAACGCCTGCGCGAGCAGACCGGATACCGTCCAGCCCGGGGCGTGCGGGGCTTCGTGCCGTCGTTCTCGGCGGGGCGGGCGGGCGCGGCGGTACGGTTCGCGTACGCCCAACTCGGCAAGCGGTACCGCTTCGGCGCCGAGGGGCCCGACGCGTACGACTGCTCCGGCCTGACGTCAGCGGCGTGGGGGCGCGCGGGGGTCGCACTGCCGCACAACGCCCGCCGGCAGTGGCACTCCGTGACCCGGGTAAGCCGGTCGGAGCTACGCCCCGGCGACCTGATCTTCTACTACTCGAGCATCCACCACGTGGCCATGTACGTCGGCGGCGGCAAAATGATCCACGCCCCCCAACACGGCGAACCCGTCCGCATCGACAACGTCAACTACCAACCCGTACACGGCTACGGCCGCCCCTCCTAGGGGCTCTTGCCGCGCCGCAAGGGCTTTCTGCAGTCGATCAAGGGCTTTGCCGTCGATCAAGGGCAAACGGTCGTGCTTTGATCTCCAATCCACGGCCTTTTGCCCTTGATCGACGCGAAAGTCCTTGATCGACGAGACGGCCGGGCCCGCGGGCGGCCACCACTCGCCCGCTCGTGATGCCCGCATCAACGTGAAGGATTTGGGTCGCTGGGACGACTCGGATCCTTCACGTTGAGTTACGCGGCTACAGCTAGGGCTAGGGGAGGACCAGCGGGGCGCCGGATTGGCGGAGGAGGCGGGCGGTCATGGTCAGCGTCCAGCCGGAGTCGACCAGGTCGTCGACCAGCAGGACGGGACCGTCCAGTGTCGCCAGTTGGGCGGCCAGCTCCGCCGGCACCACGAACGCGCCGTGCAGCGCACGCACCCGCTGGGCGCTGTTGCCCCGGGCCCCACCGCCGTCACCGGTACGCGCCAGCGCCCCCAGGTACGGCAGGCGACCGACCGTGGCGATGCGCTGCGCGAGGCTGCTCACCAGGAGCGGCCGGCTGCGCGAGGCGACGGCCACCACGGCGACCGGGCGGGCCGGCCACGGGTTGTCGCCGCGGGCCCATGCCTTGAGCACCTCGACCACCGCGCCGGCGACGTCGTCGGGGAGCGGGGCGTCGGGCGAGTCCGGCCCGACCATGCCGCGCAGGCGCGACCCCCAGCCCAGGTCGGACAGGCGACCGACGGCCCGGCCCGGGGCGGACTGCTCGCCGGGTGAGATCTTGCCGCGCAGGGGCACGCCGACCGCCTCCAGGCCGGTGGGCCAGAGCTTCTTGGGTGCGATCTCCACGCCGGGGCGGCCCAGGTACGCCTGTGCCGCGGCCAGCGCCGGCATCGATACCTCGCTCGCCAGGGTCACCCCGCGCAGCGGTCGCACCGTCCACAGGGGACCGCGCCGGGATCGTCGAGGCACCGGCGCAGGAACTCCATCCGGCAGTCGGGTGTCTCCGCGTACTCCCGCATTGCTTGTTGCTCGGCGGTGCGTGCCTCCGCGACGCGCCGCAGCCGCGCGGCGTCGTATTGCCACGGCTCGCCCGTGGCGAGCCAGCCGCCGCGCACCCGGCGGACCGCGCCGTCGACGTCGAGCACCTTGAGCATCAGCTCCAACCGCGTACGGCGCAGGTCGACGATGGGCTCCAGCGCGGGTGTCGACAGTGGACTGTCGGTGGACAGCGCGGCAAGGACCGAGCGCACCTGGTCTTCCGGCGGAAACGCCAGCGACGCGAAGTAGCGCCAGATCGCGGCGTCTTCCGCGCCGGGCAGCAGCAGCACCTCCGCGGACTCGACGGCTCGCCCGGCCCGACCGACCTGCTGGTAGTACGCGATCGGGGACGGCGGCGCTCCTAAGTGGACGACGAAGCCTAGGTCCGGCTTGTCGAAGCCCATGCCGAGCGCCGACGTGGCGACCAGCGCCTTGATCTTGTTGTCGAGCAGGTCCTGCTCGGCGACCCGCCGGTCGGCGTCCTCCGCCTGCCCGGTGTACGACGCGACCGCGTAACCGCGCGAGCGCAGGAACTCGGCCGTCTCCCCCGCCGCGGCGACGGTGAGCGTGTAGATGATCCCGGAGCCGGGCAGCCGGTAGAGGTGGTCGGCCAGCCAGGCCAGCCGGTGGGCGGGGCTGGGCAGGTCGAGCACGGCGAGGCGCAGCGACTCGCGGTCGAGCGGCCCGCGCAGGACCAGCGCGTCGCCGAGCTGGTCGGCGACGTCGGCAGTGACCCGGGCGTTGGCCGTCGCCGTGGTGGCCAGCACGGGCGTACGCGCCGGCAGGTTGGCCAGGAACGTGCGCAGCCGGCGGTAGTCGGGCCGGAAGTCGTGCCCCCAGTCGGAGACGCAGTGCGCCTCGTCGACCACGAGGAGGCCGGTCGTGGCCGCCAGCCGGGGCAGCACGGAGTCGCGGAAGTCCGGGTTGTTGAGCCGCTCCGGGCTGATCAGCAGCACGTCGACCGCGCCGGCCCGGATTTCGTCGGTGATCTGCTCCCACTCGTCGAGGTTGGCCGAGTTGATCGTGCGGGCGTGGATGCCGGCGCGGGCGGCCGCCTCGACCTGGTTGCGCATCAGCGCGAGCAGCGGGGACACGATGACGGTCGGCCCGGCGGTGGCGTCGTCGCGCAGCAGCGCGGTCGCCACGAAGTAGACGGCCGACTTGCCCCAGCCGGTGCGCTGCACGCACAGCACCCGCCGCCGCCCGGCGACCAGCGCCTCGATCGCCCGCCACTGGTCCTCACGCAGCCGGGCGTGCTCGCCGGCCAACCGCCGCAGTATCGCTTCCGCTCGCTCCCGCATCGCCCCTTCCTACCAGGCGGAGCCGGCGCGCGGGCTGGCGTCCGCCAGGCCGGCGCAGCGCCGGCCGCATGACCACGACGCTACCGGTTCACTACTGCTCGCATTAACGTCCGGTTTGATCACCAGATGGCGCCAAGAATGCGTCCTTTCCGGACAGGTCGGTCACGCATACCGTGGTCGCGTGACGTCTGGGCAGCGTATGGCGGTACGAGTCGCGGCGGTGGTGGCCGGCCTGGCGGGGCTCGCGCTCACCGTGCCCACCTTCGCGGCCAGTACCAAGAAGGCCGAGAACCAGAAGTGCTGCGCGGTCACCGTGGACGTGGCCGACCAGACCGTGACGGCGGGCGGCGCCCCCGCCCGGCTGGCCGCGTCGGTGAGCAGGTCCGCCAACGGCTGCACGCAGGTCCGCCGCACCGTCGTCGTACGCCTCGACGGCCTCGACCCGGACCTGGTGCGCATCGAACGCGTCGTCGCCGGCGCCCTGGTCGCGCTGCCCGCGACGTCCACCGAGGACGACACCGTCCAGGCCGTCGACCCGTTGGCCGACTCGAAGCTGATCTGCGGCGTGACCACTCTCAGCGCCAACTACCGGGTCACGTTCCTGGATGACGCGCCGACCGGCTCGGCGGAGTTCGCCGTGGCGGCCAGCAAGGTCAACGGCAAGCTGCTCGGCAGCGACGTGGCCAGCAGCCTGGTCGTCGAGGCCGCCGCCCTGCCCGGCGCGGAAGCCCCGGCCGAGCCCGCGGAACCGGCCGAGCCCCCGGCCGTCGAGGAGACCGCACCGCCGCCCGTCCCGTCGCAGGAGCCCACCGAGGAGCCGTCGGAGGAAGCCACCGCGGAAGCGGCGGCGCCACCTGCGGCGGAGGAGACGACGACGCCACCGTTCGTGGCACCGGAGCCGGAGCCCGCGCCCGAGCAGCAGGCGCTCAGCAGCCGCGTCCGGTCGTCGGACGTGGCATGGCTGGCCGGGAGCACCGGGCTGGCCCTGGCGGGGCTGCTGGTCCTGGGCGTGCTTTGGCAACTCCGGCGCCGCCGCGCTCTCCCCGCCGCCGAGCCGGAAGCGGCGCCCGCCATCCGGCCCGGCCTCGCCGCCGAGTTGGCCGAACTGACGACGCCTCCGCACCCGACGCAGCCGACCATCGAGGTCAACCCGGACCGCTAGGGAGCGCGCCGCCGATCAAGGACTTCCACGTCGATCAAGGGCAGCTAGCGGGAGCCGACCCGGGCGGCCACGGCCACGTCGGGGTGGTCGCTGAAGGCGCCGTCCAGGCCCAGGCCGTAGAACAGGGCGAACTCGGCGAAGAGGTCGCCACGGGCGTTCGGGTCGGTGCCGATGCGGAAGTCGGCCGGCAGGAACTGGTTTTCCGCCCGGAACGTCCACGCGTGCACGATCAGGCCGGTGCGGTGCGCGTCCCGGATGAGGGTGGTCGGGGCGAGCAGCTTGCCGGTCGAGTCGCGCGGGACGATCAGGTTCTTCTCCACGCCCACGCCGTCGGCGTACGTGCTGATCCACTTCAGGCCGTCGGCCTTGGCCAGGTCGGCGTACGTGCGGGGGTCGCCGGCCACCACGAAGTCGTACGGCTTGCCCGCCGAGCTGAGCAACTGCACCAGCTTGACGTCGGTCACCTTGCTGAGCGCGCGCAGGTTGGCCGTCTCGAAGGACTGGATGATCACGCCGTCCTTCTTGCTGGTCAGCCGGTTGCGCTTGAGCGTACGCACCAGCGGCTCCTCCAGCGCCAGACCGATCGACTGGAAGTACGTCGGGTGCTTGGTCTCCGGGTACACGCCGATGGTCCGGCCGAGCCGCCGGCTCTCGGCCTTGGCCAGGTCGATGACCTCCTGGAACGTCGGCACCTCGTACCTGCCGTCGAAGACGGTGTTGGTCGGGCGCACCAGCGGCAGCCGCTCCTTGGCCCGCAGCGTCTTCAGCTCGGTCAGGGTGAAGTCCTCGGTGAACCACCCGGTGACCGAGACGCCGTCGATCGTCTTCGTGGCCTTGCGGGCCGCGAACTCGGGCCGCGTCGACACGTCGGTGGTGCCGGAGATCTCGTTCTCGTGCCTGGCCACCAGGACGCCGTCCCTGGTGGAGACCAGGTCGGGCTCGATGTAGTCGGCACCGGCGGCGATGGCCAACCGGTACGACTCGAGCGTGTGCTCGGGCCGGTAGCCGCTCGCGCCACGGTGTCCGATGACGGTCGGCTCCTGGTCACGGTGGGCGGCGGCGCCCGTGGGTACGGCAACGATGGCCGCCAGCATAGCGCCGGCCAGGCCCAGAACAGGGAGTTTTGATCGCACCGCCGCAGTCAAGCCGGGCCGGGCGAAGGGAGGCTGTCCAGTGTTCGGCCGTGATATGAACATGCACGATGCGCCGGACGCTACGACACCCCGCCCGGATCGTGCCGTTCGCGTTCCTGTGCGCGATCGCGGCTGGCACGGTCCTGCTCATGCTCCCGGTCTCCCGGGCCGAGCCGGGGCACGCGCCGTTCGTCACCGCGCTCTTCACGTCCGCCTCGGCGATCTGCACGACCGGCATGGCCACGGTGGACACCGCGACGTACTGGTCCGGCTTCGGGCACGTGATGCTCTTGGTGCTCACCCAAATCGGCGGCTACGGCATCATGACCATGGCGACCCTGCTGGGCCTGCTGGTGTCCCGCCGGCTGGGGCTGCGCAGCCGGTTGATGGCGCAGGCGGAGACCAGCATGGGCCTTCGGCTGGGCGAGATCCGCGGCGTGATGGTCGGCACTGCGGTCGTCATGTTCGCCAGCGAGGCCGTGATGGCCGTAATCGTGGCCGGCCGCCTCTGGCTCACGTACGACGAGCCGCTCGGCGAGGCGCTGTGGGAGGCCGGCTTCCACGCGGTGCAGGCGTTCAACAACGCGGGTTTCTCGCTGCGCAGCGACGGCCTGCTGGGCTTCGTCGACGACTGGTGGATCTGCGTACCGCTCACCCTCGGCGTGATCGTCGGCGGCATCGGCGTACCCGTGCTGTTTGAATTGGGCCGTGAGCTGCGCAAGCCCGCAGCCTGGTCGACACACACCCGCCTGACGGTGTGGGGTTCGCTGGTCCTGCTCGCGGTAGGCTTCGCGGCGGTGCTCGGCCTGGAGTGGGGCAATCCGGGCACGCTGGGGCCGCTCGGCGTGCCTGAGAAGATCCTCGCCTCGTTCGTGCAGGGCACGATCCCCCGCTCGGGCGGTTTCAACACGCTCGACTACAGCGCGATGAACACCGACACGAACGCGATCACCACCGGGCTGATGTTCATCGGCGGCGGCAGCGCCAGCACCGCGGGTGGCATCAAGGTGACCACGTTCTTCCTGCTCGCGTACGTGATCTGGACCGAGGTCCGGGGCGAGCGGGACGTGGTGGTGGGCCGGCGCCGGATCGCCGAGACGACCCAGCGCCAGGCGACGACCGTCGCCCTTCTCGGGGTGGCGACGGTCGCCGGGGGTACGTTGGCCGTCCTCGCGCTGACCTCGGGCGTCCCGCTCGACCGGGCCCTGTTCGAGGTGACGTCGGCGTTCGGCACGACCGGCCTGTCCGTGGGGCTGTCCTCGACCCTGGGGATCCCGGCCAACTCCTACTCGTCATGCTCATGTACGTCGGTCGGGTCGGCCCGGTCGCCGTCGCTTCGGCGCTGGCCCTGAACACCCGCCGCCGGCTGTACCGATACCCGGAGGAGCGACCCATCGTTGGCTAGCAATGCGAAGGCGCCGACCGCCGACGAGAACGTCGTGGTGATCGGGCTGGGCCGGTTCGGCGGGCAGGTCGCCGAGTCGCTCGTCCGGCTCGGGCACGAGGTGCTCGGCGTCGATGACGACCCCAAGCTCGTACAGCACTGGTCGGAGAAGCTCACCCACGTGGTGCAGGCGGACTCCACCGACGAGGACGCGCTGCGCCAGGTCGGCGTCGCCGAGTTCCCGCGCGCGGTCGTGGGCATCGGCACCGACATCGAGGCGAGCGTGCTCACCGTTCTCGCGCTCACCGAGATCGGCGTACGGGAGATCTGGGCCAAGGCGACCTCGGTCAAGCACGGCAAGATCCTGCGGTCGGTCGGCGCGCAGCACGTGATCTACCCCGAGGCGGCCATGGGCGAGCGGGTGGCCCACCTGATCACCAGCCGGATGCTGGACTTCATCGAGTTCGACGACGGCTTCGCGATCGCCAAGACGCGCGCGCCGGAGGACGCGGCCGGGCGCACGCTCGCCGACATCGGGCTGCGCACCCGCTACGGCGTGACGGTGGTCGGGGTCAAGACGCGCGGTTCCGACTTCGTGTACGCCCGCCCGGAGACCGTCGTACCCGCGGGCAGCATCCTGATCGTGGCCGGCACGACCGAGCAGGTGCAGCGCTTCGCCGCCGCAACCTGATCATGCAAGGAAGGGCACCTTGCTATGCAAAAAGCGATAACAAGGTGCCCTTCCTTGCATCTCATGGGCCGACTAGGAGCTGGTCCACGGGGGCGTAGTCGTCGGTCAGGACCTTGGCGTGCCGGACGAACTCGTCCAGCTCGGCCCCGTACAGCAGCGTGACCGGGTCCTCGGCGGTGCTCGTCAGCCGGCTGCGCAGCGCGTCGAGCGGCAGCGGCGACTCGGAGGCGACGATGACGAAGTTGGCGCCCCGCTCGCCGGCCAGGGCCTCCGGCGGGCCGACCAGCGCCACGTGCGGGAAGACGTCGGCGACCGTCGCCATCTCCGCGCGGATGAACCGCAGCGGCGGGTAGTCGATCACGTTCTGCGTGTAGATCCCGGTGGGCCGCAGCGCCCGGCGCACCTCGGCGGCCATCTCCCGGGTGGCGAGGTGCCACGGCACCACCAGGTGGCCGAACGCGTCGCCGACCACCAGGTCGACGCTGTCCGCGGGCCGTTCGCCGAGCAGGATGCGCGCGTCGCCGGTCACCGCACGCAGCTCGGGGCCGGTGCGCAGGCCCAGCTCGCGGCGGGCCAGGTCGACGAGGTCGCCGTCGATCTCGTACACCTCGCTGTCGGTGCCGGGCCGGGTCGCGGCCAGGTAGCGCGGCATCGTGAAGCCGCCGCCGCCCAGGTGCACCGCGTCCAGCCGCTGCCCGGCCGGGGCCATCACGTCGGCCACCGCCCCCATCCACTGGGTGTACGCGAACTCCAGGTGCCGCGGGTCGGCCAGGTCGACGTACGAGTGGCGGGCCGAATTGAGCATCAGCACGCGCCCGTCCGGCCGGGCCGGGTCGGGGACCACGGCCGCGCAGTGGTACGCCGTCTCGATGTCACACGGGTTGGGCGCCACGGTGGACAGTCCGGCCCCGGCGAGCCCGAGCACGGCCAGCACCGCCCGGGTACGCGCCGGCCCCGGCACCGGATCGCGGCGGCGCAGGTAGAGGCCCAGCCCGATGCCGCCCACGCCGAGCAGCACGGCGAGGCTCACCATGATGACGCTGGTCGGCAGCGCCGCCACCAGCACGAAGCCGGTCACCAGCGTGGCAGTGATGCCGCCGAGCGTGCCGATGCTGGACAGCCGCCCGACCACCTGGCCGGTCCGGCGCAGGTCGCCGAGCTGGAGCTTGACCACCAACGGGGTGACCGCCGACAGCAGGGCGGCCGGCACGAAGACGGCCAGCGCGGTGAGCAGGATGATGCCGGTGTCCGCGCCGCCGCGCAGCCCTTCGCCGGCGTACCGCACGACCGGCAGGGTCACCGCGGTGGCGATGCCGGCCAGCACCAGCGCCGGGGCGAGCAGGCGCCGCGGGTCGTACCGGTCGGCGAAGAAGCCGCCCAGCCACGCGCCGTACGCGATCGCGCCGAGCGCCACACCGATCACCGCGCTGGTGACCTGGAGCGTCACGCCGACGTACGGCCCGACGAGGCGCAGCGCGACCGTCTCCAGCACCAGCACGGCGCCGCTGGCGGAGAAGACGAGCGCGGCGGCTAGCTTGCTGGGTAGCGGCTTGGTCGCCGGCAGCGGGTCCATGCCGCAGAGGGTAGTCAGAGCATGGACAGGTGCACGTGGTTGGTATGCGTGGCCGCCGGGCCGCCGCTCCCGCTGTACGACTCCCACCCGGTGCCGGGCATCCAGATCTCCCGATACCAGATCACGTACATGACGCCGAGGCGGCTGGCGTTCTTGACGAAGAACGCGGCCAGCCGGTCGCCGTACTCCTTGTCGTCGCCGGTGGCGTTGACGTTCTCGAAGCCGCCCGTGGCCGCGGCGAAGTCACAGGCGCGGCCCTTCGGGTGCTCACCGCCGCCGCCGCTGCGGTGGCACGAGGCGTACCGCTTGAAGTTGTTGGCCCGGGCCTGGTTGAACGCGTGCAGCGTGCGCGCGGTGATGCAGCCGCTGGTGGTGGGGTCGTCGACGATGCACTTCTCGGTCGGCCAGCTGCCGTCGGAGTTGCGTGGCGCCGGCTTGGCCAGCGCCGAGTTGGCGTCGACGAAGCCGCCGGCCGCGTTGCCGTTCGCCGCGCCGAGCGCGCGCTCCGCGTCCTGCTTCTTCTTCGCCATGATGGCGACCTGCTTTGCCTGCTCGCGCACCTCGTTGTCGATGGCCGCCTTGGTCCGGGTCACCGCCTCGCGGGCCTCGGTGAGCCGGCGCATCGCGGTGCCGTCGCGCTGGGCGAGCACGTCGAGGGCGGAGGCCCGCTCCATGAAGTCGTCCGGGGACGCGCTGTTGAGCAGCATGGCGACCGGCGTGAGCCGGCCGATCCGGTACGACTGGGCGGCGAGCGCGGCCACCTGGTTGCTCACCACGGCCAGCTCGTCCTCGACCCGCCGCAGCTCCAGGCTGAGCTCCAGCTGCCGCTTCTTGGAGTTGTCGAGCTTGGCCTTGGCCTCGACGTGGCCCTTGGCGGCGGCCTCCAGGGCGGCGCGCAGCGTCTTCGTGCCACCCTCGTCGTCGGTGTTGGGCGCCGCGAGCGCCGGACCGCCGAGCGCGACGGTGACGGCGGCGACGAGCGCCACGGCTAGGGGACGGAGCACGGTGCGACAGCCTACCGGACGCAAGAGTCCCTCAAGTCCCATCAGCCTCAGATTTAAGGCCAGCTTGCATTACCACATCGGGCCACTCAGGTCACGGAGAACCCGCCGTCGACAAAGAGTGTCTGCCCCGTCACGTAGCCGCTCGACGGGCTCGCCAGGAACACCGCCGCCCCGGCGAAGTCGGCCAGCTCGCCGTTGCGCCCGACCATCGTCCGCGCGGCCGCCGTCGCGACCCGGGCCGGGTCGGCGAAGAACTCCGCGGTCAGCGGCGTACGCACGATGCCCGGGGCGATCGCGTTGCAGGTCACGCCGTGCCTGGACCACGCCTCGGCCTGCGAGCGGGTCAGCCCGGTCAGCCCCGCCTTGGCGGCCCCGTACGCCCCGCTGTTGCCGTACGCCCGCACCGACTGCTGGGAGGCGATGTTGATGATCCGGCCCCAGCCCCGGGCCGCCATCCCGGGGGCGAACCGCTGCCCGAGCAGGAACGGCGCGTCCAGGTTGGCGGAGATCGTCGCGTCCCAGTCGCCCTCGGTCAGCGCGTCCATCGGCGGGCGCAGGTTGATCGCGGCCGAGTTGACCAGGATGTCCGGCTCGCCGTACGGCCGGGTGGCCGACTCGGCAGCCGCCCGCAGCGCGGCGCGGTCGGCGAGGTCGGCGGATACGACCGCCGCCTCCACCCCCGCGGCGGTCAGCTCGGCGACGGCCGCCACCAGCGGCGCCTCCCGGCGCGCCACCAGCACCACGCGGGCGCCGGCCCGGCCCAGCGCCGTCGCGATGGCCAGGCCGATCCCCGAGCTGCCACCCGTCACCAACGCCACGCGCCCCGTCAGCGAGAAGAGATCTTCGAGGTACGTAGACACGTCACCAGGGTTTCACGCCGTCCTCGTCGAAGAAGCCTGCCGTCGGGCCGTCCGCCGGCAGGGTGGCCAACCGGATCGCGGCGATCGCGCCCTGCGCCGGGGTACGCGGGCCGGCATGCCCGTTCAGGTCGGTCGCGCAGTAACCCGGATCGGCCGCGTTCACCTTGATCGGCGTGTCCCGCAGCTCGTTGGCGTACGACACGGTGATCGCGTTCAGCGCGCTCTTCGAGGAGTTGTACGCCAGCAGCGGGTACATCGCGTGGAAGCTGCCCACCTCGGTGGTCAGCGTCAGCGACCCCAGCTCGCTGGAGAGGTTGACGATCCGGGCGGCCGGCGCCTTGCGCAGCAGCGGAAGCGTGGCGTTGGTCACCCGGACGACGCCGTAGACGTTCGTGTCGTACACCCGCTGCAGCGCCTCCACCGGCACCTGGCTGGGCAGTTGGCCGCGCTCGACGATGACGCCGGCGTTGTTGACCAGGATGTCCAGCCGGCCGTACTCCCGCTCGATCCGGGCCGCGGCGGCGCTCACCGACACCGGGTCCGTGACGTCCAGCTCCAGCGGCACCGCGGTGATCCCGTCCGCGGCCAGCTTCTCCGCGGCGGCCGCGCCGCGCTCCGGGTCGCGCGCACCCACCAGCACGGTGGCGCCCGTCTCCCCCAGGCCACGCGCGATCTCGTACCCGATGCCCTTGTTGGCCCCCGTCACGAGGGCGACCTTCGTTTCGCTCATGTGATGGAGCCTGCGGCGGAATCGCCGCGGTGAGGAGAGACCGGCTTAACCACGGACTGGCGGTCCCTGGTTGCCGTCGAGGACCGCGGCGATGATGGACGGCATGGACCGCCGCCAGCTCGCCGACTTCCTGCGCGACCGCCGTTCCCGGGTGCGGCCCGAGGATGTCGGGCTGGCCGCCGGCACCCGCCGCCGCACGCCCGGCCTGCGGCGCGAGGAGGTCGCCCGGCTCGCGGGCATCTCGGTCGACTACTACGCCCGGCTGGAGCAGGCGCGCGGGCCGCGCCCGTCGCGCCAGGTGCTGTCGGCGCTGGCCCGGGCCCTGCGGCTGTACGACGCCGAGCGCGCCCACCTGTACCACCTGGTCGGCGAGGTGCCCGCCCATCCCGCCGGCCCGAGCCACGACGTGCCCGCCACGGTGCTGCACCTGCTCGACCGGCTGGACGACACGCCCGCCTTCGTGATCGACGTCACGTACGAGCTGCTGGCCTGGAACCCGATGGCCGCCGCACTGCTGGGCGACCCGACCACGTGGCCGCCCGGCCGGCGCAACATGATCTGGAACATGTTCGGCACCGAGGTGTCGACCGTCGCGCTGGCCGACCCGCACACGTCCGCGTTCGCCGACGAGTGCGTGGCCGAGCTGCGCGCCGCCGCGGCCCAGTACCCGGAGGACGCGCGGATCCAGGAGCTCATCGCCCGGCTGCGCGCGGCCAGCCCGGAGTTCGTCCGGCGCTGGGACCGGATGCGGGTGTGCACCCGCAAGGGCTCGGTCATCAAGCACATCAACCACCCGGTGGTGGGTGAGCTGACGCTGGAGTGCGAGTCGCTGGAGATCGCCGGCCACGGCCAGCGCCTGATCATCTACAGCGCCGCCCCGGGCAGCCGCTCGGCCGAAGGGCTGAAGCTGCTAGAGGTAATCGGCACTCAATGGTCAGCGGACGCCGTCAGGTAGGAGGGCGTCGTGCACCTGCACCCAGATCGCGTCGTTGGCGGCCACCAGCAGCCCGCGGCGGTCGTCGGTCGGGTCGTACGCGCCGCCGTCCAGCCGCCGGGCCACCCCGCCGGTCTCCTGGGCGAGCAGTACGCCCGGGACGTGGTCCCACGGCAGGGTGCGCCAGAAGAGCACGAAGTGCTGCCGGCCGGTGACCAGGTCGACGTACTCCTTGCCGGCGCAGTGCTGACCGGGCAGCACTTCCGAAAGCGTCGGCGTGCCCCGGCGTACGGCGGCCCGCAGCGGCGGCGGCAGGAAGCGGGTCATCGCCGCTCCGCGCAGCTCGTCGGTGCCCAGCCCGTTGCCGGGAAAGGCGGCCCGCACCCCGTCGACGTACGCCCCGGAGCCGGCCTCGGCGACCGCGATGCTGTCGGTGAGCGGGTCCAGGATCCAGGCGGCCACCGGCGCGCCGTCGCGGATCAGCGCGGCCATCACCGCGAACGGCCCCTTACCCGCGGCGAAGTTGCCGGTGCCGTCGATCGGATCCACGATCCACACCGGCCCGGCGTCGTGCAGCCGACCGAGGATGCTCGGGTCGGCGGCGACGCCCTCCTCGCCCACGACCACCGAGTCCGGCAGCAGCGCGCGCAGGCCCGCCGCGATGACCTCCTCGGCCCGGCGGTCGGCGACCGTAACCAGCTCCCCGGGGCCTTCTCTTCGACCTCGTCCTCGGCCAGATGCTGAAACGACGGCAGCACGACAGTGGCGGCTGCCTCGCGGAGGAGCTGCCCCACCGATTCGATCAGGTCAGCCACGAGGCGGCAGCTTCACCACGCTGACGAAGAACTCGTCTATCTGCCGGACCACCGCGATGAACCGGTCGAAGTCGACCGGCTTGGTCACGTACGCGTTGGCGTGCAGCTGGTAGCTGCGCAGGATGTCCTCATCGGCCTGGGATGTGGTGAGCACCACGACCGGGATCGTCCCGAGCCGGTCGTCTTCCTTGATCTCGGCGAGCACCTCGCGCCCGTCCCGCCGCGGCAGGTTGAGGTCGAGCAGGATCAGGTCGGGCGTGACCGCGTCCGCGTACCGGCCCTCGCGGCGCAGGTAGGCCAGCGCCTCGTCGCCGTCGGGCACGACGGTGAGCCGGTTGTGCAGCTTGTGCTCCTCGAACGCCTCCTGCGTCATGAGCACGTCGCCGGGATCGTCTTCGACCAGCAACACCTCAATAGGGCTGGTCATGACGCGGTCACCTCGTCCTGTCGGTCCGGCTCGGCCACCAAGGCAGCGGCCACCGGAAGCGTAAACCGGATCGTCGTGCCTTCGCTGACGTCCGGATCCACCCAGATCCGACCGCCATGGTATTCGACGATCTTCTTCGCGATCGCGAGGCCGATCCCGGTACCCGGGTAGGCGTCCTTCGCGTGCAGCCGCTGGAAGATCACGAAGATCTTGTCGGAGAACTCCGCCTCGACTCCAATGCCGTTGTCCACGCAGCTGATTTCCCACTCGTCGCCGTCTTTACGCGCCGAGATGCTCACCCGCGGCGGCCGCTTGGGGTGACGGAACTTCAGCGAGTTGCCCACCAGGTTGGCCAGCAGGGTGGTGAGCAGCGCCTCCTCGCCCAGCACGGTGGGCAGGCCGGTCCAGGTCACCTCGCCCGAGGCGTACCGGCGGGCGGCGTCGGTCTGGCCGGCCACGTCGGTCATCACGGCGTCCAGGTCGACGTCGACGAAGCCGCTGGTCGCCCGGCCGATCCGGGAGAACGCCAGCAGGTCGTTGATCAGCCGCTGCATCCGCTGGGCCCCATCGACCGCGAACGCGATGTACTGGTCCGCGCGCTCGTCCAGCTGGCCGGCGTACCGGCGCTGCAGGAGCTGGCAGAAGCTGGCCACCTTGCGCAGCGGCTCCTGCAGGTCGTGCGAGGCCACGTACGCGAACTGCTCCAGGTCACGGTTGGACCGCATCAGCTCCTCGGTCTGCGCCTGGAGCTGGTTGTTGACCCACTCGACGCGTTCCCGGGCGGCGCGCACCTCGGCCAGGTCGGCGGCGATCTGCCGGCGCATGGCGTCCACGTCCCGGGCCAAGGCGGCCAGCTCGGGCGGCCCGCCGCTGTCGATGTCGTGCTCGTACTCGCCGCGGGAGACCAGGCGGACCTGCTCCGCCAGGGTGGTGACCGGACCGATCACCAACCGGCGCAGCGACACCAGCAGCGCGATCCCGCCGAGCACGACGATGACGGTGGCCGCGATGAGCAGCGCCACAAGCACGTTGCTGCTGGTCCGGGCCTGGTCGGCGGCCTCCTGCCGGAACACCTGGATCTCGTCCTGCAACGCCCCGACGGCCTGCCGCACCGCGTCGAACCGCTGCCGGGAGACCGCGTTGATCAGCCCCTGCCCGGCGGTCGTGCCGTCGGAACGCACCGTGGCGATCACCGGCTCGGCCACGTCGCGCCGCCAGCTCGCGGCCAGCTCCGAGACCGCACGCAGCTTCGTCTGGAGGCCGGATTCCTCGCCCGCCAGCACGGACATGTGGTTGAGCAACTCCTGCTCGGCCTCCACCCCGACGGTGTACGGCGTCAGCTCGGCCGGGTCGCCGGTGACCGCGAAACCGCGTACGGCGGTCTCCTGGTCGACCAGCCGGGTGAGGAGCTGCTCGGAGTCGGCCCGCAGCGGGGTGGCCTGGTTGGCGAGCGTGTCGAGCTGGGAGCGGGTGGCCGCCCCCGTACCCGCCGCGACCACGGCCAGCAGGCCCAGCAGCCCGCCGATCACCACACAGAGCGCGGTGACCCGCTTGCGCAACGTCCAGGGCCCCTTCACCGGCCATCACCCTTCGTGACCAGCAGCATCGCGACGTCGTCGGCCAGCGGTCCCCCGTTCGCCTCTTCGGCGCGGCCGACCAGCCACTGCGGCAGCGACGGCAGCGGGGCGTCCCGCGCCTGCGGCTCCTCCAGCAGCGCGCACAGCCCGGGTACGTCGAGCCGCTCGGTGCCGCGGCCTACCTTTCCCTCGATGAGCCCGTCCGTGTACATCAACAGCGACCAGTCCCCGCCCTCGAACTTCAGGTCGAACGCCCGCGGTGGCCGCGGCCGCACGCCGAGCAGCCGCCCGTTCGGAGCGGGCACGGGCGCGACCTTACCGCCGCAGAGGAGCAGCGGGGGCGGGTGCCCAGCCAGCCGCACGGTGGCCCGGTTGGCGCCCAGGTCGAGGGTCACCGCCGCCACCGTCGCGAAGATCTCGCGAGCCCGCCGCTCGCTCATCAGCACCTGTTCCAGCGCCGGCAGTACGGCCTCGTCGGGCACCCCGGCCAGGATCAGCGCCCGCCAGGCCACGCGCAGTTCGACGCCCAGCGCCGCCTCGTCGGCCCCGTGCCCGCAGACGTCGCCGACGATCAGGTGCAGCCGGTGATCGCTCTGCACCACGTCGTAGAAGTCGCCACCGATCACGGCCGCGTGCCGGCCCGGCCGGTAGAACGGGTGCATCCGCACCTCGTCGGTGGTCATCAGCGGCTGTGGCAGCAGGCCGCGCTCCAGCCGGGCCGACTCGGCCTGGCGCAGCTCCACCTCACGCAGCCGCCGGGCGTTGTCGTCGGCGCGCTTGCGCTCGACCGCATAGCGCAGCGCGCGGGTCAGCAGCACCCCGTCGACCTGACCCTTGAGCAGGTAGTCCTGGGCGCCCTCGGCGACCGCGCCGACGCCCAGCGGCTCGTCCTGGCGCCCGGTGAGCACGCACACCGCGGCCGGCCCGGCCATCGCGAGCACCTGCCGCAGCCCGTCCAGTCCCTGCGCGTCGGGCAGCCCGAGGTCGAGCAGGACGCAGTCGACGCCGGTCATCCGTTGCCGCGCCTCGGTCAGGCTCGCCGCGACCACCAGGTCGACCCGGGCGTCCGCCTCGGCCAGCAGCTCACCGACCAGGAACGCGTCCGCCTCGTCGTCTTCCACCAGCAGGACGCGCAGGCGTTCGCCGTGGGGCATCCCGGCGCCCGGGTTGACCCCGCCGTACGGGTAGGCGCGCGGCGGCACGACGCTCATCGCCACACCCCGGAGGGGCGCGGTGCGGGTGGACAGGCGAGAGCCATGCGCACACGCTAGGGCACAAGGTGACCCACCCGCGAGACGTACCCCGGCAGCATGATGTCAGCCATGACCGTACCCCTGGAGCAACCGGCGGACCGGGCGCTGGCGCGGCCTGCTCGCCGCGGGTGGGCTGCCGCCGCCGCGCTGGCGGCGCTCGTCGCCGTCGGCGCCGCCGTGCTGCTCGATCTGCGCCCACCGGCGCCGCGCGGCGCGGACGCGCCGGCCGGGTCGTTCAGCGCGACGCGCGCCTACGCGCACGTCCAGGCCCTGGGCGCGCAGCCGCACGTCGCCGGCAGTGCGGCCAACGACCGCAACCGAGAGCACATCCTGAGTACGCTCCGGGGCCTCGGCCTGGAAACGTCGGTGCAGGACACGGTCGGGGCGGAGGCCGGTCAGCTGTCCGGCGGCGAGGCCGGTGCGACATTTGCCCGGGTACGCAACGTGCTGGCCCGCCTGCCCGGAACGGCCTCGACCGGCCGGGTCTTCCTTGTCGCGCACTACGACTCGGTCCAGGTGGGCCCCGGCGGCAACGACGACGGCGCCGGCGTCGCCGCGATCCTGGAGGTCGCGCGGGCGTTGACCAGCGGCCCCGCCCCCGCAACGACGTGGTGCTCGTGCTCACCGACGCCGAAGAGGCGTGCCTGTGCGGCGCGTCCGCGTTCGCCGCGTCGCACCCGCTCGCCGGCGACGGCGGCGTGGTGCTCAACCTGGAGGCGCGGGGCAGCTCGGGGCCGGTCATCATGTTCGAGACGTCGCGCCGCAACGCCGACCTGGTGGCCGCGTTCGCCCGGGCGGCGCCGCATCCGGTGGGCACGTCGTTCGCCGTCGAGGTGTACCGCCTGCTGCCCAACGACACCGACTTCACCGCGTTCCTCGACAAGGGTTTCACCGGCCTCAACGCCGCGTACGTCGACGGCGCCGCCGTCTACCACACGCCGCTGGACACCCCGGCCAGCATGAACCGGGCCAGCCTGCAGCAGCACGGAGACAACGCGCTGGGGCTGGCGCGCGAGTTCGGCGGCCTCGATCTGACCACTGTGGACGCCGGTGGCGACGCGACGTACTTCCCGGTGCCGGGCGGCCTGGTCCGCTACCCGGGCTGGCTGACATGGCCGCTGGCGGTGCTCGCGTTGGCCGCGGTCGGCGCGCTCGCCTGGCTGACCCGGCGCCACGGGCGTACGACGTGGCCGCGCGTCGCCGGCGGATTCGGGCTGGCGCTCGTGCCGATCCTGGTCGCCCCGGTGCTCGCCCAACTGCTGTGGGCCGGGCTGGTCACGCTGCGGCCCGGCTACGCCGTGCTCGACGACCCCTACCGTCCACTGTGGTTCCGGCTCGCGGTCCTGTCGCTCGCCGCCGCGGTCCTGTTCGGCTGGTACGCCCTGACGCGCCGCCGCCTCGGCCCGGCCGCGCTGGCGATCGGCGGGCTCGGCTGGCTGGCCGTGCTCGGGCTGGCGCTGGCCGCCGCGGCGCCCGGCGGGTCTTACCTCGCGGCGGTGCCGGCGCTCGCGGGTGCGCTCTTCGGGCTGCTGGCCCTTCGCTTCGGGCTGCTCGCGCTGTGGTTCGGGGCGGCGGTGAGCGTGGTCATCCTGGTGCCCACGGTGGCGCTGCTCTTCCCCGCGCTGGGCATGGCGATGGGCGGGGTGGCCGCGTTCTTCGCCGTGCTGCTCGGGCTCGCCGCGCTGCCCGTACTCGACCTGCTCTTCGCCGAGGCCGGCGGGCAGCGGGCGATGGTCGCGATGCTGGCCCGGCGGCGGGCGGCGTACCCGGCGCTGGCCGGCGGCCTGGCGGCGGTGGCGCTGACCGGCGTGGGCCTGGCGGTGGACGGCTTCGACGCGACGCATCCGTCCCCCACCCAGCTCATGTACGCCCTGGACGCCGGCACCGGGCAGGCACGGTGGCTCAGTGAGGAGAGCACCCGCCAGGAGTGGACCTCGTCGTACGTCTCGTCCACCCGCTCCGTCCTGGAGGACTTCCCGGGTCTCGGGCCGGACCCGTTCCTGACCGGCCCGGCAGAGGCGGCGTCCCTGCCGGCGCCCACAGTGGACGTTTTGTCGGACTCCACTGTGGGCGATAAACGGGTACTCCGCTTGCGGTTGCGGCCACAGCGCCCGGTGCGGCTCGTGTCGCTACACGTGGACGCGGCGACCGCGACCGTCGAGTCGGCCCGGGTGGCCGGTCAGCCAGCGCCGGTGGGCCGGGAGGGCGAGCGCTGGTCGTTCGGCACGGTCTTCCACGCCCCACCCCCTTCCGGCGTGGAGGTGGAACTGGTCCTCCGCCCGTCGGGCGGTCCCGTTTCGCTGCGCGTGATGGACGGCAGCGACGGCCTGGCCGGCGTACCCGGCTTCCGGCCACGCCCACCTCCGGTGGGCGTGGCCGGAAGCCACACGAGCGAGCTGCTGGCTGTCGCCCGCACCCTCACCGTGTGAGGTGCAAGGAAGGGCCCCCTGTTAGCGCTTTTTGCATAGCAGGGGCCCTTCCTAACTCCTCAGGCTCGTTCGGCCACCCACTCCGCTATCCAGGAGAGGGGGGCGTTCCAGTTGATGGTGAGCTCGTTGGTGGACCAGGACTCGATGTCGTCGAGGTAGCAGAACTGCGGAGCGCACCCGCGCAGCTTCTGCTGGGCGACCGGGTCCTGGATCGACGAGTTCGGGCCACCGGCGAGCGTGCCGGCCGGCGGGTTGGGCAGGTCGGCGTTGAGCTGGTGGGCGTACCAGCGGCTGTGCTGGTTCTTCGACGCGACCTCGCCGTAGCCGGTCACGTAGGACTGGTTGAGCGCGTTGCGGCCGAAGATGTAGTCCATCCCCTCCAGCACGCCGTCCCGGTACTTGTCCTTGCCAGTCAGGTCGTACGCCGTCGCGACCACCACCAGGTTGTTGATGACCAGGTTGTTGGAGCCCCAGTCGTACACGTTGTCGCTCGGCGCGTACGGGACGCCGTACGGGTGGGCGTCGAGGGTCGCCAGGTACTTGTCGGCGCCCGCGACGACCGACTTACGCACCCGGTGCCGGTCCGGCAGGTTGTTGGGCAGCATGGCCAGGTCGAGCCGGCCCAGCTGGGCGGTGCTGGCCCAGTCGAAGCCGCGCTCGCGCCAGATGTCGGCCGTGTGGTGCGGCGAGGCGAGCACGAAGTCCTTGAACTCCTTGCCACCCGTGGTGATGTACAGCTCGGCGGCCGCCCAGTAGAACTCGTCGCTGACGTCGGCGTCGCTGTACGTGCCGCCACCGTTGCCGTCGGCCGGGTCGGCGAGACGGTCCGGGTTCGCCTTCGCGGCGGCCCAGGCGGCCTTGGCGGCGGCCAGGTTGCTCTTCGCGAACGCCTTGTCGTACGGCCAGAAGACGCGGGCCGCCTGCGCCGCCGTGGCGGCCAGGTTGAGCGTCGCCGCCGTCGACACCGGGTGCAGCTCGCGCTTCTTGTCGTCGACGTGCGGAAGCAGCGGCAGGCCGGTCCACGACTCGTCGTGGACCTTGTGGTGCGCCATGCCCGCGAACGGCTTGCCGGCCGGCACCTGCATGCTCAGCAGGAACTCCTGCTCCCAGCGCGCCTCGTCGAGGATGTCCGGCACCCGGTTGCCGCTCTCCGGCAGGGCCAGCGTGCCGTCCCGCAGCTTCCACGGCTGCTCGGACCGCTCGTACTCGCTCATCAGCTGGTAGACCGAGATGCCGCCGTTCACGACGTACTTGCCGTGGTCGCCGGCGTCGTACCAGCCGCCGGAGACGTCCAGGGTGTAGTCACACACTCCCGGCTGGCACGGCACGTTGGTGTCGCCCTGGTTGGGCGCGACGCCGACGTGGCCGGCCGGACGGCCGTACCCCGGCCGGAGGCTGTCCTGGATCTCGATGCCGCTGCGCTGGGTGTAGTACATCTTGAGCGCGTCGATGCGCAGGCGCTGCCAGAAGGCCGCGTCGATGTCGAACGGCCGGCTCGTCTCCCCGTCGGCGACGAGCGTGTAGCCCGTACCCGGCTTGGTGTAGCGGCTGAAGTCGACGCTGTGCACGTTCTGGCCGGAGGAGGCGTCGACGCCGCGCGGCGCGGTCTGGCCGGATGCGACCACCCTGCCGGCGGCGTTCTTGAGCTGCCACGGAAGGGCGGCGGTGGCCTCGGTGACGATGGTCGCGTTCTTCGGGCCCTTGGGCAGGTAGCCCACCTGGTTGACCCGGACGCGCGGACCGGTGTCCGGCACGTACGGCTCGGCGACCGCGCCGCCGGTCAGCGAGACGTTGTCGAGGCAGAAGCGCCACGGATCCACGCTGCCGCCGATCTGGAACGCGACCTGCGCGTTGGGCAGGTCGGCGGAGGCGGTGAAGGTGTACGTGTAGTCGTTGCCGGAGACGCTCAGCTCGGGGTTGGCCGAGAAGAACTGCGTCCACGGGTCGACGGGAAGCTGGATCAGCGCCTTGCCCACCTTGGCCGGGGTGGCGGTGGCGAAGAACTTGTAGGCGTACGTCTCGCCGTTGACCAGCGGGATGTTGTCCAGCCCGATGATCACGTCCCACGGGTTGACGGTGCCGCCGGGGATGTCGGCGCAAAGCTGGCCGCTGCTGGAGTCGAGGGTGATGTTGCCGGTGCCCCACCAGGGGGCATGGCCGTTGTCGAACGTGCCGTTGACGATCTGCTCGGGCCCCTCCGCGTACGCGGTGGAGGCGGTCAGACCGGTGGCGAGCAACGAGGCCGCTGCGGCTATCGCGAGCCGCCCAAGTGGTCTGGTCACAGTGTTCCTTCCGATGGATGGGTCATCGGCTTATGGGAGCGCTCCCAATGTTGTCAACGTGTTTCGCGCATGTCAATGGACCGATTCCCCGACCCCATCGATCAAGAAGAAGTTATTTCCAGCGGAAGTGGACGAACACGCGACCGAAGTTATTCGAGTCCTTCTCGACCCGGTGATACAGGGCCTTGATCTCTTTCTGGTCCAGAAAGCGCAGGACGCGCTTCTTGAGCTGGCCGGAACCCTTGCCCGGAATGATCTCCACGAGGGTTGCCTTCTTCGCGACCGCATCGTCGATGATCCCGCGCAACGCACGATCGATGTCGTGGCCGCGGTTGAAGATGTCGTGCAGGTCCAGCTTCAGCTTCATCGCAGCTAATCGTAGATGCCCAGCTCGTCGCGCAGGGCCTCCTCGCCCGCCGGCGTGACGCGCACCGCTCGCTGGCTGCCGATGCGTACCAGCCAGCCCTGCTCGTGCAGCCGCCGGCACAGGGCCGCCCCGGCCGCGCCGGCGAGGTGCGGGCGGCGTTCGGTCCAGTCGAGGCAGGCGCGTACGAGCGGCCGCCGCCCGGCGTTGGGCAGGACCACGCCGAGCGACGACAACCACGCCAGCCCACTGTCGGTCAGCGCGAAGCCGCTGCCGGTCACCAGGTACCCGCGCGTCACCATCGCGTCGGTGATCCGTACGCCGAGCTGCCCGGCCAGGTGGTCGTAGCAGGTGCGGGCGCGGGCCATCGCCTCGGTCGCGGTGGCGGCGCGCAGCGACCGTACGGGTGGCGGCGGCCCCGCGTACCCGGCCATGTCCTCGATGAGCTCGGCCACCCGCGGCGTGGCCAGGCGGACGTAGCGGTGCCGGCCCTGGTGTTCCTCCGCGAGCAGGCCGGCGGCGACGAGCTTGCTGAGGTGCTCGCTGGCGGTGGACACGGCGACGCCCGCGTGCCGGGCCAGCTCGCTGGCGGTCCACGCCCGGCCGTCCAGCAGGGCCAGGCAGAAGCGCGCCCGGGTGCCGTCGGCCAGCAGCCCGGCGAGCCTGGCCAGGGGAGGTGTCATAGCTCTCATCATCCGGGCGGACGCTTCGGCGGCACCCGAAGCGTGACGACAGCCGCCTCTCAGTAACCACACAGGCAAGGTTCCTAGCGTGGCGGACATGTGGGCCACCGACCTTATGGACACCCTGGGTGCCCCGGGAGCCGGCCTGGCGGTCGCCCTGGAAAACCTGTTCCCGCCGCTACCCAGCGAGGTGATCTTGCCACTGGCCGGCTTCACGGCCAGCCAGGGTGAGATGAGCCTCTTCGCCGCGATCTTCTGGACCACGCTCGGCTCGGTCGCCGGCGCGGCCGCCCTGTACTACGTCGGCGCGCTGCTGGGGCGCGACCGCACCCGCGCGATAGCGGCCCGCCTCCCGCTGGTGAAGCTGTCCGACGTCGACCGGACCGAGGCGTGGTTTGCCCGGCATGGCACCAAAGCCGTGTTCTTCGGGCGGATGATCCCTATCTTCCGGAGCCTGATCTCGGTCCCGGCGGGCATCGAACGGATGCCGCTGCCGACGTTCCTGTCGCTGACCGCGGTGGGCAGCCTGATCTGGAACACCGTGTTCATCCTCGCCGGATACTTCCTCGGCGAGAACTGGGAGCGCGTCGAGGCGTACGCGGGCGTCCTGCAGAAGGTGGTCATCGTCGCCGTCGTGCTCGCCGTCGGCTACTTCGTCGCGACCCGCCTGCGCCGCAGGGTCCTCAGCCGGTAGCTCCGTCCCAGCTGCGGCGGTCGACGACGGAGTCCGGCCAGTCCTGGCGCGGCTCGGTCTCGGTTAGCTCCACCATCTCGCTCGGCAGCACGCGTTTCGGCAGCTCCCCGAACCGAACATGGCGCAGGAAGGCAGCCTCTTCGTCGGTGAAGTTCTCCTCAGCCATAGCTCATTGTCGCGCTCTGAGCCGCCGAAGCATACGGGCATCCTGGAACCCGACGGCCCGCGCCGCCGCGTCCACCGTGGAGCCGTGCCCGATCAGGTGCTCGGCCCGCTCGGCCCGCAGCAACTGCTGATAGCGCAGCGGCGTCGTGCCGGTCGCCCGGCCGAACAGCCGCGTCAGGGTGCGCTCGCTGACCCCGGACGCGGCGGCCAGATCGGCCAGCGACAGCCGGTCGGCGAACCGCGCGTCGATCACGTCCTGCACCCGGTGCACGACGTCGCTGAGGTGGGCCCGGTGCCGCAGCATCGCGCTCGCCTGCTGCTCGTCACCGTTGCGCCGGGCGTACACGACCATCTCCCGCGCGACCCGGGCGGCCACCGCCGGCCCGTGCCGCACGGCGACGAGGTGCAGCGCGAGGTCGATGCCGCTGGCGATGCCCGCCGACGTCACCACCCGGTCGTCGACGACGTAGAGCACGTCGCGTACCACGATCGCCTTCGGGTAGCGGCGGGCCAGGTGCTCCTGCAGCTCGTGGTGCGTCGTGCAGCGCCGCCCGTCGAGCAGTCCGGCCCGGCCGAGGGCGTCCGCGCCCGCACAGACGCTGGCCACCACGCCCCCGGCCGCGCGGTGGTCGACCAGCCGGCGCAGCGTCGACGGGTCGAGCCGGCCGGTGCCCACCAGCCGCGGCGACCGCCAGCCGGGCACGATGACCAGGTCGTCCGGCCCGAGCGCGGGCCATGTGGTGGTGGCCCGCAACGGCACACCCTGCGCGGTCGGGATCTCCTCCTGCTCGGCGACGTAGTGCAGCTCGTAGCCCTCGACCGTGGCGAACCCCTGGGCCGGCCCGGCGAGGTCGAGCAGGTGCACGTCCGGCACCAGCAGGAAGACGACCCGGGTCACGATCCGGTCAGCTCCGCCACGGTGCGAACGGTGGCGAACCGGCCCGCCAGCGCGTACGCCGTCCGGCTCACGATGTCATCCGTCGAGAGGGTCCGCGGATCGGCCAGGATCTCGGCGACCGTGCGGTCGGCGGGCGCGTCCCAGTGCGGGATCGGCGTGGTCGCCGTCGCGTCGATCGCGAACGTCACCTCGTACCCCAGATCGGACGCCACCCGCGTGGTGGTCTCGCAGCACTGCTCGGTCTTGATGCCGCACACGGTCAGCTCACCCACCCCGCGGGTCGTCAGCACCTGCTGGAGGTTCGTGGTGGTGAACGCGTTGATGGAGGTCTTCGTGATGACCGGCTCACCCTCGTCGGGCTTGAGGCCGTCCATCAGCCGGACGTAACCGCTGGCCGGGTCGAAGACGGTGGCCGTGCCCGGCTCGGCGTGCAGGACCCACACGACGAGGCCGCCCGCCGCCCGCTCGGCGGCCACCAGCCGGTCCACCCGGTCCACGATGTCCGGGTGGTTGGCCGCCTGCCAGATCGGTCGCCGCGGAAACGACTCCTGCACGTCGATGACGATGAGTGCGCTCTTCATACCTCGATCCTGGCGGCCTTTCGTCCGAGCCAGAAGACACCATCATGCCCCGGAGCGGACCGATCTGGTCAGCGCTTCCGCCGGCCCGGCCAGGTGTCCGTGCAGCAGCTCGATCCGGTGCACCAGCCGCGGCTCGACGATCGGCACCGCGCGGACACCGGGGTGCGTCCGCATCGGCAAGATCGCAAGCCCGTGCCCGGCCGCGACCAGCGTGAGGAGGCTCGCGACATCGGTGCCCTCGTACCGGAACGCGGCGCGCACGCCGTCCACCCCGGCCGCCGCCCGCAGGTCGGCCAGCGGCGCCCCCACGTCCGGCGCGTCGATCCAGCGCGCCTCGACCAGGTCACCCAGCCGCAGGCCGGACCGCGCGGCCAGCGGATGATCCGCCGGCAGGAACACGCCACACGGCTCCTCCGCCACCCGTACCGTGGTCAACGCCCCGGCGTCCGGCAGCCGCAGCGGATCGGTGGGCGCGGCCACGCCGTCGACCAGGCCGAGGTCGAGCTCGCCCGCCGCGACACCGGTGACGACCGCCGCACGGCCAGCCACGCGCAGCGTCACGTCGAGGCCGGGCATCGACCGCCGGAGCCGGGCCACGGCCAGACTCATCGGGTACGCCAGGGCCAGTGGCGTGGCACCGAATATGAGCCGCCCGGCGGCCTCCGCGGCGGTGCGCCGGACGTCCGCCCGCGCCGCGTCCAGCCGCAGCAGGATCGGGCCGGCATGATCGAGCAGGCGCACGCCCGCCTCCGTGGGCACCACCGGCCGGCGGTGCAGCAGCGTCGCGCCCAGGTCCTCTTCGAGCGCGGCGACGTGCTGCGAGACCGCCGACTGCGTGTAGCCGAGCTGACGGGCCGCGCCCGAGAAGGAGCCGCAGCCGGCAACGGTCACGAACGTACGCAGGAGGTGCGGATCCACTCCATCAGTATCGCTAATAGGAGAGCCATGAATCATCGTTGGCGCTGAACTACGTTCTCGGGTCTGATGGTTGTCATGAACCGTCTCGCCCTGGTCGGAGACCGCTCCCCCGCCGTCCGCTCCCACGTACGCATCCCGCACCACCTCGACGCGCTCCGCCAGCGCGACCGGATCGACCTCGACGCGTACTGGATCCCCACCGAAGACATCACCTCCGCCGACGCCCTGGACGGCTTCGACGGCATCTGGCTGCTGCCCGGCAGCCCGTACCGCAACGAGGACGGCGCCATCACCGCCGTACGGGCCGCCCGCGAGCGGGGCATCCCGTTCCTCGGCACCTGCGCCGGCTTCCAGCACGCCCTCATCGAGTACGCCCGCAACGTCTGCGGCCTGACCGGCGCCCAGCACGGCGAAACCGCCCCGGACGGCGACGACCTGCTGATCGTGCCGCTCGCCTGCTCCCTGGTCGGCCACGAGGCGGCCGTGCTGATCGAGCCCGGCTCCCTCGCCGAACGCCTGCTCGGTACCAACCGCACCATCGAGCGCTACCTCTGCGCGTACGGCCTGGACCCGCGCTACCTCGACGTCCTACGCGCCGGCGGCGTGCACTTCACCGGCTATGGCGAAGAAGGCGAACCCCGCATCGCCGAACTCCCCGACCACCCGTTCTTCCTGGCCACCCTCTTCCAGCCCGAACTAGCCCCAGACCTGCACCCGCTGATCCGCGCCTTCGCCACCGCAGTCACCACCTCTTCATCCCCCACCACCACCGCCCCCGCCGCTCTCCCCACCGCCGCCCCCGCAGCCTCTCTCGCGGCCATCCCCGCGACTCTCCCCGCGACTCTCCCCGCGGCTCTCCCGGCCGCCGTCCCCGCGACTCTCCCCGCGGCCGTCCCCGCCGATCAAGGACAAAGGGTCGTGCTTTGATCTCCGATCCACGGCCCTTTGCCCTTGATCGGCGGAGAAATCCTTGATCGGCGGCCCCATCACGCCACGACGGTGAGGAAGAACTTCTCCCACGCGCCGATCGCCTACGTCGAACGGTTGGCATACAGCGGCTTCGCGCCGCCGCTCTCGGCGGTGATCGTGGACCAGTCCACCACGTCCAGGTTCTGGACCGTGCCGAACAACGGCATGCTCCCGTCGGGTTGCACCGCCCTCATCGCGATCGTCCAGCTGTGCCTTTCGCCGTCGACAAGGAGGGGCCGCGTACTGCTCAACTGGTTGTTGGGTTGTTCGGGCTGAGGCTGTTGTCAACGATGTCGAACCTCTCCCACAGGCCAACAGCCGTGCGATTCGCTATCAACGGCGACCGGCCGATGTTTTCCGCCGTGACGTACTTACCGTTGGCGTTGGCCCGGACGCTGACCGTGGGTCGGGAGCCACGTAGTCAACTTCTCCCACGCGCCAACCGCCGTACGATTCGCTATCAACGGCGACGGGCCGATGTTTCCGCCGTGACGTACTTGCCGTTGACCTTGGGCTTCAGCGCAATGTACCCCGCCGCCTGCATCCAACGGGTCAAACCGCTCCCACAGGCCAACCTCGCACGGTTGGCGATCAGCGGCTTGGTCCCGCGACTCTCCGCCGCTACGTAGCTACCGTTGGCGTGCGCCTCGAAGCCGACGTTGGCGCGGCCGGCACCGATGGCGCCTGTGCAGAAGCCGGTTGGACGAACCCTGGGCATCCTTGACCGCGCCGGAGATGCCGCTGGTAACAATGGCGTCGCGCACCTGACCTGGCGACCATCCCGGGTGAGTCGAGAGCACGAGCGCAGCCGCCCCGGCGACCTGCGCCGACGCCATCGAGGTGCCGCTCAGCGTCATCGTCCCCGTCGTACTGGCGCCGGGCGCAGGCATTTATTCGGCGCAGCCAACCGATGCCACCGCCACGCCCGGACCCCACCGGACAACCAACCAAGATCAGAAACCCGCGTCTGGCCTGCTTAGCGCGCCTGCTTCCGCGGCTCGCGGCGTGGTGCCCCCGGCAAGATTCGAACTTGCGACACACGGTTTAGGAAACCGTTGCTCTATCCCCTGAGCTACGAGGGCGCGGCTCCCCAGGGTACCTGCCAGCGGTTGCTGACGAGCGCCGGGGAGCGCCGACGGCCGCCGACCGTCCCAACGCCGACCGGCGGAGCACGAACCGATCGCACAGCCCGCCGTGATCCTGCTCTGCGCCGGTCGTCGCTGATCGTCACCGACGGCCGCCGGACGGCGCTGATCTCCATTGCTGCCACATCCGAGCACACATGGAAAACCGTTGCTCTTCGATATGGGCGGCGGTCGGCGGGGTGTCTTCGCTGGCTCCTGGTCCCGCCCGTCTTCCGGTTCTGACGGCCGGCCCGGCGAGGCGCCTGGGTCCACTCCATGGGTCGTTGCGTCAGGAAAGGCGTCGCCACGCTCGATGTAGTGCGGCAACCTGACGGGGTGGATCCCGTTGATGCCGCAAGGCGACTGGTCGACGAGCGCCTCCCGAACGCCGTCGGCGCGTTCCTGGCCGGCAGCGTGCTGACCGCGGCGCGCACGCCCAGGTCGGACCTGGACATCGTGGTCATCCGCGCCGACGACCAACCGGTGTTCCGCGAAACCCTGCGGTACGCGGACTGGCCGGTGGAACTGTTCGTGCAGACCCCGACCTCATACGAACGATTCCTAACCAGGGAGATCGCGGCCCGCCGGTCACCGCTGCTGTCCATGATCAGCACCAGCGTGGTTCTGGTGGACCATGACGGCGTCGCCGCCTGCTTACAGGCCGACGCCCGGCGAAGACGGGCACACGGCCCACCGGCTGTGACCGTCGTGGAGTTGGAGGACCTGCAGGACGGCCTGTCGGACCTGCTCGACGACCTCGACGGTACCGCGGACCCGAACGAGATGTCGTTCGTCGCCGTCCAAGTCTTCGCCGACACCGCCCGGCTCGCCCTCACCCTCGCCGGGACGTGGCTGGGCGGCGGGAAAATGGCTCGGCCGCCGCCTGCACGCCAGCAACCCCAACCTGCACACCCAGCTCACCGCGGCCCTAGCCTTGGTGATTCGCGGTGATCGTCAAGATGGGTCGTTGGTCGGCGTGTAGATAAGCGAAAGTGCCTCTCCTGCAAGGGAAACTTGTGATTGCGACATCTACAGGTTTCTCTACGAGGGAGGCACTTCCGAAGTGCAGTTTACGGCCTGGTCGAAAGATCTGCGGGTCACCGCGGACGGTTCGGGTGTGGTGTCGCATGTCGGCGCAGCGCTGTTGCGGATGCTGGCCGATCAGGCCGGCCTGACACAGGCGCTATCGGCCGGGTTGGCCCGGCGGAGTTGGTGGCCGGCCCACGATCGGGGTCGGGTGCTGGTCGACCTGGCGGTGATGATCGCCGACGGTGGCGAGGCGATCTGCGATATCGATGTGCTGCGACACCAGGGCGAGGTGTTCGGCCCGGTCGCCTCACCGGCGACCTGCTGGCGGGCCCTGGACGAGATCGGCGACGGCCAGTTGCGGCGGATCGGCAAGGCCCGCGCGCAGGTCCGCGCCCGCGTCTGGGCGCTGCTCGGCCAGCTACCGGCCGCGCGGGCGGCAGGCCGGGACATTGGTGAGGGTGTGGTCGTGCTCGATGTCGACTCGACGATCGTGCTGGCGCACAGCGACAAGGACGGCGCGGCACCGACCTACAAGCACAGCTTCGGGTTCCATCCGATCCTGGTCACCTGCGACAACACCGGCGAACTGCTCGCCGTCAAGCTGCGGCCAGGCAACGCCGGCGCGAACACCGCCACTGATCACCTTGAGGTCTTGGCGGAGGCGTTCGCGCAGATCCCGCCCGCCCATCGGCGGCGTCTGTTGGTCCGCGGCGATTCGGCCGCCGCCAGCCACGCCGTGTTGGACTGGCTGAGCGAGCAAGGCACCAAGCGGGGCCGCAGCGTCCAGTACTCGATCGGCTGGGCGATCGGCGAGCCGGAGCGGGCCGCCATCGCCGGCATCCCCACCTCCGGGTGGGCGCCAGCGATCAACGCCGACGGCGGCGTCCGGGACGGCGCGCAGGTCGCCGAACTGACCGGCCTCCTGGCCTTGACGGGCTGGCCGGACGGGATGCGAGTGATCGTGCGCCGCGAACGCCCGCACCCCGGCGCCCAACTCTCCCTGTTCGAGGAACGCGACGGCTGGCGCTACACCGCGTTCATCACCGGCACGAAGGTCGGTGCGCTGCAGTGGCTGGAGGCCCGACACCGCGCCCACGCCCGCGTCGAAGACCGCATCCGCTGCGCGAAAGACACCGGCCTTCGCCGGCTGCCCTCCCGCGAGTTCGCGATCAACCAAGCCTGGTGCACCGCCGCCGCGGTCGCCGTCGACCTCATCTGCTGGCTCCAGCTCATCGGCCTGGACGGCGACTTGGCCGTCGCCGAGCCCAAACGGCTGCGCTACCGGATCCTGCACACCGCGGCCCGCCTCGTGCGCGGGCAACGCCGCCGCTGGCTACGCATCCCATCAACGTGGCCGTGGGCCACCCAGATCACCGCCGCGTTCAACCGGATCGCGGCGATCCCCGCACCCGGCTGACCAGCTCAGCCCCTGGCCCACCGACCGGAGGACCACAGGAGACCACGCCCGCCGACGCGATAGCCGGCCATTCAACCTGCCCGCCAGCAAACCCCATCGACCAGCAGCGATGAAATCAGACGGGCAGACCCGAGGCGTCAGACGCGCGAATGATCGAGGCTAGGCGCGGCCGCGACCGGTAACGCCCGCGGGAAGAACACCAGGAGAAGCTCCACTATGGACACGAGCCATGATCTGCTATCAACAGTTCGCGATCACCGAGACCGTGCCAGAGCCATTTCGTCCTGACCGTTGACAGAGGAGACGACCGACGGCAGATCGGAACCCCGACGCACCCACCAATCGGCCGCTCGCTGCGTTGTCCCGTGGAAACCCGCACGGCCGTCGTCGGCCTTGCGACCCGTAGGGTACGGTCCGGGCTGCGCTGGCACTTCAGATGGAGCTACCGGGTGTCGGCTACTGGACAAGGCGGGTCTTGACGGCGGACCTTGCGGTTACATAGACCATTGTTAAGCAGTGGTCCTGTGCTCTGGCCGGCAGCCTCCCCGGCCGCCTCACTCGCAGGCCGGCGTCACTACATAGACAGTACACGGTGGGGCGTCGTGTGCTGTCGGCTGGATGGGGATCGGACTCACCTCGGCAGCAACCTGGCAACTGCAACTGCGGTTGCTCTCGGATTGCTTACAAGCAGCCGGTCCAGCGTAGAAGACTAGACGAAGGCAATCGCGGACCACCGGAACGAGATCGCCAGCCAATTCCTCAAGGTCGCGGCCTAACCTCCCAAAGCAGGGTCGTCCACGGGAGGACGGGGCGAGGCCCTTTTGGCGGTCAGTGCGACTCCAGCCGAGCCGAGAAGAGCGCACGGCGCGTGGATCCATCAGGCACGTCGACGGGTATCGTGAACGCACGTCGGCGAGATCCCGTGCGGAGCGCCGTTGGGGATGTCGTTAGCCATACTCGCCTAGCTGACCAGCTCATGGTCGGGCCGGCTGGCACAGCCGGAGCAAATCCCCTCCACCGGCATGCCCTACAGCCACGCTAGGCTCCGCGCCAACGTGAAACGATGCCGCTCGTGCGGGCAACGAAGCACGGGTTGTGTCTCGCCCGCCCGCCTTGTCTGTCCTCCTCTGCCCGCGTCCAGCGTAGGCATCTTCACGCAGCGCAACAGGTACACTACGCGGGAGCTAGACGTAGGTCGATGTTGGAGGCCAAATGGCGCACCCCTCGCCCGATGGGGCTTCGTCAGGCGTTCGTGTCCTGATAACCGGCGGCACAGGATCGCTGGGAGAGGCGATGGTAGCCGCCTTCGCCAAGGCCGGCTATCAGGTCTTCTTTCAGTACAACCAAAACGAGCCGGTCGCACAGCGGCTGCGTTCGACCTATTCAGCAACCGGGCTGCGCATCGATCTTGCTTCACAGTTCGCGCTTCCCTCCGATGACTTCGATGTCCTGATCAACAACGCCGGCATAAATGAGTCGGAAGAGCTGACAGACCGAGTGGACCCGATGATCTGGGAGAAGATGCTACGGGTCAACCTCACGGTACCGTTTCTTCTCATCCGGGCGGTGCTGCCAGGCATGATCCATCGAGGCTGGGGGCGCATCGTCAACATCGGCTCGATTTACAGCCTGCGTGCGGCTACACATCGGGCACCCTACGTCGCCACGAAGCACGGGCTCAGCGGCCTAACCAAAACCGTCGCCCGGGAATACGCAGCCCACGGCATCACTTGCAATGAGATCTGCCCGAGTGCGGTCGAGTCTCGAATGATGAACCGTATCGCAGGGGACAAGGCGCAGCGTCAGGGAAACACGATTACCGAGATCTTGGATGGATACCGGGCACTCATCCCCGCTAAGCGGATGGCAACACCCGAGGAGGTAGCTTCGACGTCACTGCATCTTTGCAGCCCCGCCGCCGGATTCATCAACGGCGCCTCCGTGCCGGTAGACGGCGGACTGCTTACTTGACATACACAACTGCGGTCGGTATGGATGGCCGCTCACGGAGGGCCAACACGGGGATCCAAGCCAGATAGAAAGGGTACGACCGTGGCTGAGTCGCCCGACGTGTTACTCAGCATGGGCCCGGAAACGGTCCGGTTCGCAGTGTGGAGCGATAGCCTCCTGGCTGCCGACGAACTCATTGCCCGATTGAACGAGTCCGGACAGACCGCAATAGCGGTCACAGCGGAGAGCGAGCCGTCTGGGGAATGTCTGGTTCTCCTAACTCACAAGCCTCAGCCGTCGCCAACGGAGCTAGCCACCTGGATCCGGCTGGCAAACAAATCTCAATTTCACATCATTGTGCGTTCCGTCCATCGCAGCATACGCCCGCCTCAGTCTTGGCCGAGCGGCCTTACCGTCTCCTGGAGCGGTGAACTACGCGACATGAGAGCCCTCGCCAGGTCGCTCGGTGAGCTGCTTCGGCCGGCTGTCTCGAGCTTCGCTCGCCTACCAACCATGTATCCAATTGACCTAGTACTGCCCGGTGTGCGTATCGCCGATAGCCGACACGCACTCGTCGAACAGCTCGCCGCCACCGATTTGCCGCGCATCGTCCCGGTCTCGAGAGGGCTGTTCGACGATCTTCGCCGTCCAATTCCAGCAGTCAGTCGACAAGACTACGACCTGTCACGACTTGTCCGATGGAGTATGAGCCGGTACAGTCGCGCCTTCATCAGGCCAAGGATCGGCCGCCTGAATGAACTCTCAAGCCCGCCTACCGCACCACGATCCTTGGACGATGTGGTCTCCGACGCTCGCACCAGGCGGCTAGTTCTACTGCTCGGCGAACCGGGGTCAGGAAAAACCCAGCAACTGCACTACTTCGATGCACATGCGGCGCTTCGATCGATCCGCGCCGGGGACTCATGGATGGCAAATTCGTTCTACGTCGGGCTATCGGAGCAACCAGCACAGCCAAATATTAGCCTCGACTGGCTATCCCAGCGCTGGCAGAAGAAGGTAGACGTGCACCGCTGGTGTACGTTCGACCAATTTCTCGCCGATGGCGGCACCGTTCTGGTTGACGGCCTGAACGATGTCGGTATCCGAGCGATGCCACTAGAGCAGTGGATGTTCCATTGGCGCGACGTCATCGAGGAGGCCTTCGAAAGCGGTGCGGGACGCGTCGTGGTCGCCTGCCGCACTCGAGATCAGCTCATCCCCCTGCGAGGACCGCGAGGCGATCGACCGACGGCGGTCAGCATGCTTCCGCTATCGAAACAGTACGTCGTAGCGATCGCTACTCAGCAAGACCCGGAGGCGGCGCGCCGGCTTGACGACGCCATGACTGCTGATCCGGGACTTGCTGAACTTTACTCGAACCCGTTCCGCTTGGTCGTCTACCTAGAGTCCGGAGTACCGGGCGTAGTTACTACTGGAGCTAAGCTCTTCGGATTCCATATCTCGGCAGCCATTCTCCGTGAACGCGACAATTTGAACTTCCACAGGGACCTCATACCGGCGACGGCCGCAGCGCGTCTAGCAGATATTCGGGAATCGGGAACTGGCGACCCGTGGCCGATCCTAGCCACCATTCCACTGATCCGTAGCCTTGGCGCCCTAGCAAAGGTTCTCACCTTCCCCATCGAGCCACGTGGGCGGGCACGGTTGACCATACCGCGTGACGACGCGGACCAGGTACTAGCCGAGGCGCTTCATGAGATCAAGCATCCCGTACTGGACTCAGACCGCGTACTGGACACCGTTCGGGATCTTCACATACTGGTCGAGGAGGACTCCAAGATTAGGTTCGTGCACCCCTCGTTACAGCATCTATTTGCGGCATCGGGCAGCGGCGTCAACGAAATTGTCACCCTGGCACAAGATGAGCGAGGGCTCCGCAGAAGTCGCACTCAGATGTCCGCCGAGGCCGCAGTTCCGCCACAGACCATTACGCCACCAACCTACGTAGACTATCGCTACGACGAGGTATTCCATTTCGCGGCGCAGCTTCGCGGCGTCGAGCTTCCGAACCGGCTGGTCGACGTAGATCCGGTTCTCGCGGCCAGGCTATATCTGTCCACACGCCAAGAGGCAGACACCCAGGTGGCCGCGAACATTATAGCCACTCTCCGTTCTGAGCTTGATCGCGTGCGGGAACACGGCGAACGCAGCGCAATCATCGCTGCCCTGGGTGATCTCGGTTGGCGCCTACCAGATCCACGAGACGATAGCCTGCGTGCCCTCGCGGTGGTCCCGGCCGGCGAATGGCGTCTGGGGATGCGCTCAAGCGACGATCGCCTGCGGCGTGGCAGCGCAAGCGAGTTCCGGATCATCGAGCTGCCGTCGTTCCGCGCGTCGCGCTTTCCGGTGTCCAACGCAGAGTTCCTCGCATTCATCGAGGACGGCGGGTACCACGAAAAGGCGTTTTGGACCCCTGAGGGTTGGGAATGGCGCATGCGGAGCCGTACGGTCGAGCAGTTTGTAACAGACTGGAGGCGCCGCCGCGATGTTCTCCGTCGCCATCCTAAGCGCATCGTCGAGCTCCTGCGTTCCGGGCGCGCAACTCCAGCTGGGGCTGCCGCCTTGGTGCGCTTCGCTGGCTTGGAGGATGCTGACATAGCGGAGCATGCGCGTAGAGTGCAAAGTCGCCGAGCGATTACGCCAAAGTACTGGGACAGAGCAGAGTTGACGAATCCACTCCAGCCTGTTGTGGGGGTGTCATGGTTCGAGGCCAACGCTTTCTGCAAGTGGCTGGGCAGCGCTCTCGATGCTGTGGTGCGCTTACCTAGCGAACACGAATGGGAGGCCGCGTGCCTCTATTCACTCGACCTGAGCGATACCGCCGAGGTAGGCCGCATTGCTGGCAACACACGCGATCTCGCCTACCCTGCAACTACGCCAATCGGCACATTCGCCACGCCACGTCAGACTGAGCTTAACTTGCCAGTCGAACTCCTGGGAAACGTCTTCGAGTGGGCATTCGACTACTATGCACCGGGCGACCACAATCGGCGAATCGTCAAGGGTGGATCATGGCGGCAGGAAAGCTGGCGTGCGCACCCAGCGTACCGTGGTCGTGGCGACGTCGACGCACAGAACGAAGACATGGGGTTCCGATACGTGATCACGGAAGGACGCGCATGACCTCCCAGGAGCCGGACAACACCGGCAGAAGCAAGCCCGAGGAAGATCAGATGCACGCGGCGCAGCCAGGCGCCGAGGACCTAGTGGGCGAGGTCGCGACGCTCGCTGCCGACCCCGATAGCGACGACGCGGAGATCATCCGAAGGCTGGCGGTCCTGGCCGACCAGTTCTCGGTTGACGAGGTCTTCGCCGTCATGGTCCGCTACGACACCCCGACATCCTCGGCTAGCCGAGTCACCCGGCGTCTCCCGCCACACGATCTGCCCAATCGTCGGAGTGTCACGGCCGCCGCCGCGGCGTAGCCTGCGCGAGTCTGCCGCACGGAGACGCTTCGCCGTGGCAAGATCAGTGTCGTACCGCCAATAGGTTGCGGCGGGGAGTGCATGCGGAGGTCCACGTGCTAGCTCAGATGGGGATGACCAGACGGCTGCAGCAGCTACTGCCACCCACGAGGGCTGCACTCTGGCTGCCGCTCGACGATTCTCTTATCTCCGGCCCAGAGGCCGGCTTGCGTCACCCGAACGCCCTGCTGGAGCAGGAGATTGTCGACCACCTGACCGGCGTCCTTGGCTTCCGCGGAACGTTCACTGCCTGCCAGAAGGAACTCCGCAATACGCCCATAATTATGAATCTAAGCGCGAGTACGGTCCGTAACGAGCACACCCACAAGGTGCTGGTGGGCACAGTGGTGGACGCGATCCGGGCCGGTGCACAGGCAATCGCCTACCACATCAACCACTCGTCGCCCTTTGAGGCTGCAGGACTGCGCGAGCTTGGAAGGCTCGCCCACGAGGCAGACGATCTAGGCATCCCCGTGGTGGTGATCGCCTATCCGCGTGGCCGCAAAGCCGACGGGACGGACGAGAATTACCTGACCATCCGTGAAAACGACCAGGAGGCCTTCACACGGCTTGTCCGACACTGCGTACGTCTCGCAGTCGACTTGGGTGCATCAGCCGTCAAGACCATCTACACGGGCTCGGTGGAATCGTTCGAGACCGTGCTGTCCGCAGCAATGGGCGTACCGGTGGTCATAGCCGGAGAACGACTGGCGGACGTCCCAGAAGCGCTTGCCAAGGCCCAAGCCGCAATCCAGGCCGGCGCAGCTGGCGTAGCATACGGACGCCAAGTGTTCGAGCGCGACGATCCAGTAGCATTCGTCCAGAAGCTGCGTTCGGTTCTGGACGACGAATGGACCGCAAGAGCCCGTCGTCAACGCAGTCTCCACGAAGCGACAATTGATCAAACATCAGTCAAGGTCAACTGAACCGTTGTTGCGGCGAGTCTACGCTCCAATGCCGTGCGCCCATCTGAAGTCAGAGCTTCCAGACCGCCCTGACCAGTGCGTAACCAACTTCGTCCCGAAGAGTCGACGATCACTAAAGCCGGGATGAGGGCAAGTCGCCCGGAACGGTCCGCCAGCCGCTCATAGTCGTGCGGAAGGCGTAGTATGCGTGTCTGCCCAGGTGCGAAAGAGACCTGATCCGCTGCGGCCAAGAGGCTGCCCTCCGAGAAGAACGCTTGGATCACAACGGCCACATCGTTGCCGTTCCGGATTTGCGCCTGTCGGCTGTTGACCACCCATGCGCTCACCTTCGCGGCCTGTGCCCGTTCACGATCCCTCTGCTCCCGGGCTCGCTCGGCCACGCTACGCCGGTATGTGAATGCCGCGATCATCAGCGACGACCCGGTCATGACCGACCCAACCCAGGCAGGAACGTTCCCCCAGTCCAAGCCAAGCCAGCCATCCGCCACGAGTCCAGCGTACGGCGACCGACACGGACGACTCGGGTAACCGCTTCTAGTCTCCAGTGCGGGTAGCCCTCCCTGCTGACAAGGGCGACGTCAGGGCGTCGATATGGGCCTGGAGGGGTTTAGCCGATCAGGAAGGCACGGCCAAGCGTTTGTTCGTCCTGTAACGACGGTCATCGCGATGTGCCTCCACTCTGGCGTCGAGGGAGAACTTCCCAGGGCGCAGTGGATCTTGCTGCCGAGATTGCCGCGGTCGACCGGATTTGTCCTATGAGGTTCCATTTTCTCGACTCGGACCGCGATCGAGTCGACTACCGCCACCTCGGCCGGCCCCGCGCTGAAGGATGTTTACCTGATAGTCAGGCAACTCCCAGACCTTGGTGCGTCGATGCGACCGGATGAGCGGGAGATAATACCGACGCTTGGTGTACCACACTAATAGCAAGGTAACGACTATGGCAGCAAGTATTCGGATGCTCCAGACTGCCCATACGCCTATCTGTGGCGGCGGTCCCGACGAAAGCGTCAGTATCTGTTCTCCGAGTGCCTGACTGCGAGTCCTCCACATGGTGGGAGATTCCGTGCGCCAATTTGGCCTGCCGAAGGCAGCAAGCCACCGACACGCTTGAGGGGGAGCCAATCCCGATCAGGTGATCAGTCTGCGGAACTGGCATGGCGTTGGAGTTCGTGTCGGAGGCTGATCGATACCCGTGACCCCAACCGTCGCTACGCCTTGAACCCGAGATCATCTTTGGCCAGCGGACCGAAGAGCTTCGATCTAGCGCCCCGAGAGCGACGGACCGTCGCCAAGCGCAAGGCACCGATGAGCCCGGCGGCGCTAGCCGGACGGTCTGCCACCCTGCTCCGCCCACGCTCGGTCCGAAGCGACGCCGTATCCGCAAACAAATCCAGCGGTCGCCAGCGTCGTGACACATCAACGTCTGGGGGTACCTCAGTGCCCGAAAGGTAGTTAGCGATGGGTGATGGGTGGTCGCGGCCGGTCCGGTGAACGTGGTTGGCTCGACGCCTCTGCTATTCATGGAGGGTCATGGCTACGGCCGTTACGAAGCGTGCGACCAGAGGCACCGGCGGGATGACGTTCTTCCTGTCCGCGATGGATCCTCGTGCGAAGGTCAAGGGCTCGCGGGACGGGCTCGGCGCGCAGGGCGTGTGGGCCGCGGCAGGGCGCCCGCTGATTGGCAACCTGACCACGGTCACATCGTCGCTGCGCGGCTTCACCACGCTGCTCGTTGGGCTGCGACTAGCCGCGCAGACCGCGGCCGATGACGCGGCGGACTCCGCAGCCAACGCGTTCCTGGTCTGGGAGCAGATGGTCGGGTACGCCCGACACGTGGTGCATGAGCATCGCGGCTTCTTCGGGTACCAGCGTGTCGCGGCCCGAACGGCGGCTGCGAAGGCCGACGGCGGAAGGGTGCGGCTATCGGCCCATTCCGGGGAGCAAATCCTGGGCAACCAGCGCACGGACGGCCTGTTGGGCAACTACACCGCGCCGGCGCGGGTGTCCGGCCTGGTGCGACCGGGATTCCCAGTCCGGCTCACGCCTGAGGCAGCTGCGTTCGTCGACGATGTCTACATGCCTCGGTTGGCGCAGGCGTGGGGGCGGGAGGCACGGGACCTGGTCCGGGCGTTGGGGCAGGACTCAGTGTCGTTCGATGTCCGGCCCAATCAGCGACTCGCGGCGGTGGCATCGCTGTTCGACGCTGGGCTCGGTGCCGCCGAAGCGAGGTTCTACCAGCGTCACCTGGTGCAGGGAGGACCGTCCGATCCCACTTCCGGCCGGCAGGTGCGCTTCGCCGCGATTCTTGGCGCGCGGCTTGCCGAGTCGGAGCAGCTGTCGCAGGCGGTGATCGCACAACTGGCCGCCGACGCGGATGAGGGAGGCTGGGGGACGTAGCCGGGCTTCTGCGGAACATCGGAGCCTGCGAGTCGGTACTCGCGCCGGCCACCACGCTGTTCTCCTATCTGCTGGGCCGGGACGGCGATCGGGTCGAGGCGATCGCGGCCGACGTACGGAAAGCGTGGGGAGGTCGGCTGGACTCGGTGCACCCCGAGGCGCTATCGGTGCTGCCGGCCGGGGATTGGCGTGCAATCGCCACCTCCCTTGATCACGGTGACTATGCGGGTGCGGTGACGGCGTTGGTCGGGCGCAATGCTGCGGTGATGAGCGCCCGCGGTGGCGCCGCGCCCTGGCTCGACATCAGCAATGGCAGGGTGCGCGTACAGTTCCGTGGCGACGAGGCCGGCTCCCTTCTCGACGCCGACGAAGTACGCCAATTGTGGTGGTATCCGTATTTCATTCCTTCGCTGCGTTCGATCCTGACGACCCTGCAGAAGGGGCGACCGTGAGCGAGACGATCCCGAACGCGGTGCTGAGCGAGGCGCTGCGGGAAAGGTTGAACCGGCGGACGGTGCTAGCCGCGGTGTTCTGCACGTTCCGCTTCGATCCCGGCTTCTTCGAGCAGGAGGTCCTTCCGCTCCTGTTCGACCTGCAACTCCACCAGGTCGCTAGCGTCCGCAAGCTGCAGTTGGAGGACGCACTGCGGCCCCTGGCCGGCCGCGTGGCGGTCTACTACGACCCGGGCGGTCTCGAGGAGGGCGGCCGCGGACCGGCGTCCCTGGATGTGCGGCGCATCCCGGTACGGCCGCGCACGGGCTACTTCCATTCGAAGAACCTGTTTTTGCTGGTGGAGGATCCCGACACGGCGGTGCGATCGCTGCTTGTCATGACGGCGTCAGCGAATCTCACGCAGGCCGGCTGGTGGGAGAATGTGGAGTGCGCCCACGTCGAGGAGATCGCGGATGGCGGCCGGTCGCGGCTGCGCGAGGGTCTACTCGACTTCCTGGACCGCCTTCGAGCATCGTCGCGGACGATCGCGGAGCACGGCCCGCTCGACACGATCCGTCAATTCGTCCGACAACTCCAACCCGTGCCGCACCGCTCGGCGCAGGGCCGACTGCACATGCACTTCATGGCGAATGGCCGCCGTGGTGGCTGGTCGTTCGCTGAGCTGCTGCGTGACCTGCTACCCGATGACATCGCCGGAGCCAACCTGGAGATCATCTCACCGTACCTTGACGACGCGGACAGTTCCGAGCCCCTCGCCGCGCTGCTCGACCTGGTGCGGCCCCGCAGGTGGCGGATCCTTCTACCCGAGGACGGTGGCGCGGCGCGCTGCCGAGAGTCGCTGTTCGACTGGGTCCGCCAAGAGGGTGGCCAATGGGGGCGGCTGCCGGGAACACTGACCTCGGCAGGCGACAGGAGTGCGGCTCCGCGCCGGGTGCACGCCAAGATGTACCGGTTGTTCACCACCGACCGCGAGGTCGTCGTCCTCGGGTCCTTCAACCTGACCCGACCGGCGCACCAGGCCGCCGGCAACGTCGAGACCGCGGTCTTGGTCGAGGGACCGGCCGGTACGCGCCGCCGGTTCTGGCTCCAGCCTGTCGAGGAACGGCCGCTGTTTGCCGACGTTGCAGCCGAAGACGACGGTGTGGACACTGCCGTCATCCCGCTGGTCGTGCGATACCACTGGGACAGCGGCCAAGCCGAGGCCATGTGGGACGGCAGAAACCCAAGCCCAAAGATCGACGTGTACGCCAACGGCGTGCAGATCTTCACCGTGGCGGACCTGCCGGCCGGGGCCCGGACAGAGCTGCCGGTTGCCGCCAGCGAGGCGCTGCGTGATCGGCTGCGATCCACCAGCTTCCTGACGCTACGGACTGGAGAGCGGTGGGGCATCATCCTCGTCATGGAGGAGGGTATGGCCTATCGACCCTCTCTGCTCCTGGACCTCAGTCCGGCCGACATCCTGCGGTATTGGTCGCTGCTCACGCCGGCGCAGCGGGCGGCGGTCCTCGCCGCGCACGGCGAGCGGCTGGCCGACTTCGAAGGGGTCGAGAGGCTCAGCAGCCCCCTCACGGAAGACGTCACCGCCGACTCAATCTTCGACCGGCACGCCGGCATGTTCCACGCGTTCGGATCGCTGGCCCGCACCGTGCTCGGCGCCTTGGCGGACGGCGGCGCGGAGCTGGCCCGGTTCAGGATGTTCGGCGCCAAGTACGACTCGCTACCCGTACTGGTGGAACGGCTCGCCGATGACGCGGCGGGTGACCCGCTGGACCGCTACCTGATGCTGCTATGCGCGCAGCAACTCGCCGATCGCGTCCGGCGTGACCGGCCGGAGTTCTGGGCCGGTGAGCCAGGCGGTGTCGCGCGGCTGGAAACCGCGCTCGCCGTACGCGCCCGCCTCCGTGCCGAGATCACTGCCCGGAACGACGAGCAGATGGCCTCATTCCTCGACTGGTACGAGGTGCGGTTCCTGCGCGAGGCCGAGGCGGTGCCTGCGTGATCAGCGTCGGGACGGCGGAACGCCTGCTGGACCTCAACGGAGTGATAGACAACCCGCGGCGCGCGGCCGACCAGCTCGAGGGCGCGGTCGCCGTACACAACATCCTGCACCGGCATGGCATCGCCTACCTGGCCGACGAGGTCGGGATGGGCAAGACCTATGTGGCACTCAGCGTCGTCGCCTTGCTGCGCCACTACCAGCCGGACCTGCGGGTGCTCGTCATCGCCCCACGAGAGAACATCCAATCCAAGTGGCAGCGGGAGCAGCGGGTCTTCACCAAGAACAACGTGCGTATCGACGACCTGCGCACTCGGATGCCGAGCGGCGAGCCGGCTCGGCCACTCGTGCACTGCCCAGACCTCTTCACACTCGTCCGGGAGACCGCCGTGGACCCGGACCGCGATTTCTTCGTCCGGCTGCCCAGCTTCAGCTTGCCAATGCGCAGTGATCCCCAGCAGCGCCGCAAGCTCCGCGACCGCCTCCGTGCTGAGCTTCCGTGGCTGCCCGATCAGGTCCTGGACCTGCGGGCCAACACCGAGGACCTCAAGAACCGGATCGCGCAGGCCATCAACACCGTCTTGCCGCGGTTCGACCTCGTGATCGTGGACGAGGCACACAATCTCAAACACGGCTGGGGCGAGCACGTCTCGTCTCGCAACCGGGTCCTTGCCACCGTGCTCGGTCGGCCCGGGGCGCAACCCGCGAACCCGCTGCGGGCGCGCTACGGCCCACGCGCCGACAAGGTCCTGTTGATTTCAGCCACGCCCGTTGACGACGACTATCGCCAACTGTGGAACCAGCTTGATGTCTTCGGCCGCGCAGACCCGTTCCCGGCGCTGAAGGACCGGGCTGCGGGCGACGAGGACCGGCGAGCCGCGGTCGCCGAGTTCCTCATCCGGCGGGTCACCTCCCTGGAGGTGGCCGGAGATCGGCTGACCAAGAATCTCTACCGGCGCGAGTGGCGCCAGGGCGGGGTCCTCACCTATGACGAGCCGATCAGGATCACCGACGACCGGCAGCGGCTTACGGTCGCGCTCGTCCAGAAGAAGGTCAGCGAACTGCTGGGGCACGAGCGCTTCGGCTCCAGATTCCAGATCGGCATGCTCGCGTCGTTCGAGTCGTTCCTGCAAACAACCAAGATCCGGCTGGACCCGGACGATGACACCGCCGACGAATTCGCCTTCGACGCCGCCGACCAAACCGCCGACGCGACGGAGCGGCAAGGCCTCGACGTCGGGATGCTAAATGGCCTCGCCAGGGCCTATTCGCGACGCTTCGGCGCCGAGTTGCCGCACCCCAAGATGGACGCGCTCGCGCAAAGCCTCGCGTCGTCGTGGCGTGGGGTAGGAAAGGTCTTGTCTTCGTACGCCGGATCGCATCGGTCGACGAACTGCGACAGAAGCTGAACCGCTCGTACGACGATTGGCTCATAGCGCGTCTACGCGCACGGCTCGCCGAACGGCACAGCGCCACCCTTGCCGCGGCGGTCGATGACTACCGGAGCCAGTCGCTGCGCCACCGCTCACCGTCCACGATGGACGCACCGGACGGTGAGGACGACGACACGGGCGGCACAGACACGTTCTTCGCCTGGTTCTTTCGCGGGCGCGGGCCGGCCAGCATCGTCAGCGGCGCCACCATCCAGGAGCGGTTCCGCAACCGTGCCGGGCCGCTCGGGACGTTCTTCGACGACAACCACGTCATGGCCGTACTCGGCGCCGCAGCCGGCGGTGTTAGCGCCGCCTTGGCCACCGCGCTCGGCCGCCCGGACCGCACGCTACAGGCTGAGCTGCGGCAACTGTCGCGCTACTACCTCACCCGGGCGAAGCAACCGACCCGCGGTGCCCGTTTCGACGCCGCGCAGGCCGCCGCGCTGGAACTGCTGGCCCACCATAACGGACCTCATCAGGCGATGGCCGAGACAATCTGGCGACAGCTGTACAGGACGTACCGCCTCAGTACGCCGGTAACCGCCGAGGCCGAACCAGAGTTGCTGGAGACCACTACCTTCTTCACCCTGCTGCGGCAGCGCAAGGAACTCCGCGACGCGATCTGGCCCCCACCGCGCGGTGGAACCGCCACGGAGCCCGCCGATGCGTTCCGCGAGCAGCACGTCCGCGCGCAACTGCTCTCCGCCGCCGCCCGGCTGGGCCACGCCTTCATCGACCTCTACGCTACGGTCGCCGATCACCTGCCCACGCTCGACGCTGCCACCGCTATCGACCCCGACAGCGCCGTCGCCACCAGCTACCTCGACGACCTGCAACGACAGATGAACCGGTCACTGTACGACCGGGACTGGGCTGCGTACGACGAGCTAGCCGCCCTCGCCGAAAACCACGACCTCGTGTTGGACACCACCTTGCCGGACGTGCGGCAGGCACCGCTGCACGAAATCCCACCCTAGTCGGGCGACTGTTCGGCGCCCAGCAGCCGGTCGGCGGTATGACGGGCAAGGTCAACCACCGGCTGGTCCACCAGTTCCGCCTGCCCGGCTACCCCTTCGTGCTGATCTCCACCGATCTGCTCCAAGAAGGCGAGGACCTGCACACCTTCTGCTCCCGGGTCTACCACTACGGCCTGGCCTGGACGCCCTCGGCCACCGAGCAACGCACCGGCCGTATCGACCGAGTGCGATCACAGACCGAGCGTAGGCTCAACAAACTCCACGACACGCCGAATGGGGAGGACCTCCTTCAGGTCTACTACCCGCACCTCGCGGACACCGTCGAACGGCTCCAGGTCCGCCGGGTGATGCGGCGCATGAACGACTTCACCCGGCTCATGCACCACAGTCTCGCAGCCCCCCATGGCGGCGACAGCCATCTGGACATATCCCAGGAGGTGTTGGTCGACGACGAGATCCCAGCCCCACCGACTGCGCTCCTTACCACGTCCTTCCCTGTACGCGAAGATCACCTGGCCGGAGACGACCGGCCGCTGGCGGTCGACAAAGAACGCGCCCGGCGGCAAATCTCCCGATTCCACTCGTTGAGCGACCACACACTGGCCGGTGTGACAGTGATGTGGGAACGGATTCAGCCACCCGGCTGTCTGTTGCTCGGCACCACCAGGCTCAACAGCGGCCGCCACCAGCCGTTCAGCCTCCAACTCGGCTGGGAGGACGAGCATCTCGCGGTACGGTGCATCAGCCCGGTCGGCCTGATCGACCAACGCCAGAACTGGCGCGATCTCTTCGAATCAACCGCCGGCACGCCCATCCGGGTCGGCGTCGTCAAGGTCCGCGGCAAGGCAACCTACGATGTCACCGTCGAAGAGGATGTCATCCTCACCGACCCCGGATCCGACGCGGCCCGCGTCGGCGCTCTGGTCCGCCGGGTCACCATCCAAGCCGACGCCCTGGAGCAGCAGCACCTTCCCGACCGCGACGCGCTGCTCGCGGAATTCCGGACAGAGTTGGAGCGAGATGTTCGACACGCGGGATGACTGGCAGCGGCTCTGCGAAAGCGCCGACCTGACCGTCAAGCGCAGGCGGATCCGGGTCGCCTTTGCCGGAGGACGCTCGCATGAGGTACAGGTCCATGTGACAGACGACATCTACCTCCTCACCGCCGAGATCGCCGACTCCGCCACCGCGCACCAACTGGACGATCCATACCAGGACGTCTGGCTGCGCAACCGCCGCTCGCGACTGGTGGGCTTCCGGATCGACAACCACGGCAGCCTGGTGGCGCACGGATGGACACCCAAAGAAGGGCTCACCGCCGAGGCGTTCCAACTGCTGGTCCGTGCCGTAGCCCGGGAGGCCGACCGGTACGAGTTCCGCCTAACCGGACTCGACAAGAGGTAGCCGGTCGCAGCGGGACTGAGGTTTGAGTTGTCGCTCAGGAGACGCGAACCTGCAAACACGGAAAGGGCCCGCCCAGCGTGACCTGGACGTGAAGTTCCCCCGGTTTCCGGACAACCCAGGTGTGAGGGCAGCAGTTGTCCTCACTGAGAGGAGTCCGGACATGCCCGCACCACATCCTGCGGAGTTCCGCCGTCGTGCGGTGGAACTGGCGCGCCGGCGTGAGAAGCCGGTGGCCGAGCTGGCCAAGAGTTTGGGGATCTCCGAGTCGTGCCTGCGGAACTGGATGTCCCAGGCCGACGTCGAGGAAGGGCACCGTGAGGGCCTGACCGGCGCTGAACGCGAGGAGCTTCGTGTGCTGCGCCGTCAGGTTCGGGTGCTGGAGATGGAAAAGGAGATCTTGGTAAAAGCCGCGGCCTTCTTCGCCCAACAGAACGTTCTGCCACCCCGATGATCTACCGGTTCATCGAGGTGGAGAAGGCCACCTACCCGATCACCCTGCTGTGCCGCACCCTGGGCGTGTCCCGTTCCGGGTTCCACGAGTGGCGCACCAACGGCCCCTCCGGCCGCGATCTGGACGACGCCTATCTGACCAATGCGATCATCGACATCCACGCCGACTCTCGCGGCAGCTACGGCTCGCCGCGGGTACACGCCGAACTACGGCTCGGCCACAAAATCCACTGTGGACGTAAACGGGTCGAGCGGCTAATGAGAGACGCTGGCCTGCAAGGCATCCACCGCCGCCGGCTCCACGGCTGCACCGTCCGCGACCCCGAGGCGGCACCCGCCGACGACCTGGTCGCACGCAAGTTCACCGCCGAGCAACCCAACCAGCTCTGGGTCGCCGACATCACCCAGCAGATGACCTGGCAGGGCTGGCTTTACCTCGCCGTCGTCCTGGACGTGTACTCCCGCCGCGTGGTGGGCTGGGCCATCGGCGACCACATGCGAGCCGAATTGGTCTGCGACGCCCTGGACATGGCCACCTGGACCCGCCGACCCACCGACGGCACCGTGATCCACCACAGCGACCACGGCGCCCAGTACACCTCCTACATCTTCGGCAAACGGCTCCGCGACGCCGGGATCCTCGCCTCCATGGGCAGCATCGGCGACTGCTACGACAACGCCATGGCCGAAGCGTTCTTCGCCAGCCTGCAAACCGAACTGTTGGACCGGCACACCTGGCGCACCCGCGACGACCTCGCCAACGCCATCTTCGAGTGGATCAACGCCTGGTACAACCCGACCCGGCGACACTCCGCCCTGGGCTACCTCAGCCCCGTACAGTACGAACAAACCCACCACACGCCCGCTCAACGAGCAGCGTGATCACCACACGTCCCCGTCCGGAAAACCGGGGGAACTTCAACGGGCCTTCTCCTCTCGTCGCTCGAGTGCTGCGACGTACGTCAGGCGGTCTTGCGTCGCCGCTGTTTGATCTTGTTGGCGACCGCGTCGGCGGCTTCGTGGTGGAGGCGTTTGACGACGCTGGTGTAGGTGTCGCGGGTGAGTGTGGTGGTGGTGTGGCCGAGTTGTTCGGAGACGACCTTGATGTCGATGCCGGCGTCGAGGGCCATGGTGGCGGCGCCGTGGCGCAGGTCGTGCGGCCGGATGGGTGGCAGCCCGGCCTTGCGCAGCAGTCGGCGGAAGCGTTGGGTTACCAGGTTGGGGTGCCATGCCCGGCCGTCGGGGCGGACGAAGAACAGGCCGGTGTCGGGCCAGTCGGTGCCGGCGGCGAGTTTCCAGGCGGCGCGGCGGGCCTTGTACGCGGTGAGGACCTTGACGGTGTCGTCGTCGAGGACGAGGTCCCGGTTCCCGGCGTCGCTCTTCGGGGTTTCTGTTGGGTGGTCCGGCCGTGGGTGGCGATCTGGTTGTTGATCGTCACCTCTTTCTTGGCCAGCCGGACTTCGGCGTCGAGCAGGCCGCACGCTTCGCCGCGGCGGGGTCCGCGGTAGGCCATGAAGTGGTACATCGGGTGCAGGTCCGGATCATGTTCGGCGGCGTACTCCAGGAACTGGACGAGCAGGTCGTCGGTCCAGACCATGACCGGCCCGGGTACCTGGCCGGTCTGCTGCCATCGGGCGACGCGTTCGGGCTCCCACACGATCGGCCGGGTCCGCCCGCTCGGGGTTTTGACGAGGGTGGCCGGGTTGGTGATCCCGGCGATGAGCTCCTCGGCGAGGGCGTCGTTGATGGCCTTGCGCAGGGTGGCGCGGATGCCATGGCGGGTGGCCGGCCCGGTCAGGCGTACCCCGCGCACGCTGTCGCGGACGTGTAGGTCGTCGCTGGCCTTCGCGGCGCGGATCTCGGCGTTGCGGGCTTCGATCGCGGTGAACATGGCCTTGATGTGGCGGGCCTTGAGCTTGTCCAGACGGATGTCGCCGAGGTGCGGGATGAGGTGGAACCGCACATGCGACTCGTACCCGCGAATCGTGTTCTCGTCGATCTTCAGGCCGGCGAGCCATTCGGTGAGGTAGCCGGCCACGGTCGGCGCCTCGGCCAGGGCGACGTTGGCGCGTAGCCGGGTCCGGATGCTGTCCAGGTCGGGCAGCGGCTGCCGGGCCTTGACGGCGGCCTGCATCAGGTCGGCCACCTCGGTGCGGCGGTCCCGGTCGCGGCCGGCTAGGGCCAACAGTTGGCGGGCGTGGTCGAGTTCGTCGGCGGCGGCGCGGTAGCTGTCGAAGCTGCCGCGGCGTAGCTGCCGCCGAGCGCCGGTGGCGGTGACGGGAAGTTCGAGCTGGTACTGCCACAGGCCGTGGTCGGGGCTCCACGTGCCGTTCGGGCGGCGGAGCTTGGGGCAGGTGTTGCCCGACAGTTTGCGGCTGCTCGGGTCGCGGCAGCCGCAGCGTTTGGAGATGGATCCTTCCGACAACGGGTTTTCTCCTGGTCAAGATGGGGTTTGGCGCCGTCCCGGGTGGGGCAGCGGATTTGTCGATGAACATGAACGCGTGCCTTGCCGAGACCACCAAGTCGCGGTTCACGACGCGTGCGGGTGAGCGGGTCGTTTTGGGGTAGGTCGGCGCGCACCGGGCCGATTACGGAGGTTGGTCGGGTCCGGACTCGAGGCGCAGGGCGGCGATGATGGGCTGGACGGGTACCCGGTACTGGGCGCCCACGCGGATGACCGGGACGGGGAACTGGCCGCGTTTGACCAGTAGGTAGGCGGTGCTCATCGCGAGGCCGAAGATCTGCGCCGCGGTGTGCAGGTTGGTGGACGCGCCGAGGGCACAGATCGCGTCCGGCGTCCAGGTCACCTCGCCGCCCGGTTCGGGACGAGCGGGTCGGCTGGTCCGGCTTCGTCGGTTGTTACTCAACGTGGCTCCTTGCGGTTCTGGTCGATGTTGGTGTCGTCTGGGCGGCGCCGTCGAAGGCGCAGCGGTCGGGCGCCGATGCCGCGGCTGCGGTTCGCGGGGCTTGGCCTCGCGACGCGCGCCGGATGCGCGGGCTCCGGCCCGGCGTGCGTGTGAGGTGCTGCCGGCGTGTCATAGCGGCCGGCGAGCGCCCGAGGCCGCCTCGTCCGGCTCGCTGCCGCCCGGTAGGGCGAGAGGCCGGTACGGCGGGACAACAGGTCATGCCCGTACGGCTCGGGCCTGTCCGCGTTGATGGCGGACAGGCCCGAGCGGGTGGGTGTTACGGCTGCCGGGTGTAGGAGTATTCGCCGTCGACGATGGATTCGTCGCCGGGGCGGTTCGGGTCGTGGATGGGGTGTACGGCGAGGTTCGCCGCGTCGAGGAACAGCGCCTGGTCGTTGGGGTGTTCCAACTGCTCTGTGCGCGGGAACTGGTGCAACGCCACCCGGCCGGTCGCCCCGACCGGCCGCCACGCCTTGTCGGCGGGGTGACCGGCGTCGGGGTGGGTGGTGGCGACGGTCAGCTGGTGCAGGTTGAGCCGCGCCAACTGCCGGTGCAGGGCGGCTTCTCGGTCCGGGTCGGTTGCCCGGTACAGCAGCGTGGCCAGGCCGGTCCGCTCGGCTTTGGGCGGGTAGCGGTGGACCCGGTTCGCCAGGGCCGGGATGGGGGTGTCGCCGGGGTCGGGTTCGAGCCAGAACCCGTGCCGCCCGCCGTGGTGGATGTACTCGCCGTGCCAGGCGGGGTTCCGGTCCGGGGCGAGTACGCCGTGGCAGGTGCGCGGTGACCACCAGGCCCGCAGATCCGTCGCGTCGGTTCTGCGGGCGTGGGTGGCGAGGTCGACGAAGAACTGGTTGAGATCCCACAGCTCGGCAAGGTGCGGATTCGCCCACAGCCGCTGCTGCTGCCGGTAGGTGCGGGCCGGGCTGGGGATCGGATCGGCCGGTGGTGTGGCCATGACCGCGCCGAGCGGGCCGAGGCACCACACCGTCTCGATGGTGTTGGTGCGGGTCGGGCCGATCGAGAAGCGGTCCAGCCAGCCACGGCGGGCAAGGATCCGCAGCCGGCGTTCGGTCCCGGCCGGGTCGGGGTGGAAGCCCAACGCGGTGAGCTGGGCCGTGGTCAGGATCCGGTGCTCGGCGATCATCAGGATCGCCCAGCGATCCCGGCCGGTGGTCCGCCGGAGTTCGTAGAGCGACAGGTCGGCAGGGATCGGTTTGGGTGAGGGGACGGTGAACGGATTCGGGTGGGTGGTCGTCACGACCGGTACCTCCAGATTTGACGCCGCGCTCGCGGCGTAAGGGGTGAAGTGCCGCCCGGCGGCGTCGAATGCCGCCGGGCGGCCGGCGCCCAGACAGGCGCTGCCGCCGCCCGACGTTGCGGGGCGGCGGCAGCGGTTGGCGTGCTGACCTCAGAGGCGGGTCAGCCGGTTTCGGGTTCTTCGTCTTCCAGACCGGGGATGACGGCGAACATCTCGGCGAGGGTGAGCAGGCCGCGGTGCCCGTGCAGCCACCACACCCGGTCAGCCGGGTCCAGCCCGTAAGCGGTGGCGTGGTCGCGGGTGCCGGTGGCCACCGGCAGGTCCGGCAGGTTCAGTTCGGCGATTTCCTGGTGCAGGTGAAGGGCGCGGTCGGTGGCGTGCAGCCAGAACAGCACCGGCCAGGCCGGCCCGCCGCGCACCATCAACGTGTAGTAGCCGGCGAGTTTGCGGGCCAGTTCGGTGATCGGCTCGGTGCCGGTGTCGTACTCCAGGAAGAACGGCAGCTGTTGGCCGTTGGTCTGCCAGATGCCGTGCCCGTCGGGGTGCACCTGGGTCGGCCGGGCCTTCAGGTCGATCGGGTCGTCGCGGCGGGTGAACGCGCCCGGCTGCGCGCATCGGGACTCCGGCCACCACCGCACCAGCGCGTGGCCGGGGTGGGAGCGGGCATAGCCGGCGAGGTCGGTGAAGAACCCGTTGACCCCGAGCCGGTGCTCGATCGTGCGGGTGGAGGTCCACCGCCGGCGGCGGGCGCGGCCGTAGCCGGGCCGGGGTGGCGGTTCGTCGCGTTGCGCGGCAACGATCTCCGCGCCCAACTGGTCGATCACATAGTGGTAGGGAAACGAGCCACCGTCGAGTTTGAACGGCCGGAACCGGTCCACCACACCAATGCTGGTCAGGCGGGTGAGGCGGCGTTGGGCGAAATCCAGAGACGGGAACAGGGCATGCGTGATCTGGAACGTGGTCAGCACACCGTGGTCGTGCAGCCATTCCAGCAGGAGGTGGTCGCGGGCGGTCAGCACGGACTGCGCGCGGAGAACGCGGTCAGGCACAGCGGAGTTCTCAATTCTTTTCGATACGGAAGTTGATGGTGAACATGGAATGCAGGCCCCTATGAGAGAAGACCCGAGAGGTCTTTCTGAGCAGGACGGGAATCTGTCGCAGCCGCCTTGTCCTGCATTGACAGAAGGCAACGAGGTCCGTGTCGGGGGCAGTCTCAAGACCGACCCGGAAAGGGACCACAGCACTGCCGGCCGCACCGCCCCCAACCCGACCGCCACCAGCCGGCACAACCAGCAGTCCGCGGGCTATGCCCGGGGCAACTCCGCGGCAGTGCCGGCGCGCCACCGGTACGGCACACGCTCGCGACGAACCTCGGCAGCCTCGGCACTGCCGCCCACGGCCGCGACAGTGCCGTAAGCGGCGGCATGGTCGTCCGGGACCGCCGGCACTGCACCTGGTACGGACTGGCGCCGCACACGACTGCCGAGCGCCGACGCTGCCGGCGGGCACCTACCTTGCCGCCGACCGTGCCGCGCTGTCGATCGCCGGCCCGCGACCGGTACACCTACCAACCGGGCTTTGTCAGACGTGGCGAACACCCCCCGATCTGACAGGGCTCTGACAACACCGCCAGGGATCTGACAAGGCAGGTGTCCCGTCTCAGTGAATCTGTCCGCGTCCCATTGGGTTTGTCCTCGCTGTCAGATACGTTTCGAGTGATCTGGGCCGGATATTCGGCTTTGGGCGATTTCGGGTGGGGCGATGACGGCTGCGGTTCGGGTTCCTCGGCAGGCGGAGTTCCTGGTCGAGTTTTCTGACAGTGCTGGTCAGCGGCTGTCGGGAGATCTGACAGAGCTGTGGAACGCCCGGTTCGAGGACGCCGCGCCGGTGAGGTCGTTCCCGTCGTTCAAGAAGCAGCGCAACTTCCCGGGCTGGTGGTGGTCGGCGACGGTGGACCGGCTGGTCGGGTTCGAGTCGTGGCTGGAACGCGACCAGCTGATGCAGTTGGACTTCGACGCGGACGTGGTGGGGATGGCATCGCAGCCGATGTGGTTGCGATGGCGGCAGAACAACCGGTGGCGGCGACATGCTCCGGACTACTTCGTCCGGCTGGCCGACGGCGGCGGCGTCGTGATCGATGTCCGCCCGGACGACCGGATCCCGCCGCGTGATGCCGAGGCGTTCACCGCGGCGGCACGGGCGTGTGAGCTGGTCGGCTGGCAGTATCGGCGGGTCGGTGCGCTCGATCTGGTCTGGTCACGCAACCTGCGCTGGCTGTCGAGATACCGGCATCCACGGCATCGCGGCGATGACGACGTCCGGTCAGCGCTGCTGGACGGCTTCCGCGATGGCTTGCCGCTGCGGACCGGCGCGAGTGCCGTCGCGGATCCGCTGGTCAGTCTGCCGGTGCTGTTCCACCTGCTCTGGCGACAGGTCCTGGTCACAGATCTGAACGCGGCCGTTCTGAACTCGGCGACGATCGTGCGACCGGGGCCTGGTGGGCAGCGGTGACCGGCGCGCGTCGGGGCGGGTTCCTGGGATGCGGTGATCGAGTTCGGTTCCGCGGCGACTACTTCACGGTGCTGCGAGTGTCAGGAACGCTGGTGGTGCTCGGCGACGACTCGATGCGGACACCGGAGCAGGCGGTGCGGCTGAGCGAACTGCAGTCGGATCCCGACTTCACGGTGCTGGGCGCCGCGACCTCGGCGCGAGTGCCGGCGTCGTCCTGGCTGGTCGGCCTGCCGAAGGACGTGATGCAGCAGGCCCGCTGGTGGGAACGGCACGTGCTGGAGGTGATACGCGGCGTCGCGGACGACCCGGTGGACGCCGGTCCGAAGCCGCAGTACGACGTGGCGTTGACGACGATGGTGGCCAGGGAGCGGGCTAAGGCCGATGAGTTGACCGCGTCGGGCTATCTGACGTCGGCGCGCACGGTCCGTCGTCAGCGGCAGCGTTACGAGGCGCAAGGGCTGGCCGGTCTGGTCGATGGCCGGCACCGGGCACGGCACCCGTCCACGGCTTCTCGCGCTGATCAGAAGGTGATCGCCGCGCTGCGCGCGGCGATCGACGAGACCGTTGATGCGTCCACGCGGACGGTCAGCTATCTGATCTGGCGCGCCGGGCAGCTGCTGGTCCAGGAACACGGCGATCAGGCGCCGCCGATGCCACCGAGGTCGACGTGCTACCGGCTGGTCGCGCAGTTGTCGGACAAGCACACCACCGGCTCGGCGCGCACCCGGCGATCGTTGGCCGGTCAGCCGGACAAGCCGTTCTCGCATCTGCCGGTCGACGCGCCGGGCGAGGTGGTGCAGATCGACACCACACCGTTGGACGTGTTGGTGCTGCTGCCTAACGGGATCGTCGGCCGGGTGGAACTGACCGGCATGATCGACGTCGCCACGAGGACGGTCACCGCGGCGGTGCTGACACCGACGACCAAAGCGGTCGACGCGTCGGTGTTGCTGGCCAGGTCCGTGACGCCGGAGCCGATGCGGCCGGGCTGGGTCGACGCGCTGCGGATGGCCTACTCGGTGCTGCCGCACCGGCGGCTGCTGGCCGTCGACGAGCGCCTTGAGCACGCGGCGGCCCGGCCGGTGATCATCCCGGACACGATCGTCTGCGACCAGGGCAAGGTGTTCATCTCGAACAATTTCCGCTCGTCCTGCCGGTTCCTGGGCATCAGCTTCCAGCCGACCCATCCCGCGTCCGGGGCGAACAAGCCACACGTCGAGCGGTTGTTCGCCTCTGTCGGCACCCTGTTCGCTCAGTTCGTGTCCGGGTTCGTCGGCCGGTCGGCGGAGCACCGCGGTTTCCGCGTCGATCAGCAGCCGCTCTGGACGATGCTCGAGTTGCAAGCCTTGCTGGACGAGTGGCTCATCGCCGGATGGCAGAACCGGCCGCACGACGGACTGCGTGATCCGCAGACCCCGGGCCGGGCGTTCACCCCGAACGAGAAGTACGCGGCCCTGGTCGAGGCCGCCGGCTACGTCCCGGTCGCCATGACCGCCGACGACTACATCGAGCTGCTCCCGGCGACCTGGCGGCGAGTCAGCGCCGGCGGCCTGAAGATCAACAACCGGACCTACGACTCGGCCGTGCTCAATCCGATCCGCCGCCAGCCGTCCGGGATCGCCAGCCGCCGCGACCTCTGGGAGATCCACTACGACCCTTACGACGTCGCTCACGTCTGGGTCCGTGATCACCGGCCGAACAGTGCGAGCCGATGGCTGCAGGCCACCTGGAAGCACCTGTCCAGGGCCCCGATCCCGTTCGGGGAACTCGCCTGGAACCACGTCCGCGCAGGTCTGGGACCGAAACCCGACGAGACCGCCGTCGCCGACGCCGTCCATCGGCTGCTGGCCAAAGCCAACAACGGTCCGCCACAGCCCGCCCTGTCGGCCCGAGACCGGCGGGTCGCCGCCCGCACCGCGGCCACCAGCGAGAACCGGCCGGTCCCGCGGCAACATCCACCCGCCCCGGAGCCGGACACCGACGAGCCGCAACCGGGCAAGGTGATCCCGCTGCGTGTCTTCGACCCCGCTGAGGAGGCCCGCCGCCCATGGTGACCAACCGCAGAACCCTCGATCCCTGGCGGCGCTGGGCCGCCGACACCGCCGACGAGACCGGCGTCCGTCAGCTGACCACACTCAGCGGCTGGCGCCGGTTCGTTCTCGACGACGCGGTCCCGCCCGACTTACCTGCCGCACCACCGGCGGACGCCACCGGCCGCCGAACCTACGATGAGGCCCGGCTGGCCCACCATTCCCGCCTGGTGGTGATCACGACCTCGGCGATCCGGCAGGTCATCACCCAGGGCCGGCGACTGACCTATATCAACCGGTTCGCCGACTTCGGCCGCGGCGGGCTGATCATCTCCGGACCCGCTCGCACTGGCAAGACCACGGCCCTGACCCAGCTCGGCAAGACCATCGAGCTCGTCCATCACCAGCGGTTCCCGCACGGCCACACCGACATCCCGGCGCTCTACATCACCACACCGCCAGCCGCGACCCATCGCATGATCGCCGTCGAGTTCGCCCGTTTCCTCGGCCTGCCCGTCTTCGGCAAATCCAACATGACCGACATCGTCGAGGCGGTCTGCGGGGTCTGCGTCGATGCCCGCACCAGCCTGGTCTGCGTCGACGAGATCCACAACATCAGCCTCAGCACCCGCTACGGCGCCGAGGCCTCCGACACGCTGAAATACTTCGCCGAACGCATCCCCGCCACGTTCGTTTACGCCGGCATCGACGTCGAACGCGCCGGACTGCTCTCCGGTCCCCGCGGCGAACAGATCGCCGGACGCTTCGGCATGATCCGCACCAGCGCGTTCCCACCCGGCCAGGAGTGGACCGCCCTGCTCGCAGCAGTCGACGACAGCCTCCGCCTGCACCAGCACACCCCAGGAACACTGCCGGGCCTGAACAAATACCTGCACCAACGCACCGGCGGCATGATCGGCAGCCTGCTCCGGCTGATCCGCAGCGCCGCCATCCAAGCCATCCTCGACGGCAGCGAGCAACTCACCAGGCAAAGCCTGCACGACATCAACATCGACACCGCCGCCGACTACGTTCCGGCGCCGAGCTCATGACCAGCCTGCTCGACCCGCCATCCCCGCTGCCGGCGCCACTGCCAATCCCCGTCCGGCCTCGACCACCCGAAACGGTCAACGCCTACATTCGTCGTCTCGCCCGAGCCAACCACCTGCGCCCCAGCCAGCTACGCAGCTACCTATGTCAGCCGCCGCAATACACCGGCTCCGTCCGGGCTCCACGCCTCGCGGCCGCCACTGGACGCACCGTCGAAGCACTCCTGCACACCTTCCCCGACCTCCAAGCCGCACCCCGCCCACGACAGGTCCGCGCCCGCCGGCTGACCCGCGACGCCGCACAGGAGAAGCTGTTCGAAGCCATCCGAGCCGAAGCCCGCACCACCTTCAGCATCCGAACCCTCAGAAAGACGTTCGGCGTCACCAGCCGCACGATCATCAAGGCGCTCGCCCGCGTCGAACAGCCGAGGGCCACCTCGAAGAGCTTCCCCAGCCTCCAACCGTTCCGTCACCACATCGATCCCCTGATCAACAACCCGTCCGTCACCATCTGGTCGATCTGGATGACCCTCGTTGACGAGCACGACGCCGAAGTCTCCTACGGCACCGTCCGCGACTACGTCACCAGACAACGCCGACGCGCGGAATGGGACCAACAACGCTGAGACGAGAAAACAGCAGCCCCACGAGCCAGATCCGATGAGACAACCGCACCACCCATCTCACCGGACCCGTCAGCCGCCGCTCTCCACCTGACCAGCGCGAACCAGATCCGATGAGACGGGACAGCAGGTCAGAGCGGGTGTCGGGCGGACGGCCGCACGGCGTGCGGGGGTACGACGGTCGGCCGCTGTCAGATCCGTTGTCAGATCCCGCGCGTTTGCCAGCGGCTGCGCCCGCATCAGCGGCTGTTTCTGCCAGCAGTTTTCGTGGTGCGGGCGACACGGTGTGGTGATGGCATGGCTCGGGCCCGGCGCGATGGTCCGCGCCGGGCCCGAGGAGGGGAAGGATGCGGGTCGGTCAGGCCGCCGCAGCGGCGGGGCTCACGCGGTGGCACGGCGAGTTGCGGCGGCCTTGCCGGTCCCGGTTCTTGGCGCGCAGGTCGGGGTGCTTGGCCAGCTCGTCGGCGACGGCGTGCTCGATGTCGTCCACGATCAGGTACTCCTGCTGGGCCAGGCTCATCTCCAGGCCGGTCCGCCAAGCGGCGTAACACAGGCTGGCGTGCGGGGCGTCCCGGTCTGGGTCCACGCCGCTGCGCAGACCCTCCAGGAACCCGGTGAGGATCTCCGCGTCGATGTCGGCCGCCTCGCCGCGGTACCCGGCGGCGAGGGTGCCGGCCATGGCGACCAGTGCCGGCACGGCCATCCCGACGGCGGCGATCACCCACTCGGGCTTGCCCTGCCGGGCACGGCGGATCAACTCCCGCCACACAGCGTCACGGGCGGCGTAGGCGCTCGGATGCGCCAGCAGCCAGTCCCGCAGCGCCGGCAACGGCACCTCGCCGCGCAGCACACCAAGATCAACGCCGGAAGATGTCGACGCGCCGGAACTGCCGGCGATTGTGCCGCCATCTGCGGTCCCGGCAGTGCCGGACCCAGAAGTGCCGGCATCGCCGGACCCGGCAATGCCGGGAGTGCCGGACGCGGGAGTGCCGGCGTCTGCCGATACGGCAGTGCCGGGTCCGGTGATGCCGACGGCGGTCAGGGCGGCGCAGTCGAGGGTCAGCGGTGCCGGGTCGACGGTCAGCGCCGCGAACGCCTTGTCGGCGGCCTGCAGCGCGGACGCCGGCCAGTCGTCGCGAAGGTCGGACTCGCTCATGGGGATGGGCTCCAAACCGAAGGGTGGGATGTGCCGCAAGCGCAGCGGTCGGCACCCAGTGCGCCACAGCCGTCTGACAGCGGTCTGACAGAGCAGGTCAACGGCGGTTTTCGCCGTCTGCGCGGGACGCCCGACGAATCTGACAAGACATCGACTGTCAGAAGTGGATATCTGACAGGATATCGACTGTCAGAAATATCATGACTGCGGGAAACCGGCCGTGAGCTGCACTGTCAGACACTCCGCACCCGGCGCAGCGTCCGCCGCGGAGGTGAATGTGGCAGTCGCTACCGAATGGACGCGGCGAATCTGACCGGGCTTCGGGAAGCCCAAGCCGGCCTCACGCGCGACCTGACAACGCGCCCCCGTCAGAGCCACGCACCCAGTGCCCCGGCGATCCGCTGCACCCGGCGCCCGCCGAGCGCCTGGCGCGTCGCCGCTGCCGCCGGACCGAGCGGCGCAGCGACCGGCCCGACCTCCAACGCCACCGGCGTCAGTGTCGGTACAGAGGTGCTCCAACCCGGCGGTATGGGCCGGACTGCCGAACTGCCGGGACAGCGCCGAACTGCCGAAACCGCCACGGCACTGCCGAACTCCACGGCACTGCCGAACTGCCGAAAGTGCCGCGGCGCTGCCAAAGTGCCGAACTGCCGCGGCAGTGCCGAACTGCCGAACGTGCCACGGCACTGCCAAAGTGCCGAACTGCCGCACCGTCCGGCACCATCCCGCCGGCGCATGTCGGCACTGCCGTGGCGCGAGCCGCCACACCCCGTTGGACGCGAACTGCCGAATCCGCCGACACACATCCTCTCCGTACTGCCGGATACGCAGCGTGACCGCCGATCGATGCCGTGAGGGAGCGACCGGCGAGTCTGACAGCGGGACTCGGCGAGGTGCCTGCCGCCGTGCCGCCCGTTCTCGAGGCAGAGATCAGCTTGTCAGACGGCTGTCAGATTGGGAGGTGTTCGCCACGTCTGACAAACCCCGGTTGGTGGATGGAAGGCGAAGCCGCAGAACGGCGGCTACATTCAGCTCGCCCGCTGCCCGATAAAGGCAGAGTGGGCCGCTGCGAACAAAAATCGGTGCGGCCGATCGGCATCGGGCAGGCTGCGGCCGCAGGGCGGTGTCGCCGCAGATCGCGTTCGGTTCGCCGCCACCGATGGGGCTGTTCCACAGATCCTGCCCGAAAGGGCTCGAACCCGGAAGTCAGAAGTCGAACTCTCCGTCCTTCGCGCCGACGATGAACGCGGCCCACTCGTGGCGAGGGAACAGCAGCACGTCGCCGTGGGGGTTCTTGCTGTCGCGGACGGCGATGTCTTCGCCGAGGTCGGCCACCTCAACGCATGCTCCACCGTTACTGTCGCTGCGGCTGGACTTGCGCCACATCGCGCGGGAAGGGTCCAAGGTGGACATGCTCCACTCCGTCAGGTCTCGTGCCGCTCGATCTCCTCAGCGACCCGCAGGATCAGATGCCGGGACTCGACCGGCCCCAAGGCGGCTGCTTGAAGCCGGCTCCATAGCCGAGTGTAGGCCCGCACCGCGTCTGGTCGGTCGAGGTAGACGGCGTCGGTGTAGTCCTCCAGGTAGATCACGTCCGAGGTTGTGTCGTGGCCGAACCGCAGGGTGATGAAGCCGAAGGATGCCGTCTCGTAGGTCTGGGCGTCGAATGGCAGGACCTGTAGGCCGATGTGGGGGCGCTCGCTGATCTCGGCGAGGTGGGTGAGCTGGTCCCGCATTGTGGCTGGGCCGCCGATGTGCCGGCGCAGCGCTGACTCGCTCAGGATGAAGCCGAGTTCGGGCGCATCGGATCGTTCCAGGATCGCCTGGCGTTCCAGGCGGACCCTGACATGGCGGTCCACCTCCTCCACTGCGGATGACGGGGGCGAGGAGGTGATCATGGTTCGGGCGTACGGCTCGATCTGGAGGATGCCGGGTACGACTTCCGGCTGGTACCAGCGGATCTCCGTGGCGTCCGCCTCCAGGTCGACGTACTGGCGAAACCAGTCCGGTACGACGTTGCGGTAGCCGCTCCACCGGCCGCGCTGGCGACCGGTGCGAGCCAGCTCCCGCATCGACTCGGCCTGCTCGCTCGGCACGCCGTAGAAGTCCAGCAACAGGGTGAGGTCGGTGAGCTTGATCCCGCTCTGCCCCAACTCCAGGCGGCTGACCTTGCTCGCGGCCGCGTCGATCCTTTCGGCTGCCTCCTCCTGCGTCTTGCCTGCCTGCTCGCGGGCGTGTTTCAAGGCGATGCCGAGCCGGCGCCGCTGGATCGTCGGGTTAGCCATCGATCGCCTCCATATCGTGCGCCCCGCCCCGCTCAGAGCCGCGGTTGGGGAATGGGTTCCCAATGTAGGAGTCCATGTGTAACCTCATGCATAAGGTTGTACCAGGCCAAGTCGCCGTCCACACCAAGCCGTTGGGGGAGGTGAGCGCCGCAATGCCAGCGAGGAACAGTGGCGCCGTCGTCTCGTTGCGGTCGCGCTTGCTGGGCGAGCGGTTGCGTCGGTTGCGCCAGGAGCGGGGGCTGTCGCTGCGGCACGCAGCGACGCTGGCCGACACCGACCTCGTGCGAGTGCAACGCCATGAGAACGGGCGGCGGGTGTTCACCGTGGGACAGGTCGCTGTGCTGCTGGACGTCTACCAGGTGCACGACCAGACCGTGCGGGACGATCTCATGCGATTGGCCCGGGCCGCAGGCGGGATCTTCGACGGTGAGGGTGCCGACCATCGCGACAGCACGCTCGCGACAGTGTCCATGGCGGACTGCTGGTGGTTGGAGACGCGGGCGGCGCGGATCCGGTGCTACGGCGGCATGCTGCTGCCGGAACCGCTGCAAACACCGGAGTACGCCGCGACGGCGATGGCCGGCCAACGGGCAGTGACCAACTTGGAGGCGGCGCACGCGAGATGGCTGTGCCAGCGTCGGCAGCAGGTCCTCGATGGCCTGTCGGGCGGGCTCCACGCGGTCGTGAGTGAGCAGGCGCTGTACAACCCGGTCGGCGGCCCGGAGGTGCTGCGGCAGCAGGTGAGCCATCTGGCGCAGGTATGCCGATCCCCTCACGTGCAGGTGCAGGTCCTCCCAGGCGAGCCCGGTCACCTGGAAGGCGCGGGCGAACCATTCACCCTGTTCCACCTGCGCCCGCCGTACCCGGATCTGGTTGCCGCCGCCCACCACAGCGACGGTCCGCAACTACATCAGGGCCGGCCGGCCCGGCGGCACGCGGCGATGTTCGACCAGCTCGGGAGCACGGCGTTGAGCCCAGCCGCCTCCATCGAGCTGATCACCATCGCAGCGGACGACATGTAGACCATCGATCGATCAGAAGGGACGCGCAGTCTCATGCCGACCAAACGAGAACAGTTCGTGCAGACGATCCGGTCTCAGCTTCTGGGGTCACGCATGCGTCACCTGCGGGAGGAACGCGGGCAGACGCTCAAGTACATCGCCGCCTACCTCGGGGTGGAGTTCAGCACGCTGGCGAGGTACGAACGGGCCGAGTGGCCGTTCCGCAAGGACCACGTGGAGGCGCTGCTGGATGTCTACGGCGTGTACGACGAGCGGGAACGGGAGGAACTGCTCGGCCTGGCCCGCAACGCGTGGCGAGTCAATCAGTGGGAGCAGGACGAGGGCCACAACAGCGCGACCGCGGCGGTCAACGACCGGGTGTTCATTGACCACTGGTGGGCGCAGAAGCGCGCCCAAGAACTGTGCGTCTACCAGAACATGCTCATCCCCGGCCTGCTCGCGACCCGCGACTACGCCGAGGCCGTCATCCGCCACCACCAAGGCCCCGCGTCCTCCACGCAGTGGATCAATCAGCAGGTACGCCAGGTGATCCAACGCCAGCAGGTTCTGGACGACAAGCCCCGAAACGGCTGACCGTCCTCGTCGAGGAGGCCGCGCTTCGCCGCCCTGTCGGCGGCCGGGCCGTGCTGGTCCAGCAACTGGAACACCTGGTGCGAGAGGTGGAGAGGCCCCACGTCAACATCCGCATCCTGCCCGCGACGACCGGCTGGCATGAAGGCGTCTACGGCCCGTTCACCGTGTGTGTGATGGACCGGCTGTACCCACCGCTGGTGCTGCTGGAACACCTCGGCGGCCGGATGGTCGTCGAGGACAAGCTGGCCGAGCGGTACAGCAACGCCTTCGAGCGCCTCAGCGAGCACGCGCTGGGCGCTACCGCGTCGATGGCACTGATCACCGACCTCGCCAAGCGGCTCGACGCCGGCGAAGACCCCGCCGAACACCAGATCGAGGCGTCGGGTTAATGGACCTCCGCCCGCAGCGACCTCGATCGTGTGGGGGAACAGATGACGACCACATACCTGGCAGGCGCGGCGCTGGAACAGCTGGACCACGCACAAACCGAGGTGGAGCGGCACGTCGCAACCGGCCCCGACGGCCGCTGCCTGGAGTGCACCGAGGAGCAGCCTTGCTCGGCGCTGCGCCGGGCCCACGCCACCTTCAACAGGTACGGGCTGCTGCCGGCGCGCCGGCCCGGTCTGGCAAGCCGCGGCGTAGCCGACCGTGGCGGCTTCAACTGGCTCGATCCCGCAACACCGAGGACGCCAGATGGCCGATAGAGCCTGCACGCCGTGCCAGCCAAGGACGTCAGAACGACAGAGCAGCGCTACCACGTCGCCGTCAATAACCTGGCGACGGTGTTGTGGTCGCAGGGCGCTAGCGCAGAGGGCGCTCAGGGTACTGACCGACTTGGTCGCGGCCGGGATGGAGGGTGCGGGAGACGGCGTACCAAACGAGGAACTGGATGGTCGACCCCTCTCTGCCGGGCGACCTTGGCTGCGCGGATCGCAATCCCTTTGATTGGGAGGCCGCCCCCGGCCATGCCCTGGATGCTCCCAAGCCGGGTAGCGAGTCAGCCCTTCGTCGTGTTCTCACCTTCGACGACGAACACGCCTACGCCGGAGAGGCCTTCGACAAGCCCTTTCGCCTTCAGCCACTGCACCGCATTCCGAACGACCGTAATCGACACGCCGTACTGCGCACGCAGCTCGGCGGTGCTGGGCAGCCGGTCACCCGGCTTGAGCTGCCCAGAAGCGATCTGGGCGCTGATGTCGTCGATGACTTGCTGCGTTTTGGATCTCGCCACGTTTCTGCTCCCTGGTCCGCAACCACAGTGGACCATGTTTCCGAGTTCACCCGCAAGCAAAAGGGCACATCTCGCTGCACCTAGAGGTTGCCTAATGCATAAGGTTGGGCTAGGTTGAACGCGTCGCTCCCTGGTCCGCAGCCCGGGACGACAGGTCGCTGGGCAGCAAACTGTCCATGGCCATGTGAGACCCCGGTCGGCCACGACCCTGTCGGCTGGCCGGGCGTCCACACGCAACGGAGCATGGGCGCCTGCCGCACGATCTACGCGGGCCGGCCGCGGCCTGCGATCGACCGCGCGAGCAAGGTACTCATGCGCGTATGAAACTGGCTGGCCGCGATCAGGAGCACCCAGCCCAGAGGCATGCCGATGAAACAGATCAAGCCACCCAAGCGCGCGTTGGCCGGATAGCGGCCACCCACTCGTGGCTGCCCAGCAAGGGTGATGGTCAAGTAGCCGGCGAAGAACGCCATGGCAGGCAGGCCGCACAGCGACCACACCGCCACCCCGACCGAGGTCTCCGGGGCGAAAGCGAAAAGCGCGGCCTGAGCCAGCAAGCCGACAAAACCTCAAGCGATGTAGACCAACGCGCTTCGCCCGGTCGGCGACATGCCCGGCAGCAGCACCGGCTGTCCAGCGAGTTCCTCAGCACGCCGGGCCTCCGCGTCGGCGGCGTTCGTCGCGTCCGCCGCGCGCTGAAGTGCCTCGCCAACGTCGACGATGCCCGATTGGCCGGCTGCGCCGAAACGCGGCTCGGGCAGCCGCAGCTGGGCGGCGAGGTTCACCAACCGTCCCCGCTGCAGGTCAAGATGCTTGGTGAGCCGGTCGATAACGGCGTGCGCGGCCGCCGTCCGCTCACCCGAGCGCGCCCGGAACTCGACCTCTGCCCGTCGTACGTCCGCCAGTTGGCGCGCCAACGAGGTGTACTCCGGCCAGTTCACGGAAGCCCTCGCTCAACCACTGGCGCGATGGCGGGGCGGACAGCTCGGGCCTGGTACTTCAACTCGATGCCCACGACGCAGGTTTTCTCCATGTACGGCGCATGCCGGCTCGGGTCGACATCTGTCGGCATACGGGCTGAAATGCCCACCCGCGTAGAGTGACCGTGCACAGTTCCCCGTACAGGCTGGGAGGCGGTGCGTCTCCCTCCCGATTGGCCGTCAACGCGTTCCCGCCGTGGGTCTGCCGCCGGTGTCGGTCGCCGCCGCCGATCACGGGCGTCGCGCTTCGCTCGAGATGTGCCACCACTCTTGGCCTTGTTAACATCCCCGCGCGTTAACAAAGATTCCTTCTTGGATCGGCTCACCACGTTTTTCTACCGCAAATGCCCTGCCCGAAACCAATGCGGGCGAGGGCACGCGCTGCGAGCACTGGAAGTGCTCGGCTTTGACGGAGGGGCTACGCACCCCTAACCTCAGAAAGGTCCACAGGCGAGGCGGGGCAGATGAATCAACCGAGCGACCGAACGCTGAAGCAATCGGAGATCGCCAAGCTGGCCGGCGTGAGCCGCGCCGCGGTGACCCAATGGGTCAAGCGCCACCGGGACTTTCCGCGCGCCGATGGCAACGGTCGCTTCCCGTTCCGCGACGTGATGATCTGGCTGGGGTCTCGGCGCGTACATGGCTCGATACGCGATACCCACGACCACGCCGGCACCAGCTACGCCGACCGCGTCCATCGAGCCCTCGGCCCGGCGACCACCGGGGCGGCCACGCCCGCGGCCCCCTCCCGATGACCGAAACCGCCGCGCCGCCCGCCCAGGAAATGCCGACCCTCGGCGGCTCATCCCCAGCCGAGAACCTCGCCCTTTTGCTGGCCCTGACGTTCCTCCACACCCGGTACCCGGACTCCTGGGCGGCGCTGTTCGAGCAGGATCCGCCCGACTTCGGCGCCCGCGGCGCCAAATGGCTCATCGAACGCATCGCCGCAGCCGCAGACGAGGCGTCGCGCCAATGCGGCGCGCACTCCGACGTCATCGGCGTACTGCGAGGGCTGACACCGAACAGCGTCTCCGAGGTTCGGCGGACGATGACGCAGTGCGCCGCATTCGCCCCAGCGGACGTGCAGCGGATCGTCGACTCGTACGAGACTGCGCTGTCCCCCGAGGCATTTTTCACTCCCCGCGCCGTCGCGACGTTGATGGCGACGGCCCTGCGCGACAGCCCGGTGGAATCCGTCTACGACCCGTACGTCCGCGGCGGCGAACTTCTCACCGCCGCGGTAGACACGGCAGGCAAGTCTGCACGCCTGCGGCTGCATGGGGCGACCCCAAAAGCCCAGGCGCTCAGTATCGCCGGGCTGAACCTCCTGGCTCGGGGCGAGAACGTAAATCTTCGCGGCCCTTTCGACCAAGCGGGGCCCGAGCCGCGCACGTCGGGCACCTTCGTCTTGGCCAATCCACCCTTCAACATCGAATCGTGGCCCGATCGGGACAGCGATGCTGACTGGCACCCGTTCCCGGCCCCGCCGGCCCGTTCCACCTTCAGGTGGCTGCTGCATTGCGTCGAGCGGCTGGGCGAGAACGGCCGAGCCGCGATCATCATGCCGAACTCCGCTGCCGCTTCCGGTAACCGGCGGGAACGCGAGATCCGCCGCTGCCTTGTCGCACTGTCAGTAGTAGAGGCCGTGATCGCTCTCCCGCCTGGCCTGTTCGCCGATACCGACGCCGCGACCAGTCTGTGGTTCCTGCGCCGGCCACGCAGCTCGGATCAACCCATCCTGTTCGTTGACGCCGCAAACCGCGGTACCTACCCCCACGGTCAGCCCATTCTCGACGACGGTGCCGCGGCTGACATCGGGCGAGCCTGGCAGTTGTTTCTGGCCGACCGCGATGCCGGACAGCCGCACCGCGGTGTTCCTGGGCTGAGCGTCGCCGTCGCCAAGGAAGACATCCAGCCGGAGCACCACTCCCTCAACCCGGCCGAGTATCTCCCGAGCCAGGGGTGGCAGCCATCGACCCAGGGCGACGACCGACGAGCAAAGCTCCAGCTGCCCTACCTACGATCCTTCGACCGTCGCCGCGCGGCCGACATAGCGTCGGCCGCATTGTCGAAGCCGCCCCGTGGAGGCACGGTACGCATCGGATCCGTGTGCGAGGTCAAGGCCGGCTATTCGTACTCGAGACTGCCAGCCAAGAAGCGGTCGAGCGAGCCCGGAATACCCATCGTGCTGCCCCGGCACCTGCGACACGGGCGGATCGTGGTCGACGAACCGTCGACGGCCCCACCCGCCGTCGCCGCCGCCTTGCATCAGTACCAGCTACGTGCCGGCGACATTCTGTGTGTGCGGACCGGCGCGCTCACGCCGCCTGCTCTGATCGGACCGAACGAGACGGGATGGCTGGCGAGCACGAACCTGCTGCGCATCCGGGTCCTCGACCCCGATGCGATCGACCCCTATTACCTGTATGCCTACCTGCGTTCGTCCGCCGGAACCGAGCGGATGAAGACACTTGCCCGCTCCACCGCGGCCTCGTACGTGACCGCCGAGAACATCGCAGGGCTGGTGATTCCCTTTCCTCCGCCGGACCAGCTCCGGTCCTTGGCCGAGGCGCTGCGAACCCTCGACCAGGAGGTCACGGCGGCCCAGGATCTGGCCATCGAGGTCACGAAGGCACGCGACGCGGCGGCGGACCTTCTCTTCGCCCGAGGTACGCAATGAGAACGTCCCGACCTCCACACGCGTCCCGATTTGTCTTGGCCACACGAACCATGTCCGGCCGCGTCGAGATCGCCACCGTACCTGATCCGCAACGCCGGAGCCGATCTACCGGCGACGACGATCACGGGTGGCGAACGCAACTCGGACAGCGCCCGGCCAAACGGTCGGAGGCTCACCTTCTCGAAGAGCGCCTTGTCGTCACGCGCCTCGCGCACCAAGCGGGCGAGCGGGTTGTCGTTCTCCGCCCCGGACGAAGCCATGGCGCTTGACCTTCTCTCCCAGGTCAACCCCTGGATCGCAGTCGCCGCGTTGATCTCTCCCCTCCTGCTGCGCGTGGCCGGGCACGCACTCCCCCGGCTCATCGTCGCGGTAGTGGCAATTTTCAAGATTCCGGCCGACAAGCTGCCCGACGTTCTCAAAGCTCTGGCCGAGCTCTTCCGAGGCGACTCCCGCTCTCACCGGCGTGGCGGAAGACGATGACCGCCTTCCCGACCACGCGTATCGTCGTCAGCTGACGTTGGTCCAGGTGACAGAGGCATCGGCCATTCCGTCGTCCGCCCACTGTCAACGGCGAGATGGTCGCCCTCCCAGCCACGGGCACGGCAAAGTCGGCCGGCTCGGCGTTTAGGCTGGTAGGAGCTCCAGGAGTTTGAGGATCTGGCGGTTCTTGCGGGCGTTGTATCGCAGCGCGGCTGTGATGTTGACGGTGCCGCTTGGAGCAAATGCATGAGGACAGCTCCGCCCACGTGACCGCCAGCTTGTGGCTGCACTACCGCGAGCAGGAGCCGCGGGTGAGCGCCAGCAAGAACGGTGCCACGGTGTCGACCTGACTCTCACCGAGCTTGACGCACTCGTCGGCGGTTTCCAACGCCTTGCGGATCAGGGTCGCGGCCGGTCCGAGCAGCCGGCGTCAGATCCTCGGCCGGTTGCTTGACCAAACCCGGGTGGACTGATTCGCCGCGCCGTGGTTGGTGAAGGCACCATGGCGGGGCGCGCGGCTGATGGTCACCGGGTCGGCACGCGCGCCCTCGGACGGGGTGAACTCAGTCGGCGGACCGGCGTCGCAGAATCGTCCGCGATCCCGCCGGTACCGCAGGGCCATGGCCCGCCTTGGCGGCGAGCATGTCCGCGTCGATGGCGATGACCCCACCGAATTGGATCAGGAATGCCTCCATGCCTCCGCGACCGTGCCGCGCCGACGTCCAGGTCATGGACATGCCCAGCGGCGGCAGCAAGATCTGCGGCTACGCACGCCTTGTATCCGAGGAGCCCGTGTACTGGGGAGCTCGACCGCATTCACCGGCCAGGCCACACAGAGGACGAGAGGTCACTGCCGGGGCTTGCCCGGCGAGCTCGTCCGCCAATCCTGGTGTGTCTCGACGATCTCGCTTCCTCCCGCCCAGGTCATGCCGCAGACCGGGCACTTCCCCTACCAGTCGTCCCCGCCCTTCTGGAACTCAAGTTTTCCGCGATGGCCAGAGCCGGGGCAGTCCTGCTCAGCTTCATCCATCTCAAACTCCCATTCGTGTTCCGGCTGTGGGCTTGGGGGAAGTCCTTGGCTACGGGGCCTCGCGGCCATCTGCCGGAAGGCATCGGAGCGGCGATCCGCTCCACGTGACATCGAGCGCCTCCTGAGCCCTGTTGCAGGCCACGAACAGCAGGCAACGCTCCCGGAGAGGGTCACTATCGTGCTGGAGCCGGTTGACGTCGGCCGCCTCCAGTTTCTGGCGAAGGGAACCACTCGGTAGTTCACCCCTGCCACGGCGACCCACCGGAACTCCAGCCCCATGATCACGTGCATGCTCGCCAGGCGTACACCTTCCTCCCCAGGATCAGGATGATCCTTGACCCGCACCGTGGCGATGTCGGCCGCGGCGAGTCGAGATCGGAGCGGTCGACCTCTCTTGTCGCCCCCACGGTTCTGACAACGTCGCGTATCGTCCTCTTAGCGCAGAGCGATCGGGACCGACGGTGTAGAGCGGCGAAGGCGGCGCATGCGGTACGGGCGTTACAACTGGCAGGGTTACTTCGGCGAGTCGTTTGTGCGCGTCCTAGCCAGTGCCGCGGGCCTGGTGGCAGGCAAGCAGGACATCGACGTGACCGGCGTGGACTTCTCGATCGACTTCCCCGGTAGCCGGGGCACCACTCGCTACCCGAAGATCGAAGTCCAGGTCAAGTCATGGTCCAACCCAGCCGGGTCGGCGGACGCGTGGCATTACCAAATGACCGCCGACCACTTCAACGACCTGGCTGGGCCTGGCTTCCAGGTGCCCCGGTACCTGTTCCTCGTAATCGTCCCGGCCGATGCGGCGACGTATGCCGACGCCGACCAGCGGGAACTGCGGTTACGCCACTGTGGATACTGGGCGTCGCTGGCCGACCATACGCCGGTCGACGCGGCCCAACGGCACAGGGTCGCGGTGCACGTCCCGCGACGCAACCGCCTCACGGTGCGCGCGCTGCGTTCCTTGATGGGTGCCGTTCCCGCGCAGCGGAGCGCGACATGAGTCCCACCTCCGATGAGCTGCGCGCAGCCAACGCGCTTTCGCCTGAGGCCGTCGGTGCCTACCTGGCCAGCGCCGGGTGGCTACCGCGAGAGGCGGTGACGGGCGCCGCATTGTGGACGATGACGGAGGACGACGACGATTTCGAGGTCCTGCTGCCCACCCACCGCGGGCTGCGCGACTTCGGACTGCGGATGTTCGACCTGCTGAACACAATCGCGGTTGTCGAGGACCGGCCGGTGTCGAGCGTCCTGGCCGACCTGGCGAACACCAACGCCGACACCCTCACGTTTCGGCTGCTGCCGGAGGGGCCGCCGGGTACGATCCCGCTGCTGCACGGCGCCGACGCCGTACACGGTGTTCGAGAGTTACTGTTGACCGCCACGTACGCGAGCACCTTACCCAGACCGCTGCTCGTGCAGGGGCGCCGGCCGACCAACGTCTGGAGCTTCGCACGGCAGGTCCGGCTCGGCGCACCGCAGACCGGTAGTTGGATCGTCGCCGCGCACCTCACCATCCCCGAGGCGGAGCTTGACCCGAGGGCCGCAGGTGACGGTCCGTTTGCCCGTCAGGTGTCCCTTTACGCGCACCGTGGCGTGCGTGCGGCGCTGACCGCCGCCGGGGAGGCGCTGGGCGGCGACCCGGTGGAGCCGTTCCTGCGCCGCGTTGACGACGGTGTCTCGGCCAACCTTTGCGAAGCGTTGGCCCGGCTGGGACGCGACGACACCCCCTTCGAGGTGAGTTTCTCTTGGGCACAGCGGCTGCCGGCCCAGGCCGGTGCCGGGCGGTTCCGCTTCGACCGCAACACCATCAGGGTGATCCGCAACGCCGGTGAGGCGATGCGCGCCTCTACTCTGGACGGACGTGTCCAGGTGATCGGCGCGGTGTCCCAGCTGAGTCAGGGCAACACTGGTGTCGGCACCGCAGTGATCGACGGGATCGTTCATTCCCGTCACGGCGAAGCTGAGCAGAAGGTCACGGTGCGGCTGCGCGACACAGCCCACCAGACCGCGATCGAGGCTTACCGCACCCGGCAGTTCGTGCGGCTGACCGCCGAGGCCCGCCGCGGCCACATCGAGACAGTGCTCGACGTGGCCATCGTCCCGCCGACGTAGCGGGCCGCCGGCAGTTACATCACCGTCGATCGACGACTACCAGCTCGTCCCTGGCGCGCGTCGCGGCCACGTACCGCAGCGACCGAGCCCGCAACTCGGCGTCGGCCCGCTCCGAGGGGTCCAGCGTCTCCAGGCGTGCCATCTCCGCGGGCGATGGGCGGCCGGCCGCGAGCACGACCTTGGAGAACTCTGTGCCCTTGGCGCGGTGCATGGTCAGCACGGGTACCCGACCTGCGGGGGGCCGTTCACGGTCGACCGCGCGGGCGTCGACGCTTTGTTCGGTGAGCGCGGTGACGACGCGGTCGCGGTGGAACCGGTCCTGGACGAGGACGGCGACGGTGTCGGGGGCGTCTCCGGCGTCGAGCCAAGCGCGGACGTGGCGGGCGATGGCTTGTAGCTCCCCGGCGAGGGAGTCGACGACCAAGACCGTCGGGGCGGGGCCGGACCTGGCGGATCGGTAGCCAGTGGCCTCGGGTTGCTCCTCGAGGTCGACGTACTGGGCGCCCTCCAGCATGGTCATGGCGTACTGGAGGTTCTGGGCAGTGGTCCGGTAGTTGAGGGTGAGGCGCTGGGAGCGACCCACGATAGCGATGCCGTGGCGGCCCAGGACGACGCGGCTGCCGTAGATCCGCTGGTGGGCGTCGTCGGCGATGAACAGGTCGTCCGGCCCTTCGGCGACGAGAGCGCGGAGCAGCTGCCAATGGGCGGGCGACAGGTCCTGGCCCTCGTCGACCAGCACGTGATCGGCGGGCCGATCGGTCTGCTTCGTGAGGTGTTCCGCGGCGACGGCGGCGGCCTCGGTGAAGTCGAGACTCCCGTCGATGCGGCCCTGCGCCCGGTACGCGGCGACCAACGCCCACACAGCGGAGCGCTTCGCGCGGTCCAGGGCGACGCCGCGGCCGGGACGGCGTACCCGTAAATAGCCGGCCTCGTCTTGGATCTTGTTGGGCAGGACGACGTGGGTGTACTCGGTGCCGAGGAAGGTCTCGTTGGCCAGTTCGTGCGGCAGGGTCGTACTGGTGGACTCGATGGTCTCGCGCCAACGCGTGCTGGGTGTGCGGGCGAGGGGCGCGGAGCGGACTTCACCGAGGACGTCGCGTATCGCAGCGGTGAGGCCGTTGCCCGCGCCACGCAGCACCGCGCTGGCGAGGGCGTCGACGCCGGTCACGTAGACGCCGGGTTCGCCGAGTGCCTTGGCCTGCGGCGCGCGCGGGTCGAGTTGGGCCAGACTCTCGCCGAGGGCGTCGGCGAGGTTGGTGGTGAACGTGGTCAGCACGATCCGCGCCGCGGGCTTGCGGCGAGCAAGCGCACGTGCGCGGTGGACGAGCACGACGGTCTTGCCGGTGCCGGCACCGCCGGAGAGGCGGAACGGACCGTTGTAGCTGCGGTCGACATAGCGGCGCTGCTCGGGATGCAGGAAGACTCGCCAGGCGCCGAAGTCGCCCTGCTCGATGACCCGGCGCAGTTCGTCCTGGTCGTCGATGAAGGCGTATTGGAGCGCGGCGGCGGGCCGCTTGAGGGAATGCAGGACGTCGGCGTCGGCGTCGCCGGACGGCTCCGTCTTCTGGAGCTGCATGCGGGCGGCGATCGCCTCGACGGTATCGCCGGCGGCCAGGTCGACCAGGATGGTGCCGATCCAGCCCTCGTGACGCTGAGCGAGATCGAGTACGGCGTCCTCGTCGGCGGCGGTCAGGGCCTGCTCGACGACGTCGTCAGGTAGGCCGAGGGTATTGGCTATAGCCGTTTCGTCGTGCCCGAGGCGGACGAACAGCGGTACGACGGATGGCGGCGTGGGTTCGGGTGGGACGACGGGCGTCGGATGAATCTCTTCGATCTGCGGAAGCCCGTTGATGGGATTGACCTTCAGCCGTACCCGCTTGGCGACGGAGATCGCGTCGTCGTGGGGCCAGATGCCGTGGATGACGTAGTGGGTCTCGCCGTCGCCGTCGAGGCGGAACATGACGGCTCGCCAGAACTCGTCGACCCGGCCGGTGCGTACCCGCGGGTCGGCGCAGTGCTGGATCGGCTCGATGTGCAGGCCGGAGGTGGTGTCGTCCGCACCGAGTCGCTGCAGGAACGTCATCGCCTTTCCGCGGATGGAGCCGTCGATCTTGCTGGCAAGCTTGCCCATGATGATCGTTGGCATCATCGCTCCCGGTGCGTGTAGGTGCTGGCCTCGGCCAGCGCGGCGACGACGAGGTCGGGCGACGGCTCGACGATCCGCCAGCCCGCGGCGGACAGGTCCGCCCTGTCCTGCGGCGGCATGTGTTCGAACGCGACGACGACCCGCAGGTCGGGCCAGGACAGGTCGAGCGGGATGCCGTCCGGGCCTTCGACTCCGACGGCCGGAGGCGTTAGCCCGTCGTAACCGGCGAGCGCCGCGACGAGCTTGCGCTCCTCACCGGGAGCGGCGATGTCGTAGACGTCGGCCCAGGCACCGACGGGGCGGCCCGGCCCGGGTGTCTCGTCGACTGGGGCGGGCCCCGACGGTGCGACGAGGCTGGTCGTCGTCACCGTGGTCGGCCAGTCGCGCAGGGCGAGGGCGTTGGACAGCCGCAGCCATGCCCGCCACGCCTCGGCGTGGGCCTCTGCGAGCATGGCGTCGCGGTCGTCGAGTACGGCGGCCACCCGTACGACGTTGGCACCGGTCATCTCCACGACGGCGGCGAAGGCACCCGCGCGGTACAGGTGCACCCGGCGCGTACCGGTGGGCAGATGCTCATCGAGCAGGACCGCGCGGGCAACCTCCTCGAGGCTCGCCGTATCGGAAGCCAGGATGGGCTGCGCCCCCATCGACAGGAACATCGGGACGGCCCGCGCGACATTGCGTACGGCATCGGGGCTGGGGTTGGACACCCACTCCGCCAGCCAGTCGACGGGTGTCCGGCCCAGGCTCCGGTACGCCTCCGGCGGTGCCTGGAACGGCGGGACGTTCATGAGGTTGCCCGCCATGTCTGGGTTGTACCACTGCGGCACGGTGCCGGTGCCGTCCTCGGCAGCGAGGTCGCGGATCGTGACGGCGAGCACGACCAGGCCGGCGTCACGGAGGTTTGCGCGCTTGGCGGCGTCGTCCGCCAGCCGGTTGACGGCGGCCGTGGCGTGGTAGGCCCGCCCGTCCGTGAAGATCGCGACGTCCGGGACGTTCATATCGTTGGTTTCAAGGAGGAAGTCGGGCCGCGAGTCCCCGATGTTGGGCTGCGGCGTGAGGGTCCACTGCCGGTGTGCGCCCGGCAGGGTGAAACGAACGACGTTGCCGGTCGGACCGGGTACCTCAGTGACGGCTGCGCCGGTCCTGCGCAGGCGGCCGACGAACAACCGGTGGAAGGCACGCTCTAGGTGCGACTCTGGCTCCTCGTGCGGCGGCACCTCGGTCACGGCCCATGTCGTCCCTTCGGCGGCCTCGGCTTCGGGGGTCAATCCGAGCAGCGTACGCAGGTGGCGGTCGGCGGATGCCCGCGACACTCGCCGGACGGCCTTGGGGCTGACGAACGGAAGCAGGCAGCGATGGCAGGCGAGGCGATCCTCGTGCCGGCACTCGCAGCCGCGGACCCGATTCCATGCGAGGACGAGCAGCTCTCGTAGGCGTTCGGGCGTCGCGGTCTCGGCCAGATACCCGGTGCCGCCAGGCACCGCGTCGTGCAGCAAGATCGCGTCGTGGTTGTCGGTGCCGTCGGACAGCGTAGGGTCCACGACGTGCTCGACGAGGATGTGGTCCGGATGTCCACCCATCTGCTCACGCAGGCCAAGCAGCAGCGCCGCCGCGAGGCTGGGTAAGGCGAAGTCGTCCCCCAGGCTCACCGCGCGCGGCAGACGGATGAGCAACCCCTGGGTGCGTAGCGTCCGGGACAGGGCGACCGTGCTGGTCGTCTCGGTGGCGGAGGTCCGGTGTGGACACCACGGGCGGTGCTCGTGTGGACGGTTCCGTCCTGTGTCGGTGTCCTTCTTGCCGCAGCCGGAGCAGACCCGAAACAGCGTGCCCTGGCGTTCGCTGCCCGCGATGGTGCGTGTCGCGCCGTGCCCGGGCTGCCCCAGGTTGATCCACCGCAGGTCCACCACCCGCAAGTACGTGCACCCGAGGCCGGTGTCTTCGACGAACCAGCGGCGGACGACATGGGCGGGGTCTACGTCGGCGACTGCGGCGATCTGGAAACTCGCGCTACCGCGATCGTCCTTACGATCGGAGATCGCCACCTCGTCGCGGCGTACCTCCGCGGAGACGCGGGTCAGCTCGACCAGGTCGATGCGCTGCCCGGTGTCGTGGATGCCGCTGCTGCCGCAGCGAGGACATGACGGTACTGGGAGCTCCTGCCCGGACTCCATGACATCGGCTGCATACCCGCAGGCGGGACACAAGGTCCACGTCCGGACGGAGGCGCCGTCCAGGCCGAGGTCGATCGCGTCGACCTCGATCTCCCACCCGTGGGCGTAGAAGGTCGCGCCGGGGGCGAATTCGCGCAATGCGTGCGCGGAGCCGCGCCGGAACTGGGCGCTGCCGTACTCGTGCACCCCGCTGTCGGGGTCGGTCCAGGACAGCCCGACGTCGAGAGTGACCGTGTCGTCCAGGAGGGTGTAGTTGGGCAGCAGCCCGTACTCCTCCAGGACGCTGATCCAGTAGGTGCTGCGCAGGTGGGCGAGCTGGCCGGCCGTGAGCTTGCGGGTGGCCTCCGCTGACCGCAGCGCCTGTTTGTCGTCGTCGGTCGCCGCCGGCGAGGCGACGCGCGCCTCCAGGTCGGGCAACAGCTCGCTGATCTTCTTTTGCCGTTGCTCCAGTGTCGTGACCGTGTCCTGCCAGCGACGGCTGGCCGCCTGCACATGGACGGCGAACCCGCTGGTGCGTGGCCCGCCGGTGGGGCGCAACCAGTCGCCTAGGCCGCCTGTCACCTCGGCGGGCAGGTCTTCGAAGGTGTCCAGGAATCGGGGCAGGTGCTCGTCGGCGCCCTGCTCGGCGTGCAGGACCAGGTCGCCGAGGAAGGTGCCCGGCAACACGGACCGGATGGCTCCGCCCGCCGTCCGCGGGTGGCGGCGGCCAGGAGCACGCGCGAAGCCGTCCATCAGGTACGCGGTGTACTGCCGGCGCAGGATCTCCTCCGCCGCCAGATATGTCGCCGGCGGCCGCACCTCGCCGTCGATGACCGACAGCGGGTCGCCGAGCTTGGGCAGGTGCTCGCCGCGCCCGGTGACGAAGGCAAGGTTGAGCGCGTTGCCGGTGAGCCGCCCGGCACGCCCGACGCGCTGCAGGTAGGAGGCGACGGTACGGGGCAGCGACGCGAGGAACACCGCCGACAAGTCGCCGATGTCGATACCCATCTCCAGGGTGGGCGTGGCCACCAGGACATTGGGCGCCTGCGGGCTGGTGGCAGCGTCCCGGAATCCATCCTCGTACGCCAGGCGGGTCTCGTCGTCGAGCAGGCTCGTGTGTTCCCGGGCCACGACGCGGCGCATGTCCGGCGAGGCGTACAGGCGACGGTAGAAGTTGTCCGGTAGCGCCTCGGGCCCGAGGCGGCCGCGGCAGCGTACGTGCAGGCATGGTGCGCCAGTGAGCTGCCTGATGGCCGCCGCTGAGCCCGGTGTCGCGGCCCTGCACGTGTCACAGATCAGCAGGTGATGGCCCGCGAGGAGATCCGCCTCATCGGTGGGGGCGACGACGATCCCCGACGCGGGAATGGCGTAAACGGTGCCGCCGGACTCGCTGGTCGTCGTGGTCAGCACGCCGTCACGGGCCAGACGGTCGAACAGCAGGCGGGCAAGGCGCCCGCCGTCGGGCGGCGACACATCGAGTACGCGGGAGGTCCAGCGGGCGTACCAGGACTGGGCGGAGGTGACGGCGTCGAGGCTGTCGTAGCTGGTCGGCTGGGCGGAGCCGCCGACCTTCGGGTACCCGGGCCGGGGCCGGTCCCTCGGAAACGCGGGCATGCCCTGGCCGCGGGGCCGGCCACCCCAGATGGACCAGTCACGGCCGTCATCGGCGCGATACTGGCTAAACCACGGGTGGTCGATGGCGCCCTTGGCGCGCATTCGGTCCAGCACCCCACGGACCCACTGCACCAGCGTCGCGTCGTCTGGGCCGGTCGAGCCGAGGGTGGCCTGCCACGAGGTGTTTTGAAGTGCCGCCCGCGCGATATATGCCATCCGCGTCGGTTGGCCCGCCTCGACCTCCACGGCGACTGAGCCGGTGAGTTCCAGGGTGCGGCCCGTGCGTGAGTTGAGCCCGAACTCCAGCGCCGCGTCGAGCGCCAGCCGGTTGCGGACTCGCGCCCGCACCGGGGCCCGCACCGACCGCCGCGTCTTGGCCCGCCAGAACTCCACGAAGGACTCTCGGTCCGCGCAGTCGGGTGCGAGGATGCGGTATCGGGCGAACGGGTCGTCGCCCGCCTGCCGGATCACCTCGTCGACGAGTGCGTCGAGCGTCAACGCGCCCTCCGCCACCGCCTCGCGTAACACCGACCGCAGGGTGAGCGTGTGCGACCGCGCCTGCACGAACCCGGCCCGGTGCGCCGCGTCCTGGACGGAGTCGGTGAAGACCAGAGCCTTCTTCTCGCGGGAGTCGAGTGTCGGCGAGCCGAACAGCGTCGACAGCGACACCGACAGCAGCGTGGCGACCGCGCTACCGAGGAACCGGATCCCGTCCTGCTGCCCGCACGACGGGCAGGTGTCCTTGCGGCTCTGCTCGTCGGCGTCCAGGCCCACGAGGGTGAGCACCGGCAGCACCCAGCCGTCGCGCAGGTCCGCGTCGTCCTCGGCGACAGTGGACGTCAGCTCGCGGTTGCGGACGGAGAACCACACCAACCCGTCGATCCGCTCACCGTCCTCCAGACGCGTCGCGGCCTCGGCCGGCGCGTACAACAGTGGCCGGAACCGGCCCTCCTTGACCGCGTGGTTACGGCGAATGTCGTCGTCGTTGACGGCGAGGCTGTCGCCGACCGGTGCCAGCCCGACCCCCCAACCGGAGCGGCCACAGTGCCGGCAGAAGATGGCCGGGAACGACGGGCGTACCTCCTCGGCGTCGCCGCCGGCGACCGGCGGCCCGTCGTCGCCCCACCGAAACTGCGCGGTCGCCGCGGCGGCGCGGTCGATCCGGGTCAGCTCGCGGACCCACAGGTGGGCATCCACGGACAGCGCGCCGCGCCCCACGACCGCGCGAACGTGGCCGAGCATCCCGAGTACGTGCGACAACAAAGTCTCCGCCCGGACCGCGCCGCTACCAGGCCCGAGGACCCGCGCGGCAAGTGAGTCGAGCGCAACGGCGTGCTCGGCCTCCTTGGCAAGGTCGTGGACGAGCGGGTGCGCCCGGCACAGCGCCGACAGCAACTCCGGGTCCGCGCTGGCGATCCGGTCTTCCTCGGTCCCGTATAGCGCGGCGAGGACGGTGTGGGCGACCTGCTTGCCCGTCGGGTTGTGGCTGAGCCCGGTGACCGCCTCGACGGCAGCCGCCACGTCCAGCGACTCGACCTCGACCGGCGCGAAGCCCGCTGCCGCGACAGCCTCGGCCGCTCCTGCATTCCACTCGTCCAGCCCGAGCCGCGTCTCGGTGATCACCGCGTCGGCGTCGAAGGCCTCTCCGAAGACGACACGGGCGAAGTCGAGCATCACCGTCGGGTCGCCCTTGTCGCCGAGCGTCGCGGATGTCGCCACCGGTGTGACGAGCCCGAGCGGCCGGGCGCGGGCGGCGTCGTCGATCCGCGGGTCGTCGCCCGGCCAGTGGCTCTTGAGCGCCAGCCCGAGGCGGCGCAACAGCATCGCGACGTCGGTGCCTTGCGCGCCGTCGTAGGTGTGGAACTCATCGAGTACGAGGTAGCGCAGGCTGGTCGCGGACTGCTGCCACAACGCCTGGTCGTCGTCGCGGAGCAGTAACTGGTCGAGCATCTTGTAGTTGGTGAGCAGGATGTCCGGCGCGGTGTCCCGGATGATCCCCCGATCGGTGATCAGTCCGTCGGCGGTCACTGCGGTGCGGGTTGGCCCTGACTGTCCGGTGTAGAGAGCGGCAGTCACGCCGGCCAAAGCGGCGTGCGTGGTGAGCAGCTTCGTCAGACGCGCGGCCTGGTCGTTGGCGAGCGCGTTCATCGGGTACAGGATGAGCGCCTTCATACCCGCCTCGCCGTCGCGGCGAGCGCGCAGCACGTGGTCGAGGATCGGGTACAGGAACGCCTCGGTCTTACCCGAGCCGGTACCGGTCGTGACCAGAGTCGGGAGTGGCCGGCGTGACTGGCCGTTCACCGCCGAGGCAAGGCGTGCGAACGCCGCCGCCTGATGACCATAGGGCGGGAAACCCTCGTACCACTCCAGCGTGTCCCGCCAACCCTCGTCGGCTGGGCGATACGGCAGGCGCAGCCGCACATACGGGCCTTTGAACATGCCGGAGTCGGGATCGGACAGGAACCGATCCAGCCCGTCGCGGGCGTCCCCGTCGGTCAGCCCGAACGTCGTCGTCAGGTAGTCGACGAGACTGTGCCGGACGTTGCTGGCCTGAAGGGTGGGGAGCAGTTCGCTCACGAACGCTCCTGAAGGAGCCGCTCGAAGTGGGCGTACGCATGCCGCATGTCCGCCTCCCGATCCAGTGTCACGAACGGCATCTCGTAGGTGTACGTGTTGCCCGCCTGGTTGCTCGCGGTCCGCTCCTCCGCCGTGATCCGCTCCCCCTTCTTCCGCCACACGCTCAACACCGAATTAGGTACGAGCCGCCCGTTCGCGTCGTAGTAGTACACATTCCGGTCGTACCCGTAGAGGACAGCGAACTGCGTGCGATAAATCGTGCACAGCTCATCGGCGGTCAGCCCAAGCATGAGCGCCACGAGCGCATCGATTTCCACAAGGGCTTGTCGCCGATCCGCAGCGATCCGCAATGGCGTATCTGCGTTCCATCCCGGCTCGACCTCACCGAGCGGCCTGCGACGCAGATGCTCTAAACCACCGACCCAAGTATCATCTCGAAAGGACGATACATAACAGTCTTGCCAGAGTTCTGCGTACGCACCTGTGACACAATTCAGCCTCAGTACGCGCAACGCAATGACATCCTTTAGTGCGAGCGGCGGAGGAGCCCAGGGTAACCTATTGACCGTCTTTAGAAGTATGTCGTCCTTAGGAACACAACGGATCACGAAGTCCGCAACAAGCGAGCCCATAATTGCCTGTATGGCTGGAAGGAGATCGTGTTCTCCATCCAGCCGACCCAGCGAGTAGACGTTGTGCACATGTGCTGCTCCGGGAGGCAACACCGCGGACATGAGCGTCCGCTCGCCGGTATTCGCTGCTCTGCGACGCCACGCAATACGGTACGACGCCCGAGCGGCGCGGCGAGTGTCTCTGTCACCCCAGTGGGTGTAGTCGCGATCGTAACGGTGTCGGTCATCACACGGCTTGTAAATGGTGACAGGCATCGAGTCTGGATGTAGATCCTCAAGATCCACTACGGACCAATCATCCTTGTTTTTCATCGTCGGGTTTGGGGTTTTAAAGAAGGGCCTCGCAATAGAAATGTGGGAGCCGTGGATGATGACATCCTCCCACGCCTCTGGCGCACCCCATCGCGTTTCGAAGTAGCCCTTTCTCCAATCGCCGGTTTCGTGCCATCCATCGGATGAGCGCAAGTCTAGCTCTCCGATACGACGCGATCTCGACAATTTGTCGAGGACCGATGCAGTTGAATGATTGATGACAAAGACTGCTTTTGTATGCAAGAGGTCATCTGATGACTCCAGAAGAGTACGCCACGTTTCGATGGTCTCATTCGTCACCTTGGTCAAGCGTCCCTTGTGCGGGCTAAGATCCCACGCCGCCGAGTCATCTTTCATCCCGGGCTCGGGACCGCTGCCGTCGTGAGTTAGTGACCTCTGGGCAGTGTCCGGATGGTAGAGCCAGCATGCTTGTACGAAGTCAGCGTTACTCGTGCGTGCCCCGTGGACTGTAACCCCGAACTGCTTTTCGTCCTTGATCTCGAAGAGTCTAAGCTTATTTTGGAAATGCCAATGCCGGCGTAGCCTTAGGTACAGCTCCGAACGGAGAGCACCAGCGCGCTCGTCGGTGAAGTGCGTGTCATAATGAATCATTCCAACAATCCCGGACGATGACAGATGCCGCCACATCTGCTGCATGAAGCAACGGTATAAGTCCGGCTGCAGCCCTTGCAGATGCGGGTACTGGGCCCTCGAGCCGACGAACTCGGCGAGACAGGCAACGTCTGTCGCGCCATCGATGACAAGGTTCCGGATGCCGGGCAGTTCCAGCGTCGCCTCCCGATGAGCCTGCGCCTCCGTCTGCGCCTGCTTTAGCCCGAGTTGCCACGACGGGTCGCCCTCCGCCAGCAGCGCGTCCATGTCGGTGATCGGTCGGACCCAGGGCGGATTACCAACCTGGAGGTCGAAGCCACCGCGGGCGAACACCGTGGCCAAGTCTAAATTCCAATGAAAGAAGCCCTGCTGGCCGGCCACTCGCTCACACACGACGAGCCACCGGTGGTCCCGCAGCACGTCAACCAGCGGCAACGCGTGGGCGAAGGTGAGTTCGAGTTGCTCGGCTTCGTTCAACTCGTCCCATCTCGCCCCTGCGGCGAGCGTGTCGCGGGGTAGGGTCTTCCTGCGCAGCTCGGGACTGCGGCCGAGCAGCGTCTGCAGCCCTGCGATCCACTGCGCCATCGTGGGCGGCTCCACTCGTACACCGTCTACAGTGGTGAGTTCTTCGGTGAGCGGCCAGAACCACAGCGCGGTCCAGGCGTCCATCACGCGGCGCAGGCGCCGGTAGGCACCGTTCTCGTCGGCGAGCGCCGCCTCGATCTGCTCGCGCTGCACGGCACCGCCGATGGGTAGGTCTCCAGCACCCCACAGCGGGATTGCGCGGCGGATCTCCTGCTCGGCGATGCGCAGCCGCCGGTACGCGATCTGCCACAGCACCTCGACCCGGTGTGCCAGCTCGGCGAGCGCGTTGACCTGCTGCTGGTTCGGCTTCGACTTGACGCTGCTGCGCCATGCCTTGAGGCGTTTGGCCGCGTCGGGCACGAGTGCAGCGGCCTCCTTGGCGTCGGCGGCTGCACCCCAGCCGTTGGCGGGCAGCAGGAAGTGGTGGACGCCGTCGCTGGCGACACGTCCGGCGTCGATGTCCTCCACCAGCGACGTCAGCGGTACGTCGGTCGGCACCGCGCCGAGCCAGGACTTGTCGCTGACCTGGCTACGCCGGTAGACCGCGCGCCGGGCACCGACGAGGGAGTTGCCGCGCCGCAGGTGCAGACCGAACCACGGGGCGGACAGCCCTTCCACCATGGTGTCGAGCCACAGAGAGATCTCGGCCAGCTCGACGGCGGTGGCGTTGAGGTCCACGCCGTACACGTTGTGCAGCGCCAGGTATGCCTTGACCTCCTGGAGGCGGCGCGGGTACTCGTCGGGGTCGATCCGTTCGCCGAGCTCGTCCTGGCGGCGCTTGAGGTACTGCTCGGCGAGCTGCCGCACGGCCTCGATGGCGAACGCGCCCGAGCCGAGCGCTGGCTCGCAGACGGTCATTTCGAGGATCTCTTCGGCCTTGGTGGTGCGGCCGTCCTGGTCGAGTAGCTCTTCCAGCGCCTGGCCGACGGTGAAACGGGTGAGCACCTCGGGGGTGTAGTACGACGCGGACTGCTGGCGCTCCCGCCCGGCGAGGCGGAACACGAACGACCCCCGCTCGTGCAACACCGGCCGTAGTTCACCAGTCGATGAGTCGGGGGCCTTGATGAAGTCGGTGGCCGCGATGCCGTCCGCCCGTTCGACGGGGACGACCCACGAGCCCTTGGAACCGTCGCCGTTCTTGGCCACCTCGTACAGGTCGGTCTCGGCGAAGAAGCCCGTGTACGACATCAGGCCCTCGTAGACCGCGCCGAGCTGGTTGATGCCCAATTCGGCGTACGAGATGAAGCCTCTGTCCTTGCCCCGTGCTTCCTTGCTGAGCAGCAGGTGCGCGAGCACCTGCTGTAGGGCGGCGTTGCCGAGGCCGACCGCATCGATGTGCGCGGTCGCCTCCGGGCGGAACAGGTCGGCACGCAGGGCGTTGAAGGTCAGCCCTTCCCCGAACACGTCGCCGTCGTCGCTGGTGGCGGGCGCGTGGCCGCGATCCACGAGCCGGAAAAGGACCATCAGCGAGTCGTACAGGTGCGTGCCGTTGCGGCCGTGCGGCGTGGCGAGCTCTACCTGGACCAGCTCTCGCAGCCGGTCGAGGCTGTACCCCTGGTCGTACTCCTGCGCACCGACCGGCAGCACGCCGAGCTCGGGTGACGCTTCGGCATACAGCAGGAACAGGATGCGGTAGAGGAACCGCAGCGACTGCTTGGCCAGCGGCTGGGCCTCACTGGCCGGCAGCGGGTCGAGTCCCTTGTCGCGGCGGCGCCGGACCACCTCGTTCGCGATGATTTCGATGGACAGGCGGACGCCGTCGCGCAGGTCCTTGGAGACGCCGACGGTGTGCTTGACGGAGGCTTCGAGGATGCCGTGCCACCACAGCTTGCCGTCCGCGTCGGGGCCGATCGACTGAGCGCACAGGCAGGTCAGGGCGCGGTCGATCTCACCGCCCTTCTTGGTGTCGTTGCGCTCGCAGACGAGCTGTACGTCGACGGCGAGGTAGCGACCCTCGGCCCAGCGTTCCCGCTCGGCGAGCAGTGCCCAGCGCCCGGCGAGCACGAGAATCAGGTCCGGGGCGTCGTCCGCAACGAACAGCGCCGACAGCAGCCGGGCGGCGGACTTCACCTCGTCGGCGTCCTCGGTGAGTTGCACCGGTTCGCGCAGCGACACCGTGTCGCGGGCGAGTAGATCCTCGACGGCGGCGACCGGCCGCGCGGACACGACGACCAGCGGCGCCCGGTCGGTGGCGCCGGGCGCCGACACACGCAGCAGCGGACCCTGACGGTCGAGGAGCAGTCCATGTTGGTTCAGTTCGAGTACGTCGAGCAGGCGCTCGTGGACCGCCGTGGCGAGTTCGTCGGGGTTCTTCGCGTCGCGCAGGTCGGTGGCGGTCGCCGGGTCGAGCAGCTCGGTCAGCGTCGCGAGGTCGGTTTCGAGGCTATGCCGCGCGTCGGTAAACCGGGACCGCGGCGTCGGTCGGCCCTCCTTGGCCTCGGCGTCCCACGCGTCCCGGCGTTTCTTGACCTCCGAACGGAACGATTCGCCCTTGGCCTCGGTCGTGAAGTAGTGCTCCGAGATCCAGCCCTCACCGACGAGGACCGCGTCCGAGCCGCTCACCGCTTGCTTCCCTCCGTGTCCGGCACGACCACCAGCAGCGGCCGCACGAGCTGCCGGTCGGGCGCCATCGCCTGGACCAGCACCCGTTCCTGCTCCACGCTTGCTCTGCGTTGTTTGACCTCGCTGCGCTGGATCAGCGCCTCCGCCTCGTCGTCCCAGTGGTCGAGTCGCCGGGACCACTCATCGACCCGGCGCGCCACGTCCTGCCCGGCGGCCTCGAACACGGTCATCAGGTGCTTCTCGGCCTCGTGCACTGCCGGCGCCACGAGTCGTTGGAGCATGTCGATGTCCGCGACCGGTCCTGGGTTCGTGCGGGCGCTGTCCCAGCCCAGTGCGTGCAGCGCCTCCCGGGCGGAGCCGTGCGGGGCTATCAGCGCGAACGAGGGGGCGCCCGGTGTCGGGAACTCCGCCGTCAGCCAGGCCGCCGACACGACCTGGCCGCGCCGGTTGGTCAGCGTGCCCAGCAGCAGAACCGTCGGGGCGTCGACGACTCCGCGGACCGCGAACACCTCGTTGCGGCCCAGGGCGGCCAGCGCCCGATCCGCCGCCCAGTCGAGGACCGGATGCAGCGGCGCCAGGTAGTGGGCGTCCGGCCAGGACAGCTTGGCCTCGTCGCGCAGCGCCGCAGCGAGCCGTTCCTTGCCGCGTGCCTGGGTCGTGGCGAGCACCAGCCGTTCGGTGACACGGCGCTGCGCGAGGTACGCCTGCGGCAGCACTTCCAGGCGCTGCGCCAGGTCACGCGGCGGGGTCAACTCGATGGTGCCGAAGGCCGGGTCGCGCCGCCATCCGACGCCGCCGCGCGCAGGCGGCGCGGTCGGGTCGATGAACGCCTCCCGCAGAGCGTCTTCGAGGTACGAGACATCGTCGTCATAGAGGCCCGCCCCGTGGTCGATGGCGAACTCCTGCGCCGCCGGTGCCTGGTGGTCGGTGGCCGGCTCGGTCGGTGCGTCGAAGAGCTGCGTGAACAGGGCGGCGAGGTCGTTGCCGGCGGCCACCTCGGCGACCGGGCGTACGACATCGTCGAACTGCTTGCTCCCGGCGAGGACCGCGCGGATCTCGTCTTCCTCGCCCTTGATGTCGAATCGGCCCATGAGCGAGGCGACGTCCCCGAGCGTGCTGTGGGCCTCGTCCTCCTTCTCCATGAGCTTCGCCAGGATTCGCACGTCGCCGGCGAACCGTTCACTCGACGGGTCGAGCAGCAGAGCGGTCATCCGTGGCGGGCGTTTCTGCCCGTACCGGTCGATGCGGCCGTTGCGCTGCTCGATCCGGATCAGGCTCCACGGAATGTCGTAGTGGATGAGCTCGTGGCACTGCGGGTGGAAGTTGACGCCTTCGGAGGCGACGTCCCCGGTAACGAGGACCCGTACCGGAGCCTGTTCCTGCTTGAACTGGTCCACGATGCGTTGCCGTTCGTCGTCGGTCAGGCCACCGTGCATCAACTCCACCGCGTCAGCGGGGAGCCCGAGATCCTTCGGCAGGCTGCGGTGCAGCCAGCGCAGGGTCTCTAGGCGCTCGGCGAAGACCACCGCCCGCGTGGGCGAGCCCTTACCCACGCCGAGGTCCTTGAGGTGCTGCACGAGGCAGGTGTACTTGGCCGAAGGTTGCCGCAGGGTCTTCTCGTTCAGTGCGGCCAGGCGTTGCAGTGCGTCCCGCTCGGTTTCGGCCCGTTCGTCGTGACCGAGCCGGCTCAGCCGTCCGTCGATGGTTTCCTTCAGCGCCGCGGGCGAGGACAGAAAAGCCTTGGCCAGCGTCCAGGGAAAAAGCGACGCGTTCTGCCCGGAGTACGGGCTGCCGCCCCGGCCGGGCCGCAGCCACGTCTGCTCCAACTCGCGAGCTACGGCGTCCTCGGCCGGGGTGGCGGGCACGAGCAGGTTGTTGGGCTCCTGGCGCTCCGCCCAGTCGGCGCCGACGACGCGCGCGACCTCCGGGCTGTGCCGGTGCCGCCGTACGACGAGCCGCCGTACCTCATCGGGGTGAAGCGTGTCGTCGGCTGGGACTGCCGACGGGTCCAGCAGCCGGACCAGCTCCGCGAACGATTCCTTGCGGCCGTTGTGCGGGGTGGCGGAGGCGAGGATCAACGCCTCGGTGTTGCGCGCGAGCAGTCGCGCCAGCCTGTTGTTCAGGGTCGTAACGTTGGAGAGGTTGTGCGACTCGTCGATGACGACGGCGTCCCAGCGCTGCTTGCGCAGGCTCGCGACATATCTATCGGACTTGAGCGTGTCGATGGAGATGATCGCCCGCTTGTAGTACGTGAACGGATTCCGCGTCGCAGGTAGCTTCTGCCGTACCCGCTGGATGCCCGCAGAGTCCAGGCGGACGAACGGGAGCGCGAACCTCGTCCACAGCTCGTGTTGCATCTGCTCCAGCACCTGGCGTGGCGTCACCAGGAGGATGCGGTCGCCGCGGCCGCGGCGTACCAACTCGGACAGGATCATGCCGATCTCGATGCTCTTCCCGAGGCCGACCGCGTCAGCGAGCAAGATCCGCGGTCGCAGGTTCTCCGGATCCAGCGCCTTTCGCACTGCCGACTGCTGGTAGCTCAACGCGTCGGCGAGCCCGTGTGTGGCCACCGACAGAGCGCGCTCCCCAAGCGGCACGGCAGTCTTGCGGATCGTCGACTCCAGCCACAGCCGCGCTGTACGGTACCGAGGGCTGTGGTCGGCCACGACGGTGGCCTGCGCCGGCTCCAGCGGCCGCACGGCGTCGAGATGGGTGTAGAAGGAGGCGCTGGTGTCGCGGACGATTTCGCCGAGACCCTGGACGTGGATCAGGGTGCCGTCGGCGGTCACCTCGGTCGCACGGACGAGCCACTCCTCATCGCGAACCTCGACAACCGATCCTGGCGCGAGGGCACCGCTGACCTCGGGCGGTGTTGCCGTCACAAGCGCATTCTCCGTCCTGGGAACGTCACTACAGGTAAGATTCTTGCCTCGCGAAGAGTAGCTTGGGTCCAAGATCCGTTATGTCACCAGATAGGGTGGGACAGATAGCCCGAAAGTCGGCCACCGCAGTGCCGCTCGACGCCGCGACTTCGGCCAGACTGCGGCGGCAGCCTAGGTCCGCCACCAAGCCCGAAGTGTGGCTGCGTCGCGAGCTGCACCGGCGCGGCCTGCGGTTCCGAGTCAACCATCCAGGGCTTCCCGGTCGCCCAGACGTGGCGTTCACCCGGGCGAGGATCGCGGTCTTCGTCGACGGCTGTTTCTGGCACGCCTGCCCCGAGCACGGCACCCTGCCCCGCAACAACCGCGAATGGTGGCAGGCGAAGCTGGACCGCAACGTCACCCGCGACCGGGCCAAGGACGCCGCCCTCGCCAGCCTGGGTTGGACCGTGCTGCACGTGTGGGAGCACGAGGCAGCCGAAGCCGCCGCCGACCGGGTCGAGGCCGAGTGGCGGCGCCGGCTGCCTGCCGTCACGAGCTGACCGGCGTTCGCAGGTAGCCGCCCGCGCCGAACAGCGTGTCCCGGTTGAGGAAGCGGTTGAAGAACCGGCACGACGGCTCTCCCAGGTGTACGCAGGCGCTACACGCCCCGCTGCCGCGGCTGCATCCTGGATCGAGCGGACAGCGGTGCTCCGCGTCCACGAATGCGTCCAGCAGATCGTCGAGATTGGACTCGAACACCGCCTGCATGCCACCGAGGACGAAGTCGCCGCGTGCGGCGGCGTACACGAAGAACCCAGATGGGCAGGAACGAGGTACTCGCTCAGCGCGTCCCGTTCGATGCCTGAGAACACCGCGGCCTGCCGAATGAACCTGTGCGCGTACGTGTGGACGAGCTTCAGCACGTCGGTGCCCACCGATTCCACCGACGGGTCGTCACGTTTGGAGGGCACCACCGCGGATTGCAGGACCGCGACCCGTGCGGCGACCGGATCGCTGTCCCCGGACGTCCACCCGGGCACCTGGTGACCCCGCCCCAGCAACCACGTCGCGACCCGCACCGGGTCGAGGCGGATCAGGAAGGCTTCCGTCTCGGCGAGGTTGCCGTAGAGCCGGTACCCACCGCGCTTTCGCCGGAACGGCACCAGGCGGCTTTTCCTCGGGTCGTCATCGCCGCGGGTGTAGCCGTACATCGCGTTCAACAGTGGGAACCGGTCGACGAGATCCAGGCCGTCGATTCCAGCCCGGGCGAGCGCCGGCGGGTAGCTGTGCCTGTAACGCACGTCGAGGGCGTCACCTCGTGTAGTGCCGCGCAGCTCCGTCGTCGGCATCCGGCTCTCGGCGAGCGCCATCGCGATGTCGACTGCCTCCCGCTCGGCCTCCGCACGCCGCTCCGCCGACAGCCGGTCGACCGGGTGGTCGCCGGGCCCGGCGAGCTGCCCGCCCTGCTCAGCCATGTCCGCCATCGACTTGGCGAAGGTCGGGTCCATGCCGTCGGCGATCAACTTAGCGAGGAACTCCTCCTTCGTCTGCTTCGCCGTCACGTCTGCGGGGCGTCCGGCGGTCAGACCTTCGACCAACCAGACCAACGCCTTGCGGGCTCCACCCGCGAGCTTGAGGCCTTCGCGGTGCTCGGGTCTCGGCGGGTTGATGAGAACCATGCCACGCGGTGTGTAGACAGCTCGAGCCTTGTGCACGTTCCACCGAACCGAGCCGTTGCCACACGCGCAGGGTCGGTTGAAGCCCAGGCCCGGCATCGTCTGTTTGTTGCAGGAGGGGCAGACGAAACTGATGTCCGCGGCCTTGGCGCTCTTGGGGATGACGAGCTTGACGTCGTCGTGTTCGGCGCAGCGTCGGATCCACGGCTCAGTGATCGCGCCGCAGTCGTGGATGCCGACGAAGTGCAGCTGACCCCATTTGCGTTGTCCACATTTGCACGGCCGTTCCAGGGACTTACCGATGCGTTTGCAGGCCCGGCACAGCCACACCTGCGGGTAGCGCTCGACCGTGACCCCGCGCCGCTCGTCGAGTTCGACGACCTCGATGGGGGTGCTGCGAAGCAAGTCGTCGCCCATACCGCCGTCGGTGCCGTGGGCGATCCATGCTCCCACCTCGCGGAGCAGGTGTCGGCGTACGAGGTCGGTGTCGACCTCGATGGGACTCGGTGCCGACCATTCGGCGACCCGATAGATGTCGCCCCGCAGGTCGACCGTCTGGTCGGGCAAGAACGTACGCAGGATCTGACTGCCGCTACGGCTTCCGAGAACCGTCATGTCGTCCGCCTGTCAGTCGTGAATGGGAGCGCTTGCCTCGACGTCGCGGAGGCTCATCATTGGGGAACGTGGGCCGAGCTCGCTGACGTACTTTGCTTTGTTCGTGGGATCCTCAAGCTCGGCGAACCAGACCTGGACCCAGTCGGCGATTTGTTCGCGGTGCACCGTGTCCTCGGCCCCGTCTAGGCCGAGCACTGTGGCGACGGCCGCCGACTCCGCCGCGGGTGTCATGCCAGAGTTGCGGGCGTAGTCACGCAGCTTTGCTGGTGTGCTCAACCGCTGTCGGCTTGCTGGTTCACGGATCATCAACGTGCGCGCGCCAACCACGCCAGCGATCGTGAGCTCCAGGACGCGGCGGCTGCGGCGCGTGATGGGAATCGCGTCGACGAACCGGTCGCCCTGACGCACGTACTGCTCGAAGTGCCGGAACGTCTGAGCGTCCCGCTCCCGACCGATCTTGTGCAGCACGTACACCAACCCGGGATGTCTGCGTCCTACACGGGCAGTGGTCTGGATGAATTCCGCCGTCGTCAGCGGTAGGCCCAACATCACCATCGTGTTGAGCCGGTCGACGTCGACGCCGTGGGAGAGCATCGAGCTGGCGGCGATGACGTGGATGCGCTCGGCGAAGTCGTCTTCCGGGTTCTCCAGCCGTTCGAGGATTGCACGGACCTCGTCGAAGTCGGTCTGGCCGGTGAGCTGCTCGACGTTGATTCCCGCGACGGTGTTGTTGCTGCCGAGGCTGCGACCTGCAGCTTCCACGTCGTAAAGCGTCGTGCCGTAGACGACATCGGTGCCGTAGAGACTGATCAGCAGGTCCGCGTGCGTTTGGTCGATTCCCGCCTCGGCGCAAACCGTCGCCGGGTCGTCCACCAGCTCCCGCACGCACCGCTGCAACGTGTCGAGGGTGCGGTCACTGACATGCTCCAGCGTCACGCCGCGGGGGCGACGGCCACGAAGCGGCGCAGTGGTGTGGTCGTCGGCGCGGTCCAAAACGACTCGCCAGCCCTCGGACCCGGCTGCGGGAACACACGCCCCTGCCGCTGGTAAAGCACATCGACCTGCCGGTCGTACCCAGTCAGCGTCGCGCTGCTCGCCACGATCTTCGCCCGCGTGCCGCACAGCTCGCGCTGCAGGTGGTCGAGCAGGCTTTCGTAGTGGGAATCGACCGCGCCTAGGCTGTCGCGCAGCAGGTGCAGCTCGTCCTGCAACCGCAGCGACGGCCCGAACCGCTTCGGATCGATCGGCAGCGGTTTGAGGAGGTTCCCACCCTGGCAGTTCGGCACCAGGCATCCGTTGGGTGTCGCCGACCGTTCGGCATAGGTGAAGCCGTGCCACGGCACCGGGCACACCTTCTGCGGCGGACCGACCAGACCCCGCATTGCCTGCTGTAGACCGATCGACGCCGCCTTGTCCAGGGTGCCGACCACCACTGTCGGCAGAAACCTGAACACCTCCTGGTCGACGACGTACACCGGCAGGGCCTGCCCCTTCATGGGACAGGTCGGGCTGGTGCAGCGATGCTCGAGCTTCCACCGTTGGCGGTCGAACCGCATCTGGAGGTTTTCGTCGCGGCAGAAGGGGCAGTGCAGCAGCACCTGGTACTTGTCCGGCATCCCCGGGCTGTCCGGCGTGATCTCGTCGCCCTCCGTCTTGGGCACGATCCGGTTCGGGGTGCCGGCCCGGCCAACAAGGAAGCCGAGGCCGAACTGGGTGCCCCCGATGCCCTCTTCCTTGCGCACCATCTCTGCGCCAGCAAGCGCGTCGGCGAACCGCTGGGTCTGCTGCAGGCTCAGCAGCCGTAGCGGAAACCGCGACCACGCCGTCACGCCCATGGTCTTGCCCGTAAGCCGATCGAAGAACGCCGCCGTCAGGAGCAGCCCCAGGTAGGTTTCCGTCTTGCCGCCACCGGTCGCGAACCACACCGTGTCGACGTAGCGGGCCTCGTCGTCAGGCTCAACGAGGAACCGGACAGCCGACAACAGAAAGCCGACCTGGAACGGCCGCCAGACTGTGTATCCACGTCCCTCAGCGCTGCGGGCGATCGCCTTGTTCATCAGCTTGAACGCACGAAGGATCTCCGGCCGGGTCCGCAGCAGCTCGAGTCCTACGCGCAAGCGCTCCAGCTCCGCGAACACCTCACCTGCCGACCGGTCCGCCTCGCCGCGCATCTTGTCGGTCCATCCCTCAGCCGCCTGCCGTGCGCCCAGCACCGATGGCGACCAATGCGCGTCGTCGTACACGGCGAGCGCGTCCACCAGGGCGGCGAGCTGAGGGAGCGGGTCGTCCGCGAGTGTCGCGAACGACAGGTCTGGCGGCGCGTTCGTGCCGTGCCAGTAGGTAGGGCGGTAGGTCTGCACGCCCACCGTGTCGGATGTACGGAACACCCCCGGCGTCAGCGCCTCGATGCCGACATTCACCCCGTAGGCCGGCACGTTGCGGTCGTAGCGGAAGCTGTCCGGCAGTGTCTCCAACTGGAACGGCCTCGTCGGAAGGCCCGAGACCTGGATCTGGGTCTCGTACAGATGCGAGTCGGTCAGTCCCGGTGCCTTCTCCGGACTGGTGTTGACCAACTGCACCACCAGCTCGGTCTCCTTGTGCCAGTCCTCGACGTCGACCCGCACTTCGGCTGACAGACCCGGTGCGCCCACCGCCGCGAACGCATCTTCGAGCTGCTTGCGGCCGAAGGACCCGCCCTCCGCGCCGGTCATCACGGACACGACCTCTTCGACGAGGCCACTACGCCACCAACGCCGTTCCGGGTCTGGCCCGTCCTTGGGATCCTGCACCCAGGCCCTTGCCCGTACCGTCACCGTGATCGACCACGACGGCGCGTCGACCGGCCGCAGCCGGACGCCGATCGCACATGGGTCCAGGCGTTCCGAGCGCTCGTCAGCAGCACCTTTGCGAACCTCATCCTCGCAGGCGATCCGGCCCAGCCAGAACGTCCCGGACGGCGCCACCTCCAACCGGTCCAGCCCATCGCCCCGACCCGCCGCCACCACCCGACGGTCCAACCAAGCGACGAACGCCTCGCACGCCTGCTCCTCCGACTGGACCGCCACGCTGCTCATGACGCCTTCCTCTCAACGGAGTCACCGGACCCGCCGGCCTTCGAATCGTCCATTAGGTACGACCGCAGCGCGGCCACTTGATCGCTCATCTGGAGCTTCTTCATTGAGCTGCCTTGGATCTGTCGTATGCGCTCCCGTGTGATGCCGTAGTCGACGCCGATGTCGTCCAACGTCTCTTCGTCGCCTGTACCCAGGCCAAACCTGCGTTCGATAACCCGCGCCGCCCGTTCCGGCAGGTGTGCCCTAAGCACGCGTGCGACATCACTGCGGAACGTGGCGTGTATGACGATCTCCGCCGGATCGGTGCGTCCGTCACGTTCTTCCTCGCTCACCAGGAGGTCCGACAGATGAAGGTCTCCTTCGTCTCCGAGAAGCGCGTCGAGGCTACGGGCCGGCTGCATCAGGTCCACCATGGACTGCACCTTCCCTGGATCCATGTCCGTCAACTGAGAAATTTCGTTCAGGGTTGGCTCCCTGTCGAGCCGCGCGGTGAGCGTCGAGATCGCCCTTCTGACCTTTTGTACCTGCTCGTGGACGTGGACGGGAATCCGGATCAACCTGCCTCGGTTCCCGATGCCGCGCTCGATCGCCTGCTTGACCCACCAGGTCGCGTAGGTGGAGAACTTGAAGCCCTTCGACCCGTCAAACTTGCCGGCTGCATGCATCAGGCCAAGGTTGCCGTCTTGGATTCTGTCGGCAAACTCCACACCACTGGACTCGTAGTGCCTGGCCTTTGCGATCGAGACGACCAGTCGTAGGTTGGCGCAGACCAACTCAGCGTGGGCCTTACGCCCTGCCTCGACGCTGGTCAGCAGGCTTCGCCTGACGCCGGCGGTGGACTCGTCCAGACCCATCGCGTCGAGTTCCTGCTCGGCAGCTGCACCCCGCGTGATCAACGACCACAGCTCGACCTCGCGCGCAGCATCGATCAACGGATACCGGTTGATCTCGCGTAGATAGTGGCCGATGGAGTCCCCTTGAAACTCGTAGCCCTTCATGGTGGCTTTCAATGCTCGCGGGTTCGTGAGGTCGGGTAGGTCGACCCCCGCCTGCTCCAGAAGGTTCAGCAGCTCGCGGTATTGGTCGGAGGTGAGCTTCCGTTTGGTGGCCAGCAGTGACACTTCGGCATGGGTGAGCAGTCCACCCGTACGGGACCAATCGCCGAGGAGGTCGTCGAGCGCCCTGCCGACAACGTCGGCGGCGGGACGCATTGCCGGAGAATCCGGCTCCTGCCCGAACATCCACCCGAGGTAGTCGTCCGGCATCTCGGTCTCGTCCTCCGTGGCTTGGCCGGAAGACTCAGATGTCCCAATCGCTTCAGTACGCGGGGTACGGTGACCAAGTTTTCATCGAGAAAGGGCGAATCTGGGGGCGACACCTTTACGACAGATGGAGACGTGTCCCCGAGATCGTTCCGTGTCAGCGCGACCAGCAGTGCGTCGACGTCGCGGTGGGTAAGTCGGTGCCGGACGGCAAAGTCAGCTACGAGAGCGTGGGCCTGCTGGGCGCCACAGCGGTCGAGGAGGAGGCGAAGCTCGTCCGCTAGGGCGCGGATCATGTTGTGCCTCGCCCCTGCCGAGCGCTGCGCCGGCGATCGGGCCAACGTCGCCATTGTCGCCTCCTAACTTCCGGGAGGCCAATCGTAAGGATCGAGTCCGACAGAAGTATACGAAGGGAACAAGTGTTCGATAACGTCTCGAGGAAGCCGCGATGTATGCCTGTCGTTGATCTCCCGCTCGACCATTGCGGCAAATCCGCAGTTCAGGCAACTGACTCTGTGGCCGCTGCCCAATTGAACCACCGCAAGATCTCTACTGGTGCGGGTTCATGCGATGTCAGGATCAGGACAGTGTGACTGACCGATCGGCGCTGACGCGATCGAACTTACGTCGGTCGGGCGTCGGACGTTCTCAAGGGCGGTTGATCTACTACAGTCCTCCACATGGCCGCCCACCCAGTCAAGATCTCCGCTGTTGATCTCTTCTGCGGTGTCGGCGGGCTATCCCACGGGTTACAGGACGCAGGCATTCACATCGCCGCCGGGATCGATCTCGACCCAGCCTGCGACTATCCCTACCGCACCAACGTCCGTGCGCCGTTCCACGAGCGCGATGTCCGCGACCTTGCCGTCAACGAGCTGGCAGCCATGTGGCCCGCTGGAGCCGTCCGCGTCCTGGCGGGGTGCGCGCCATGCCAACCGTTCTCCTCGTACCGCCGCGGTGTCGATACCTCCCAAGAGGCTCAGTGGCCTCTGGTCGACGAGGTGCGCCGCTTGGTCGAAGGCACGTTGCCCGAGGTCGTCACGATGGAGAACGTCCCTCGCATCGGCAGCACTCCGATATTTACGGACTTCGTCGCGCGCCTGCGGAAGCTCGGGTACTTCGTGGACTTCGAGTCGTGCTACTGCCCGGCCTACGGTGTGCCACAGCACCGTCGACGAATGGTCCTCGTCGCCTCGTTGCTCGGCGGCATCACCGTGCCCAAGGGGACGACTGAACCCACCGACTACCTCACCGTCCGCCAGGCCATCGGCAACCTGCCCGCGGTCAGCCATGGAGAGGTCCATCCCAGCGATCCACTCCACAAGAGCCGGACTCTGACGAAACCCAACCTCGAACGCATCAGGGCGTCTAAACCCGGCGGTACTTGGGAGGAGTGGCCCGAGGACCTGCGAGCCCCCTGCCACCGCAAGGCGTCGGGTGCGACTTTCCGCAACGTCTACGCCCGGATGGTCTGGGACGAGCCGTCCCCCACGATCACCACCCTGGCGTACAACTTCGGTACGGGACGGTTCGGGCACCCTGAGCAGGACCGAGCCATCACCCTCAGGGAGGCCGCGATCCTTCAGAGCTTCTCGTCGTACTACGAGTTTGTGGCGCCAGGGGAGCCGGTGCATTTCGTGACACTCGGCCGGCTCATCGGAAACGCGGTACCGCCACGGCTTGCTACCGCGGTCGGCGCGGCGATCGTCGATCATGTGAAGGCCACCAAGGGCCTCGTGCGGAAGGTTCCTCGGAACAAGTCCGTGCCCGTGGCGCGCCGAGAAGCACTGCGCGCAGCAGGTCACGGGAACAAGCGGGCTTGAACCGGCGGCCTTGCGGGTGTACGTCGCACTCGGCACCGGCCGCCATCCGATCGGTGTGAAGCCGCCAACGCCCGCCCTCCCACAGCAACCGGCAGTGGGTCATGTGCCACTCCACCGGCATAATGCGACGGTGGAGCCTCGACCGGTCAAGATCTACGACGTGCTTCGCTACGCGCGTGGCGCGAGTCCGGTCGAGATGGTGCTCGACGGCTACTTGAACTACCACTTCCTGACATCCTCGCCGGATCTTCGCCGACCGAAGCTCATGCTGGAGCGTGGCATCAACGCCGCAGCCGCGGTGTCCGCGCCGGACGGGCCGCGCCGACCGGTGATCGCGATAAGGTCCAGCCCCTGGAAGGCCGGGCACGCCTCCAATCCCTGGCACGACGAGTTCGACCTCGACCACGGCCACGTGCGCTACTACGGCGATCACAAACCGACGACCGTGGGTCTGCCCGGCGCCACGGCCGGCAACCGGGCACTGCTGGAGGCGTGGAGCCTGCATGCGGGCACGAGTAAGCGGGAGCGATCGCTGGCACCGCCACTGCTGCTATTCAGGTCGAGCACGGTCAACCAAGGCGGCCGGAGCATCGTCAAAGGACACGTCGAGTTCTGCGGCGTCGCCATCATCGAGCGCCTCGAGCACGTGGTGCAACGCGATCCGGCAAGCGGGCGAAGCTTCCCGAACATCGTCCTGGACCTCGCCGTGCTGGATCTGGCCGAGGCCGGGGACACCATCGATCTCCGCTGGATCGACGACCGTCGCAACGAGACACTCACCGTCACCCAAACTGCCCGACACGCACCCGCGTCATGGAACGTTTGGGTCGCACAGGGCAGAGCCTCGATCCCGCGAGTCCGGCGCCGCGTGGTTTCGTCACGCGTGAAAACGACCGAGGAACAACTGCCCGTCGCTGGTTCAGCCGAGGAGAGGCTGCTCGAGGAGCTCTACGCGTTCTTCGACGGCCGTAAGCACGCCTTCGAGATGCTCGCGTCCCGCGTAGCGGCGCAAGTGCTGGGAGGCTCGGGCGCGGTATATCGGGACGGCTGGCTGACCCGTGCAGGCGGAGACGGTGGCGTGGATTTTGTCGGGCGCTTGGACCTTGGTTCACCCACGAGCAACACACCACTGATCGTCCTGGGACAGGCCAAGTGCGTCACTCCAAGGTCGTCCATCGGCCCCGATCAGGTGGCACGGGTGGTAGCCCGACTCCGTCGCGGATGGATCGGGGTCTTCGTCACAACCGGAGTCTTCTCAAGGCAGGCACAAATCGAGATCATCGACGACCAGTACCCCTGGTGCTGATCAACGGCCGCACACTCGTTGAGCAGGTGGTCCGGATGGCAGCCGCCGATCACGACAACGATCTTGGCGCACTGCTGCTCGCGGCCGCGGGCGAGTACGAGACGGCCGTGACTCATCGCCGACCGGAGGAAATCCTCTTCGGCTGACCAGGCCTTAGGCACCCGACACGTGGCAGCACTCCAGGCTCACCGACGAACGGTCAGGCGGCTTTGAAGACCGTGTCCAAGTGCCACTCGAGGAACTCCCGGTTCGGCCTGTCGGCACGCCGCTCGGGCACGGCTATGAGCTGACCGGCACGGGAGTAGAACTGTTCGCCGTTGCCAAACTCCGCACGCAGCCGCGGGCTGACCAGCAGCCGATGCTTCGGATCCACGCCCAGGTACCCGCGGTCGTAGAGCGTGTGCACATCCGAGCGCAGCAGCAGACCGTTGTCCAGCCGGTGCTCGCCACCCTCCGGTAGCGGTCGGATATGTGCGGCCTGGAGGACCGGCCTGATCCTGCCGCCGGTGACCGCACAACGTTGGTGGTAGGCGCTAAGGACGACGGCTTGGAACGATTGTTGTCCCAGCCGTTGTGGCGTCAGGCGCGGATCCCCGTAGACCGGCCCGGGGCGATGCCATGGCGTACTGAGATCAACTTCGATCGGGCCGCCGACCAGGCGGGCCAGCAACTCGACGAAGTAGCCCTCGTACGAACGCACCGCCAGATCGTAGCCCTTGCCCTGAACGATGTTCGGTGCGAACTCGGGCGGAGGGTCAGCCAGCGCGTCCTGGGAGAAGAAGACGACGTCGCGCACGAAGACGCATCCGATCACCGGGTCCTCGTTCGGGTGGATCGGCACCCGCCGGTACTGGCCGACCCGGGTTCGCATCCGTTCAAGGCTGTCCACACCGTTTGCTTCGGCGAACAGTTCCCACGCGGTCGAGATCGGCAACTGCGCGAAGCCGCTGTAGAAGCCGCCGCCAACGACCCGGTTGTCCGGGTAGTGGGTCTTGAAGAAGAACGGCTCGCCGGGAGTCAAGACCCGGAACTCGCGTCCGCCTCCCGGCCGCCAGAAGTTGACTTCAGCGAGCGACGGACGAGCGGCCAGGAACCGGTACCAGTCGCCGTCCGTGACCCCGACATAGGCCTTCACGCCGGCAGTCTGCACCACGCAACGTCAGTACGCCAGCACCCCGCCGTCAGGCCAGGCAACATGACCGAAGCGGCCAGAACTCACGTTGGTCGGGCCACGCGTACGCCCTTACCACGCCCAAGCACGGCGGACTTACACGGAGTGCGCCGGACCGCCTTTGACCACACGCGACTCGTGCATCTTTGAATTGACCTCGATATCGTCTTGGCCAGAAGTGCCCTCGAACAAGATCGCCGCGGGCGTGTCACGTATCGCTAGAGAGATCCCCTAAGGAATGGGTGGAGTTCTATGTGGGCTAGCGCCCTTTACTACCCCTATATGCGGGTTCGGGACACGGACTGGCTCAAGGTCGCTGCCCTGTACTGGGATTCGATGCACCGGTTCCAGCCGCACGGCTACGACCTCAGGGACACGGCAGATGGCCGGGCCTTCGCTGAGGCAGGATTCCTACGCCAGCTCGATCCCTCTCCGTATGCCCGCGACGTGGCGCTCGAGCTGCTGGGCTTCATGCGCGCCAACCGGCAGGCGCTGCAGCGTCGCTTCAGCGTCCACAACTTGGAACCATCCCCGGCCATCGGCCGTCGCTGGGGGTTCGAAGGGCCCGGCTGGGGTGACTCGCACCTCGGGTGGATCCATGGGAGCAAGATGAGCTACTCCTTCGCGGGCGCCTTGGCCGACTCCGGGCTAGCGCACATAGGCCGCGGACATGACGCGCAATGGGTCGGTGTACATCCGACTCTGGCTGCCGCCTACATGCTGGCACTCACCAGCGCCTGCGCTGCGCACGATCAGCTTGAGCCGGTCACCGACGAGCCCGTGTCACACCTGTCACCGGCGTCGGGTGTCGAATCGGCGATGCGGCTACTCAGCGACGACGCTGAGCTCGCGAGCTATCGCGAATACGGTGTTGACACCACCGCCGGATTTGCGATGCTCGCGATCGAGTCGGTAGTGCCGCGCGACCTAGGTGCCATCAGTGTGGAACGTATTCTCGCGATCCGCGACAAGCTCACTGAGGAGTTGGGGACTTTTCGGGAGTTCGTCGCATCGCAGCAGCAAGAGTTGGAGCGCCTCGCAAGCATACGCGCTGACAGCGTCCGCACCGAGGCACTCGCTACGCACCTCGACAAGGAGATCAAACGGCGCGTCGAGCGGCTGGACCGCGGACTGCGGAGCCTGGGCTACGACACCGCTAGATCGCTACTCACGACACAAACCGTCACTCCGCCAGTGCTTGCGGTTGCGGGTGCCAATCTTGCCGATGCGCCGCCCGCCGTGGCGACCGTCGGAGCCGTAGGTCTGTTGGTCGGTACGGCGTGGTGGCAGCTCGTCAAAAATCGTGAGCAACAGCTGCGCGCCTCGCCCACCGGCTACCTGCTGGCCGTCAAGCGGGCGCTGAAGGCGCGGACCGTCACAGACCGCATGGCGAAGCTACTCCGTAAGGCCTGAGTCGGGTTCACCCGCTGCCCCTGCACCATAACGACTTGATGCTATACGCCACGATCGGCGAACTGCACGTCTACGACCTTGCCTCAAGGGTCGATTGCATGCGACTGGACCCTCGAGGGATGACCGCGGTGACGGCCTCGGCTGCGGCGTGTGCGAGTTGTGGAAGCACGCTGGTGTAACTGTTCGCGGTCAGGGTGAGGGTGGAGTGGCCGAGGGTGGCCTGGATGACCTTGAGGTCGACGCCGGCGGCCAGGGCGAGGGTGGCGGCGCCGTGGCGGAGGTCGTGCAGCCGGACCGGCGGCAACCCGGCGTCGGCGACGAGGCGGCGGAAGCGGCGGCTGACGGTCTCCGGGTGCCAGGCCTGCCCGTCCGGCCGGACGAAGAACAGACCACCCTCGCTGGTGGACGGTCGGCGGGCCCGGTGGGCGCGCAGCACGGCGACGGTGGCGGTGTCGAGTGCGACGAGGCGGTTGCCGGCCTCGCTCTTCGGCGGCTTGCGCTGAAGAGTGCTGCCGGCGGCGGTGATCTGGTGGGTGATGGCGATCTCGGCGTGGTCGAGTTGGGTGTCGGCGTCGCAGAGGCCGACGGCCTCGCCGCGGCGCAGGCCGCGGTAGGCGATCAGGTGCAGCAGCGGATACAGGTCCGGGTCGTGGGCGGCGGCGTGGTCCAGGAAGGCGCCGGTCTGCTCGGGTGTCCAGACCATCACCGGGCCGGGGATCTCGCCGGTGTCCCGCCAGCGGTCCACCCGCGGCTCGGTCCACACCAGCGGCCGGGCCGGCCGCGCCGGCCACAGCTTCACCAGCGCGGCGGGGTTGACGCCGATCAGGCCGTCGGCGACCGCGTCGTTGAGCGCCACCCGCAGCACCGCCCCGATCCGGTGGCAGGTGGCCCGGCCGGTGACCCGCCGGCCGCGCACAGACGCCCGCGCAGCCGGGCTGGTCGACCGGCGGCCGGCGCGGATGGAGTCGTTGGATGCCTCGATGGCGGCGAACATGGTCCGGATGTGCTCCGGGCGCAGCCGGTCCAGGGTGAGGTGGCCGAGGTGCGGGACCAGGTGGGCGCGAAGGTGGCTGGCGTAGGTGCGGCGGGTGTTCTCGTCCACCGGTCGGACGGCCAGCCACCTCTCCAGGTACACCGCGAGCGTGGTCGACCCGCCCAGTGCGCTCCGGGCGTCGAGGCGGTGGCGGACCGCGTCGACCGCCGGCAGCGGACGGCGATGCCTGACGGCCTGGAGCAGCCCGGCCACCTCGGCGGCCGCGACGGGGTCGTCGCCGGCCAGGCGCAGCAGGGCCTGGGCATGGTCCCGGGCGGCGAGCGCGTCGTGGTGGGTGCGGTAGCCGCCGCGGCGCAGCTGCCGCCGGCGTCGGGTGGCAGTTCGAGCCGGTAGTGCCACGCGCCGTGGCTGGCGCTCCACGTGCCGTTCGGCCGGCGCAGCCGCGGGCACGGCCCGCCGCCGGTGCGGCAGCCGCACCGCTTGAACACGTGCCGCGATCCTGCCCTGGTGCGCATCGCCCACCCCCAGCATGGACGCCAGCCCGGCACGATGGCGGCGGCCACGTACCGGGGCCCGGTTGGCCTGATCGTCGCACCGGCACCGGGGTGCCGCGGCCACATCCGGGGAAGCCGACGCGGTCGCCGACCGCCGAGCACACATCGAGCACACAAGGCCCCGTCAACGGGCGAACAAAGGGAGAAGCCGCAGGCCAACGGCCTGCGGTCAAGATCATGTCAGCGGTTTAGGAAACCGTTGCTCTATCCCCTGAGCTACGAGGGCGCGGCTCCCCAGGGTACCTGGCCAACGTTGGACGTTGAACGTTGGCCGTTGACGACTGCCGCCGACCGTCCGAACGCCGACCGCCGGAGCACGAAACCGACCACACCTGCAGCCGCCGCGACCAGACCCTCGACGACAGCACGAAGTTCCGCAACCTCCGCACGGAGATCGGCCAGTTCCGCGGCGCAGCCACACACAGAAGTCGCCCCCGGTCAGTCTTGGGAGGGCTGTTTCTGGCTGGCCAGCCAGCCGGCCACCTGGGTCCGGGACGTGAAGCCGAGTTTGCTCAGGATGTTCTCCACGTGCCCTTCGGCCGTGCGTTGGGCGACCACCAGCCGGGCGGCGATCTCCCGGTTGGTCAGGCCCTGGGCGATCAGCGCCGCCACCTCGCGCTCCCGCTTCGTCAGCCCGAGGCCGGCGGCCGCGTCCATGCGGGGTTTGGGGACCTGTACGCGTGGCTGCCGTTCGAGCGCCATCGCGACCGCGTCGGCGGCGGACAGGTCGGAGCCGCGCCGGATGGCGGCCGAGAACGTGGCGGCGCCGAGGCGTGAGCGTACCTGGTCCACGACTTCGTCGTGCCAGTCTTGCAGGGTGCGAAACGGTGCCAGCGACGTGTGCATCGCCTGCCACATCCGTTTGGACGCGCCGAGCAGCGCGGCGGATCGCTGGTCGCGGAGTTCACTGGCGGCGATCCAGGCGAGCGACTCTACGGCGAGCCCGACGGTGAACTGCTCGTCCTCGACGACTTTGCGGATGACCAGGCTCTCCTTGGCGGCCGCGGTGGCGCCGGCGTGGTCGCCGTCCCGCCAGCGCAGCACGCTGAGCGCCCACAGCGCGAACGCCTGCCACCAGGCTTCGCCGCTGGCCGCACCGAGGTCTTTGGCGGTGGTTAGATCCTGGTAGCCGTTGGACGGCTGCCCGGCGAGTCCGCGGCACAATCCAAGCACGATCAGCGTCCACATTTCGCCGTTGCGGTTGTCCAGCGCGCGGAATCCGGCGAGCGCCTGCTCGAGCATCGGCAGCGCTTCGGCGTGGTGGCCCGGCCACATCAGGAAGACGCCCTGGATCAGCGGCAGGTACGCCCGCTCGGGCGACGGTGGCAGCGTCTCGGCCAGCGCCACCGCGTCGGCGAGCAGTTGGGCGGCCTGGTCGCCGTCGCCCTGGACGCCGGCGATCCACGCGGCGACGCGCAGGGCCTTGACCCGGCTCCAGTGCCGGGGCGCGGGGATCGCGAGGGCGCGGTCGAGCCAGTGCCGCCCTTCGGAGAGGTAGCCCCGGATGAACCAATGGTTTTGCAGGTCGGCCGCGAACTGCAACGCGATCTCGGGCGGGCCCGCGGTGATCGCGTACTCCAGGGCCACGCGCAGGTTGGCGCGTTCGTGGCGCAGCCGCTGCATGACGGCCGCCTGGTAGGGGCTGACCCAGTTCCGGTCGGCGTGCGCGGCCAGTTCGGCGAACCAGCGGCAGTGCCGGCTGGCCACGGCCTCTTGCTCGCCGGCCGCGAGCAGCTTGAGCGCGCCGTACTCGCGGGTGACCTCGAGCATGTGGTAGCGCGCGTTGCCGTTCCCGGTCCGGGTCAGCACCGACTTGTCCACTAGGGAGGCGATCAGGTCGAGGATGGTGTCGGCGGGCAGCTTGTCGTCGGCGCAGACCGCCTCGGCGGCGTCCAGCTCGACGCCGCCGGCGAAGACCGACATCCGCGCCCACAGGGTGCGTTCGGCGTCGGAGCAGAGGTCCCAGCTCCAGTCGATCAGCGCGCGCAGCGTCTGCTGCCGGGCGGGTGCGTTGCGGGCGCCGGCGGTGAGCAGCCGGTATCGGTCGGTGAGCCGGTCCAGGATCTGTTCGAGGGAGAGCACCCGGAGCCGGGCCATGGCGAGTTCGATCGCCAACGGCATGCCTTCGAGCGCCTGGCACAGCCGTACGATCGTCGCGCAGTTCGCGTCGGTGACCTGAAAGCCAGGGCACACCGCCGTGGCCCGCTCGACGAGCAGGCTGGCCGACTCGTAGTTGTGCAGATCGGCGGGGGTGCAGGCGGCGCCCTGACCGGGCACCGACAGCGGCTGCACGGTCAGGTTGGCCTCGCTGTCGAGCCGGAGCGCCTGCCGGCTGGTGACCAGGATGCGCAGCTCGGGGCAGGCCCGCAGCAGGGTCTCTGCGAGGTCTGCGCAGGCACCGACGAGGTGCTCGCAGTTGTCCAGGATGAGGAGCGCCTGCTGGTCGGCCAGGAACGCGGCCAACCCGTGCGCGTCGGGGCTGACCACGTCCTCGCGGATGCCGAGTGTCTCGCCGACGGTGACCGCGACCAGGTCGGGGTCGCGCAGCTCGGCGAGCCCGACGAACCAGACCCCGTCGGGAAAGCTGCGGCGCAGCTCGGCGCCGACCCGCTGGGCGAGCCGGGTCTTGCCGACCCCGCCCGCGCCGGTGAGCGTGACCAGCCGGCTGGCGGAGAGCATCCGCCGGATTCCGGTCACCTCGTGCCGGCGGCCTACGAAGCTGGTCACCTCGGCGGGAAGGTTGCCGAGGGAGCCGCGCGTGGTCGTGGCCGTGCTCATAGAGGCACGGTAGTTGGTCGGCTTCCGGAATGCGCCCACGCAAGATACGTACCCGCAAGTAACAACACGGGTAGGAATCCAGGTACTTTCCCCGTGTTCGCTACGTGTGCGGCGACGAAGGATTGGGGTCCTAACTCAGAGCGATCGAATCGAAAGGGGTACGGCATGGGCCGCCACGCCGCCGACTGGACGGCGCCCGGCTCACCAGGCCCGTACGACCGAGGGAAAGCCCAGGTCAGTGCGGAGCGCGCCGCGCAAATCTTCGATCGACTGGTCGAACCGCATCGCGCGGCCCTGCGAGCGTACGTCCTGCGACTCACGGAGGGTGACGAAGCCATTGCCGACTCGGTCCTCAAGGAGACGCTCTACCGGCTGGCACAGCAGCCATGGCGCTACCCTCAGCACCCGCCGGCCGTGCGACCTTGGCTGGTGCTGACCGTCCACAACGTGCTGCGCGACGGCGAGCGCCACGCCCCGGCCGGTCTCGACGACCGCCCCTATTCGGTGGTCCAGGACGTACGCAAGCCGGGCCCGGCGCCCCCGACACCCGCCGCCACGGTCGCCGTACTCATGAAGGACCTCGCGCCCGCGGACCGCGAGCTGGTCGTCGAGCTGGTGTACCGCGGGGTCTCCCTCGAGGCCGCCGCGGCCGAGCGCGGCGTCCCGGTGGAGACGATCAAATCCCGCCTGTACGCCGCGATGCGGACCCTGCGCGCCGCACTCGCAAAAGAGCGCAACGATCCGGCGGGGACGGGCGTGTAACCAGGGTGGACGAGCCACCGCCGGCGACCGACGTCACCGGGCCCGAGTTTCATGAGATCTACCATGCCCACTTTCGCATGCTGACCGTGCAGCTCACCGCCCACTGTGGTGATATCTCGCAGGCGCAGGACCTGGTGCAGGAGGCGTTCTGCCGGGCGTACGCGCGCTGGTCCCGGGTCCGCCGGTACGACGATCCGCTCGCCTGGATCCGCCGCGTCGCCTGGAACCTCGCCACCAGCCGGTGGCGCCGGGTACGCACCGCGCAGGCGTTCCTGCGCCGCCAGCGCGAGGAGTACACGGAAGGGCCGAGCCCGGACCGCGTGGCCCTCACCGCCGCGCTGGCCGTGCTGCCGCCGAATCAGCGCCGCGCGGTGGTCCTGCACTACCTGGCGGACCTGCCGGTGCCCGAGGTGGCACGCCAGGAGGGCGTACCCGAGGGGACGGTCAAATCGTGGCTGCATCGGGCCCGTGCCGCGCTGGCGGCCCAGCTGTCCGAAGCGCGAGGAGGTGACGCATGATCGGGGAGCAGCCGGACCAGCTCGGTGACGCGTTCGCCGCCTTCCGGGAGCAGGTGCTGCCCGAGGTGCGCCCGACCGGGATCGACGCGGTGCAGCGGACAGTCCGGCGCCGCCGGCGGCGGGCCGCGGTCGTGGTGGCGGCGGTCACCGTGGTGGCGGTCGCTCTCCCGATCGTCGCGTACGCCGGCCTGACCGACGGCGACCGGCCACCGGGGCCCACCGACTCGCCATCGCCGTCGACGACCGGCTCCGCGTCGCCGACTCCCTCGCCGACCCCCTCACCGTCCATGGTGGACGGAAGGATCACCCGCGAGCAGCTCCTCGCCGCCGCCGTCGACCTGCCCGACTGGTGGCCCGGCGCGATAGACGAGTGCACGACCGAGGACGTGCGACTGCGGCCAAGCCCCGACGGCACCTCCGCACCGGCACTGCTCGACCTGCGACACGGCGACGTGGACGGCGACCCGGCGGCCGAGACGGTCGTCCGGCTCGAGTGCGGGGGCGGGGACGAGACGGCGCGGCAGGTCGTCGCGTTCGATCGGGACGGCGCCGGCCAGATCACCGCCCTCGGCCAGGTCGTCCGCAACGGCTCCGGAGTGTCGGACCTCACGGAGTTCGAGATCGCCAGCGGCAAGGTGCGGGTCCTGGTCGTCGGTCCCGACCGGGTGCGGCAGTGGCGGACCTACTCCTGGGCCGGCGACCGGTTCCGCCAGACCGGCGGGCCGACAGCGTTCGCGTCGCCGTCGCAGACCACCGCTCCGCCGGCGCCGGCCTTCCGGCTCACGATCACCGCGACCGACATGGTGTACGGACCGGTGGAGGCCGATAGTTGGCGGCGCGCCACCACCACGGTCACGATCGTCAACGCCAGTGCCGCCACGGTGGACTATCCACTGGTGACATTCCCGCGGAACAGCCGCGACGAGGCCGAGCACGCGATCTGGTCCGGTTGCCCGACCATGCAAGGCCGGCCGGATCGGATCGTGTGCGTCGCCGACCCGCTCGGCCCCGGCGAGCAGCGCAGCATCGCGCTTGCCTTCATCACCCATGAAGACGGCCCACCCGGCCCGGCGACGTTGCGCGTGGACGCGGGGGCCGACAGCGATGGCACCGTGCTGCCGGGCACCGGCCAGGAGACCACGTTCCAGGTGTCGTTCAGCTGACGGATAAGGCGGGCTCAGGGCACGTAGCGCAGGAGTCGGGTCTCATGGGGCCACTTCGGCTCCTGCCAGGAGGCGAGGAGTGCGCCATCCGGGGAGCGGAGCTCCAGGGTGTACGCGTCACCTGCCGCCACCCGTAGCAGCAGCCCACCGTCCGGGGTGAGCAGCGCGTTCTCGCACGTCAGCTGGCTGACCTCCCCGCTCAACCCGTCGATCAGGCGGTCGGCGAACGACAGGGTGATGCCCTCCGGGCAGTTGCAGCCGTCCGGTTCGCCGACCGCCGCGACCACCTTCGCCCCGTCGTTCGAGATGCTCACCGGGTAGCGGACGTACGCGGGGTCACGGAGCTGGACCGGTACGACCCGCCGGGCGGTCCCGTCGGCCTGCACCGTCAGCAGCTGGGAGTTGAGCGACCCGTTCGGAAACTGGACGTACGCCAGCCGGCGGCCGTCCGGTGACCACACCGGGAAGCAGCCGCCCGTCTGGTCCACTTCCGCGACCGGAGAGCCGTCCGCGTCGGCGACCATCAGCGCGCTGTCTTCCCAGCCACCCGAGACGAACGCGACCCGGCCGCCGTCCGGTGACCAGGACGGCCGGCCGCAGTCGCTCTGCAGCTCCTGCGTGCCGACCTTGGTCGCCTCCGAGCCGTCGGTGCGACCGACCATGACGGCGCCGTCGACCGTGACCCAGGCGGCGCGGTGCCCGTCCGGGGACAGGGCCACGGTCTCGCCGAGCGCGCCCGAGGGGAACTTCGCGAACTCCTCCAGCTCGCCGCCGGGTGCGAGCCGGTAGACCGTGTACGCCGGCAGCTCCGACGAGGCGAAGTACACGGTCCCGGGAATGGTGACCACGGGCTCGGCCGGCGGGAGGGCCCGCTCCGACGGGAGTGCCCGCACCGCGCCGTACGTGGCGCCGGCGGCCAGGGCGACGACGGCGAGCGACCCTGCGACGGCACGACGGGCGCGCAGCCGCCGGGAGGTGGCGAGCACCCGGTCGTGCAGGTCGACCGGCTGGACGTCCTCGGCGAGCTCGGTCAGGGCCGTCGAAAGGGAGTTCTTCACAGCGCTCCTTCCCCAAGGTGGGTCCGCAGGCGGGCCAGCGCGCGGGCGCACGTCGACTTGACGGTGCCGAGGGTGACGCCCAGCATCTCGGCGGTCTCGACCTCGGTGCGGTCCTCGAAGAACCGCAGCACGAGGACCGCCCGCTGCTTCGCGGTCAGCCGCATCAGCGCGGCCTGCAGGGTGAGGCGGAGGGCGACGCCGTCGGCCGACGATGCCTGCGCGGACGGCCGCGGCTCGGGCACCGCGTCGGCAAGCGATTCCGGTACGCGCCGCCGGCGCCACCAGTTGACCTGCAGGTGGTACATGGTCCGCCGGGTGTACGCCTCGGCATTGCCGGTGTCCCGCAGCCGCCGCCAGGCCCGGTGCGTACGGGCGAGCGCCGACTGCACCAGGTCCTCCGCGAGGTGCTGGTCTCCGGTCAGCAGGTACGCCGAGCGCAGCAACGCCGGCGTGCGGGACCGGACGAACGCGTCGAAGTCCACGCTTTCCGCCCCGGTAGGCACCGTCACAAGAAGTGGCACGCCACCCAAGACGTCTCCCACCCGGTAGAGGGTTGCCGATCGACCGCATCTCATGGGCACACTGGGGCGATGTCGCCAGCCCCACCCCGCGGCCCGATCGCGGCGGTCCTCGCTTTCGTCGTCCTCGCCACGGTCGGGGTGGCGCGCTGGCAGGCGCGCCCGGACCCGGCGGACGAGGTGGCCACCTCGGCGGTGGCCCGGGGCAGTTGCGCCGGGCGGCCCATGGAGGCGACCCACCAGCTGCGCGGCATGTGGCTCACTACGGTCAGCAACATCGACTGGCCGAGCCGCCCCGGCCTGGACGCCGAGACGGTCAAGAAGGAGTATCGCGGCTGGCTCGACCTGGCGCAGCAACGCGGGCACAACGCGGTTTTCGTCCACGTACGCCCCAGCGGCGACGCGTTCTGGGAGTCGACGTACGCGCCGTGGTCGTACTGGCTGACCGGCCGCAAGGACGGGCAGAGCCCCGGGTGGGACCCGATGGAGTTCATGGTCGCCGAGGCGCACGCCCGCAACATCGAGTTCCACGCCTGGTTCAACCCGTACAAAGCGGGCCAGACCGGGGTCATCAACGAGCTGCCGGTCGACCATCCGCTGCGCGCGCACCCGGACTGGGCGGTGGCGTACCCGGCGAAGGGCAAGGGCAGCCGCCTGTACTACAACCCGGGCATCCCCGAGGCGCGGCGGTTCGTCGAGGACTCGATCCTCGACGCGGTCACCCGGTACGACATCGACGGCGTGCACTTCGACGACTTTTTCTACCCGTACCCGGTCAAAAAGGAAGATTTCTCCGACGCGAAGGCTTTCCAGCAGTACGGCAACGGCCTGTCCAAGGCGGACTGGCGCCGGCAGAACGTCAACCTGTTCGTCCAGGAGACCAACCAGCGGGTCAAGGAAGCCAAGCCGTGGATGAAGTTCGGCATCAGCCCGTTCGGCATCTGGCGGAACGCCGCCAACGACCCGCTCGGCTCGCAGACCCGCGGGCTGCAGAGCTATGACGCGATCTACGCGGACACCCGGCTCTGGGTGAAGGAACGCTGGGTCGACTACATCGTGCCGCAGCTCTACTGGCACATCGGCTTCGCCATCGCCGACTACGCGAAGCTGCTGCCCTGGTGGTCCGAGGTGATCAAGGGCAGCGGGGTGCAGCTCTACATCGGCATGGCGGACTACCGCATCGGCCAGTCGGGGGCCTGGCGCAACCCGGCCCAGCTGGACCAGCAGCTCACGCTCAACAGCAAGCATCCGGTCAGCGGCACCGTTCATTTCAGCGCCAAGCAGGTACGCGCCGACCGGCTGGGCGCGGTCACCCGGTACGCGAAGGCGCACTACGCCGCGCCCGCCCTGGTGCCGCCCATGTCACACCTCCGCGGTGATCTGCCCGACACACCGAAGATCCAGGAGGCGGAGTACGACGACGGCGGGGTGAAGCTCCGCTGGTCAAAGACGGGGACCAGCTATGCGGTGTACCGGGTCGACGGCGACGCGGCCAATCTCGTGGCCACGACACGCGACACGAGCTGGGCGGACACCGGCGCAACCGAGGACCGGTCGTACACCTATTGCGTGACCGCCCTGGACCGGTTGTGGAACGAAACAAGCCCGAGCGAACCGCGGGTCGTTGACTGAACAATTACCGAACGTCGTTGCCCAGTAACACCTTTTGCCTGGTCAGAGCAATATCGAAGTCCACTCTCGATCCGGTAAGCTTTCCGGCGGTCTCCGCCCGGCGGCGCCCCACGGTGCCGGCGGTGACCGCCGCCTAATTGCTCACGCTGAGCGAGCCGGGGAACCACCGTAAGTGGGGTGAATCCGCAACCGCGGTAGGGATCGTTCCCGTCCCGAACCCGTCAGCTAACTCGGTAGGCGGCCGACGGGAGGAACGTGTATGACGGCATCCGTACGTCGCCGGCGCTTGTCGCTGGCTGTTGCCCTGGTCGCCGCGGCGGCCGCGTTGTCCGGAGTGGCGATCGGGCCAAGTGGTGGAGCGGCGGCAGCGTCGCCGGTGGCGTTAGCGCCCACGCCGAACCCGGGCGACGAGGGGGCACACCGCTCCTGCGGGACGTGCTGGAGTCCACCAGCCGCGGGTACGTCGAAGCCCGCAATGCCGTCACCAAGTCGCGCAACCGGCAGTTGCAGCTCTCCCTTGAGCTCCGCAAGGCGGAAGAGCAGATCAAGGCGATGGAGCCCGAGGTCGCGCTGCTGGCCGGCTCGGCGTACCGGAATGGCCGGATCGGGCCGATGACCCTGCTGCTCAACAGCGCCTCGCCCGACGAGTTCCTGCAGCGGGCCGCGGCGCTGGACATGCTGGCCGCCCGCGACAACGCGCGGCTGGCCAAGCTCAAGGCGGCCCTCGACCAGGCATCGCGGGCCAAGGCGGCGATCGACGCCGAGGTCAAGGACGAGCAGAAGCAGCTCACCATCATGGCCAAGCAGAAGTCCGAGGCGGAGAAGGCGCTGAAGCTGGTCGGCGGCAAGGCGACCGGCGGCTTCGTCAACGCGAACTCGCCGCTGGCGAAGCAGGCGCCGCGCAACAACGACGGCGGGTTCTCCGCGCAGAGTTGCTCGGAGGACGACCCGACCACCGGGCGCTGCATCACGCCCCGGACGCTGCACATGCTCAAGGAGACGCAGCGCCTCATCGCCCAGATCCATCCGAACGACAAGGGCGCCAAGCGGTTCGTGAGCTGCTTCCGGTCGGGCGGGCCGTTTGAGCACCCGAAGGGCCGGGCCTGCGACTGGTCGGCCCAGAAGAGCAACTTCGGCGGCGACGCGACCGGGGACGACAAGTTCTACGGCAACAACCTGGCCGCGTTCTTCGTGCGCAACGCCGACCGGCTGGGCGTCATGTACGTGATCTGGTACCGGCAGTTCTGGTCACCGGCGACGGGGTGGAAGTCGTACGGCGGCGCGAACGGCGACCCGTCCAGCGACCACACCAACCACGTACACATCTCGATGCTGTAAGGGCCTGCCAGCGCGGTGCGCTGGCAGGCCCCGTGGCCTTGCGTGCCGTCAGGCGTCGGGCATCCGGCGGGCCGGGGCCCGCCCGAAGGGCTGCCGCGGCGGCGGACCGACCGGCGGCAGCGCCGGGATCGGCCGGCTGAGCGGCGCGTCGCTGGTCACGGTCACATGCTCCCCATGGTGTACGAGGTCGAGCTTGGCCCCGTCGTGACCGTTGCGCAGCGAGTAGGTCACCTCGTGCTGGGTCACGTCGACCCGCAGCCGCAGCCCGCGCCACAGCATGGAGAACTCCATGCGGTTGATCCGGCTCGGCAGCCGCGGCGCGAACGACAGCTCGCCGCCGTGGTCGCGCATGCCGCCGAGACCGGCCACGATGGCGAGCCAGGCGCCGGCGAGCGCGGCGATGTGCAGGCCCTCGCGGGTGTTGTTGTGGATGTCGTGCAGGTCCATCAGGGCGGCCTCGCCCAGATAGTCGTGGGCCAACTCGAGGTGGCCCACCTCGGCCGCCATGACCGCCTGGGTGCACGTCGACAGCGACGAGTCGCGCACGGTGCGCTGCTCGTAGTAGGCGAAGTTGCGCGCCTTCTGCTCGGGCGTGAACGCGTCACCCCGCCAATGCATCGCCAGCACCAGGTCGGCCTGCTTGAGGACCTGCTTGCGGTACAGGTCGAAGTACGGGTAGTTCAGCAGCAGCGGGTACTTGCCCGGCGGGGTGGCCGCGAAGTCCCACTCCTGGAGCCGGGTGAACTCCTCACACTGCTGGTGGACGCCCAACTCCTCGTCGTACGGGACGTGCATGGCCGCGGCGGCGTCACGCCACGACGCGGCCTCTTCCTCGTCGACGCCGAGCCGGCGGGCCTGCTCGGGGTGGCGCAGCGACGCCTCGGCGGCGCCGATCATGTTCTTCTGCGCCATCAGGTTGGTGTAGATGTTGTCGTTAACAACCGCGGTGTACTCGTCCGGCCCGGTGACCCCGTCGATGTGGAACACCCCGTGCCGGTCGTGGTGGCCCAGCGAGCGCCACAGCCGGGCGGTGTCCACCAGCAGTTCCAGGCCGACCTCGCGCTCGAAGTCGTAGTCGCCGGTGGCCACCACGTACCGCATCACCGCGTCCGCGATGTCCGCGCCGATGTGGAACGCCGCCGTGCCCGCCGGCCAGTACCCCGAACACTCCTGCCCGCGGACCGTACGCCAGGGGAACGCCGCGCCCTTGAGGCCCAGCGTCTGCGCCCGCTCCCGGGCCAGGTCGAGCGTGGCGTGCCGCCACCGCAGGCCGTGCGTGACCGCCTCCGGCTGGGTGTACGTCAACACCGGCAGCACGAACGTCTCGGTGTCCCAGAACACGTGGCCGTCGTACCCGGGTCCGGTGAGGCCCTTGGCTGCGATGGGCCGCATCTCCGCGCGGGCGCCGGCCTGCAGGAGGTGGAAGAGCGCGAAGCGCGCGGCCTGCTGCACCTCGGGGTCGCCATCCAGCCGCACGTCGGCGGCGTCCCAGAAGGCGTCGAGGTACTTGCGCTGCTCGGACAGCAGGCCGTCCCAGCCGGAGAACCGGGCCGACGCGATCGCCGCGCCCACCTGGTCCCGCAGCGCCGGGAACGAGCGCCGGCTGGACCAGCCGTACGCCAGCAGCTTGACGACCCGCAGCTTCTCGCCGGGCTTCAACACGCACGCCACCGTGGTACGCGCGAAGTCCGGGTATGCCTCGGTGTTGACCGACGTGCGCTCGGGCCCGCTGATCTCGTGCTCCATCGCGGCGGCCATCCGCAGGTTGCTCTTCTTGGTGCGGTGGATGAGCATCCCGCCGGCCGCGGTGGCCAGGTGCTCCTCCGGCTTCAGCGGAGCCTTGAGTACGGCGGCGACGCGCGGATCCTTGCGGGTGGCCGGCAACTCCTCGTTGGCGACCAGCTCGGACTGCACGATCAGGCGCAGCGGCCGGTCGTCGGCCACCTCCACCTCGTAGCAGATCGCGGCGATCGCGCGCTGGGTGAAGGAGACCAGCCGGGTGCTGCGTACGCGCACCGCCCGGCCGGCCGGCGACACCCACTCCACCGTGCGGTCGAGCGTGCCCGCCTGCAGGTCGAGGACGCGCTGGTGAGTGCGCACCTCGCCGTACCGGACGTCGAATGGCTCGTCGTCGACCAGCAGCCGCATGAGCTTGCCGTTGGTGACGTTGACCACCGTCTGCCCGGACTCCGGAAAGCCGTAACCGGCCTCGGCGTACGGCAGCGGCCGCAACTCGTAAAACGAGTTCAAATAGGTGCCCGGCAACCCGTGTGGTTCGCCCTCGTCAAGGTTTCCACGCAGTCCAATGTGGCCATTGGACAGCGCGAACACCGACTCAGACTGAGCCAGCACATCGAGGTCGAGCCGAGTCTCCCGGACGTGCCACGGCTCGACCGGGTAAGCCCGCTCACGGATCATGGATTCTCCAGCAACTCACTGAGGTCGCGCACGACGACATCGGCGCCGTGCTTATAAAGGTCGTCGGTCTGCCCGACCCGGTCGACCCCGACGACAAAGCCGAAATCGCCAGCGCGCCCGGCCTCCACACCGGCGAGGGCGTCTTCGAAAACGGCCGCTGCCGACGGCGCGACGCCGAGCAGCTTAGCGGCGTCAAGGAAGGTATCGGGGTGCGGCTTGCCGCGCAGACCGTCGCGTCGGGCCACGATGCCGTCGACGACCACTTCGACCTCCTCAATGAGGCCCGTAACGGTCAGGATATCGCGGCAATTGGCGCTTGCGGAGACCACAGCGCGAGGGAATCCGGCCTCCCGGACCGCGCGCAGATAGGCCACCGAGCCCGGGTACACGTCAACGCCCACTTCCCGGATGTGGCGCAGCAGCAGGACGTTTTTCCGGTTGCCGACGCCGTTGACGGTCTCCGCCTCCGGCGGGTCGTCGGGCGAGCCCTCGGGCAGCGTTATCCCCCGGGAGGCGAGAAAGGTTCGCACTCCGTCGGCGCGCGGACGACCGTCGACGAACTGGTTGTAGTCCGCTCCCGGGTCGAACGGCCGGAAGGGCTCACCGGTGCGCGCAGCGTGATCGCGCAGAAACGCGTCGAAAGTCTCCTTCCACGCTGCGTTATGCACCTTGGCGGTCTGCGTCAACACGCCGTCGAGGTCGAAAAGAAAGGCGGTCACGCCGTCGGGAAGGCCCAGCACTTGGACAGAGTAACCGTTTCCGGCAGGTTAAAACCGCCGGCTCACCCGTGGCCATTTCGGTGACTGTGCGTATCCGGACGGCCGGGCTCCTGACCTGGCTCGACCACCACGAACTGGCCCATCATCCCCTGGTCCTCGTGCTTGTTCAGGTGGCAGTGGAACATGTAGGGGACGTCCGGGTCGGCGTAGTCGGCGAACCTGGCGACGATCCGCACCGTGCGGTCGGGCTCCAGGAGGATCGTGTCCTTCCAGCCGCCGAGCTCGGCCGGGGGCCGCTCACCGTCGACCGACAGCACCTGAAACTGCACGTCGTGGACGTGAAACGAGTGCGCCGTGCCGTCACCACGCTTGGTGATCTCCCAGATCTCGGTGGTGTCCCGGGTGACCACCGCGTCGATCCGGCCCATGTCCATTCCGCGGCCGTTGATCTTGCGGCCGGCCAGCGTGAACTCCCTGGTGGTCGCGGCCGAGGCCGGGTCAAGGCGGGCGATCGGCGCGAGCCGCGCCGGCACGGCGGGCGACGGCGCGAGGTCCGCGGCAGCCCGCAATTCGAGTACGTCGAGAGTGTCGTTGCCGCCGTTGAAGAGGTCGCTCAGGAAGTTGTCCAGCTCGACGGGGTAGCTCCGCAGGGTCACCCGCTCCCCGGTTGCACTTCAACAACGATCTCGGCGCGCTCGCCCGGCGACAGCCGGATCCGGCTCGTGCCGTGCGCGGTCGGCAGCAGGCCGCCATCGGTCCCCACCAGCGCGAACGGGCGGTCGTCGGCCAGCCCGAAGTTGTACACCCGGGCGCTGGACGCGTTGAGCAGCCGCAGCCGTACCCGCTCGGTGCGCACGTCCAGGTACGGCCCCGCGGTCCCGTTGACGAGCACGGTGTCGTCCCGGTCCTGGACGATCATGGGTACGTCGTCCACGCCGTACTCGCGGGGCAGGTTCACCCTCGTGTCGTCGTCGACGATGAACATGCCGGCGAGCCCGCGGGAGACGTGCTTCTCCGTCTCGCCGTGCGGGTGCGGGTGGTACCAGAGCGTCGCGGCCGGCTGATCCACGGTCCAGGTCGGCGACCAGGTCGCGTTCGGCCGGATCGGCTGGTGCGGGCCGCCGTCCATCCGAGCGGGCAGGTGCATGCCGTGCCAGTGCACGCTCGTCGTCTCAGCCAGCCCGTTGACGACGTTCACCATGACGCGCTCGCCGCGCTTGGCCCGCAGCGTCGGGCCCAGGTAGCTCCCGTTGAACCCCCAGGTACTCGTCTTGCCACCCGTACCGAAGTCCGTGCTGCCGGCCTGCGCGCGCAGGTCGAAGACCCGCCGCCCTTGATCGTCGAGATGCGACCCGGCGAGCGGTGGTACGCGCAGCCGATGGGCGAATTCGACCTCGCCCACGGTGTTCGTCTGCGCCAGGCCGCAGCCCGCGAGGAGCAACACCGGTAGCGCCCAATAAGTTCTCCGCATACATGTAGCATCTCTACCTATTAGCACGGCCGTCCACTTTCTCAGGGTCAGATCAGGGTCCCCAGTACGGTGGCGGGCGTGACCGACGTGATCGACAAGGCCCGGCAGATCGCCGACGAGGTGCTGTTTCCGGCGGCGCTCGAGGTCGACCGCGACGGTGTGCTCCCGGCCAGCCACCTCGACCTGCTCGCCCGCGAAGGCTTCTACGGCCTGGCCGTGGCCGGCGTGTCGCCGCTGGTCGTGGAGGCACTGGCCGGCGGCTGCCTCGCCACGACGTTCGTGTGGATGCAGCACCACGGCGCCGTGCGGGCGGTGGCGGAGGCCGGCCGGACCGATTGGCTCGACCCGCTGTGCCGGGGCGAGCGCAGAGCCGGGGTGGCGCTCGGTGCCCTACGGCCCGGCCCGCCGTCGGTACGGGCGACCCCGGTGCCGGGCGGCTACCGGCTCGACGGCGAGTCCCCCTGGGTCACCGGCTGGGGCATGATCGACGTCCTGCACACCGCCGCGCGCACGGTCGACGGGGCCGAGACGGCACTGTGGGCCCTGGTGGACGCCGTGCCCGGACCGGCCCTACGGGTAAGCCCGCTCGACCTGGTCGCGGTGAACGCCAGTGCCACCGTCGAGGTGCATTTCGACGGCCTGTTCGTCCCCGCCGAACGGGTCACCGCCACCCTGCCGTACGCCGAGTGGCCCGCCCGGGACGCGGCCGGGCTGCGGATGAACGGCTCCTTCGCCCTCGGCGTGGCCGCCCGATGCCTGCGCCTACTCGGCCCGACCCCCCTGGACACCGAACTGGACGCCTGCCGAGCCGCCTTGGACACCGCCCCACCCCCGACCTACCAGCGGCACGCGCGGCCGCGTCGGAGTTGGCCATGCGAGCCGCTACCACGCTGGTGGTGAGCAGCGGAGCGCGCTCAGTCCTCCGCGACCACCACGCCCAACGCCTCCTGCGCGAAGCGACGTTCCTGCTGGTCTTCGGCTCCCGCCCCCAAATCCGCCAATCCCTCCTATCCCACCTCACCCCTAACCCCCGCTCTCCCCTCCGCCCTCTTCCCGCCCTCCCCGCCCGCCCCGCGCCCCCGCGTCGATCAAGGCCCTCGCCGTCGATCAAGGGCATATGGTCGTGGTTCGATCTCTTTTCCACGACCGTTTGCCCTTGATCGACGCGAAAGTCCTTGATCGGCGCCCCGAACGGCGCGGCACGAGCGCGGCGCGGGGAGCGCCCGGCGCGGGGAGCGAGGTAGGTCAAAATCTGGCGATCGTGGTGAGAAGCTGCCCCGCCAGGGGCAACTCCTCGCCACGGTCATAGCGGAGTCGATCCGCGCCACCGCCGAGGGGCACCGAGGCCCCAACAGGGGACCCCTCCTGGCGCCCGGACCTGAGTAGGGCACCCCTATACCTGCCAGGGCGCGCATAGGGGCGCCCTACTCACGGCGAGACGCCCAACAGGGGGCCCCCTTCTGGGGCTCCAACCCCGCCCACCGCTCAGCCCCACTCACCGCTCAACCCCGCTCACCCACCGCCCCGCCGATCAAGGACTTCTACGCGGATCAAGGGCAAACGGTCGTGGAAAAGAGATCAAACCACGGCCATATGCCCTTGATCGACGAGCAGAGCGCGAGCAGGGACGAGAGGAGGGGGTGGGGTGGAGGGGTGGCGCCGCGGGGAGGGAGGGCTAGCTGCCTAGGTGGGCTATGGTGCGGAGGATTTCGGCGTAGAAGTTGCCCTCGATGCTGCGGAACAGGGCGAACTCCTGGCCTGGGCTGCCGAAGAACGGTCGCAGCGTCCAGGCCAACTGGGTGCCGACGAAGCCGAACAGCAGGATCCAGATGTACAGCAGGGTCATGCTCGCGGGGCGCTGGCCGGCCGGGTGCTGACCGGGCCGCGTCGGGGCCGTACGCGCCCAGGTGGGGCCGGGCGACGACGGGTCCCACACCGCCGGGGGTGCCGCGGGCAGGGCGACGGCCGGCGCGGCGACCACTGTGGACACGGGACCGCCGTTGACGCTGCTCGCCGCGGGCACCGCGACCGGCTCGGCGGCCTCCACGGCCTGGTCCGGGACGGCGACCGGAACAGTGGCGGGCGAAACGGCGGGGACGGCAGCGGGAGGGGCCGGCGCGAGCAGGCCGTGCTGGTTGAGCACCTGCATGCCGCCGGTCAGGAAGCGCAGCCCGACCAGGGCGGACAGCGACAGGATCGCGACGTTGAGCAGCTTGAAGAAGCCGTAGTCGTTCGCGGTGATCAGGAAGAAGAGGCTGATCGGCGCGAAGGCCAGCGCGAGCATGGCGGTGACCGTGACGGCGACCATGACCATGGCCAGCGCCTGCCGGACCGACAGCCGGGCGCCGAAGACCAGGTTGAAGAGGTACAGCGTCGGGAGGCAGATGGCGAGCGTGACGAGGAAGAGCAGCGGCAGCTTGACCGCCGACGTCAGCGCCATCAGTACACTGTGGAACGAGCCGAGCACGGCTCCGTACACGGCAAGCGCGAGGGCGGAGCTGGCAAGCATGTTGCCGGTGAGCTGGCCCAGGTCGCGCTCGGCGACGATCTGCTGCCAGATGCTCTGCCGATCGCGCAGGATGCGCTCGATAACGAGAAGTCCCGATCCGTTGGCTGACACAGGAGCACGGTAGGACAGCGGCTCGCTCACCGCCACCCCACATCGATGCGGTCGCCACGTTCATCAAAGAAGTGCAACGCGTCCATACGGACCGAAATGGCCAACGGGTGACCGGCGGAGACCGCGGGGTACGGCGCCAGCCGCACCGCGAGTTCGGCCGGCCGGCGGTGGTGGCGGCCGGGGTCGCTGAGCACGCTCGTACGCGCACCGCCGCTCTCGACGGGTCGTGGCGCGTCGGTGGAGCCGCGCCCGGTGAGGCGCTGCATCACGTGCCCGAAGCGGCGGAACCGGCCGGAGCCGTTGGCCGTCTCGGTTACCGGGCCGCCCAGGTCGTCGACCATGATCGCGGTGGCGCCGATGTCGAGGAAGGCGAGCGACTCGTGCCCGTGGTGTTCGAGGTAGCGGATCCGCCCTTGCAGTACGTCGCCCGGCGTCCCCGGCGCGACGGGGGTCAGCGCCTCGGCGCGCATGCCGATGACGATGCGCTCGCCGTGGTAGTGCGCGACGGCCCGCGCGCGGATGTCGTCCCAGGGCAGGTAGAGCGCCTGCTCGCCGAGGTTGAGCGCGACGTACCGGTCGAGGTGGACGTAGACGGACGCCTCCAGCAGGTTCATCCGCGGGCTGCCGAGGAACGCGGCCACGTAGAGGGTCGCGGGCCGGCCGTACACCTGGGTGGGGGTGCCGACGTCCTGCAGGACACCCTTGCGCATGATGGCGACCCGGTCGGCCATGGTCAGCGCCTCGGCCTGGTCGTGCGTCACGTAGATGGTACTGACGCCCAGCTCGCGGACCAGCCCGGAGATCTCCGCCCGGAGCTCCGCGCGCAGCCCGCTGTCGAGGTTGGACAGTGGCTCGTCCATGAGGAACAGGCCGGGGCGGCGCACGATGGCGCGGCCCATCGCCACCCGCTGGCGCTGACCGCCGGAGAGCTGGCTGGGCTTGCGGGCCAGGACGTCGCCGATGCCCAGGGCGCTCGCGACGTCCGCTACCCGCTCGCCGCGCGGGCCCTGCTCAACGCCGGAGAGGCGGAGCGGAAAGCCAATATTGTCGCCTACCGTCATATGCGGATAAAGCGCAAAATCCTGAAATACCATCGCGATTCGCCGGTCGCGTGGCGGAAGATCGTTTGCAAGTTCACCGTCGAGTAATATTGCACCGGTCGTCGGGTCTTCAAGCCCCGCAACCATACGCAAAACGGTCGACTTGCCGCATCCCGACGGGCCGAGGAGCACCATGAACTCGCCGTCGTTGACGTCAAGGCTGACGTTGTCGACCGCTACTGTGCCATCCGGGAACACCTTTGTGACGTCTTTGAGCGCGACGGTAGTCACCGTCACCTCCCCGCATCGTTGCCGGCCCCGAATAGGTAACTGTGACGATCGTTACGGCTTCAGCCCATCGGGTAAACGTGCCATGTTCAGGGTGTGACAGAGTGATTACTGCCCAGTTCAGGCCGAACTTACGCTAGGGCGCCCTAGGCGGTGAAAACCCGCCGGACGACGCGCTCGGCCGCCCGGCCGTCGTCCAACTGGCAGAAACGGCGGCGGAAGTTGGCCCGCGCCTTCGCCGCGGCGTCGTCGTCGGCCGCGCCGGACCGGAAGACGTCCAGCAGATCCGGGAACGTCAGCGCGACCGCGCCCGGCGGCTCGGCGGTGACGTCGAAGTAGACGCCGCGGGTCACCTGGTACGTCGTCCAGTCGGGCGCGTAGATGACGATCGGCCGGTCCAGCACGGCAAAGTCGAACATCGCCGACGAGTAGTCCGTGACCATGACGTCCGCGGCCAGGTAGAGGTCCTCGACCGAGGGGTACCCGGACACGTCGACCACCGTGTCGGCGGCGCCGTCCACGAAGCCGGCCTTGTCCCGGTCGTGGAAGTAGTGGCTGCGCACCAGCAACCGGGAGCCCTCGCCCAGCTGGCCGGCGAACTCGTCGTAGTCGAACGGTGGGCGGTATCCGGGCAGGTGCTCGCGGTGGGTCGGCAGGTAGAGCACCACCCGCTCGCCCGGGGCCACGCCGACCCGGTTCCGGGCGGCGGCGACGTCCTCCGGCGTGGCGTTCGCCAGGCGGTCGTTGCGCGGGTAGCCGGTCTCCAGGGCCTCGTACGAGGACGGGTACGCCCGCTCCCACATCTGGGTGGAGAAGGTGTTGGACGTGATGCTGTAGTCCCACCGGTCGACCCGGCGCAGCAGCTGCGCGAAGTCCATCTGGGCCGCCCCGATCGGGTGCCGCTGCTGGTCCAGCCCCATCACCTTGACCGGCGTGCCGTGGTGGGTCTGCACGTGCACCGACCCGGGTCGCTTGATCGCGTGGTCGGGGTAGTTCACGTTGTTGATGAGCCAGCGGGCGCGGGCCAGCGCCCGGTAGTAGCGCCGGGTCCCCGCGATCACGTAGTCCACACCGCGCGGCATCGAGGCGACCTTGTCACGGCGTACGACCCACACGCCGCGCACGCCGGGGGCCAGCTCGCGCGCCTTCTCGTAGATGGCGGCCGGGTTGCACGAGTACCCGCGGTACCAGTACGCCGCGTACAGCGCCAGCGACCGGTCCATGGGCAGCCGCAGCTGCACCCGGTAGTACGCCCGGAGCACCGCCTCGCGGGCCAGCCGGAGCCCCTTACGCGCGGCGCGCTTGGCCGACTGCTTGCTCCTGCGCACCCACGCGTTGGTCCGGCTGCGGGTCTTGGCCACCGCGCGGAGCAGCGAGAACGTGCCCCACTTGCCCTGGCCGACCAGTCGCTGCTTGACCCCTTCGGGCCCGTCGGGCACCGCGTAGCCGCCGGGCGGGCACCACTTGGCGTAGTCCTCGACCATCTGGTCGAAGAACCGGTGCCGCAGCTCCTTCGAGATGCGGTCGCCGTTGCCCAGCACGGTGAGGTAGTGCCAGATCATCCGCTCGAAGAGCAGCGGCCGCAGGTCGTCGACCTCCGCGCCCCACGCGTCGATCAGCTCGAAGACCCGGTGCCAGTGCGGGAAGACGTCGAAGTGCCGCTCGCCGGGCGTACGGGTGATCGCACCGGTGCGGCGCTGCCGGTAGTGGACGCACACCCGGTCCAGCACGGTGATCCGCTGCGCCTTGAGCAGCGCCGGGTACGTGAAGGACACGTCCTCGTACCAGCCGAGGCCGAACCGCAGTCCCAGCTCGACCATGAACTCCCGGCGGACGATCCTGTTCCACGCGGTGTGCAGCAGGCGCAACACCTCGGGCCGCTCGCGGACGGTGAAGACCTCTTCGCCCGGCGGCGTCGGGAAGACCTCGGCCATCGAGCTGGTCGTCACGCCGAGATTCCAGTACGACCGGACGTGGTCGACGATCAGCATGTCGGGACTGGTCTGGCGCAGCCGGGCGGCCACCTTGGCCAGGCAGTCCGGCTCGATCCAGTCGTCGCTGTCGATAAACCAGACGTACTCGCCGGTCGCCCGGTCGAGCCCGACGTTGCGGGCCTCACCCAGGCCGACGTTCTGCTCCAGCGCGATGACCTGGACGCGCGAGTCGCGGGCGGCGTACTCGGCGAAGATCTCCCCGCAGCTGTCCGGCGAGGCGTCGTCGACGGCGATGACCTCGATGTCGGTGAACGACTGGTTCAGGATCGAGTCCATGCACTCGCGCAGATAGCCCTGCACCCGATACGCAGGCACGACAAGGCTTAGCAAGGTCATGAACTACGTCCTCCCACCACGTGACGAAGAGTTGAACACCAGCCTATCGGGCTGCTCACGGCCCCACCCACGAACCGTCCAGGTCGCCAGCGAATCCGCGATCAGCACGGCGAGCAGGTAGCCGGCGAGCATCGCGAAGGCGACCGTCGCGGCCCCGGCGAGCGCGCCCGCGGCGAGCACCAGCGCCCGCCCGTCCCAGCCGAGACCGAGCCGGTGCAGGGGTGGCCCGCCGACCCGCTTCTCCAGCCGGGCAGTGACATCGTAGTGACGCAGCGCAAGCGCGAGCAGCAGCGCGAAGATGACGGGCGGCGGCACGTCGTAGGCGACGCCCACGGCGATCACGAAGAGGAACTCGACGGCGCGCAACGCCGCCGGCACCAGCCAGTCCAGCGCGCCATCGTGCGCCGCCCCCGCGCCAAGCGCGGCGACGAGCACCACGACCACGCAGGCCAGCACGGCGTACCCGGTCACGCCGGCCACGGCCATCCAGAGCGCCGCGGCAGCGCCGGCCAGGCCCACGATCGCCGCCAGCAGCGGCGGCACCGCCCAGCGCCCGAGGAGGTGGGCCGGCAGGCCGTCGTCGCGGTACAGCGTGGCGTCGACGGTCGCCAGCACGGGTACGCGCATGCCGCGCGCCCGCAAAGTGCGCAGGAGCAGCGTGTACGCGGCCGCGAGCACCGCCCATACCAGCACCGCCACCAGCGCGATCCGCTGGTTGAAGAGCGCCACGGTCAGGGCTATGAGTGCCCACCGCTCACCGATCGGAAAGACGACCGTCCGCTTGAGCCAGTACGCCACCGAGCCCTGGTCCGCCTGCACCCGGTTGGACATCGCGCCGAGCCGGCCGCTCGCCGCGGTGGACCGGGTCGCCGCCTCGTCGTGCAGCGCGCCGTACCAGGTGTCGGTCATGTGCCGGACCGTCTGCAGGGTCAGCGCGGCGATGCCGAGCGCCCACCCGTCGGCCAGGTCGGCGCGGGCCGCGCCAGCCGCGAGGCCGGCGTAGACGACGTACTCCTTGGTGCGGTCGGCCATCGTGTCCAGCCAGCCGCCGAACGCGCTGAAGTGGCGCGTGTACCGGGCCAGCTGCCCGTCGACGCAGTCCAGCACGAAGCCGAGGTAGAGCAGGACGGCGCCGAGCACGAGCGCGGGGCGCCCGCCGAGCCAGAAGAGCAGCGCCGCCCCGCCCGTGATCGCGACCGAAATGGCGGTGACCCCGCTCGGGGTGAGCCCCAGCCGGGCCGCCCACCGGGTCAGCCACGGCGACCAGGTGCTGACGAAGTACGTCGCGAAGAAGTCGTCCTTCTCCTTGACCGCCAACCGCAGCTCGGCCTCGTCGGAGTCGACCGCGGCGATCGCCGCCTCGGCAGCCGCTCGACTCTCCCTATCGCGGACCCGGGCGGCCACGAGCAGTCGTACCCGATGGCTAAAGATCGTCACGCCGGAACGCTGCAGGGGCGCCGGCAGCGCGTCGATGCCGGCGCCGACGGCCGCGCGCGCGGCGGACGCCAGCGCGGGCAGATCGCGCACGCCGACCCGCAGCGCGCCGCCAAAGGCGGCATTGGCCTCTCCCTGGACGAGACGGCCGCGCTCCTCGCGCACCAGGTCAGCGAGAGACTCGGACCGCGCCAGCACGAGGGCCACCGTCGGCCCCGCCGGGCTCGTGGCCAGATGCCGGAGTACGGCCGTGTGCGCGACCAGTTCGTCGGTGCACAGCAGCAGCGGCTCATCCGCCGCGTCGGCGACGTCGGCCAGCTCGCCCAGGTGGCCGACCGTGACCACGTCGTGCGCGCCGGCCGCTTCGAGCTGGTCGGCGAGAGGGCCGGCCAGTGACGACCCGGCCGTGAATATCACACCCAACATCAGTGAACGCCCGCCCAACCCAGATTGACGCCGGACAGGTTAGCAGCCATGGGCACCCCTTCCGGGAAAGCCCCGACGGCAGAGGGCTGTCCCATTCATACCGTTGAAGGCATGACGCAGCGACTCGTTCGACCCCGTGACAACCGCATGATCGCCGGCGTGTGCGCCGGCCTGGGCCGGCGTTTCGGCATTTCCGCGAACGCCATGCGCCTGATCTTCCTGGTGTCCTGCCTGCTGCCGGGCCCGCAGTTCGTGATCTACCTGGCGCTGTGGATCATGATGCCGAACGAGGACCGGTACGCGGCTACTTTCTGATCACCACCACGTAGTCCTGCGGGACGTCGACCACCGTCCAGTGCGCCGCGCTGAACTGGGCGGGCTGGAAGCGCACGTCGTCCCACTGCCAGCCGTCCGGCTGCTTACGCAGCACGAAGACGTCGATCGGGCCGAACTTCGTGTCCGCCGACGCGGCGGCGAACGCGTCCGGATCGGCGGTCTGGGCCAGCCGGGTCACCTCGGCGCGCCGCTCGGTCCACCGGGACAGCGAGCCGGCCCCCTCGACCGGAATGGCCACGTACATCCGCCACGGCAGGAACGAGAAGAGCCGCTCGTCGGCGGTCAGCGTGACCGGCCGGGCGTCGGGCCCCTTGACCGCGTCGACCGCCTTCTCGATCTGGGTGACCGGGAACCAGGCCCGGCGCTCGTCGCCCTTCGGCGCGAACCTCGGGTAGCCGCCGCCTGGCAGCGGCTCCAGGTGCGCGAGGGCCGCGTAGTTGGGGCCGGTGAACACCGCGGCGTTGGCCTTGGGCATCCACGCCTGGGTGTACTCGGCGCCGGCCCAGGCCAGCGCGACCGCGAGGACCGCCGCCGCGCCCACCCGCGGCGGCACCAGGCGGACCCGACGCAGCACGATCGGGGCCACGTGGGTGAGCACCAGCACCCCGGCGGTGGTGAGCAGCACCGTGTAGAGCCGGGCCGTGTAGTGCAGGAAGAAGGTGTGCTCGCTGAGGATGAAGCGCACCTGCGCGATGAGGCGGTAGGCGTACACGCCGACGAGCAGGAAGAGCAGCGGCCGGGCCCACCACACCGAGCGGTAGAACCACACGAGGCCGACCAGGCCCACCAACTGGAGCATCCCGATCGGGGTGAACTCCAGGAACGGGAACAGGCCGCTGTTGATCCCGGGCGAGACGTACAGGTCGGAGACCAGCTCGCCGTTCTGGGTGAGCATGGCCCAGACGTACGGGACCACGTACCAGCAGGACACGACGAACGCGACGGCCACGACCAGGGCCAGCCGCCGGACGTACGCCTTGCGGTCGGTCTCGGCCCGGAAGGTGACCACCATCAGCGCCACGATCCCGAAGACCGCGTAGATGATCCACGCCTGGTAGACGAGCACCATGAGGCCGGCCAGCAGGCCCGAGAGCAGCCAGTGCATCCGCGCCCGGGGCGGCTTGCCGAACGTCTCCAGCGCCCACGGCACGAAGACCGCCAGCGTGACGACCTCGAACGCCTTGCGCGGGTCGGCCCAGGTCACCAGCGCCAGGGAGGAGATCGCCAGGGCCACCCACGACCCCACGTGCCGCCGCCACAGCAGGAAGCCGACCAGCACCGCCAGCGACGTGGTGATCACCTCGGCGTCGCCCAGCAACTGCCACGCCGGGATGTCGAGGACCACCGCGGCCCGGCCGATCAGCATCGCGTACAGCGGGGGTACTCGGAGACCAGGCCGGGAATGGAGTCGGACGGCTTGATCGTGGTGGTGTAGTGGGTCGCCGACGCCGACATGCGCATCATGTCGCCGACGACCCCACCGAAGCCGTACGGCGAGCCGTAGAGCGCCGTACGCAGCATCAGCACGACCCAGGCCGCCGCGAGCCCCGCGGCAGCGCCCGCGACCAGCTCACCGGACCAGCGCCGGGTCACCAGGAACACGCCGGCGCACAGCAGGACCGCGGCGGTCAGCGGCAACGCGTACCCGATGACGGAGAACGGGTTGTGCTTGAAGAGCCTCGGCATGATGGCCGCGACCGGGGTGGCCACCAACCAGGTGAGCACGGCGATCGTGCCCGGATGCAGCAACCACCGCTTCTTCTCGGCCGCCGGTGCGGCGGCGGACTTCTGCTCGGCCTCGACCGGAACGTCCGTGTCCAGCGCCATCTCTGCTGCTCCCCGATCAGGCGCTGGTGGTGGCGGCGTACTCACTATCGGACTGCTCGGCGGCGTCCGGTGGCGGGGTGTTGACCCGGCGCAGGCTCAGCAGGCTGGAGAAGAGACCGGCGAAGATCACCGTCACGCCCACCCCGATGCAGGTGGACGAGGGCAGGACGACCCGGAGCGCCTCGGCGAGGTTTTGCGCGCCGAAGCCGCGCGCGCCCCAGGCGGAGAACGACAGGATGGTGCCGGCCAGCCCGATCAGCACGAGCAGGACGCCCGCCGCCGTACAGGTCTCCAGCCGGACGAGTCTGATCCATCGGTCGGACTGCCGTTCGCTGGTGATGCCCTCGTTATGGCCATAGATCAGGGCGAACGCGCCGAACATCAGCAACTGCGTGCCCACCAGCATGGCCAGGCAGGTGTAGACGAGCGTGTTGATGTCGAACCCGACGCCGGCGACGCGCACCGGGCCCAGCGACAGGATCGCGGTGCCGATCAGCCCGAGCACGAGCATGATCGCACCGGGCCAGATGAGCGTCTTGCGCGGCGCGAAGACGAGCAGGAAGCGCAGGTGCCGCCAGCCGTCCCGCCACGTACGCAGGTGCGGCGGGCGACTGCGGCCGTCGGGCTTCAGGGTGGTCGGGACCTCGACGATGTCGTACCCGCTCAGCGCCGCGCGCACGACCAGCTCGGAGGCGAACTCCATGCCGGGCATACACAGGCCCAGCTCGCGGATCCGGTCGCGGTTGAAGCCACGGATGCCGCAGTGGAAGTCGCCGACCTTCTTGAGGCCGAACAGCCTTCGCCCCAGCCAGGAGAGGACCGGGTTGCCGAGGTAGCGGTGCAGCGGCGGCATGGCGCCCTTGGCGATGCCGCCCCGGAACCGGTTGCCCATGACGACGTCGCGCCCGGCCCGCAGCTCCCGAATGAACGGCTCAAGGTTGGACAAGTCGTACGAATCGTCCGCGTCGGCCATGACGATGTACTTGCCGCGCGCCTGGGCGATGCCGTTCAGCAGGGCGCCGCCGTACCCGCGGATCGGCGCGTACGTCACGCGCGCGCCGGCCTTGGTGGCGATCGCCTGGGAACCATCGGTCGAGCCGTTGTCGCTGACCAGCACCTCGCCGACGACACCTAGCTCGTCCAGCGCCCGGCGGGCCTTGGTGACACACACCTCGAGCGTCTCCGCCTCATTGAGGCAGGGCAGCAGGACGGTGACCTCGATCTCGTCCTTGGCCACGGCGCCGACCACAGGCATACTCCCGGTTGCGATCCTTGAACGGTCCCTACGCGGCGCACTCTACGCGCGGCGGGTTACAGATGGATCAGACCTGCCAAAGTGCGCCGGGCCCGCCCCACCGCGACGACAATAGCCCGCCGTCCCACCCCCGCCACGGTCCCGCCCCCGCCCCCTGCCCCCGCCAGTGCTGCGGCGGGCTCGCCGATCAAGGACTTCCCCGCCGATCAAGGGCAAAGGGCCGCGCTTCGATCTCCGATCCACGACCATTCGCCCTTGATCGACGCAGAAAGCCTAGATCGACGCAGCGGTCCCTGATCGACAGCGGCCGCCGCCGGACGACGGAGGCCCGGCGCCGAACCGCACGCGGCGCCAGTCCGCCCCGCCGATCAAGGGCAAAGGGCCGCGCTTCGATCTCCGATCCACGACCATTCGCCCTTGATCGACGCAGAAAGCCTTGATCGACGCGGCGGTCCTTGATCGACGCGGCCGCCGCCGGACGGCGACGGCCCGCAGAACGGGACCGGCGCGCGGCGCCGGACCGCGCGGGGAGGCGGACGGCGCTTACGTCGCGCCGGTGAAGGAGACGGTGATCTTGGTGTAGCCGAGGGAGCGCAGGAGTCCCTCCAGCATCTTGCGGGTGTTTTCCTCGGCGCGCTGGCGCAGCCCGCTCTCGTTGGCGGCCGCGGTGATCCGTTCCTGGGCCAACTGGTAGACCTGCTGCTGCCGGTTGGGGTCGCCGCCGAAGACCTCGCCGAGGCGGTTGATCAGCCCGCGCTCCTCGGCGAAGACGTAACTCTTTTCCAGGTCGAGCGCGGCCTCGCCCACCTGCGGCGCCGGCAGCGTGATCTCCACAGACGTGCCGTCGGCCGACTCGACCACGGCTCCGTCGCCGATCTTGCCGAAGTCGACGTACGCCTCGACGCTGCCGGCGCCGACGAAGAGCGTGCGCTGGTTGAGCAGGAAGTCCGGCACGTACTTCCGGTCCTTCTCCAGGTCGATGACCACCTGGAAGTTACCCTCGGCCGCCACGTACCGGCTGAGGTCCTGGATCGACTCCAGCAGCGGCGGCTGGCTGCGGTCGGTCGTCTCCTCGGCGAACGGGTTGCGCCAGCTCGGCCAGAGCCCGACCGCCTGGACGCTCAGGGCCAGTACCACGACTAGCGCGACCGCTCCGGCCAGCCAGAAGAGGACTCGGCCCCGGCGGGCCCGGGGCTCTTCGGGAAGCTCACTGGTCGGGTCGTCCATCTCAGGGTCACCGTCCGTCCTCTTAAGGAAGCTCTAAGAGAACGGTAAAGGCACCGTGCGACACCCGCACGTCGAGCGCTCCCGCCCCCGGCGTACCCCCGCTCGCCGATCAAGGCTTTCCACGTCGATCAAGGGCAAACGGTCGTGGATCAGAGATCAAAGCACGACCATATGCCCTTGATCGACGGACAAGCCCTTGATCGACGCGGCGGGCCTTGATCGACGGGGGAGGACCTCACTTGCGCTTGGCGAAGTCCTCGTACTCCTTGACGACGTCTTGGGTGGGGCCGTCGGCCCGGATCACGCCCGACTCCAGCCAGATCGACCGCTCGCAGGTGTCCAGGATCGAACCCAACGAGTGGCTGACCAGGAAGACCGTGCCGGCGTCGGCGCGCAGCTCCCGGACCCGCTCCTCGCTGCGCCGGCGGAACTGCGCGTCGCCGGTGGCCAGCGCCTCGTCGATCAGCAGCACGTCGTGCCGCTTCGCCGCGGCGATGGAGAACCGCAGCCGGGCCGCCATGCCGGAGGAGTACGTCCGCATCGGCAGGGAGCTGAAGTCGCCCCGGTCGTTGATGCCGGAGAACTCGATGATCTTCGGCGTCTCCTCGCGCACCTGCGCCCGGGTCATCCCCATGGCCAGGCAGCCCAGCGCCACGTTGCGCTCGCCGGACAGGTCGCTCATCAGGGCGGCGTTCACGCCCAGCAGGGACGGCTGCCCCATCGTGTAGAGCCTGCCCCGGTCGGTCGGCAGCAGCCCGGCGACCGCCCGCAGCAGCGTCGACTTGCCGGAGCCGTTGCTGCCGATGAGCCCGACCGCCTCCCCCGGTACGCCGTGAAGCTCACGCCCTTGACCGCGTGGACCTCGCGGACCGTCGCCGGGCGGCTGCGGGTGACGATGCGCCGCAGGCTGGCCACCGGGGATCCGGTGCCGGGGGTGCCGGCGCCGATCACCCGGTACACCACGTGCACATCGTCCGCGACGATCGTGGGGATGCGCTCAGCCACGGCCGTACTCCTGTTCGCCCAGCCAGAAATACACGTATCCGCCGACGCCGACCACTACGGCCCAGCCGACGGCGAGGATCCACAGATGGGGCACCGATGAGGCCAGCGGCGATCCTTCGAGCAGCGCGTGCCGCGCCAGCTCGATGTAGACCAGCAGCGGGTTGGCCTCCAGCAACCGGGCAGCCCACAGCGGGAGGTGCTGCTCGAAGAGGGTGACGCTGTAAAGCACGCCCGAGGCGTACATCCACGTGCGCATGATGAACGGGATCAGCTGCTTCAGGTCGATGAGCTTCGCACCTATGCGGGCCACGATCATCGCCACGCCGGCGTTGAACACCGACTGCAGGATCAGCGCCGGCACCAGGATCAGCCACTCGAGCGTGATCGGCTCGCCGGTGACCAGGATGATCCCGATCAGCACGATCATCGACGCCACCATGTTGCTGAACTGGGTGAGCGTCAGCGCGATCGGCAGGCTGGCCCGCGGAAACTGGAGCGCCCGGATCAGCCCCAGGTTGCCGGAGATGGCCTGCACACCGCCCTGGATGACGGTCTGGCTGAAGACGAAGACGAACAGCCCCGTGCACAGGTACGCGATGAAGTTCGGCACGTTGTGCTTGGTGTTGAGCACCACGCCGAAGATCAGGTAGTAGACCGCGGCGTTGGTGAGCGGCGTCAGCACCTGCCAGAGCCGCCCCAGCCGCGTCGTACTGAAGGACGAGACCACTCGCGCGTTGGCGTACGCCGAGATGAAGTGCCGGTAGGCCCACAGTCGCCGGGTGTATTCGGCGAGGCCGGGGCGCGCGCCCGCAACGCTCAGACCATGCTTGGCGGCTAATTCCGCCAGGGGCATGTCCGCGTCGGGATCGACTACCGCCGTATCGGTCATGTTCCGATCCTTGTCATGAGCACGTCGCCGACTCGTAACCGGCGAGCGATGAAACGATACCGTATCGACGCACGGTTGAGGATAGTCCCCTCGCACGTCGGAACGCAACCGTAGCGTCCTGCGCTATATTGCCCTGGTGACGACCGAAAGCAAGCGAGCCCCGGCCGGCGCCGCGGTGCTCCGGGAGGACGTCACCAGCGCGATCCGGCAAGCCGTGATGTACGAGCTCGCAGCCGTAGGATACGGCCGCCTGTCGATCGAGGCAGTGGCCCGCCGGGCCGGCGTGGGTAAGACCGCGGTCTACCGGCGGTGGAGCTCCAAGTTGGAGATGGTGCTCGAGATCGTCTCCGGCGTCGCGGGCCAGACCCTTCCGCAGCTCGACACCGGCAGCCTGCGCGGCGACCTGGAGATGTTGCTGCGGATCGTGGCGCGGGCCCTCCAGCACCGGCTGGCCTCGCAGATCATCCCGGACCTGCTCGCCGAGGCGGCCCGCAACCCGAAGATCGCGCAGACGCTTCAAGAGGCGCTGCACACCAACCAGCGTGAAGTCTCGGCGCACCTGGTCAAGCGGGCGATCGACCGCGGCGAGCTGGCCGCGGACACCGATCCGGAAACCGCCGTCGACCTGATCATCGGCCCGATCTACTGGCGGCTCGCGGTCGCCCGTACCCCGCTGCCGAAGGGATACGTGTCGTCCATGGCCGCGACCGTCGCCACCGCGCTCGGCGCGACGAGCGGCGAGCCGGTCGCCAGTAGGGGCATTTCCGGCTAGTCCGATATGTACCCACGGCCCGCGTCGCTGCGTCAGGCCCAGGTCATCCAGACACGCTACGATCACCTGCCGGAAACATAAGCGACATCAGGGGGTCGTCAATGCCTGCGGTGCACGATCAGTTCATTCCCGCAGCACAGCCAGTCATCGGTGATGCCGAGGTCGAGGCCGCCGTAAGAGTGCTGCGCAGTGGCATGGTTGTGCAGGGTCCGGAGGTCGCCGCGTTCGAGCAGGAGTTCGCCGACCTGGTGGACGGTCGGCACTGCGTCGCGGTCAACTCCGGCACGTCCGCGCTGCAACTGACCCTGCTCGGCCTCGGCATCGGCCCCGGCGACGAGGTCATCGCGCCGTCGTTCTCGTTCGCGGCCTCGGCCAACGCCGTCCGCCTCGTCGGCGCCGAGCCGGTCTTCGTCGACATCGAGCCGGGCAGCTTCTGCCTCGACCCCGACGCGGTCGCCGCCGCCGTCGGCCCGCGGACCGCCGCCATCATGCCGGTGCACCTCTATGGACACCCGTCCGACATGACCCGGATCATGCAGATCGCCGAGCAGCGCGGCCTCGCCGTCGTCGAGGACGCCTGCCAGGCGCACGGCGCCGCGCTGGACGCGCGGCCGGTCGGGGCGTTCGGCGCCGCCGGCTGCTTCAGCTTCTACCCAACCAAGAACATGCACGCCCTGGAGGGCGGCATGATCACGACCGCCGACCCGGCGCTCGCGCGCACCCTGCGGCTGCTGCGCAACCAGGGCATGGAGCAGCGGTACGCCAACGAGATCGTCGGGGCGAACATGCGCATGACCGACGTGGCGGCCGCGATCGGGCGGGTGCAGCTCACCCAGCTCCCCGAGTGGACCGAGCGGCGGCGGGCGAACGCCAAGTACCTCGACTCCCGGATCACCGGCGCCATCGTGCCGCCGGTCGCCGACGGGGCCAGGCACGTCTACCACCAGTACACCGTGCGGGTGACCGGCGATCGGGACGCTGCGCAGCAGCACCTGAAGGAGCAGGGCGTGGCCAGCGCGGTGTACTACCCGACGCCGATCCACCGGCTGCGGCCGTACCTCACCGCGGAGGGCACCCCCGGACCGTGGGACCTGCCGGAGACCGACCGCGCCGCGGCCGAGGTGCTCTCCCTGCCGATCTTCCCCGCGCTGACGACGGCTCAGCTCGACCGGATCGCCGATGCCGTCAACGGGCTGGCGGACACGAACACGGAGGCGATGTGAGCATCATGAACGGCCGTGAGCCGCAGCTGCGCGCCGGCCTGATCGGGCTGGGCGCCATGGGCCGCAACCACGCACGCGTACTGTCCAACATGGACGGCGTACGGCTCGTCGGGGTCATGGACCCGGCCGGCGACCCGACCGGGGCGATCCTCGCGCCGGTGGTGCCGACGCTGCGCGACCTGCTCGCCATCGGGTTGGACTACGCCGTGGTGGCCTGCCCCACCGCGTTCCACGAGGAGATCGGCCTGGAGCTGGCGGCGAACGGCGTGGCCGCGCTGATCGAAAAGCCGCTGGCGCCCTCCGTCGAGGCCGCCGAGCGCCTGGTGGAGGCGTTCGAGTCGCGCGGACTGCCGGCCGGCGTCGGGCACATCGAGCGCTACAACCCGTCGTTGCAAAGCCTGCGGGCCCGGCTGGAGGCGGGCGAGCTGGGCGAGGTATTCCAGGTCGTCACGCGGCGCCAGGGCCCGTTCCCGCACCGGATCGCCGACGTCGGCGTGGTGATGGACCTCGCGACGCACGACATCGACCTCACCGGCTGGGTCACCGGCCAGCAGTACAAGTCCGTGTCGGCGCGTACCGTCTCGCGCAGCGGCCGGCCGCACGAGGACATGGTGGCCGTGGTCGGTCAGCTCACCGACGGCACGATGGTCAACCACCTGGTCAACTGGCTCAGCCCGCTCAAGGAGCGGTCCACGGTGGTCACCGGCGAGCGCGGCTGCTTCGTCGCCGACACGCTCACCGCCGACCTCACGTTCTACGCCAACGCCGCGTTCGACAACGAGTGGGACGTCCTCCGCGCGTTCCGCGGGGTCGCCGAGGGCGACATGATCCGGTACGCGATCCGCAAGCGGGAGCCGCTCCTGGTCGAGCACGAGCGCTTCCGGGACGCGGTCGAGGGCAAGGAGAGCGACATCGTCTCGCTGCGCCAGGGGCTGCGGACGGTCCAGGTCGCCGACGCGCTGCTGCGATCGGCCCGGGACGAGGTGACGCTCACCATCGCCGACCGGGTCGGAGCGCGATGAAGGTCCTCGTCGCCGGGGGCGCCGGCTTCATCGGCAGCACGATCGCCTCGGCCTGCCTCGACGACGGCATCACCCCGGTCGTCCTCGACAACCTCAGCACCGGCCGGGCCGAGTTCGCCCGGGATCGGATCTTCTACCGCGGTGACATCGCGGACCGGCAGCTCCTCGAAAAGATCTTCGCGGAGCACCCGGACATCGCGGCGGCCGTCCACTGTGCCGCGGCGATCGTGGTGCCCGAGTCGGTCGCGGACCCGCTGCGCTACTACGGCGAAAACGTCGGCAAGACGGTGGAGCTGCTCGCCGGCCTCGTCGAAAACGGCTGCGGGCGCGTCCTGTTCAGCTCCTCGGCCGCGATCTACCAGCCCGGCGCCGACTTCACCGTGGACGAGTCGTCCCCGATCGCCCCCACCAGCCCGTACGCCCAGAGCAAGGCCATGGTGGAGCAGATCCTCGCGGACTGCGCGCGGGCGTACCCGGTGCGGACGATGTCGCTGCGGTACTTCAACCCGATCGGCGCGGACCCGGCGATGCGTACCGGCCTGCAGCTCCCCCAGCCGACCCACGTGCTGGGCCGGATGATCGAGGCGGCCAACACCGGGGAGCCGTTCCAGCTCACCGGCACCGACTGGCCGACCCGCGACGGGTCGGGCATCCGGGACTACGTACACGTCTGGGACCTGGCGCAGGCGCACGTGCGGGCGCTGCGGCGCTTCGACGCGATCCTGCCCGCCGAGGCCGAGCCGGCGAGCACGACGATCAACCTGGGCACCGGCAACGGCACGACCGTGCGAGAGTTCGTCGCGGCGTTCGAAGCCGTCCTCGGCCGGCCGGTCGCCGTACGCGAGGTGCCGCGCCGGCCGGGTGACTCGGCCGGCACGTTCACCACGAGCGCCCGATCCTGGGAGCTGCTCGGCTGGCGGCCGGCCCTCAGCGTCGAAGACGGCATCCGGCATTCGCTGCGGTGGGCCGCGATGCGCGACTCCGTGCTAGGCGTCGCCGAGGATCAGCCGGTCGAAGTCGTGGCGTACGGCTGACCAGTCCCACGCGGACAGCGCGTGCGCCGACGCGCGCCGCCCGGTCTCGTGCCATGCCTCTTCCGTGCCGGTGGTGTCCAGGACCCGCTGGGCCGCCTCTTCCGGCGAGCCCACCACCCAGTCCTGCGGGTAGAGGGTGCGGGCGCTGTTCGGCCGGCCCGCGAAGAACGGCCAGTCCCGCACGACCGGGACCGCCGCGCTGGCCGCCCCCTCCATGAGGCCGCAGTGGCAGCCCTCGCGCACCGACGTGCTGAGGATGACGCCGATCTGGGCCAGCGCCTTGGGCACGTCGTTGGTCGAGCCGAACCGGCGTACGGCCCCGGAGGGCTCCAGCTCGGCGAGGTCGCCGCGGAACGCCGTCAGGTAGTCCTTGGTAGCGACGCTGACGTCCGGGTCCATCTCCCCGCCGACGAGGAGCAGCCGGTAGCGCTCGTCCTGCGCGCGCAGCCGGCGCAGCACCTCGACGGCCCAGCGCGGGTCCTTCGCGACCTGGTTGATGCCGACCATGCCGAGCTGGAACCGGGCCTCCGGCTCCTTCTCGACCAGGAAGCCCTTCAGGTCCATCGCGTTGTCGAGCACGTGCATGCGCGGCCCGTTGCCGTCGCGCAGGTACGGCACGAGCGACGTGGTGAGGTCGCGGATGTGGTTGGCGACGAAGACCAGGTCGTCGATCCGGGAAAAGTCGACCATGTGCGGCCACCGGGTCAGGGCCTCGTAGCTGTGCAGCCGCACGATGATCCGCGCGTCGCCCGGGTCGACCAGCGTGAAGAGCCCGGCCGGCGCGACGCACCAGTCCACGAACACCGTGTCGGCCCAGTCCAGGTGCGGCCGCAGCCGCTGCTCGGTCTTGCGCCCGTGCGTGGTGTCGTCGGCCAACCGGTACTCGAGCATCGGCTTGCTCGCCCAGGTCAGGCTCTTCAGCGACGGGTTGACGGCGAGGTCGAGGTACCGGACCTCGACGTCCGGGTGCTGCTCGTAGTGCTCCCTGATCAGCGGCAGGAAGTTGTCGTTGGCGCTGGTCGCGATCAGCAGTCGCAGCGGCCGCCCGGTGGGCCTGGGGGCGGCCGGGGTCTTCCGGCCGAGCGGCGCGGCGACCTTGCGCGCGGCTTCGGACCGCCGGAACGGGGCGACGAAGCCGTCCGGGTCGGCCGCCAGCGGCGAGGTCAGCTGGTCGATGTGCAGTACGCGGTTAAAGGCGACGTTCATCGCCCGGTGCACGTACTCGGCCGCGTTCCAGTGGTCGCGGGCCCGGTAGTACCTGTCGGCGAGGCCGAGCAGGTCGACGACCGCCGGGGTGAGCTCGGCGGGGGCGAGGCCCGCGGCCAGTTCGCGCTTTGCCGCCTCGCCGCGCAGGCGGGCCCGCGGCGCCAGGCTCTTGATCTTGCTGGCGGCGGCGTACAGGGCCTTCGCCTCGTCGGCCGGGCGGCCGGCCCACGCCATGCCGTCCGCGATCTGGTACGCCACCTTCACCCGCACCGGGTCCGGCACCTTGGGCGCCTTGAGGGCGGAGAGCCAGAGCCGGGCACCCGCCCCGCTGCGCATGACAGGCTTCGCCGTGACGGTGTTGATGACCCGGCGCGGCGTCGAGCGGATCAGTTTCTTGACGTCGCCGGCGACCAGGTGCGCCGGCGGCAACACGTGGCCCGCGGCCCGCTTGTCTCCCCGTTCGGCGATGGCCTGCAAGGCGGCGGTGACGCCGAACCGGGCGTCGGCGCCCTGGTTGCGCTGGGCCAGGCGCCAGACCGTGTACACCGAGTGCGCGTCGAGCGCGACCAGTACGTCGGCATCGCGCGCCCGCTCGCGCAGCCACGCCTGCCGGCGCAGGTGCATCCAGACCCGCTCGCCCGGCGTCGCCTTGACCGCGCGGCGGCGGGGGGTGGCCTCGCTGACGTCGGCGGGCATCGCGTGGAAGCCGTCGAGGTCGAGCCCGTCGGGCAGGTCGTCCGCGTCCAGCGCGGCGACCAGGTGAACCCGGGCCCCGGTCGCCCGGAGCTGCCGCACCGAGGCGGAGAGCACGGCCGGCTGGGGAGGGGTGGCGGCGATCAACAGCACGGCGGTCATGCGGCGGGTCCATTCACCGAGATGAGGCGACTGGCCAGGGCCTGCTCCGCGAGGCGGTGCACGGCCTTGGTCATGAGGTCTTCGCGAGTGAACGGGGCGGCATGGGCACGCACCGCCGCGCGCTCCTCGTCCGACGCCTGGACGGCCATCCGGCCGGCGCTCTGGAACGCGTCGGCGAGCTGCGCCTCGTCCAGACCGCGCGCGCCGGTCCACAGCGGGTGGCCGGTCAACACGTGCGTGGCGTCATGGTCGATCTCGTGTACCGAGACGATCGGCAGGCCGGTGGCCATGTACTCGTAGACCTTGCCGGAGGTCACGTACTGCCCGCCGACCAGGATCAGCACCAGGGCGTCCCAGTGCGCGTACGCCTTGGCCACTTCGGCCTTTTTCAGCGGCCCGCCGAAGGACACCCCGTCGCCGGCCGCGCCCCGGATCAGCTCCATGAGGCGGTTGGCTTCCCGGCCGGGACCGGCTCCGATGTGGCCGTACACCTCGAAGCGGGACTTGGCGATGAGCGGGTCGCTTTCCCGGGCGGCCCGCCACGCGTCCAGCACGGTCTCCAGCTGCTGGGCCGGGAAGTTGACCGTGCCGATGTAGCCGAAGGTCAGCCCGGCGTCCGGGTCGGCCCGGCGCGGCTCGCTGGACACGCTGTCCTTGTCGTACCCGTTGCGGACGACGTGGATGCGGTCGGCGAGGTGCGGGTAGCGGTTGCGGTAGAAGCCGGCGATCGGGTCGTTGACCACCCACAGCGAGATCGCGTCTTCGAGCACCCGGCGCTCCCACACGCCGGACTCGGAGTCGGCGGCGAACGCCTCACCGCCGTGCACGACGTCGACCGACCAGCCGTCGCGGAAGTCGACCGCGTAGGGCACCTTGTGCTCCTGCCACAGCTTCCACGCGGCGGCGAGCGTCACGTACGGCACGCACGTGGCCACCAGGAGGTCGGCCGGGCGCTGCCGGTGCACCTCGAGGACCGCCTTTTCCAGCGCGCCCTTCCAGGCGCCGAAAGCGGGCTCCGGAAACACGTCCTGCTCGTGCTTGCGCAGCTTTCTGAGCCATTTCGCGGGGTCCAGCGCACGGTCCCGGTCGAACAGCCGGATATCGGTTTCAAGATCCGCTCGGGCGAGCGGAAGTTCGACGATCTTCACGCCATCGTCGACCTGCTCGAGAAGGCTGTAATCCAGCCCGGAATCGCGTTCCCAGGATGACGGGGCAATCGTTACTACGGTGACGTCCCAGCCGATCCGGGCAAACTGGTTAGCCGTTTCCCGGAGCCGGTAGGCGCAGCTCTTAGCCGCCGGCGGAAAGCCGATCGCGAGGTAAACCAGGTGAGGGCGCGAGGAGTCGTTCGAGGCCGGCACGGTCACTTCCCCTCCAGGGTGCGCACGACCCGCTCGGCGGCGCGGCCGTCGCCGTACGGGGTGGCGCGTTCGGCGGTGGGCGCCGGGCGGGTCGCGAGGCCGGTCCACTCCGTCGCGCCGAGGTCGCCGGGGCGGGGCACGAGGTGGTTCCAGCCATCGACGAGCGTCTCCGGCCACTCGGTCTCCGTGCGCAGCGTCGTGCAGGGTCGGGCCAGGAGGTACGCCTCCTTCTGCAGCCCGCCCGAGTCGGTCACCACCCCGACCGAGCCGAGCACCGCGCCGACCATCTGGGCGTACGGCAGCGGGCGGCCCACGCTGACGGCGCCGCGGGCCAGCTTGACGCCGTGCTCCTCGGCGCGGGCCAGCAGGCGGGGGTGGGCCAGCAGCGCGACCGGCACGGGCAGGTCGGTCAGCGCGTCGACGAGGCTGTGCAGGTGCTTCGGGTCGTCGGTGTTCTCGGCGCGGTGGAGCGTGGCCACGAGGTACGGCGCGTCGGCGTCGATCCCGGGTGGCAGCGCCGGCCGCGGGTGGGCGCCGGCGAGCACCGCGTCCCGGATGCGCAGGCAGATGTCCACCATGACGTCGCCGACCAGCTCGGCACGGGCGGCGAGCCCTTCGGCCGCGAGGTGGCGCATCGCCTCCTCGGTCGGCGCGAGCAGCAAGTCCGCGGCGTGGTCCGTCAGCACCCGGTTGTGCTCTTCGGGCATGCGCCGGTTGAACGAGCGCAGGCCGGCCTCCAGGTGCGCCACCCGGATGTGCTGCTTCACCGCGGAGAGCGTGCC